>JAHDDU010000084.1 GCA_020629175.1 Flavimaricola sp. | reverse complement strand
TGGCGTTATCAGCCTGCCGAACTTTGAATATGGGTCCGTGATTTGAATTGAGATCAAATGGAAGGACTTTGTTTCGCAAAAGGTAAACCTTACGCGTCAGCCAAGACTCGTTCGTCAAAAAATCAAAGGCTTAGCAAGGCGGGAAAGGTGAAGTTATGCGTCGCTCCACATCAAAAAACTGAAGCAAGCTGCCCGGCCGCTTTATGGAAGTGGTAAGGCTTGATCAGATCATCAGCCAGAGCATTACCAGTGCCATTCCAACCATCATGAGGTTTTCTGTGAGGCTGACGAAGCCAAGCGGCACATTCGAATTGCCACCCACGCAGGCACATTTGAGTTCGCGTTTTTCGATGTAGACCGCTTTGAACACGCTGACGGCACCGATGCTCGCGATGAAGAGAGCAGCGGGTGCAGAGAGCCAGGTCAACATCATTCCGGTCATCAGGATGCCTGCGCCAGTTTCCACAAAGGGATACACATAGGCGTACGGCACCCATTTCCGCGCGAGCAGATCGTAGTTGAGAAACATCGTGGTGAAGCTTTCGATGTCCCGCAGCTTTTGCATCCCCAGAAGGATCATTGAGATCGAGACGAACCATCCCAGCGTCTGCCAAGTGATCGCGCCGAGAAAGCCGATGGAGAGGGCTACCGCTGTGAGTGCTGCGACAGCGAACAAGTAAATGACGGGCCGGTATGTGGTTGCTTTGGGATCCCAGCCTGTCAGCTTCTCTCGCAGGTCAGTGTAGCCACCAACGCGGTCGCCTTCGATCCATACCTGCGGTGTTGTTTTGACGTCATGCTCAGCCTTGAAGGCATCAACTTCGTCCCTCGTTCGAAAGAGCCGGTCATCCACCTGATATCCCTGTCGCTCCAAAAGCCAGCGTGCCTTTTGTCCGGATGGGCACAGATGGTCTGGCAAGGCCATTCGGAACAGCACTGCCGTTTTACCGACAGCTGCGTCAGCCGGGCGTGATTTCACGTCGGCGGCATCGCGGGTGTCTTTCGGCATGGGTGTCTCCGTCGTGATGCTGTGTCATTGCCATATATACCCCCATAGGGTATTATTTCAAGAGTATGAATATTCGATCTACAACTACTCGACACCTTATTTGGCAGCATGCGAAAAGGGATCCATGCACGAAAACCGCGAAGCTACTTTGAAACGTCTAAAACGCCTTGAGGGCCAAGTCCGCGGGATTGCGCGGATGGTAGAAGAGGATCGTTATTGCGTTGATGTCTTGACGCAGATTGCGGCGGTTCGAGCGGCGCTCAAGGGTGTTGAAAAGCTCGTGATTGATGATCATGCATCGCATTGCATTGAGGACGCACTCGCCTCCGGCGACCGCGAAGATCAGCGGACCAAATTCACTGAGCTGCTGGAGCTTCTCGACAAGGCGCGGGGCTAATCCTTTAGAGGTTTGTGGGTGGTGTCGTCACAGTGGTGAGGGTTGCCGTTGCAAGCAAGATCAGAACAATTGCCGTGATTTCGAGCGAAATCGACCGTCGTAGGGCATGAACTGCGCTTAGGTTTTGCTCGCGCAACGCTGGCACAAATTTTATCTTGTTCAACGCGGCCAAGCCTAAAAGGGCCCCAACAATCCCGATTTTGATCAAGAGCCCAACGCCATACGCAGTTCCAAATAGGGCCAACAAGGAGCCCGAAAGCAACCATGCGAGCGTTGCGCCTGCGACAATCAGCATGGCAACCCCGTAGCCGGCAATCTGGCCAAAGCTGTGTAGCAAATCCGCTCCTTCCGGTGACCGGGCCGCTCTGCGTAATGGCAAGAGAGCGCCAACCCAAAAAGCAGCCGCCAACAAATGAAGGACAATCAGAACGGTGAGCGTTGCTCGGGGCTCGCCCAACGTGTGTCCCACCTGCGCAAATGAGAACGCGATGGCACAGCAGCCTGCCAAAGCGATCCAGCGCCCGATACCAGGGATCAAGAGCGCCAAAACTGCAAGCTCCCCCCCTCCGCGCCAAAGCGCGGCTGTGCCAAGTGGGCTGTCCCACACGAAGCCGAGCATCAAGGGATCGGTCGCACCCTCAAAACCCATCCCGGATATCCGCGCGGCCCGGATGCCAAAACGCAGTGCCAGCACCGCGAGCCCGAAAAGCGCCGCCCCAACTGCGAGGCGTTTTGCGAGACGCAGGACGGAGGCATCAGCGCGCGTTGCAAAGGCAAGTGTGAAGAGAACGCCCCCCATGGCCAAAAGCGTAGTGCCATATCCGATTGCTTTGGCGACGACGGCCAGAACGGCAAGGCCGTCGACGGGGGCGAGTCCGATCACTCAGAAACCGTGAATGAAAAGCTGCCCTGCATTGGGTGGCCATCTGCCGCCATGCCGCGCCAATCAAATTGGTAGCTGCCTGGCGCAAGGTTATCCACGGGCATTGCGCGGAATTCGTTTGTCGGGTCCATCCCCGTTGCGCGTTCAATTTCGACGTCGCGACCGGACGCTGTCAGTGTGACAGAGATGATCCGCATCGGAGCGTCGAACCGCATCGAAAGCTCGGAGACTTCTGCGACGGTTGCACCATCGGCAGGCGTTGTCGCCTCTGAGCTGGAATGTGCAGCAACACCGAGCGGGGTCATCGCCAAAATCATGCCAGTGAGAATGTTCTTTAGCATTGTCGTTTTCTCCTTTCGGAACGGGCGTTCGGATCGTTTTGA
>JAHDDU010000083.1 GCA_020629175.1 Flavimaricola sp. | reverse complement strand
GAATAGAGAGCCCCGCCTGCGCCACCGATGCAGGCGCCGCAAACAAAAAAGATGATGTCGGGCAACTGCGACCCTTCGGCAATCGGGATGAACAGCACCGTTTCGCGGTTCATCAATACGATCAGGGTGCTGACGACCAGCAGAACGAAGATGGCCGTCTTGATCACGGGCTTCGGTCCAAATCGCTGATCTGCGCGACCGGCCAGAAATGTAACAATCGCCGCGGTGATCGCACTGATGATACCAAAAACGCCGATGTTTGTGATGCTCCACCCCAGCACGAGGGTCGCGTAGACACCGCCGAAGGCATAGAGCGCGTTCAACGCGTCCCGATAAAACATGGAGCCGACGAGAAAGTTAAACAGGCTCCGGCGCTTCACCACTTCTCGCAAGGTCTCTTTCAATTCTGACCAGGCGGTCGCGAGCGTCGTCTTCTGTTTCGCTGCGACAGGCGTATCCCGGACCCACAAGAAGAACGGGATCGCAAAGATAATGTACCAAATCGCGATGAACGGTCCGACCGCACGCGTGCCCTCGCGCGTCTCAGCGTCGAGCCCAAAGATGGGTGGAATGCCCGCGAAAGTGAGCCCGGTCTCTGCATCATCAACAAACAGCAGCAACATGATGAACAGCGACAACACCCCACCCCAGTAGCCCAGAGCAGCGCCCGAGCCGGAAATCCGCCCCACCTCCTTATCCGTGCCCAGCGATGGCAGTATCGCGTTGGTGAAATTCAGCGCGGATTCCGAGGCGATGAAGCCCACGTAAAACACCACCAGCATCAAAAACAGGTTCGCGCCGTCCGGCGTCAGCCCCCAAAGGGACCATGTTGCCACAACATAAATGACTGAGAAAAAGGCGATCCAGGGGATCTTGCGGCCTGAATTATCCGCGAACGAACCCAGCAGCGGCGCGCTGATCGCGATAAACAGCCCCGCAATCGTTTGCCCAAGTGACCAGATCCACTGCGCCTGTGCATCGGCGGCATCCTCAGCCATGCCACCGGACATGAACATTTCGGTGGCGACAGCGGCAAAATATGGCCCAAATACAAAGGTCAGCCCCAGCGTGTAGAACGGCTGTTGCGCCCAGTCGAACATCATCCAACCGCGAATACGCTGTTTTTGTGTGGTGGCCATTTTGCCCCTCCCATTTGGCAGGAGCAAAGCGTCAAAAGCGGCCTGTGGCAATGGCCTGTTTGGGTTTCATGCCCTGCCGTCCCGTCACTTGGGCGGCAGGGCAGTAGATTTAGGCGGCAACAGGTGGTCCGGTGCGCGTCCATGCCAAAGGTTGAACCGGCGCATCAAGCGGAGTTTCGGCGACATGATTGATGTAGTTTGACATGGTTTTCTGCGCGAGCCCGAGGACTACGTCGAGAACGGCACGATGCGAATATCCCGCGTCAAAGAAGGCTTGCATCTGTTCCTCGGTCACATTTCCGCGCTGGCGCAACATCTGCAAAGTAA
The DNA here is from genome assembly GCA_020629175.1 of Flavimaricola sp. Lineage (GTDB taxonomy): Bacteria > Pseudomonadota > Alphaproteobacteria > Rhodobacterales > Rhodobacteraceae > JALZWD01. The sequence continues at coordinate 1,715 of JAHDDU010000083.1, read as the reverse complement.
ACGTCCGCAGTGCTTCAAGTTTATCGGTGGGGAGAGGCGTCTCGTTGCGCAATGCGTCGCTGATGTCACCCGACACCTTCATCATCTTGGCGATGCCGGTGTGCGCAGGCACGCAGTAGTGACACTCATGTTCCACGTTGATCGTCTGCCAGACGACTGTCATTTCCTCTGCGTCAAAGGCGGTTTCCGTAAACAGTTTATGGAGGACCTGATATCCTTCCAGAACCTGAGGGCTCTCGGCCATCACTTTGTGCAAGCCTGGAAGCCGTCCAAATGCAGCTTGCGATTTTTCAAGCAAGGGCTTTGACCCTTCTGGTGCGGTCTCCAGATCATGGGATGGGAAGGTCGTCATCATGTCTCTCCTTCAAAAAATGGCGATATGATCTTTCTTTTGCTCTTTATTGAGTGATCGTTCAAGTATATAGTTGAGCGATCGTTCAACAATTCGTGAGACGCCTCATGCCGCGGCCGGCAACCTATGACAAAGCAGACCTGATCCTGCGCGCCCGTGACCTGTTTTGGACCAAGGGGTGGGCGGGAACATCGATGAAGGATCTCGAAAAAGGCCTCGATATGCGACCGGGGAGCTTTTACGCGGCATTTGGCTCCAAAGAGGCGCTTTACGGTCTGGCGCTGGATCACTACGCGCAGGAAAGCCAGGCGCGGGTTAAGGCCCTTGCCAAAGAGCTTGGACCACTGGGGGCGCTTCAAGCACTGCCCGCGGCCACAATTTCGGGCGATACAGCGCTGCCGCAGGCCTGCATGCTGGCAAAAACGCTGCTCGAACTCAGCGCCACCCAGGGCCCGTTAGGGGCCAAGGCGCAAACCTATCTTGATGAAGCAGAGCAAGAGTTCCAGACCCTCTTTGCCCAAGCGCAGCGCGCGGGACAGATTGCAGGGCATCACGACCCCTCGGCACTGGCCCGCCGCTATCAATCCGATCTTACGGGGCTGCGCTTTATGGCTGTGCGGTCGGGTGTTGATGCCAACGCCCTGGCCCAGGACATAGCACGGGGTCTAGCGGCCTTGGCCTAGACCGTCCTCTTCAGGCGGCCAAATCCGCGTTGCATCCGCATCAATCCAATTCTGAACCCAATCAGGCAGGGGCGGGCTGATCCCGTTGTGGCCGATATGCTCAAAAATCCGGGAAGGGGGGACAATGCCGTTTCTGTCTGTGACAGCAGAGCGGTAGAGCGCTTGGGCCGCGCAATGCTCGCCAATCCAGATGGATTGATCGAGGTAAAAGAACCGCTCATCCCAGCCAATCGCGCGGCTCACCATGCGAAACTTTACAAAAGGTTTGATGCGGCGCCGGTAGCGGACTGAGACACCCGCCATCGTCAGGCCCCAGCGTTTTTCCTTCAGTGCCTTGAGCAAGCCAACACGCTTGGCAAGTACCGTCCGTCCCAAATCGAGAATGGTCAGGATGCGGCCATTGTTCATCTCGATAAAGACATCAATGTCCTGCGGCCAGCAGCGATGATGCGACACATGCACACCCATGACATCCAAATCTCCCGCGTGGCGGTGCAGGATCATCTCTTTGGCCAGTCGAACTACAGGGTACATTAGCCCACCTCTTGGATCACGACCCCCAGCTTTGGGTAAGTTGACGTTAACGTCAAGATTGACCCGGCGGCAGCGGACAGGGGATTGCGGCGCGCTGCCCGAGTGACTAACTGTGAGGCGCGCAACAAAGGACAAGGGCCTCATGG
>JAHDDU010000052.1:14593-20182 GCA_020629175.1 Flavimaricola sp. | reverse complement strand
TAAAAGGCCGCCAATGCTGTTGTAGCTCAGTGGTAGAGCACTCCCTTGGTAAGGGAGAGGTCGGGAGTTCAATCCTCCCCAACAGCACCACCTCTTATCACCGGAGCGTTGAACAACTAGCCTTTGCGATCCGCAAAGACGATGGATCCCATTCCGCTCATGAGAATGATTGCCAAACCGATGAGTCCTAGAGCGTCAGGCACATCGCCGAAGACCACGAGGCCGAGCAACGTCGCTGAAATCAGCTGGCTGTAGATCAGCGGTGCGACAAGGCCCGCAGGCATCACGCGGCTGACCATGACCAGCAAAAAGTTTCCGACGGCGGAGCCAACGGCGCTGAGGGTGAGCAATCCAACGGACCAGAACGTGAAACTATCTGGCATCGCACCAAGGCCAAAGGGGGCAAGGCAAATCGCACCGACGAGCAGTTGTGAAAACAGCAGGAACCGGGGCCGATAGGCCCCCGCAAGCCAACGCGTCGCGACAAGATAGCAGCCGTAGAAACAGCCCGCCAAGACGGCCAAACCCAACCCTGCCGTCATTCCGAAGCCGGGCTTGACGACGAGGAGCACCCCCGAAAAACCACAAAACAAGAGCACTGCTCGTGCCTTGGTTACGACTTCTCCCAAGAGCAGCGCTCCGAGGGCAAAGGCCACGATCGGGCCGATGAAGAATGCACCGAAGACATTCGCGATCTGTTCCGTCTGAAGCGCTGTTAGGATGCTGGAGATACCGCCCACGATAAAGAGTGCCCGCAAAATCAGGCGCGGGCTGGCGAGCATCGGGACTTCTGCCTGCGACAGGCCGCAAAACGGCAATAACAGAAGCGCTGCCAGCGCAAACCGTGTCCACGCCACAAAAATTGGCGCTGTCCCGTCCTGTACCAGGGCTTTGCCCGCCGTGTCGCCAACGACGATACAGGTCACGCCAAACACGACGAGCGCGGACAAGGTGTAAAGGGATCGGGATGCCAACATACCTTTGCGTCGCAGGTTCACCGTAAATGCTCAAGCAGATTTGAAACTGAAACGAGGCTCTGCCCGTATATACTGAAGCAATGGGAGGACAGGATATGAGACTTTTCGCAATTGCAGCCCTTGTTTGGGCCTTGGCGGGACTTGGGGCATTGGCGCAAACGACGGCAGGCGGGCCGGAAGAAACGATCCAAAAGCAGCTTGATGCCTTTAACAACCGCGACATTGCCGAGGCGTGGACCTATGCCAGCCCGATGATCCAATCGATGTTTCGGGGGCCAGACAATTTTGCGATGATGGTCCAGCGCGGTTATCCGATGGTCTGGGACAATGCCGACGTGCAGTTCACCGAGCAGCGGCAAGAAGGGCCGTTTCTGGTACAAAGGCTGACGTTGCGCGATGCCAACGGCGACCGGCATGTGCTCGACTACGTGATGATCGAGGGGCCAGACGGCTGGGTGATCAACGGTGTCGCCCTGGTTCCCGCGCCGGATGTCGGCGTGTAGCGCCTTTCGTCCCTTGTGGTGACAACCCCGTTCCTCCAGTGTCGCACATGCTGGAGGGCCGAATGATCAAACAGACGAAGAGTAAAATAGTTTATCAAAACAAATGGATGCACGTCAAAGAGGACGTGACTGAATTGCCGGATGGCAGCGCGGGGCTCTATGGCTATGTCGTGAAGCCGGACTTTGCGGCAATCCTGCCCGTACATTCTGATGGGCGTATCCAACTGGTGGAGCAATACCGATATCCAGTGCGTCGCAGGATGTGGGAAATTCCACAAGGCGGCGCCGAGCATAGTGATGCACAAGGAACGGCAGATGCCGCTGCGCGAGAGCTTCGCGAAGAAACAGGCTTTGTCGCCGCGACGTGGGAACATATGGCCCGGCTACATGAAGCACCTGCGCTGGTGGATCAGGCCTGCGATCTTTTTCTGGCGACCGATCTCAGCGCTGGCAAAATCACCCTCGACCAGACTGAACAGGACATGCAAACGGCCGCTTTCACCTTGGACGAGATCAAGGCAATGATCACCTCGGGCGACATCACTTGCGCGATTACCATATCGGCCATCGGCCTGTGGGTGATGCGCTAGGGCTTTCGCGTTGGTGGCGCGGTACCGCCTGCTCTTTTCCCAGCTTCCGCCGCCGCACGACGGGCCTTGTTCTTCTTGCTGTTGGGTTTGCCAACTTTCGGAGCCAAAGCCTTGCTCTTGCTTGGCTTGCGCAGGCTCGCGCCGGGATCAGCAGCGTTCTTCGGTTTGCGAGGCTTTGAAGCCGGCTTCTCACGTTTCTTAAAGCCTGTCACTGCCCCTTCGTGCTTCCCCTCTGCCAGTTGTTCGCGTTTGGATTTCGGACGTTCGCCCTTCGGCTTGCCACCTTTGGGCGCGGGTCGCTTGTCATCACGGGGACGGTCAAACTCAGGTTTGTCCCGCCGGGGCTTGCGGCCCTCTGGTTTGCGGTCATCAAACTTGCGGTCCGGGCGCGGTTTACGTTCGCGCGGTTGGATGACGGGCGGTTCAGCCAGTTGTTCCAGAGTGGCACCCGTGTCAACTTCCATCCGGCCGTCCAAGGCCGTCAGGAAGCCTTCGACGCTCGCTTGCTTGATTTCAACATAGGACATCCCGTCCTGCGTGCGGATCGCGCCAATCTCATCACGGCTGATCCCGCCCGCTTTGCAGATCATCGGCATCAGACGCCGTGCTTCGATGGGCTGGCTGACCGAGAACCAGATGCTGGGACCAAAAGGTGGGCGCTTTTCCGGCGCGCCTTTCTGGTTGGAGGGCAACAACTCTTCAGGGGCTGTGCGACGCTCGCGGTTAAGGCGCAGATATGCCAGCGCCAATTGCGCGTGGCTGAACCGTTCCTCCAACAGCTTGGCACCGCTCACCTCATTGTCTAGTGCAGGTGTGTCCCAGGTCGGATCCGCCAAGAGCCGCTCCTCGTCCCGTGCGTTGACCTCTTCGGCGGACGGCGCATCGCCCCACTCGGCCGTAAGTTTGGCAAACTTGAGAATGCGCTCTGCCTTCTTGCGCGCGACAGGGGGCACGATCAACGCAGAAACACCCTTGCGCCCTGCCCGGCCTGTGCGGCCTGACCGGTGTAGCAATGTCTCATGATTGCTTGGCAATTCGGCATGGATCACCAGTTCAAGGTTTGGCAAATCAATCCCGCGCGCTGCTACATCGGTGGCCACACAGACCCGCGCCCGCCCGTCACGCATCGCCTGCAATGCATGGCTCCGCTCGGACTGGCTAAGCTCTCCAGACAGCGAAACGACCGAGAAGCCCCGGTTTGTCAGCCGTGTGGCCATCCGGGCGACCATGGCCCGTGTGTTGCAAAAGACGATGGCGCTGGGCGCTTCGTAAAACCGCAGAACGTTGATCATTGCGTTTTCAACATCACGGGCGTTGACCGTCATTGCGCGGTAGTCGATGTCAGCATGCTGGCTGGCGCCGGTCTGCGTCACAATCCGCAGGGCGTCTTGCTGATACGTCCGGGCAAGCGTTTCAATCGCGCGCGGGACCGTGGCCGAGAAGAGCAGCGTTTGGCGCGTCTCTGGCGTTTCTCCAAGGATGAACTCCAAATCCTCCCGAAACCCCAAATCGAGCATTTCGTCGGCCTCATCCAACACCACGGCCCGGATTGCGGTCAGGTCAATGTTCCCCCGCATGATATGGTCGCGCAAACGCCCAGGGGTGGCCACAACGATATGCGCACCCCGCGCCAGCGCCCGCCGCTCATCCCGGCTGTCCATGCCACCGACGCAAGACGCCATGATGGCCCCCGCTTCGGCATAGAGCCACGTCAATTCGCGCCGCACCTGCATCGCCAACTCACGCGTGGGCGCAATGACGAGTGCCAGCGGGGCTGCGGCCTGCTCAAACTCATCGGCCTCTCCCAGAAGCGTTGGGGCAAGCGCGATCCCGAAGCCGACAGTCTTGCCAGACCCAGTCTGGGCCGAGACCAGCATGTCGCGGCCCTGGACTTCGGGTTGCGTCACGGCCTCTTGCACAGGTGTCAACGTTGTGTAGCCGCGCTGCTCAAGCGCGGTGGCGATGGAGTGTTTCACGGGGGTCTCTTCTTTGCTGAGTTGCACCGCCCCTAAAGGCTTGGCCCACCAATGTATAGAGGCAAGACACGGCAGAGTTTCGCCAAAGCGGGCCAGTTGCCGCCGAGGCGGCATACGCAATCGGGCATGGTTTGGCGCATAAATAGGCGTCAGCGCACATCGCGGTGACGCAGGTGCGATCAAATGCCAAGAAAGAATGGCCTTCCCAAATGGTACCAATGAAAAGCCAAGAGCCACAAATGAATCTAAGTCAAAGAGGCCGCCCTCAGGTGGGCCCCGTTCGAAAACGCAAACGCCCACCCGCGCCGCGCTATGTCGCAGCACCAGATCAGTTTCTGTTTCGTCAGCATTTTCGCAGGCGGCTGACTTACCGCTACGGCGCCACGTCCGAACGCGTGCGCTCCGCGCGGCTTGGGTCGATGCCCACAGACGAGATCATCTTTTTCTGACGCTCTAACCTGTGTTAGGCCGGGGCATGACACATCCCATAGCCCTGCCCCCGACACGCTCTCCTGAACCACCGCTCCGGCCTCTCCCAGAGGGGGCCTGCGACGCCCATATCCACATGGTCGGCGATGACTACGCGCTTTGGGACGGGCGGGTTGAGGACCCCGCCCCCGGCTCAATGGCTGATTGGCTCGCCCAGTGTCGGGACCAGATGCAGAAATTGGGGTTTGCTCGCACAGTGATCGTGCACTCCATCCTGTATGGCGCCGATAACAGCATCACCCTAGATGCGGTCCGCGCGCTGGGCCCGGATGTGGCGCGCGCCGTGTGTTTGGTGCGGGATGATGTAAATGACAAGACGCTCGACACTCTCGCTGCCGCAAACACCTGTGCTGTGCGGCTGAACTACGTCCACGGCGGGATTTTATCGTGGGACGGCGCGCGCGCGATGGCGCCGAGGCTGGCCGCGCGGGACATGCACATTCAGATGCTCTTGCACACACATCAGCACATGATGGAACTCGCCGACGATGTTCGTGCCTTGCCAGTGCCGCTTGTGATTGACCATGTGGGCTGGCCAGATTTGTCTCTTGGCGTGGATGATCCAGGATTTCAGTGTTTGCTAAGGCTTGTCGCCGAAGGGCATGTCTATGTGAAACTGTCAGCACTCTACCGGCTTTGCCCGGCACCGTTCGACCGCGCAGCACCTTTCGTCGAGGCCCTGCTGCGGGCCAATCCAGAGCGCTGTCTTTGGGGCAGCGATTGGCCGCATTTGATGCTCGCCGATGCCGCTTTGCCGGATGCTGGTGATCTGCTGAACCAGTTTCTAAGTCTCGCCGACACTAATCAGACCCAGCACGTTCTGGTCAATAATCCCAATACCCTCTTTCAATTCACATGAAAAAAGGGCCCCCGGAGGGGCCCTGTAGAGTTTCGCTGATCGGGCTCAGTAGTTTACCGCTCAATGTTTTTTGCCTGCGGCCCGACCCGCATCCCATGGGCGAACGCATCCGCCCCGGAAACTCATGTGATCAACTACACCCGGATGTCCCTCCACATGTGTTGCACTTCATGCAGGTGCCATTGCGCACCAGCG
>JAHDDU010000052.1:0-14493 GCA_020629175.1 Flavimaricola sp. | reverse complement strand
CCGGATGTCCCTCCACATGTGTTGCACTTCATGCAGGTGCCATTGCGCACCAGCGTGTAATTCCCGCATTCGCCACAAGGATCACCCTCGTAACCCTGCATCTTGGCCTTATCCCGCGCGCTGAGGCTGGTTGTGACGGCGGCCGTGGACGTCTCGGTCGTAGCCGTGACTTCCGGCACGAGTGTCTCCAGCACCGCGACAGGATCAGCACCGCCTTCAAGCGCCACGGCACCGACACCGCCTTGCAGAACCACAAGCTCTTGCGGGACGCGCTTGCGCAGGTAGCCGGTCGAGCTGATCTGCTTGAGCACTTCGAGAGACTTGGTTGCGGCGGCTTCTGACGGCTCGCGCACGTTGGACGCGCCCTCTTCCTCGCCCCGGCCCACGTCGTCGAACGACGCGCCCTCAGGTTTCACATGCGCAAGATCGGTACGGTCCAGATAGGACACCGCCAACTCACGGAAGATGTAATCAAGGATCGACGTCGCCTGCTTGATGCTGTCGTTGCCTTGCACCATGCCCGCTGGCTCGAATTTGGTGAATGTGAACGCATCGACGAACTCTTCCAGTGGTACGCCGTATTGCAAACCGACCGAGACCGCGATGGCGAAGTTGTTCATCATCGCCCGGAAGCCCGCGCCTTCTTTGTGCATATCGATGAAGATTTCGCCCAACTGGCCGTCTTCATACTCACCCGTGCGGAGGTACACCTTGTGCCCACCCACGATGGCCTTTTGAGTGTAGCCCTTGCGGCGCTGCGGCATCTTCTCCCGCTCACGCGAGCGCACCTCTTTGATGATGATCTTCTCGACGATCTTTTCGGCCAGAACCGCAGCCTTCTCGTTTGGCGTACCGCTTTCGAGGATTTCAGCGGCCTCATCATCATCTTCGATCAGCGCAGCGGCCAAGGGCTGCGACAGCTTAGAGCCATCGCGGTACAGTGCGTTGGCTTTGACCCCGAGGGACCAGCTCAGCTCATACGCCTTTTGGCAGTCCTCGATTGTTGCATCATTGGGCATGTTGATTGTTTTGGAGATCGCGCCCGAGATGAACGACTGCGCCGCGGCCATCATGGTGATGTGGCTGTCCACGCTCAGGAAGCGCTTGCCCTTCTTGCCGCATGGGTTGGCACAATCAAAGACGTGGTAGTGACGCTCTTCAAGGTGCGGCGCACCCTCAAGGGTCATGGTGCCGCAGACATGGTCGTTAGCGGCATCGATTGCAGCCCTGTCGTACCCCAGATGGCGCAGCAGATCGAACGACGGATCGTTCAGCTTGGCCGCTGGAATGCCCAGCGTCTTGGTGCAGAAGTCCTCGCCCAGCGTCCACTGGTTGAACACAAAGCGGATGTCAAAGGCACTTGGCAAGGCGGCTTCGATCTTGTCGAGTTCGGCTTGGCCAAAGCCGTGGCCGATCAGTGATGTGTGGTTAATGCCCGGCGCATTGCCGATGGTGCCGTGACCGACGGCGTAAGATACGATCTCTTCAATCTGGGCAGAGCCATACCCCAACATATCAAGCGCTGCCGGAACCGATTGGTTGATGATTTTGAAGTAGCCGCCTCCAGCGAGCTTCTTGAATTTCACCAGCGCAAAGTCAGGCTCGATCCCCGTGGTGTCACAATCCATCACGAGGCCGATCGTGCCGGTTGGCGCGATGACGGAAACTTGCGCGTTGCGGTATCCGTGCTTTTTGCCAAGCTTCAGCGCATCGTCCCACGCCTTTTCGGCCAGCTTCACAAGCCGTGCGTCTGGGCAATTGGCTTGATCAAGCGCCACTGGCTTGACGTCGAGCGCATCGTAGCCGTCGGTCTTGCCGTAGGCTGCGTTGCGGTGGTTGGCGATGACGCGAAGCATGTGCTTGGCGTTCCGCTTGTAGCCGGAGAATGGCCCCAGCTCACCCGCCATTTCGGCAGATGTCGCATAAGACACACCGGTCATGATCGCTGTCAGCGCTCCGGTCAGCGCACGGCCTTCGTCGCTGTCGTAGCCCAGCCCCATGTTCATCAGCAGACCACCGATGTTGGCATAGCCAAGGCCCAGCGTGCGGAAATCATAGGAATACTGCGCGATCTCCTTCGATGGGAACTGCGCCATCATAACCGAGATCTCGAGCGTCACCGTCCAGAGACGGGTCGCGTGCATGTAGTCTTCAACCTGAAACTCCCCACCTGAGTAGAAGTTGAGCAGGTTCATAGACGCGAGGTTACAGGCCGTGTTGTCGAGGAACATATACTCAGAGCATGGGTTCGAACCACGGATCGGGCCATCCTCGGGGCATGTGTGCCACGCGTTGACGGTATCGTGGTACTGAATGCCCGGATCGGCGCAAGCCCAGGCCGCGTGGCCAACTTTTTCCCACAGGTCGCGGGCTTTGACCGTCTTGGCGACCGACCCATCAGTGCGGTTCACCAGATCCCAGTCCTCGTCATTCTCGACAGCCTTGAGAAAGGCGTCAGTGACGCGGATAGAGTTGTTCGAGTTCTGGCCTGAGACAGAGTTGTAAGCCTCTGAATCCCAGTCTGTGTCATAGGTCGGGAACTCGATACTAGTGTGTCCCTGGCGGGCGTAATCCAGCACGCGTTTGACGTAAGTGTCAGGAATAGAGACCTTTTTACTCTCACGGATCGCAGCTTTCAGCGCGTCGTTCTTCTTGGGATCAAAGGCATCTTCCTCGGCGCCGTCCCATGTTTTGATCGCCGCAAAGATCGCGTTCAGTTTCTGCTCGTGCATCTTTGAGCCTGCGACGATGCTGGCCACCTTCTGCTCCTCGAGCACCTTCCACTGGATGAACTCTTCGATATCGGGGTGGTCGGCGTCGACGATGACCATCTTGGCCGCGCGGCGTGTTGTGCCGCCGGATTTGATCGCGCCTGCGGCACGGTCCCCGATTTTCAGAAAGCCCATGAGGCCCGAAGACTTACCACCGCCGGACAGAGGCTCACCCTCACCGCGCAGGTGGCTGAAGTTTGTGCCGGTACCAGACCCATATTTGAAGAGGCGCGCCTCACGCACCCAAAGATCCATGATACCGCCCTCGTTCACCAGATCGTCCGAAACGCCCTGAATAAAGCAAGCGTGCGGCTGCGGATGCTCGTAAGAAGAGGTGGAGCGGGTCAGCTTGCCCGTCGCGTGATCCACGTAGTGGTGGCCCTGAGCAGGACCATCGATGCCGTAGGCCCAGTGCAGGCCGGTGTTGAACCACTGCGGGCTGTTGGGCGCTGCCATCTGAGCGGCGAGCATATGGCGCATCTCGTCAAAGTATGCCTGCGCGTCAGCCTCGCTGGAAAAGTAGCCGCCCTTCCAGCCCCAGTACGCCCAAGCCCCGGCCAGACGGTCAAAGACCTGCTTAGCGCTCGTCTCACCGCCAAACGTCGCGTCCTTGGCGGGTACTGACCGCCACAGGAACTCGGGAACGCCCTTTTCTTTCACTTTTTTGACGGCAGAGGGCACGCCTGCCTTGCGGAAATACTTCTGCGCAATCACGTCAGAGGCGACCTGGCTCCACGCAGACGGAATCTCGCAGCCTTCCAGCTTGAAGACGATTGTTCCGTCCGGATTGCGAATCTCCGAGCTCGTCGTCTTGAAATCCAACCCCGCGTAGGCGTCTTTGCCTTCGGTCGTGAATGCGCGTGCAATTTGCATAGTATGGCCCCTGCTCAAGTCATTGGCTGTCATTGCAGCCGGTCGTGTCCCCAATGGCGCGTTTGTGCGCCGACGATAAACCGCGAGGACCAGGCATCCGGAGCATAACGACGTGGTACGAGCTTTGCGCCCTACGCTGTTTCCAGCGCTCCATCTCGGTTCGGTTTTGCCCCGCCTCAAAGCCACTAGATGTAGTAGCGACCCCCTCGGCCCGCACAACCTGCCGTATCTACGCATAGAGGGTCAACGACCTTTTCACGCCCCCGTTACAATTAAATCGCTTGACCTGCCGTAGCGATTCCGACCGTAGGATCGGCGAGTGATTCACGCGGTAATACTCGCTCAAAAGCGCGCACCAACTTGCCCACAGCGGGCAGCACAGAAACCACTTTAAACGGGCAGACTTAGGCCGCTTATGCACAGGTTCTTGGTGGCCCTTCTGTGGAAAACAGGTGCGCACATCACCACGAAACAACCGTCAAAACGAAGCGTGGCCCCAATGTCACCTTAACCCGGCGGCAACCCGCCAATCGCAGAAGAGTGCAGGTGGTTTCGAGGAAAGTAGAACAAATTTTAAGAGCTCAATTCGCCGGTGGTCTGGCAAAACGTCACACCGCATGCCGCATGTTGGCGCCACAACGGCAGCAGGTTCCAAACCGACTCGCAGCATGCAAGCAGTTTCGAAGACCAAACGTCGATGCAAAGAAGAAGTTGGTCGGGGTGGAGAGATTCGAACTCCCGGCCCTCTGTTCCCAAAACAGATGCGCTACCAGGCTGCGCTACACCCCGGACCGACGCCGTAATAGAACGGAGTGGCGAGGATGAAAACCCCTAATTGATGTTAATTTTCACATGGGCGAACAGCGTCAACACCGATGCTGGGATGTTGCAAAACATCGCCTTCCTCGATCCCCAGCCGTCCCGCCATCCCGCCGTTGATCTCAAGCACGAATGACACATCCGTCCCGCCTTCGATCGTCGTCTCGTCGAGCGGTTCTGCATTGTGGTGGATATGCGTGATACGTCCGTCACTGGCCGCAAAAATCATATCGAGAGAGATGAGTGTATTGCGCATCCAAAACGTCGCTCGTTGAGGACGGTCATAGACAAACAACATCCCCTCCAAAGTTCCCATGCGTTCGACAAACATGAGCCCTTGCGAGCGTTCCTGCGGTTCGTCGGCGACGGTCACCGTAAAGTTTGCCCGCCCCCAATCGCCGAACACTGTCACGCGGTCATCAACGCAATCGGCCACGGAGGCCGATGCTGAAAGGATAAGGGCACAAGTCAGTGCCCCTGCCCGCAACATCATCAGGGATCAACTTTGCTTTGCTGAGAGGCCGCATCCCACAACAGGACGTCCGTTGCCATCCGGCCGCGCTTGCCATCGATCACACGAAGACAGACGGCTTCACCGGGGGCAAGATCAGCCAAGCCCGATTGCCGCAACACCTCTATATGCACGAAGATATCTTCATCCTGACCAAAGACATTGGCGAACCCAAAGCCCTTGCCTTTATCGAACCACTTCACGCGTGCCGGTTCCAACGGACGGCTGGCCAGCACTTCGGGATCAATTTCGGCAAGATCGGACAATCCCGCACCCGGCGCAGCCACAGGCGGCTCAACCGACAGCACTTCAATTGCTTGTACGCCACGTTCGGTCTTTTGGACCGTCAGCTCAATCGCGGCACCGTCTGCGACGGTGCTCTGCCCAAAGTTGCGAAGTACGTTGGCATGCAACAAGATATCGGGGCCGCCACCTTCGGCAACCACAAACCCGAATCCCTTTGCAGGATCGAACCATTTTACGTGCCCCAGAAGGCCTCGGCCTTCATCCGGCTGGTGAATAGTCATGCGACCTCCCCAAAAGGTCATGAGTTACTGATTTGCTACCCGTCACGTATACGTTACTGACTACAGATGCCAAAAGACAGGGAAATTTTCGATCTGACAGTTTTTTTGTCATCGCTATGGACATAGGCGTTCCACCTTCCAGTCTGCATCGAGTGTTTCGCGGCTCCAACGAAAGCGGTCATGCAACCGAAACGCACCATCTGCCCAGAATTCCATTTCAAGCGGTGTAATGCGGTAACCGCCCCAATGAGGCGGACGTTCGGGATCTGTGCCGTGCTTGGCGGTGACTTTTGCAACCTCTGCCATAAGGCTTGCACGGGACGCCAAAGGCTGTGATTGCGCAGAGGCCCAAGCGCCCAAGCGGCTTTTGAGCGACCGTGACTTATAGTAGGCGTCGGCCTGTGGCCCGTCTTCTTTGGTCACAAGCCCGCGCACGCGAATTTGCCGCGTCTTGGATTTATGATGCATGACAAATGCAGCTTTGCCCGCCTGATCAAGCTCTTGGGCCTTCCGGCTCTCATAATTGGTGTAGAAAACGAATGCCGCGTCTTCGATCTCTTTGAGCAAGACCATTCGCACGTTTGGCAGGCCATTATGATCCACCGTCGCCAAGGCAATCGCATTGGCGTCGTTAATCTCAGTGTCTTCCCCCTCGGCCAGCCAAGTTCTGGCAAGCACGAATGGGTCATCACCCTCAAATTGTCCGGACCGGTCCGACATCGTGAACTCTCTTTATCAAGGGCCGCCGCCGTATGCGCCTTCACGCATCAGGGCAACTGTGACCTAACGTCCCTGACAGGCTTGATGGCCCAAGGTCAATCGCCTACACCTCGCAAAGTGGTGCAAATCGCGCAAAAGTACAGGCCTCGTCGAAAAGGGAAGCAGGATGACCTCAACACTTATGGCTGGAAAACGCGGCCTGATCATGGGCCTTGCCAATGACAAATCCATTGCTTGGGGCATTGCCAAAGCGTGTGCCGATGCCGGCGCAGAACTTGCATTTTCCTATCAAGGTGAGGCCCTGCTGAAACGGGTCGGGCCACTGGCCGAGCAAGTCGGGTCAGACATCGTCCTTCCTTGCGACGTGGGCGACGAAGCATCCGTTGATGCCCTCTTTGCCGCGCTGGAAGAGCGTTGGGGCAAACTTGATTTTATCGTCCATGCGATTGGTTTTTCGGACAAAAATGAACTTCGCGGGCGCTACGTCGATACCACACGGCAAAATTTCCTGACGTCCATGGACATCTCGGTCTACTCGTTCACCTCTGTGGTACAGCGGGCATCCAAGATGATGACTGACGGCGGCTCTTGCCTGACGCTGACGTATTATGGCGCCGAAAAAGTGATGCCCCACTATAATGTCATGGGTGTGGCCAAGGCGGCGCTTGAGGCCTCTGTGCGGTACCTCGCCGAAGACCTTGGCAAGGATGGCATCCGCGTAAACGCCATTTCTGCGGGCACGATCAAAACATTGGCCGCCTCCGGCATCGGCGATTTCCGGCTCATCATGAAGTGGAACGAGTACAACGCGCCTTTGCGCCGGACGGTAACACAAGAAGAGGTCGGCAATTCGGCCCTTTACCTGCTTTCTGATATGGGCAGCGCGGTCACCGGCGAAGTTCACCACGTAGACAGCGGATATCATGTGGTCGGCATGAAAGCGGTCGACGCGCCGGATATCTCCAAGGAGTAGCCTCACCTCATGCCTGATCTGGCCGCCCTCGTTCTATTCAACCTGACGCTTCTGGCTGCTTTGGCGAGTCCCGGTCCGGCCATGATCCTCGCCATTCGGAATACTGTTGTGGGCGGCATCGGCAGCGGTTTGCGCACTGGCATCGGGTTGGCACTTGTTGCAGGATTGTGGACGGCCACAGCTTTGCTGGGTCTTGGGGCGGTGTTTGCCGTCGTCCCGTGGCTCTACGGCGCTCTTAAATTTGTTGGCGCGCTCTATCTGCTTTGGCTCGCCGTCACGATGTGGCGGTCAGCGGACACCACTTTGGACATGACGAACGAGCACACGCGCCTGCACCATCCCCTGCGCGATGGCATGTTGGTCAACCTGCTCAATCCCAAGTCGGTGCTGTTTGCCGGGGCCGTTCTCGTGGTGATTTTTCCTGCTGGTCTTGGCGCGATGGGCAGCGTCATCGTTGTGGTCAATCATATCGTCGTCGAGATTGCCGCTTATGGCCTGTTGGCCATCGCATTCAGCAGACCGGTGATCCGCGCAGGCTTTCTGCGTGCCAAATCCGCGTTGGACCGGGCCGCAGGCGCGATCATGGCGGCTCTTGGCCTTAGGCTGTTGTTTGAACGGTCATGACTATCGCCGCATTCCTGTCCATCGTGGCCATCCACCTCGCTGCGGCCATCAGCCCCGGCCCATCCTTCGTCATATCGCTGCGAATTGCTGCGACCGAAGGCTTTGCGGTGGCTTGTGCACTGGCATTGGGCTTTGGCATCGGCGCCGTCCTTTGGGCCACAGCCGCCATGGCAGGAATCTCGCTTCTGTTTGCTGTGGTGCCGGTTCTGTTTACGACGCTCAAACTCGTTGGGGCGGCCTTCTTGCTCTTTGTGGCTTTCACGATGTGGCGGCACGCGGCCGATCCGGTGCAGGCGGCCCCAGTTGACCAAAAACCACGGAGCTTGGCCGCAGCCGTCCGATTTGGCTTTCTCACCTTTGCAACTAATCCCAAACCAGCGATTTTCTTTGCCGCAATCTTTGCGGGCCTCGTCCCGGTCGAAACGCCATTGTTTTGGAAAGCAATGATCCTTCTGGCCGTTTTCACCAACGAAACGCTTTGGTACATCATCGTCGCACGGGTCTTTTCACTGCCCCGTGCCCAACACGCCTATACTCAGGCCAAGACATGGATTGATCGTGCGTTTGGCACGCTTATTGCTCTGTTTGGCCTCAAAATCGCTGCCACGTAAAGGAACCCAGCCATGTCCGACACTCGCCTGCCCCATGAAAAAGGGTTCCACATCAGCTGGGATCAAATTCACCGTGACAGCCGGGCGTTGGCCTGGCGACTAGACGGGCACGGGCCGGACGAAGGGGCGTGGAAAGCAATTGTTGCCATCACCCGCGGCGGCATGGCGCCCGCAATGATCATTGCGCGCGAGTTGGATGTCCGTACCGTCGACACGATCAGTGTCAAATCCTATGACCATCAGGCACAGTCTGAGGCCAAGGTTCTGAAATCCCCCGATGCCGAGATGATGGGGGACGGAACCGGCATCCTGATCATCGACGATCTCGTCGACAGCGGCAAAACACTCGAACTGGTGCGCGAGCGTTATCCTAACGCGCATTTCGCCACGGTCTATGCCAAGCCAAAAGGCCGGCCGATGGTTGATACCTTTATCACCGAGGTGAGCCAGGACACCTGGATTTTCTTCCCTTGGGATATGGCGCTGCAATACGTCGAACCCTACCGCGGCAAGGACTAAGTCATGGCCCTGCCCCGCACCGCTACGACATTTGCCCCACCTGTGATGGAAGCGCGCCGCTGGCTGGATGGCGTCACCTTCCCGGTGGAACGCCCGCTGATTAACGTCAGCCAAGCGGCACCAGTGGACCCACCGCCGCCGCAGATGCTTCAAGCGATGTCAGAAATGGTGTTGAACGACCCTGAGGCACATCTCTACGGGCCTGTCCTGGGCCTCCCCGCGTTGCGCGCCGAAGTCGCGCAGCAGTGGAGTGCGGCCTATGGCGGCGAGATTGGCGCAGACAATGTGGCAATCACCTCTGGCTGCAATCAGGCCTATGCCGCCTCTCTCATGGCGCTCTGTGCGGAGGGGGATGAGGTGATCCTGCCCGTCCCCTACTACTTTAACCACCGCATGTGGAACGACATGGCGGGGATCAAAACGGTGCCACTGGCCACGGGCGACAGCCTGATCCCGCAGGCGGACGCCGCCCGCGCGCTCATTACAGATCGGACGCGAGCCATCGTGCTCGTCTCGCCCAACAACCCGTGCGGCGTCGAATACCCTGCAGACACGCTGGCCTCCTTTCTAAAGCTCGCCCAGGACCACGGCATCGCACTCATCGTGGATGAGACTTACCGCGACTTTCACGCCCAGACCGGTGCGCCGCATAACCTGTTTCAGGCCGACGGTTGGGATAACACGCTGATCCAGCTCTATTCTTTTTCAAAGGCCTACCGTCTGACAGGCCACCGCGTGGGCGCGATTGTCACCGGGACAAAGCGTCTCGCTGAGATTGAGAAGTTTCTCGATACCGTCACGATCTGCCCCAATCAGATCGGGCAGCGTGCCGCCCTTTGGGGGATGCAGAATCTGTCGGAGTGGTTGGCCGGGGAACGCTTAGAAATCCTCGACCGACGCGCTGCGATTGCGGACCACTTCCCCAAGATCGCCGCGCACGGATGGCAGCTGCTCGGCTGTGGCGCGTATTTTGCCTATGTCACGCACCCTTACGCGATGTCCTCGGCCGAACTGGCGCCTGCCTTGGTCCGCGAGGCGGGAGTTTTATCTCTGCCCGGCACAATGTTCATGCCCGAGGATATGTCCGCAGGGGCAAGCCAAATGCGCATTGCCTTCGCCAACATTGATCGCGCTGGCGTGGGGACGCTGTTTGACAGGCTCGCCGCTATCACACTGTAACGTATCGCCCTTGCACAGCCCCGGCCCCATGCCTATTGATTTGGCACAGAAATCAAACCGCGCAGGGTGGACAAAACTATGGCCAAGAGTAAGGGCAACCGCACCGGATTGTGGATCATCGTGGGTCTGCTGTGTCTGGGGATGATTGGCTTTGGCTCTGCTGGCCTGAACGGCGGGCTGCGCAACATCGGCACGGTGGGTGAGAAAGAGATCAGCGTAAACTCTTACGCCAATGCGCTGACCGCCCAGATAAACGCATTCTCGCAACAGACTCGCAACCAGATCAGCTTTGCGGCCGCCGAACAGATCGGTATCCCACAGCTCGTCCGCCAACAGCTGGTCGCCCAACGTGCGATGGATAATGAGGCCGCAAACCTTGGTCTTTCCGCCGGCGACGAACGTGTGTTTGACATGGTCACCAGCATGCCAGCCTTCCAGGGCCTCGGTGGCGGATTTGACCGTGACGGATACCGCTTTGCCCTGCGCAATCAAGGCCTGACAGAAGAGGCGTTCGAAAACACCCTGCGAGAGGATCTCGCCCGTGGCGTCTTGCAAACGGCGATCGTCACCGGAACCGGCGAGCCGCGCGTATACGCGGATGCGCTGGTGCAATTTATCGGGGAGCGTCGCAGCTTTACATGGGCCACGCTCGATGGCTCCGCTTTGGAGGCCGAGGTCGCGGACCCGACAGAAGAGGAATTGCGCGCGCATTATGAGGCCAACCCCGAGAGTTACACCGCCCCCGAAACACGCCAGATCAGCTACGCATGGATCACGCCCGAGCTGATGCGCGACCAGGTTGAGGTGAGCGAGGAGAGCATAGCTGAACTGTATCAAGACCGGATCGACGAATTCGTCATTGGCGAACGCCGCCTCGTCGAACGTCTGGTTTTCCCGAATGAAGAAGCCGCTGAAAGCGCCCTCGCACGTCTGACCGCTGGCGAAGTGGATTTTGAAGGGCTGGTCGCCGAGCGCGGCCTTGACCTTGCCGCCGCTGATATGGGCGACGTTGACCGGGGCGACCTTGGCCCAGCAGCGGACGGTGTTTTCGCCGCTGAGGCGGGCGATGTAGTGGGCCCGTTCAACAGCAGCCTTGGCCCGGCGCTCTTTCGGATGAACGCCGTGCTTCAAGCCTCTGAAACGACACTCGAAGAGGTCCGCGACGATTTGCGCGACGAGCTTGCAAATGCCCGCGCCGTGCGCCTGATCCGCGATATGGCCAACCCGATTGCAGATCTGACCGCGGGCGGCGCCACCATCGCCGATATCGCGGAACGTACAGAATTGATTGCGGGACAGATTGACTGGAACACGGGCGTGACCGACGGCATCGCTGCGTATGATGCCTTCCGCGCGGCCGCAGCCGAGGCAACAGAGGGCGCGCTGCCAGAGCTGGTTGAGCTTTCTGACGGTGGCGTCTTCGTGATGGAGCTTGATGGGATCATCCCGCCTGCCCTGCGCCCCTATGAGGATGTGGTAGAACAAGTCGTCACAGATCGGATCGCAGCCGCAACACAAGAGGCCGTCGTCGCTCAAACAACCGAGCTTGTGACAACCCTCGCCACGACCGGTGATTTCGAAGCAGCAGGCCTGACGCCGAACGTCGAAGTGGACCTGATCCGCCGCGACTTTGTGGCCGGAACGCCGCCGAACTTCATGGGCCTCGTTTTTGGCATGGAAGAAGGCGATGTCAGCACAATGGAAACCGCTGACGGCACCATCATTGTACAGCTTGACCGCATCGCCCCGGCAAACCTGATGGATCCAACTATGGCCGCCGAAACCGAGAGCATTCTTGAGAGCGTTGGCTCGGGTATTGCGCAGGACATCTACACCGTCTTTGCAACTGAGGTGCAGGACCGCACAGACGTAAATATCGATGATCAGGCAATCGCCTACATCCACACGCAGTTCCGCTGATCATGGCGCAGCTTCCCTCATTCGAAGACTTCGCGGCAGGCTATGAAGCGGGCCGCAATCAGGTGGTCTACACCCGGCTCGCGGCGGACCTTGATACGCCAGTGTCGCTGATGTTGCGACTTGCCGACGCGGGCAAGCACAGCTTTATGCTCGAGAGCGTCACGGGTGGCGAAATCCGCGGACGCTATTCTATGATCGGCTTTGGGCCCGACTTGATTTGGGAATGTCGCGGGACAACATCGCAAATCAATCGCTCTGCCCGCTTTGATGAAGAAGCGTTCCAACAGCTGGATGGCGACCCGCTTGATGCGCTGCGCGACCTGATTGCCGAATGCCAGATCGATCTGCCAGATGATCTGCCCCCCGGTTCTGCGGGTCTCTTCGGCTATCTTGGCTATGACATGATCCGTCTGGTCGAGCACTTGCCCGATGTGAACCCCGATCCTCTGGGCCTGCCAGATGCCGTGATGATGCGCCCGTCGGTCATTGCTGTGCTGGACGGCGTGAAGGGTGAAGTGATCCTCGTGGCTCCTGCGTGGGCCAATTCCGACATGTCTGCCCGTGCGGCCTACGCGCAGGCGGCAGAGCGCGTGATGGACGCGCAGCGCCGGCTGGACCGGGCAATACCGGGTGCGGACCGCGCGCAGTCTACGCCCGAAACGATTGCCGAGCCGGTGTCGAACTTTACCCATAACGGCTATCTGCAAGCCGTTGAAAAGGCCAAAGACTACATCCGCGCGGGCGATATATTCCAATGCGTCCCGTCACAACGCTGGTCGCAGGAGTTCCGCGAGCCACCTTTCTCGCTCTACCGCGCGTTGCGCCGGACGAACCCGTCGCCCTACATGTTCTACTTCAACATGGGCGATTTCCATGTGGTTGGCGCAAGCCCTGAGATCCTCGTGAAAGTCGAAGGGCGGCAAGTCACCATACGGCCAATCGCCGGAACGCGCCCGCGCGGCGCCACGCCGGAGGAAGACAACGCCAACGAGGCCGATCTTCTCGCCGACGAAAAGGAACTGGCTGAACACCTTATGCTCCTCGATCTGGGCCGCAATGATGTGGGACGGGTTGCCAAGATCGGCAGCGTGCGTCCGACGCAGGAGTTCATTGTCGAGCGTTATAGCCATGTCATGCACATCGTCTCGAACGTGGTGGGAGAGCTGAACGAGGGCGAGGACGCGCTGTCTGCCTTCTTTGCGGGAATGCCTGCAGGGACGGTGTCGGGCGCGCCCAAGGTCCGCGCGATGGAGATCATTGACGAGCTGGAGCCTGAAAAGCGGGGCGTCTACGGCGGCGGCGTTGGCTACTTTGCCGCCAATGGAGACATGGACATGTGCATCGCACTGCGCACCGCCGTGCTAAAGGACGAGACGCTCTATATTCAGGCCGGTGGTGGCGTCGTCTACGACAGTGATCCGGAATATGAATTCCAGGAAACTGTGCATAAATCCAACGCCATCCGGCGGGCGGCGGCAGATGCAACCACCTTCCGGTCAGGTAACTCCTAAGGCGGACTATTCCATTAGAACTGCTGAGATCGGGGCAAGGGCCACCTGCCCTGACCGGTTCGCCGTGCCCCAAAGCACAAGCGCGGAGATCGTATCCGGCCGCACACGCCCGACGAGCACAACGCCGCTTTGCTGCCGGGCGCGGAACGCTGCCTGATCCAGGAACCGCCGGATCACCCGCGCATCCTGCCCATCGACGTCAAGGTCCCGGTAAATGACCGCCGCGGGCACGCCCGCACTCTCGGCGGCGCGCACACCGGCGTTTAGGCCCTGACTTGCGCTGACGAAAGCGCGGCCATCTGCGGCCAACCGGTCAATCACTTGGCGGGCGACTTCGGTATTGTTCTGCAACCCGGCCTGCCCCACGTCGAGGAGTGCCACAGTCTCAGGCAATATCCCGAACCCGGCTTCAAGCGAGACTTCGATGTCGGACGGTTGCGCGCCAGCAGGAACAGACGCCAGCGCCACCACCTCAAAGCCCGCGTCGCGGTAGGCCATCATACGATCCCCTGCGTCAGCGTCCGTTGGATCAATCGCCACGACAAACGGGAACGGAATTTCTGAGAGTGCCGCTTCAGACCCTGTCAGGCTACCATCATCGATCAGGATGATCGACATGGTCGGCTTGTTCTCGGGGTTGTCAAAGTCTACGGCGTAGAGACTTAGCGCCGTGTCATCCTGAGGTGCGGCATCGTCTGCAACCGCAGCCTCGGCTTCGGGCTCGTCCTCAACAGCGGGTTGCCCAATAATCTGCGTCGCCCCCTGACCGGGCAAGCTGGCATCGCTGCCTTGAAGTGCGATTGTCGCCTCTGGCGCCTCTGAAATGGTGGGCAAGGACGGTGCAGTGGTCTGAGCCGCAGGTGCAGCTTCTGCGGTTGTTGCGTTCTCAGCATCTGCTTCGTCCACAGTCTCCGGCGCGTCCGGCGCCTCTGCCG
>JAHDDU010000051.1 GCA_020629175.1 Flavimaricola sp. | reverse complement strand
TGTAGCGTCAAAAAGTTAATTGTTGGTTAATTTGCAACAAAGCGGCGTATTGTTCCCAAAATAGAAACATGACCTTGGGCGACTCACCCTTCGCAACGATACGATTTAGACTGCGTCCGGGTACGACGCGTTAAATTGTAGGGGGACATGTATGAGACAATTTGCGATTGCCGCTGCGGCGGCGCTGTTTGCTGGAGAAGCTGCGCAGGCTTCGACACTTTCTGGCGACTATTCATTGCTGCCATCCTATTCGGAAGCAGCTGGCATGAATGTGAACCTATGGTTTGAGGTGCCTTTGACGCCTGAGACTGGGCGTAATTTCGAGATGCTTGCGCCGGGAAGCGCAACGTTTGATGGCGCAGGCAATGGGACACTCGAAGGGACAGCATACAGTTCGACAAGCCTGGCTGACGGGTTTGCATTTGAGATGAGCTTTGATCAGAACTACGCACTCGCGCCGGAATTCAAAGACGTTTTTGACAGATGGCCGGACCCTGGCAACATCGCTTTCTACAACCTTGCATCAGGGACACTGACGGGGCTTGGTGGCTTTGCTGGCGTAACGATGCAAATTTCTGCTTTTCCCGATCCCGGTGGTGCGGCGACACAGATCGGTGGTGGTACCGGCACCGGCGGAGCAAATCAGCACAACGGCAACTACGGAGGATCGCTCTGGTTTGCGATTGATAGTGTTGACGGCGCTAACGCATGTGCGCTTTGCATCAACAATTCAGTCTTTGACAATCTAGTGGGCGCCCAAGGTGATTTGGTATTCGATCTTGAGCCTGCACCCGTACCGCTGCCTGCGGGTGGCGTTCTGGCGTTGACGGCCCTTGCTGGTCTCGCGGCGCTTCGCCGTCGCTAAACGGATCTTAGCTTTGAGAAGGGCCCGCGCGTCGACGCGGGCCTTTGTCATTTACGTGCACGTTTGTGTGACAGGCCTGAGCAGGCGAAGTCTCCTCTTCCCCCCGCGCGCGCCATGGTCTACAGCACCCGGCGTCAGGTAAAGGAGCACGCCACATGGGTTATCGCATCGTCGTTGTTGGAGCCACCGGGAACGTTGGGCATGAAATGCTGAACATTCTGGACGAGCGCCAGTTCCCGGTTGATGACATTGCAGTGCTCGCCAGCCGTAGGTCGCTGGGAACCGAAGTGATGTTTGGCGACAAAACGCTGAAAACACAGGATCTCGCGGCATTTGATTTCTCGGGTTGGGACATTGCCCTTTTTGCCATCGGCTCTGAGGCGACGAAGGAACATGCCCCACGCGCGGCCAAAGCTGGTTGTGTAGTGATCGATAATTCTTCGCTCTACCGCTATGATCCAGATGTGCCGCTTGTGGTGCCTGAGGTGAATGCCGAGGCAGTTGATGGCTATGCCAAGAAGAACATCATCGCGAACCCCAACTGCTCGACAGCCCAGATGGTGGTGGCTCTGAAGCCGCTGCATGACCGCGCCAAGATCAAGCGGGTGGTGGTGAGCACGTATCAGTCTGTCTCGGGTACCGGGAAAGACGCGATTGATGAGCTCTGGAACCAGACGAAAGGCATGTATGTCCCCGGTCAGGAAGTGGCGCCAAACGTCTATCCCAAACAGATCGCATTCAACGTGATCCCCCACATCGACGTTTTCATGGATAGCGGTGAGACCAAGGAAGAATGGAAGATGGTCGCCGAGACCAAGAAGATCGTCGATCCGTCCATCAAAGTCACGGCCACCTGCGTGCGGGTTCCGGTGTTTGTTGGCCACTCAGAAGCAGTGAATATCGAGTTCGAGGATTTTCTCGATGAGGATGAAGCCCGCGATATCCTGCGTGAAGCACCCGGCGTGATGGTCATCGATAAACGCGAGGACGGGGGCTATGTGACCCCGGTGGAATGCGTTGGTGATTTCGCAACTTTCATCAGCCGTATCCGCCAGGACAGCACGATTGAGAACGGGATCAACCTGTGGTGTGTGTCCGACAACCTGCGTAAGGGGGCGGCCCTCAATGCAGTCCAAATCGCAGAAGTTCTGGGCCAGCGCTGCTTGAAAAAGGGCTAGAACGGCTCGATCACGGAGCGATCGTCTTGTGTCTCAGGCCTCTGCGGGTGGAGCGTCAGGATAATTTGAAGCTTCTGCCGGGGGTGTCCTGGCATTTCGCATCGAAACGCTGACGAAACGAGCATGGGCGAAGCCCAGTTCAGGTGACTTGCAAAGTCTTTGGGCCCCTGGCGCAGGCGTGGAGGCGCTGGAGGCGCGCGACGAGTGGTTCATCCGCCCGATTGGGCGTCTTCGCCTTGGCTCGGCTCCGGGCGACGCGTGCAGTGCAGTCCTCACCCTGGGCTGCTCTGGGTTAACGCAGGCTTAAAACCGCTCAGCGCGCAGCACCTGCGCGTCTGTCACGCTCACCACGCCGATATGGCGTTCAACCACGCTGAAAGCGGCCTCAAGAAGGCCATCAAGGCGCTCCGGCCGGATCAGGCAGACGACCGCCACCATCCCAGACCGCCCGACCTGACCCTCGCGCGTCCATTGGCCGGAACGCCCAGACCCGCCTTGGACCGGCAGCACGGTGTAGCCTGTGACCCCGGCATCGACCAAGGCTGTTGTCAGGCGACTTTCGAGAGGGGCTTCGATCACGATTTCAACGCGTTTTGCGGTGTGCATGTCCATGGATCAGCCTCCTGCCAGTGTTGTGGCGATTGCCACATAAATCGGGATGCCCAGCGTCAGGTTAAAC
The DNA here is from genome assembly GCA_020629175.1 of Flavimaricola sp. Classification (GTDB taxonomy): domain Bacteria; phylum Pseudomonadota; class Alphaproteobacteria; order Rhodobacterales; family Rhodobacteraceae; genus JALZWD01. The sequence goes on along the minus strand of JAHDDU010000051.1, from coordinate 18,415 downwards.
GGGAATGTCACGCCGAGCGACAAGGTCAGGTAGACCGAAGGATTGGCCTCCGGGAGGGCGACACGCATGGCAGCCGGCACGGCGATGTAGCTGGCGGAGGCGGACAGGACCATCATCAGCGCGACACCCCCTGGCGACAGCCCGATGGCAAGGCCCAGCATGAGCCCGGCGACGCTGCCAATCAGTGGCATCAGTATCGCGAAGGCCACGCTGCCCATCCCAATAGCCCCGCGTGTGTTCCGCAAGCCCCGCCCAGCTACAAGGCCCATATCGAGCAGGAACAGGCACAGCACCCCCTGAAATGGCGACACGATGAAACTCGAGATTTTTTCCAAGCCTTCAGCGCCAGTGGCAAAACCGATGAAGAACGATCCCACCAGAAGAACGATTGAGCCATTGAGCAAAATTTCACGGATAAGGCCATCATCGGCGGGTGCCTCTGGCCGCCCTTTGGCGACAAGCCACAGGGCAGACAGGATTGCTGGCGCCTCCATCACAGCTGCGACGGCCACCATGTACCCTTCGGACCCGATACCCTGGCTTTCCAGAACCGAAGTACCGGCCACAAATGTCACGATCGATATCGATCCGTAGTGTGCGGCGACAGCTGCGGCATCAATGCGCGACAGTCCGGTCATGGCCCGCAGCAGGGCAAATGCGATAAAGGGCAGGACGAAAGACAACAGCACTCCGGCCCCGAGTGAGAGGAGCAGCGTTGCGTCAATCCCGTTTTCCGCCACCGCGGCCCCACCTTTGAAACCGATGGCGAACAGGAGATAGATCGACATACCCTTGGCCACAGCTTCTGGCACAGTCAGGTCAGACCGCGCTAGGGCTGCAAACAGCCCCAAGGCAAAGGAAAGAATGATAGGTGACAAGAGGTTGTCACCAGCCAATGTCAAGATGTCTGCCATGTCACCCCACTATGCCCGCCGTGCGTGAGATAGGGCGTCATGGGCTCAGGAAAAGGGCCTATCCCTCTTCGGCGAGGGTTTTCAAAGACGCAAGGCCGGTTTCGTAGTCCGCGCCCACCCAGCGATCCATCATCAGGCCCAGATATCGGCCGACGGGGTTGTTCCCCATGTCAGTCATCAAGGACCAGGTCACCTCTGTCCCGCCTTCCACTTCGGCCATTTCCAACAGGGCTTCCGCCGTCCCCTGCGCGCCAAAATCCAGTGCCGTTTTAACGCTTTCGTTTGGTGTCATCGCAATAATTTCCTGACGACCGTTGCCGACATTCGGGTGATCAGACGTCCAGTCCAGACGATTGCCAACGCCCGTCTCCGGTCCAGAATAAGTTTGCACCATGTCGGGATCGATCCCCATCCAGGGGGACCATTCCGAGGCTGCCTGCAAGGAACTGATAAGCGGGAAAATCTCGGAGGGTTCGGCATTGATGACAGTGCTGCGTGTCACAGTCACTTCGCGCGGCAAAAGGAAGGAGATTGCTGCGAGGAGTGCGAGCACAACAATCAAGGACAGAAGAGTGCGTTTCAGGAATCGCATTGTCGCAACCTTTGCAGCAAAAGTTGGGTTTCAGGAAACCCTATTACCATGATTTCGCGGATGGATCAAAACGAACAGCTCCAGACGCTCGAGGCTTTCGTGCGAATGAGGGCCGGCATTTCAGCATGTCGATGGCTGGAAATAGGGTCTTAGAGAGCGGCGAAGGCGCCTCTTTCCGCGTCGAAAGCCTCAACAGTGCCGGCGCCAATGTCGTTCCAAAGGGCGTGTAGCTGCAGTGTTCCCGCGTTCACCGCTGCGGCTACGAAGCCATAGCCCATGAGGTTCTCAAGTGAGAGGAGGACGGCTTCTTTTTCCATGGCTGTCACGCGGTCAGTTTCTCCGCCCTCTGGCAACCGATCAAAGGCAGGACGAAGATGTTTAACCCATTTGCCGACAAAGCTGTCCTCAAGGCCGGGTGCATTGCCGCTACACAGATCGTAGCATCCGCGCACGCCGCCACAGGCCGAATGCCCCACAATTATCAGGTGCGGCACCTTCAAGACCGTTATGGCGTATTCCAGTGCCGCTGCAGTGCCGGTTTGATCGCCATCCGCTGTATTCGGCGGCACGAAATTCGCAATGTTGCGATGAACAAAAAATGTCCCCTGTGCGGCCTCGAACAGCGACGTGACGTGGACCCGGCTGTCGCAACAAGAGATGACCATAGCCTGAGGGCTCTGTCCGTCGTCTGCGAGAGTTCTAAGTAGCGGCTCATTTTCGGAAAAGCCGTTATCTCTCCATGACTTATACCGCTCTAGCAAAGTGTCAGGCAAAGGATGTGCGTATTGCATTGGTCCACTCCGTCAAGTCTTGCCCGTGCTTGGAAAATTTTTGCCCGGAACGCAATCGAAAATCCGTACGGCGCAACAATGGCGATGCTGTGAAGTTCGCAATCAACTTGTTTGAACTTGGAAGCATAAAGCGTTTTTGTGCCATGATTTGGCAAGGCTCCGTGAACTCCGCGCACGATAGGTCTGCGCCTATGACCAAAGAACCCGATATCAAATTAGTTCGCCCTGCCTCTGAGCTCGCCCGATTGGTGCCGCGTGACGTACTGCGTCTGGATGCCGACCAGCGGGCCCGGCACCTGATGACGTTTGGCGGTGAAGCCTCTGCCGAGGTGATGGCCCATACACGCGAGGAATTGGGACACCGGCTGCATACAGCAACTGTCGCGCATAACGGTTCGGCCAAGGATGAGCTGGCCAATGCGGCCCGGCGCATCCGACGGCTGGCAGTGCGGGCCGGGTTCCCCGATCTGGCGCGTGCCGCGGACAGCGTGCTCGATTGCATCGTGCAGGAAGATGACGCGGCCCTGGGCGCGACGGTTGCGCGGATGCACCGATTGGGCATTCTGGTGTTGCGCGACGGCTACCCCTGACCCCTTGCAGCGGCGAGTGGGGCGGGTAGTCTGGCCGCTCATAATCAGAAAGCCGCTCATGCCCCCGACCTTTTCCACCGCTGCAGACGCCACAGACCTTTACGTCCTAACCCCGAATGACTGCGATGCATTTTTTGAGACGTTGCCAGAGGCGCAGGCAACTTGGGCCAAAGCTGCCGGATTTTCCGGTGGCGCAGGGGCAGCGGTGGTGTTGCCCGGCGCGGATGGAGCGATCGCCGCAGCACTGATCGGGGCAGGGGACGCCAAAGCGCGCATGCGTGGGCGGTTCTTGACCGCAGGCGCCATAGGCAAACTGCCAGCCGGTGCCTATCGGTTGGTCACGTCCATGCCCGCAGATGACGCCGCCGAATTTGCGCTGGGCTGGCTCTTGGCCGCGTATCGTTTTGATCGATACGCCAAGCGGGGCGCGCAAAAGGCCGAGCTTGTGGCGCCTGAGGGTGTCGATGCTTCAGAGATTGAGACCATCGCGGCCGGTGAGTGTTTGACCCGCGATCTGATCAACACACCCGCCAGCGATATGGGTCCGGCCGAGCTTGAGGCCGCTGCCCGCATTTTGGCGGAGGCACAGGGGGCCGAGATTTCAGTTATCACTGGCGATGATCTGCTCGCGCAAAACTTTCCGATGATCCACACCGTTGGCCGGGCGGCGGCCCCCCACCGGGCACCGCGGTTGATTGACATGACCTGGGGGACGACCGGCCCACGGCTCACACTCGTTGGCAAGGGTGTATGCTTTGACACCGGCGGCCTGAACATCAAGCCGGGCGCGTCGATGGGCCTTATGAAGAAGGATATGGGCGGGTCTGCAACAGTTCTTGGGCTTGCACATATGATCATGGCGCAAAATTTGCCGCTCCGGCTTCGCGTTTTGATCCCCGCAGTCGAGAATGCGATCGGGTCTGATGCCTTCCGGCCGCAGGATATCCTGACCTCGCGCGCCGGGCTGACGGTTGAGATCAATAACACTGACGCGGAAGGACGCCTCGTTCTGGCCGATGCGCTTGCGCTTGCGGCGGAAGAACCTGCCGACCTCACCATCTCAATGGCCACGCTGACCGGGGCTGCTCGCGTTGCCGTGGGCCCCGATCTCGCTCCGTTCTTTACGGACGATGATGCGGCGGCAGCGGCCCTTGCCACGGCTGCGCAACAGGTACGCGATCCCGTCTGGCGGATGCCGTTTCACACGCCGTATGAGGCCAAGATCGAACCCGGTATCGCCGATCTGGACAACGCGCCCGCAGGCGGCATGGCAGGTGCGATTACGGCAGCGTTGTTTCTTCGGCGATTTGCGCCTGAGGCGTATATGCACTTTGACATCTATGGTTGGCAGCCCTCCGCCGCGCCCGCACGCCCCAAGGGCGGCGCGGGACAAGGCGCACGCGCGGTTTATGGTGCTTTGCCCACGCTTCTGGGCCTATGAGCGACCCGCGGCTCACACCGTCCAATGGGCGTGTGGCGGACATTTCGCTCGCCGGGACGGTGATGGCGGAGCGCTATATTGTGGCAGAGGCTGGTCGGATAATCGCCGACGTCGTCGATCTGTGTCCGGCACCCGGAAAGCGCCGGGACAGGCAGCTGATCTATGGCGAGGCCGTCGGGGTGTACGAGCGGCAGGACGGTTGGGCGTTTGTTCAGGCCCGTAAAGATGGCTACGTCGGCTACATTCGTGAGAGCAGCCTCGGCCCGGCCCTAGACCCTACGCATTTTGTTGCGACCGCAGGTACCCATGCGTACGAGGGGGAGAGCTTTAAGTCACGAGAGCTGCGCAGCCTCAGCCTTGGCGCACGCGTGGCTATGCGGGCCGAAGGGCCGAAAATGTGGGACACGGATGCAGGCTTTATCCCCAAGAAGCATCTTCGCCCGCTGGAAAAGCCGTTCACGGATCCCGCCACGGTCGCCCAAGCCTTTTTTGGGACGCCCTATCTTTGGGGTGGAAACAGCCGCGCAGGTATTGATTGCTCGGGGTTGATACAGGCGGCGCTGACGGCTTGCGCTGTGCCTTGCCCCGGTGACAGTGATCTGCAACGCGCGGCCTTGGGGCGGGCGCTCCCGCCCGGATCAGATAGACAGCGCAACGATCTTTACTTTTGGAAAGGGCATGTGGGGATTTTGGTGGATGCCGAAACCTTGCTGCACGCCAATGCGCATCATATGGCGACGGTGTATGAGCCGATTGAGGCTGCGATTTTGCGGATCGCGGCGCAGGGGGATGGGCCTGTTCTGGCGCACAAGCGCCTTTAGGAGACGGCGCGGATCAGCTTGCGCTCGAGCACCCGAAGGACCGTACGCAGATCGTCACCGCGTTTGAGGATTTGCCCGTCCATTCCAATAACGGAATATTGCCCCTGACGCAGGCGAAGCTTTGGCCGCTTTTCGATACGATAGAGCGGGTTCTCGGCGGTCCGTTTGTAGATAGCGAACACGGCCACATCGCGCAGGTGCGATAGCCCGTAGTCCCGCCATTCGCCCGCCGCGACCATCCGTCCGTAGAGGCCCATAATCGGCCCTAGTTCGGTGCGGTGAAAAGCAACCTGCTCGGTTGCGTGTCTGGGCGGCGGGACGTTCACGTTCATTGTGCAAGACTTGCGCCATTGAAGCATAATTTCAAGTCACCCGGTGGAGGTGTTCATCTTTTGGGCAGTACTGCCGCGAAGAATTCCCGCAAAGGCCGCATTTGCAACATGCTGCCGCCACGTCAACTACTGATCAAAAGGACATAGACAACGCGGTGACCCCGACGGTTTTTGCCCCCACCTAGTCTGCCGGGGTCGCGTGTTGTCCTCAAGATGCCCCACTCCCGCGCCTGTCCCTGCGGGGTGGGGTTTTCTGTTTTTTCTAACCGCAGAAGATCCGCGCAATACGCCCATCATTGTCGATTTCAAAATTTAGCCGCATGGGACGAAAATCTTGTGTCACAAAATCACCTGGGCGGATGACGCGCACCTGCCTGAGGATCAATTCACGTTCGAGCGTCGTCTGATCCTGTCCGATTAACCTTGCGTAAGGTGCGGCCATGCATGTGTCTTCTTGCGGAGGCGGGACAACAGGGCGTTGTGGTTCGGGAGCGGTCCCGCAGGCTACGAGTACCATGACGGAGAAAAGGCTGGCGTATTTCATGAGCACAGGATGCGCTGTGTCGCAAAGCGCTGCAAGTCCGTCCGTTGAGGGCTTTGCAGGCGGGGGCGGTTTGGCTAACCTCGCCGCAACAATTGGAGGATAGATCATGAGAACCCGTGCCGCTGTTGCGCTTGCCGCAGGTAAACCGCTCGAAGTGATGGAGGTGAACCTCGACGGTCCCAAGGCGGGTGAGGTTCTGGTTGAGATTAAGGCCACGGGTATTTGTCATACGGATGAATTCACGCTGTCGGGCGCCGATCCTGAGGGGATGTTTCCAGCAATCCTTGGCCATGAGGGTGCGGGCGTCGTTGTCGAAGTGGGCGAAGGGGTCACATCGCTGGAAGTGGGTGATCATGTTATCCCGCTCTACACCCCCGAATGTCGTGAGTGCGAGTACTGTCTGAACCCCAAGACGAACCTCTGCCAAAAAATCCGCAGCACACAGGGTGCTGGCGTTATGCCGGACGGGACAAGCCGGTTCAGCATGCTCGATGGCACGCCGATCCTGCATTACATGGGCTGTTCGACCTTTGCCAACCACACAGTCCTTCCCGAGATTGCCTTGGCCAAAGTGCGCCCCGACGCTCCGTTCGACAAAATCTGCTACATTGGGTGCGGCGTGACGACGGGCATTGGTGCAGTGATCAATACCGCCAAGGCCGAAATCGGCAATCGCTCGATTGTCTTTGGCCTGGGCGGCATCGGCCTGAACGTGATCCAGGGTCTGCGGCTGTCGGGCGCGGATCAGATCGTGGGTGTTGATATCAACCCGTCCAAGGTGGAGATGGCCAAGAAGTTCGGGATGACCGATTTCGTCAACCCGTCCGAGGTTGAGGGTGATCTTGTTGGCCATCTGGTTGAGCTGACAGGTGGTGGTGCCGATTACACCTTTGACGCAACAGGCAACGTAGGTGTGATGCGCACAGCGCTCGAAGCTGCGCACAAGGGCTGGGGCGAGAGCATCATCATCGGTGTTGCCCCTGCAGGGGCCGAGATCAGCACGCGCCCGTTCCAGTTGGTGACAGGGCGCAGCTGGCGCGGCACTGCCTTTGGCGGCGCACGCGGGCGGACGGATGTGCCCAAGATCGTCGACTGGTACATGGACGGCAAGATCGAGATTGATCCGATGATTACCCACACCATGAGCCTTGATGACATCAACAAGGGCTTTGATCTGATGCACGAGGGTAAATCGATCCGGTCGGTCGTTGTCTATTGATCCCGACGCGATAAGCGACGTCATTGGGGGGCTGGTGCCCCCCTTTGCATTTGCGGGGCTCGCGGTTCAGCAGGGTGCTGGTGCGCCCCGGTTTCACGTTGCGCATACGCCTGAGATCGCCGTCACATCGCAGACGTTCTGGCGCGGGGCATCTATTTCCAAGATCGTCGTTGGCCGAACGGCGAGCGTGGTTCTGGAGGCCCATGCCTCTACAGATGTCAGCACGCTTTTGGGCTGGCCGCTGCGCAATCCGCGCTGGCCGGATGTGCCGATCACCGTGGCACAGGTGGCGAGCCACACCGCCGGGTTTGACGATACGGGCGGCTACGTGGTCCCTGACGGTCAGCTGGTGTCCGAATGGGTCTTGGCGCGAGGCGCAGCAGCCTTTGGGCCACACGCGCCGGGTGCCTATTTTCACTATTCGAACCTCGGCTACCTCATCCTTGCGTCCCTCTGTGAAGCCGCCAGCGGCGAGCCATTCCACCACTTGGCGCGAACCCATGTGCTGGAACCGCTCGGGATCGAGGGCGGGTTCAATTGGGCGGGTATGAGGCCCGCACAGCGCCAAAACCGGATCGCAACCTATCGTAGGGACGCGGCGGGTTTTGAGGCGCAGATTGATTCAGCTGATGCGCACTTGCCTGACGTGCCAGAGCGATACGTCCTTGACCGCGACGTTGCGCGGCTGTCTCCTCAGGGTGGATTGCGGCTGTCACTGGCTGGGGCCTTGACCCTCGCGCAGTCTTTCCACGCGCGGCAGGAGCGCGCTTTGTGGACACCGTCTGACGGCCATGGCGACACCTTGGAAGGCGTTTTCGAGGGGTATGGGTGGGGCGTTCAGCTGTTTGAGGCCCCGACATTCTACCCGCGCTCCCTGATGGGGCATTTCGCCAATGCCTACGGCTTTGTTGGTGGGGTCTGGTACGACAGGGAGGCGGATATTGCCTTTGCCTACGCGCTCAACGGGCTGCCGGTGGGCGATGAGGATGACGCATTCTGCACCGAGGAATTGCAGATTTTCGACGCCGTTGCCGCTCAGGTCGCGTAGCGGGCCATAAACATCGATACGGCGCCGTCCACGACGCGGGACTTTTCATCTTTGCTGAACGACTTGGACACATTGAACATCATCCGCGGGAAAAGGTCCGCCTTGCACAGCTCTGCAAACTGATCAGAGGCGAGGGCGGTGTCCTCAATCTTTAGATCGCCAAGCTCGATGGCTTTGTCCAAGAATTCGGTCATATGCGTGCGGAAGAGGACCGGACCGTTGTTGTAAAATTCCCGGCCCAGTTCTGGAAAGCGGTCACTTTCCGCGATGCAGATCCGAAAGGTGCGCTGACTGAAATCCGACGTAAAGAAATCGACCATATGACGGGCAATGTCACAGAGCACCACGCGGACATCGCGCGTCATGTCGATGGTCTCAATCGCCATATCCGCCTGGCGCAGACACTCAGCCTTGGCAACTTCCATAAATAGAAGCCGCTTATCCGGAAAATAGCTGTAGAGCGTGGCCTTCGAGACCCCGGCCGCGCGCGCGATATCATCCACGCTCGCCCCTTCAAAGCCATCGGCCATGAACACGTCCCGCGCACCGGCAAGGACCTGATCGAATTTGCGGCCACGCCTGACCTTGTTTGCCGAACCGTCGGGCATCAATGCTCCTGCTTTAGACCTGTAACATTAAACCATCGGGTTTAGTTCCGGCAAGAGCATTGACGCGAGGTCGCAGTCTATTCCGCAGGTGCGCAAAGTTCCGATTGGACAACTGGGCTGCCGCACAGTCGGGTCGGTACCTCGGGAGCTGGTGTGGGTTCTGGCCATGTCAGATGCGGTGTGGCGTAGCCAAAGTTGCCGGCGGCGGCCGGCGCTGCGAGCGTGAGGGTCGCCATGGCGGCAAGGACGAGAGACTTCATGGTTCACTCCTGAATAAACTGAACTGTATAGTTCAAATTAGAAATCGTTGCGCCGATTTCAAGCCAAAAGTGAACTGATCGGTTCATTTTCTCATGCGACCTTGCAACCCGCTGGTGCCGATGGTCTTCTAAGCCGAACCTGAAGGGCCCGCTTTGACCGATATCCTCCTGCAAACCATTCCGTTTTTCGCCATTATCGGGCTTGGATATGGTGCCGGGCGGTCGGGGTTCTTTCCCGCAGAGGCGACGGCCTGGCTGACCAAATTCGTCTTTTACTTTGCCTTATCGGCGATGCTTTTGCGGTTTTCTGCGAACCTGTCCTTGGGTGAAATTCTGGATTGGACGATTGTACAGGCCTACCTTGCCGCGACGATGGCCGTGTATCTCATTGCGACGGCAGTGGCGCTCGTGCGGGGGCGGGGCGTGGCCGAGGCGGCAGTTGAGGCGCAGGTCGCGGCCATCGGTAATGTGGGGTTTTTGGGGATACCGCTTCTGGTGCTTCTGCTGGGCGAAGCGGCGATTGGACCGGTTATGCTGATGCTGGCGGTGGATCTGATCGTCTTTGGTTCGCTCATCGTGATCCTGATCACCGGATCACAAGACGGGCGGATCAGCTGGGGTGTGTTTCGCACTGTGGGCCGTGGTCTGTTGGCCAACCCGATGATCGTATCGATTGTTTTGGGCCTTCTGATCTCGGCCAGTGGTTGGCCTTTGCCATCTCCGGTGAACGCGTTTCTAGTGACTTTGGGAGATGCAGCGACACCGGGCGCGCTCTTTGCCATCGGTGCGTCGCTTGCCAGCAAATCTGCTGAACGGGTCGGCGTTGCGGTATGGCTGTCCTTTGCCAAGCTTGTGCTGCACCCTGCAGCTGTTGCCATCGCGGCTCTCCTGATTTGGCCGGTGGAGCCCTATGCCGCGGGTGTCATGATCGCCAGCGCGGCGCTGCCAGTGGCCGGAAATGTCTATATGTTGGCCCAGCACTATGGCGTTGCGCCGCAACGTGTGTCAGCCAGTATCCTGATTTCGACCACGCTCAGCGTTGTGACGGTTTCGGGCGTAATTGCATGGGTCACCGGCTTTATGCCCGGTGTCGGCTAAAGGAAAGATATGATGAAGACGATCAGTGAAAACAGATGCTTTGGCGGCGTACAGGGCGTCTATTCGCACAATTCAGAGGCCTGCGGTGTGGACATGACCTTTGCCGTGTTTCTGCCCGAGATTGCGGAAGAGGCCCCTGTGCCCGTGCTCTGGTATCTTTCCGGACTGACCTGCACGCATGAGAACGCGATGACGAAGGCAGGTGCCCAAGCCTGGGCTGCGCGTGAGGGGATCGCCCTCGTCTTCCCCGATACATCGCCGCGCGGAGACGGCGTCGCCGATGATGAGGCCTATGACATGGGGCAGGGGGCCGGATTTTACGTCAACGCGACCGAGGCACCATGGGCCCCGCATTTCAATATGTGGGACTATGTGGCCGAAGAGCTGCCTGCATTGCTGGCAGGCACGTTTTCGATTGATCCGGACCGGCAGGGGATAACGGGCCATTCCATGGGCGGGCACGGCGCGTTGACCCTGGCCATGGGCCTTCCGGGGCGGTTCCGCTCGGTCTCGGCCTTTGCGCCGATCTGCAACCCTACGGCCAGCGACTGGGGCCGCAAACAATTGGGTGGATATCTTGGCCCGGATGAAAGTGTCTGGGCGAAACACGACGCGACGCTGCAAATGGCGGCCCGTGGGTTTGACGGGCCAATGCTGATTGATACCGGCACCGCCGATCAGTTCGGCGACCTTCTGAAAACCGAAAGCCTCGCCGCCGCCATCGCCGAGAAGCGCCAACCCGCCACCCTGCGCATGCAGCGCGGCTATGATCATTCCTACTTCTTTGTGTCGACGTTTATGGAAGACCATGTGGCCTTTCACGCAGAGGCGCTGTGGCGGTGATTTTGTCTGATTATGTGGATACACAATCGATGCACATCCCATGCACAGAGGATGCACATGGAGATGCGGTTTGATCTACGTTGATGCTGATGCCTGCCCGGTAAAGGCCGAGGCGGAGCGGGTGGCTTTGCGACACAAGTTGCGGATGTTTGTCGTCTCGAACGGGGGTATTCGCCCGTCGATGGCCGAGCTGGTGGAGACGGTGATTGTTCCCGATGGGCCGGACGTGGCCGATATGTGGATCGCCGATCGGGCGGGGCGTGGGGACGTTGTTGTGACGGGCGACATTCCCCTCGCCGCGCGGGTGATCGACAACGGCGCGCGCGTGGTCAAGCACAACGGCGAGGTGCTCGACACGCGGAACATCGGTGGCGTTTTGGCAACCCGAGACCTTATGGCAGATATGCGGGCTGCGGATCCGTTTCGCCAAGGTGGCGGCAAGCCATTTTCCAAGGTGGATCGCGCGCGGTTTCTGGATGCGCTAGAGCGCGAGGTGCGGGCGGCGGCGCGTGACATTGCGTAAGCGAATTTTTGCCGTAGCGTCCACTGCCAAAAAATTGCCTTATTTGTTCCCCGACGAAACCCCAATCCGCACGTCTTTTGCTCGCACGCGCAATCGAGGTGTGTCTTGTTTTTGAACCGCAAATCTTTTGACGAGCCAACTGAGCCGGTCCCCAATGTGGCACTGGTGCATGATGGTATCGCGCAGCGCGGGACATCGGTTGCAATCAAGAATTTGCCCAACCCAACCCGTGACGATATCGAAGCGGATTTCGCGTTTATCAAAGATATGTTGGAACGTGCCAATCTGTCGGTTGAAGAAGCACCTGTTGAAACGGCACCCGCGGAACAGCCGGCGCCGGTTCGTGCGGAACGCCCGATCAAATCTGTGCCGACAGTTGCCAAACCCTCCTTTGAGCCTGCACACCGTCGCAATGGTGGGGGCGCCGATAAGCCGAAGTTCTCGGTCCAAGATGGCCCCAGGTCCTTGACGCCCTCGTTTCTGCAAGAGGCTGAGCCTGCGACGGATGAGGACGCCATGAATGTCGCCCTCGCATCAGAGGCCGGATCAGAGTACGAGCGCTCGATGCCCGAGGTTCTGGATGCACTCAGTGTTCCGAGCCGGGACGTCGTCAATGCGAGTCCCGAGGTACAGCCGGCTCAACCACCTGAGATCAAAACTCCGGACAACGCGGTTCAGCCCGAGATCGCTGGGCTGGATGCCATTGCACCGGCTGCACCTGTGAAACCTGCCAAGAAACGCAAAGGACTTTGGGGCCGTCTCATGTCCAAGTTGCCGACGTCGGACATGGCAGATGCAGTGGCTGAATTTGGTTTGCAAGATAGTCTCAAGTGACCCCCGATCGCGCGATTTGACCTTTCTTGGTCTAGTGAAAAACACCCCAGCACTGTTCAGCGCATAGACCTGCTTGAAATCTGACGCTGCGCTTCGTATGTCTGCGCCATAGCGAGAGGAGCCGACTATGGCCACGAATCCTGTTCAGTTTATTCAGCAGACCCGCGCCGAAATCGCCAAGGTGGTTTGGCCGACGCGGCGTGAGGTGGTGTTGACCACGATCATGGTGTTCCTGCTGGCCGCTGTGGCAGCGATTTTCTTTAGCCTTGTTGATCTTGGGATCCGGGGTGGTTTGCAGATGGTTCTCAACCAGTTCGGCACCTGACGACCCATGGGGACGTTTGCGTCCCTGTCCTCTTGAATTCAGACCATGTGCAGGGTATGGCGCTCCCAACTGATGGGAAGGGCGCGCGGCGAGGCTTGTTGCGCGCCGATTTTTATTTATCCTGTCGCAGATCACATATGGCCCATCGGGCCGCGCACAAAAGGGTATGACAGCAGATGGCCAAGCGGTGGTATTCGGTAAGCGTTCTGTCGAACTTTGAGAAAAAGATCGCTGAACAAATCCGCACCAAAGTTGAGGAGCAGGAGCTTCAGGATCAGATCGACGAAGTGTTGGTCCCGACCGAGGAAGTGATTGAAATCCGCCGTGGGAAAAAAGTTCAGGCCGAACGTCGGTTCATGCCGGGCTACGTTCTGGTGCATATGGAGATGTCGGACGAGGGATACCATCTGATTTCCTCGATCAACCGCGTGACCGGGTTCCTTGGCCCTCAGGGCCGTCCGATGCCGATGCGGGACGCCGAAGTGCAGGCGATCCTCGGCCGCGTCGAAGAAGGTGAAAGCGCGCCGCGCACACTCATCAACTTTGAGGTGGGCGAAAAGGTCAAAGTCAACGAAGGTCCGTTTGAGGACTTTGACGGTATGGTTGAAGAGGTTGATGACGAGAACCAGCGCCTGAAGGTGACTGTGTCGATCTTTGGTCGCGCGACGCCGGTTGAGCTGGAATATACGCAGGTGACCAAGCAATAACGGCTGACGTAGCCCGCTGATCTAAATTGCGCCGCTCAGACTTGAGCGGCGCTTTTCTTTTGTGAATGACAGCATTGAGAAATCAATTTGAACATTGTTCATATTGCGGCGGTAGCCTCGTTGCGACGTGGCTTTGCGTTTGAAGAGGAGAATGCTTTGTTACGAATTTTTGTTTTGGCCTTGTTTGCTGCAGGTGTGCCACTTGGCTTTGGTGGGGCCTACTATTTCTTTGATCAACATCTTGAGAACCGCGCCGAATACACGCAACTGCAAGAACGTGGCCTACGCGTTGATGCAACAGTTGTCTCACGCGAACGGGTGCGGGACAGGAGTGTCACGCCGACGACACGGCGACGTTTTCTGTCAAACTATTTTGTGACCTATCGCTTTGATGCCAACGGTAGCTCAACGCAGGTCATCAGTTTCAATGCGGCCCTCAATAACGAAGATCAGGATCTCGACCTTCGTTCCGACTTTCACGAATTTACGGAGTCAGTTGGCAAAGCGGAATACGACGCTGCAGGCAGCGCTCGTCCACAACCGGTCATATTCCTTCCCGATGATCCGAGCGTTGTTCGGTTGGTCGATGAGGACGGAGATTTTGCGCGCTCGCCCATCGTGGTCTTGGCCATTCTTTCCCTAGGATTGGGCGTTTTTTCAATCGTGGCGTTCCGTCAGTATAAAAAGACAGGTCGGACCTTCTAACAAGTCGGAGCCAAAGCGTCTTGCAATAAAAGCTGCAAGACGCTAGGGAGCGAACGCGCCATCGCTTTGGTGCACTGTGGGAGGCGAGGGTCACGCGTGATCCGGACCGCACCACACAACATAACCAGCCCGGCGGACGCGACCGCGTGGGCGTTGTAAAGGAGGCCACCATGGCCAAGAAACTTGTGGGTCAGCTCAAGCTGCAGATCCCTGCCGGTCAGGCAAACCCGTCCCCACCTGTGGGTCCAGCGCTGGGTCAGCGCGGCATCAACATCATGGAATTCTGCAAGGCGTTCAACGCCAAGACGCAGGACGCTGAGGGCCCGATCCCTACGGTTATCAGCTACTACCAGGACAAGTCTTTCAGCTTTGAGACAAAGTCGGCGCCTGCGTCCTACTACCTCAAAAAGGCGGCTGGCCTGAAGCCCGTTGGCAAGCGCAACCGTCCGCAGGGCTCGCCCGAGCCAGGCAAGAAGATCGTCGCTTCTGTCACGATGAAGCAGGTGCGTGAGATCGCCGAAGCCAAAATGAACGACCTCAATGCCACAAGCATCGAAGGTGCAATGCAAACAGTCATGGGCTCTGCCCGGTCTATGGGTATCGAGGTTAAGTAAATGGCAAAGCTGGGTAAGCGCGCACGCGCCGCACGCGAAGCTTTTGATGGCAAGCATAACGTCGCTGTCAAAGAGGCTGTGGCTCTGGTCAAAGAGCACGCGAAAGCAAAATTCGACGAGACCATCGAGATTTCCATGCAGCTGGGCATCGACCCGCGCCACGCCGATCAGATGGTCCGCGGCACGGTTGATCTGCCAAACGGCACAGGCAAGTCTGTCCGCGTCGCTGTTTTCGCCCGTGGCGAAAAGGCTGATGAGGCGAAAGCCGCTGGTGCCGACATCGTTGGTGCAGAGGATCTGATGGAAACCGTTCAGGGCGGCACGATCGACTTTGATCGCTGCATCGCCACACCTGACATGATGGCTGTTGTTGGTCGTCTGGGTAAGGTGCTTGGCCCGCGTAACTTGATGCCGAACCCACGGGTCGGCACGGTGACGATGGACGTCAAAGAGGCCGTCGAAGCCGCCAAAGGTGGTCAGGTGCAATTCAAGGCCGAGAAGGCCGGTGTTGTACACGCCGGTATCGGCAAAGCTTCTTTCGATGCCAAGAAGATCGAAGAGAATGTGCTGGCATTCGTAGATGCGGTGGCCAAGGCCAAGCCGACAGGCGCCAAGGGCACCTATATGAAAAAGATCGCCATCAGCTCGACAATGGGCCCTGGCATTTCTTTGGATGTAGCGAACGCCACTGGCAACGAATGATCGTTCCAAATTGAGTTCGAAGGGGGCGTAGCCGAGGCTGCGCCCTTTTTCGTTGTCGTGTTACAAATCAACGGTTTTGCTTGACCTGTGGCCACTGTCCGCGAATGATCGTTACTGTGAACGGGCGTCAGTTTCTTGCTGTGCCACGGCTTTGCGGCCTTGCCTTTCACCTGTCTGCAACCTATTTAGCGCGGTGACGCGGGTTCGATTGATTCGAAGCCGCTTTTTCTGTCTTGCATCATGGAGCCCGAACATCCCTGAAAACGTAGTTTTAGGGCAGGGTCAAATGTGGGCGGAGTGTCTTGGTAAGCACCTCAGATCATGAGGTTTTTTCCAAGGCAGGAAGGGTCGAGTGCCGCACTTTGGGTCGTGTGGCGAGAATGGACCCTTGCAACTGCTGTCTCAAAAGGCCGCCCGTGCAGTCGCCCAACTGCATTGGCGCCGGTGAGAATTGAAAGGTGACGACGCACATGGCAACGTCTTTCCTCGGCCAGAAACGGCTACGCAAGTATTACGGTAAAATTCGTGAAGTGTTGGAGATGCCGAACCTTATTGAGGTTCAGAAGTCTTCTTATGATCTCTTCCTGCGCTCCGGCGACAGTGACACGCCACTTGATGGCGAGGGGATCAAGGGTGTGTTCCAATCGGTGTTCCCGATCAAAGATTTCAACGAAACCGCAGTGCTTGAGTTCGTGAAGTACGAGCTGGAAAAGCCGAAGTACGACGTTGAGGAGTGCCAGCAGCGCGACATGACCTACAGCGCGCCGCTGAAGGTGACTCTGCGCCTGATCGTTTTTGATGTGGATGAGGACACGGGCGCCAAATCAGTTAAGGACATCAAAGAGCAAGACGTCTTTATGGGCGACATGCCATTGATGACGCACAACGGTACGTTCATCGTGAACGGCACTGAGCGTGTGATCGTCAGCCAGATGCACCGCTCGCCCGGTGTGTTTTTTGATCACGACAAGGGCAAAACGCATTCTTCGGGCAAGTTGCTGTTTGCCTGCCGCATTATCCCATATCGCGGCAGCTGGTTGGACTTTGAGTTTGACGCCAAGGATTTGGTGTTCGCGCGGATCGACCGTCGCCGCAAGCTGCCAGTGACGACCTTGTTGTATTCGCTTGGGTTTGACCAAGAGGGCATCATGGATGCCTATTATGACACGGTTGATTTCACCTACGTGAAAAAATCCAACGCGTGGAAGACGAAGTTCTTCCCCGAGCGGGTGCGCGGCACACGCCCAACCCATGATCTGGTGGATGCCAAGACGGGTGAAGTGATTGCGACGGCGGGTGACAAAGTCACGCCGCGGTCGGTCAAGAAGCTGATCGACGAAGGCAAGGTCACGGACCTGTTGCTGCCGTTTGAGCAGATCGTAGGTAAGTTTGTAGCCAAAGACATCATCAATGAAGAAACCGGCGCGATTTATGTTGAGGCTGGCGACGAGTTGACGCTCGAAATGGACAAAGACGGTGAGGTCATCGGCGGAACGCTGCGCGAGCTGTTGGATGCGGGTGTGACCAGCATTCCTGTGCTCGACATCGATAACGTCAATGTCGGCCCTTACATGCGCAACACGATGGCCAGCGACAAAAACATGTCGCGCGAGACGGCCCTGATGGACATCTACCGTGTCATGCGTCCGGGTGAGCCGCCGACCGTTGATGCGGCCTCTGCGCTGTTTGACACCCTGTTCTTTGACAGCGAGCGCTATGACCTCTCGGCTGTTGGCCGGGTTAAGATGAATATGCGTCTGGACCTCGATGCCGAAGACACGCAGCGGACCCTGCGCAAAGAGGACATCGTGTCCTGCATCAAGGCATTGGTTGAGCTGCGCGATGGCAAGGGCGATGTGGACGACATTGACCACCTCGGCAACCGTCGTGTGCGCTCTGTTGGCGAGCTGATGGAGAACCAGTACCGCGTGGGCCTGCTGCGCATGGAACGCGCGATCAAGGAGCGGATGTCGTCGGTCGAGATCGACACAGTGATGCCGCAGGACCTGATCAACGCGAAACCTGCCGCTGCGGCTGTGCGCGAGTTCTTTGGCTCAAGCCAGCTTTCGCAGTTCATGGACCAGACGAACCCGCTTTCGGAAGTGACGCACAAGCGCCGCTTGTCTGCGCTAGGGCCGGGTGGTCTGACGCGTGAGCGTGCAGGCTTTGAGGTGCGCGACGTGCACCCAACGCACTATGGCCGGATGTGTCCGATTGAAACGCCGGAAGGGCCGAACATTGGTCTGATCAACAGCCTCGCGACGTTTGCACGTGTGAACAAATACGGCTTTATCGAAACGCCATACCGCAAGGTTGTCGACGGTCAGGTCACGGACGAAGTCCAGTACATGTCCGCGACAGAAGAGATGCGGCACACAGTGGCGCAGGCCAACGCGCAGCTGGATGATAGTGGCAAGTTCGTCAACGATCTGGTCAGCACCCGTCAGTCTGGCGACTACATGCTCGCCCAGAACGAGCAGGTGAGCCTGATCGACGTGTCACCAAAACAGTTGGTGTCAGTCGCTGCCTCGCTCATCCCGTTCCTTGAGAACGACGACGCAAACCGCGCGTTGATGGGATCGAACATGCAACGTCAGGCTGTGCCATTGTTGCAGGCCGAGGCACCGCTTGTTGGTACGGGCATCGAAGAAGTTGTAGCCCGCGATTCAGGTGCGGCCATCATGGCGAAACGCGCCGGTATCATCGACCAGGTCGATGCGGCCCGTATCGTTGTGCGCGCGACTGAAGACCTCGAGCTCGGCGACGCAGGCGTCGATATCTACCGCATGCGCAAGTTCCAGCGTTCGAACCAGAACACCTGTATTAACCAGCGTCCGCTGGTGAAAGTGGGCGATCTGGTGACCAAGGGTGAAGTGATCGCCGATGGTCCGTCGACTGACATGG
>JAHDDU010000050.1:1309-21172 GCA_020629175.1 Flavimaricola sp. | reverse complement strand
GGAAAATGGGGCGACTTAGTCGCCCACTCTGTTACTCTACACTCCGCCCCTCAGGTCCAGACATATCAAAATCCAGCGCCCGCGCGACGGTGAAGATGTCCTTGTCCCCCCGTCCGCACATATTCATGCAGATGATATGATCCTTCGGCAGCTCCGGCGCGATTTTCATCACGTGGGCCATCGCGTGAGAGGGTTCAAGCGCGGGGATGATGCCCTCTTGCTGACAACACAGTTGGAACGCTTCCAACGCCTCGACATCGGTGATGCTGACGTACTTTGCGCGGCCAATCTCATGCAGCCAAGAATGCTCCGGCCCGATGCCGGGGTAGTCCAGACCCGCAGAAATGGAATAACCTTCGAGGATCTGCCCATCATCGTCTTGCAGCAGATACGTCCGATTGCCATGCAGCACTCCGGGACGTCCGCCGGTGAGAGAGGCGCAATGCTCCATCTTGGCGTTCACACCTTTGCCGCCCGCTTCAACGCCAATGATGTTGACCTCTTTGTCATCGAGGAACGGAAAGAACAGGCCCATCGCGTTGGACCCGCCGCCGATTGCCGCAATGATCGTGTCAGGCAGACGCCCTTCGGCGGCCATCATCTGCTCTTTGGCCTCCTGGCCGATGATCGCCTGAAAATCGCGCACCATTGCCGGGTACGGATGCGGGCCTGCGACCGTGCCGATGCAGTAGAAAGTATCGCGCACATTCGTCACCCAGTCGCGCAGCGCATCGTTCATCGCATCCTTCAACGTGCCACGGCCCGAAGTGACAGGGATCACCTCTGCACCCAGCAGCCGCATGCGGAATACGTTGGGCGCTTGCCGTTCAACATCATGCGCCCCCATGTAAACCACACACTTGAGGCCAAACTTGGCGCAGACTGTTGCCGTCGCCACGCCGTGCTGACCCGCACCCGTCTCTGCAATGATCCGCGTCTTGCCCATGCGACGCGCCAGAATGATCTGGCCCAGCACGTTGTTGATCTTGTGCGCCCCTGTGTGGTTCAGCTCATCGCGCTTGAGGTAAATCTTGGCTCCGCCCAAATGCTCGGTCAGACGTTCGGCAAAATAGAGCGGGCTGGGGCGGCCCACGTAATGCGTCCAGAGATCATGCATCTCGGCCCAGAACGTCTCATCTGTCTTGGCGTGCTCGTACTGCTTTTCCAGCTCTAGGATCAGCGGCATCAGCGTCTCAGACACAAAACGCCCACCAAAATCGCCAAAGCGGCCCTTCTCATCCGGGCCTGTCATAAAGCTGTTGATCAGATCGTCCGGCATCGCAAATCTCCCAAGCAAAAGGCGTCTAATATGACTATAGGCCAGCCGCGAGATGGTAAAGCGCAGTGGACTGCGGCAAAGCGTTCTATGGCAATTTATTGAGGAAAACCGAGTGCTGACGGTGACGCATTCTGCGCCACTGTCAAAACTCACTAACGTCACCCGGTATTCATTACATCAGCGGTGCTACTGCACCACCGCCAGCCCCTAATGGTTACCGCGGCGCCTTAATTTCCGCACGAAATATCGACTTTTGTTGCGAACTTAGTATCAGTTCCGGCGTTAGCGCAGTTTTGGCATCGAAGTTGGCACCAATCGCACGGCATCGAAAAACGCATTGATCATCGCTGGGTCTTTTACCCCCGGCGCGGATTCGACGCCGGATGACAAATCGACCTGCCGTGTTCCGGTTCGCGCTATGGCCTCACCCACGTTGTCGGCATTCAGGCCCCCGGCGAGCATCCACGGCACTGGCCACTTACGGCCCGCAATAAGGCTCCAGTCGAAGGTCAGGCCATTGCCACCCGGAAGGACGCCGTCCTTTGGTGGCTTGGCGTCGACCAGCAGTTGATCTGCAACCCGACCATAAGCCTCTAACTTGGGCAAGTCCTCCGCCGCCCCCACACCCACCGCTTTCATCACGGGCAAGCCGTAGCGTGATTTGACCTCGGCCACCCGCTCAGGGGTTTCAGCCCCATGCAGCTGGATCATGTCTATTGTCGTTCGCGAAGTGATGGCATCCAGCGTCTCATCATCTGGATTGACGACGAGCGCGACCTTGGCAACGCCAACGGGCACGGTCAATGCCAATGCCGCTGCCTGATCCAAGGTGACACTCCGCGGTGACTTTTCGAAAAAGGTAAAGCCAACGTAGGCGGCGCCTGCGGACGCCGCCGTCGCGATCGCCGCCTCATCGCGCAGGCCACAGATTTTGACCCGTATGTCTTGCGTCATATCAGGCGCGAGAGCCGGCGTTATCGAGCAGCGCCAGAACGTCGTCACGGCCTTCGTTTTTCTCAGCGCGCATCTGACCGACTTCGCGCTTAAGTTGCTGTACTTCGCGCTCCTTGCGGGTCACGGCCGAGCGATGCTTGTGCTCGCGGATCCATTCCCAAGCAAATCCGATCAAAAGCCCCAGCCCCACAGCCAACAGGATGACGACAAACAGAGGCACCTGCATGGAATAGGAGAAGAGACCGGCAAATGGCAGCCCCTGCAACCCTTCAGGCAAAGTGTTCAAAGTGACGATGTCCTTGTTGGCAAGGCCAACAACCATCAAACAAATGGCGACGATGGCCCAAAAGGCATATTTGATCAGTTTCATGGTGCTCTCTTAGTTGCCGTTCAACCGGTCACGCAACAGCTTGCCGGTCTTGAAGAACGGGACATGTTTCTCTTCTACTTGAACGCTCTCGCCTGTGCGCGGGTTCCGCCCAATACGTGGATCACGCTTCTTGACGGAAAACGCGCCAAATCCGCGCAGCTCAACACGATTGCCATCGGCCATGGCGCCGGTGATGCTGTCAAAGATCGTGCTCACGATCCGCTCCACATCACGCTGATAAAGATGCGGATTCTCATCGGCAATTTTTTGAATCAATTCAGACCGGATCATTCAGTCACTCCCCCCCGGGACAATATATGCATGCTGCAGATGTCTCTCTGCTTATCCCATCAGTATAGGCACAACTTCGCGATCTAGAAATAGCAGGTCGACATTGGAAGGTGCTGAATTTGGTCGTTTTTTGGCGCCAGAGCGGGGAAATTTCAGGGGGCTGCCTCACCAACAGCATGTGCAACCGCAGCAATGGCAAATCCGCACAGTTTGATTCGCGACATTGCTTTACAAAGAAAAACCCCGCCAGATCGCTCTGGCGGGGCCAATTCTTTAGGTATTGTAAACCTTAGTCGTCGTCGCCCTTCAGCGCTGCACCCAGGATATCACCCAAGGAGGCACCGGAGTCAGAGGAGCCAAACTGTTCGACAGCCTCTTTCTCTTCTGCGATCTCGCGGGCCTTGATCGACAGACCCAGCTTGCGGGTCTTGCTGTCCACATTGGTCACGCGAACGTCGATCTTGTCGCCCACACCAAAACGCTCAGGGCGCTGTTCGGCACGGTCACGCGACAGGTCGCTGCGGCGGATGAAGGATGTCATGCCCTCGTAGGACACTTCGATACCGCCATCTTCGATCTTGGTCACTTCGACGGTGATGATCGAGCCGCGCTTGACGCCGCCGATGGCTTCGGCAAACGGATCGCCGTCCATCGCTTTGATCGAGAGGCTGATGCGCTCTTTCTCAACATCAACTTCGGCAACCTTGGCTTTGACAACGTCACCTTTGCGGAAATCACCGATGACGTCCTCGCCACGGCCTTCCCAAGTCAGGTCAGACAGGTGGACCATGCCGTCGATGTCGCCTTCGAGGCCAACAAACAGACCGAATTCGGTGATGTTCTTGACTTCACCTTCGACCTCTGTGCCCTCAGGATGCGTTTCTGCGAACACTTCCCATGGGTTGCGCATTGTCTGCTTGAGGCCGAGAGAAACGCGGCGCTTGGCGGAGTCAATCTCGAGGACCATGACTTCGACTTCCTGAGAGGTCGAGACGATCTTGCCAGGGTGCACGTTCTTCTTGGTCCAGGACATCTCAGAGACGTGGACCAGACCTTCTACACCGGGCTCGAGCTCAACAAACGCACCGTAGTCGGTGATGTTGGTGACGCGACCCGTATGCACAGACTCCAGCGGGAAGCGGGCTTCGACGATATCCCAAGGGTCGTCCTGCAGCTGCTTCATGCCGAGGCTGATGCGGTGTGTCTCTTTGTTGATCTTGATCACCTGCACCTTGATCGTCTCACCGATGGAGAGGATCTCGGATGGGTGGTTCACGCGGCGCCATGCCATGTCAGTGACGTGCAGCAGGCCGTCAACACCGCCGAGGTCAACGAACGCACCGTATTCGGTGATGTTCTTGACAACGCCGTCAACTGTCTGGCCTTCGGTCAAGTTGCCGATAACTTCGGCACGCTGTTCGGCACGGCTCTCTTCGAGGATCGCGCGGCGCGAGACAACGATGTTGCCACGGCGACGGTCCATCTTGAGGATTTGGAACGGCTGCTTGAGGCCCATCAAAGGTCCAGCGTCGCGCACGGGGCGAACGTCAACCTGAGAGCCGGGCAAGAACGCAACAGCGCCGCCCAGATCAACGGTAAAGCCGCCTTTGACGCGGCCAAAGATGGCGCCGTCGACACGCTCTTCGTCAGCGTAGGCTTTCTCCAGACGGTCCCATGCCTCTTCGCGGCGGGCCATCTCACGGCTGATCACAGCCTCACCACGGGCGTTCTCTACCTGACGGAGGAACACTTCTACTTCGTCGCCAACAGCGATTTCAGCATCTTCACCGGGGTTTGCGAATTCTTTAAGATCGATGCGGCCTTCCATCTTGTAGCCGACGTCGATGATGGCTTGACCAGCTTCAATGCTGATGACTTTGCCTTTGACAACGGACCCTTCGGTCGGTGTGTCCATTTCGAAGCTTTCGTTCAGGAGGGCTTCGAAATCCTCCATGGTTGCGTTCTGAGCCAAGTTTATCGGTTCCTAATCTAGCATTTATACGGGCCGCGCGGTTGTCTCCGCCGGTCTTTAGGTTTCGGTTGGTCGCAGCCTCCGCAGGGACGTAAAACAACAGGGCCGGCAATACCGACCCCGCTCACATCTCACGTCCGCGCCTGTCTCGACACTTCGACAGCCGCGCGTATAGGCGATTGATCCCTACGTGGCAAGGGCTTCGCTGCCGTGCGGCAACAGACCGCCGTTAGACCTTCATCTGAAAACCTGAACCGCAAATACCCTGCCAAGCAGTCGCTTTCCCAGAACATCTGCGATGCGAGATGTCTCAGGTATGTCGCGACGCGCTTTAATCGGTCGAAAAGGTGATCTGCACGCCGAAAACAGCGCCAGAAGCGGACCGCACGTCGATGTTTGAGTCGGTGTGGTCCCAGCCAATGAACGCTTGCCCCGTCACATCGCCCGAGAATTCATGATCGACCTCCACCGTCGTCCGGACGCGCAAATCTTCCCGGAAAGTCGAGTTGTTAAAGGCAAACGGGCCGTCGAACTCCCGCTGATAGATCGAGAACCGGGCTGTCACCTCGGTTTCATCGCTCACAGGATAGCGTCCTGACAGCCGCAGGCCCAACTCATCGTAACTGTACTGATCGCTCTCTGCCCGCCGCGCTTCGCCGTAGAGCGTCCCACGCACCGTTCTCCGATCCTGATAGGGGCGCCACACGTGGGTCAACTCAGCCAGAAATTCGTCCTGATCGTAGCCAGGAAAGGTGAACTCATTTTGATCCCGCTGCCCCAGACGGATCCCCGCCACAGTCGTGTGCATCGGATTGTGCCGGTACTGCAATCGCGCGCCAATACGCTGCCGCTGGAACGCCCAGCGCCGAATGTTACTCGCGAAATCCGCTTCACCCGCCAGTCTGATGCGCCAGCGATTATCTTCCCCAAAGGCTTGCGTATACCCAATGTCCAAACCGGTCTTATGTTCAGTCCTGGTCACGGTGAAGGGATGCAGCACGCCTGTGAAGTCGGCTCCAAAGGACAACACACCACCGTTCTGCAGGTCCCGCTCTCCTGTCAGCTCTGTGATCGAGATCGGTGTCCATTCAAGTTTGGTTTGGTCCTGTCCCGCATCAGAACTGAAGGATGTGGCTGGCCCTCGCTCAAGAGCGAACGTCTGGCTCACCGTGTAGTCAAACGACTGCGCAACAGCGCCCTGCCCCAAAAGCAACGCCATTCCAAAAGCCGCCATCCGGCCCAAGTATTTGGAAACGCCTGTTTTCATTCTGCCCTCGCCTAGGGTGTTTTCCACCTCATGTTGTAGCAAGTGTAGACCATATCCACAGGGTTTTCCACAGGTCCGTTGGGGAAAACCTCACCCTAGTGATCAAGCGCATCCTGCACCGCCGTAAAATACGCCCCTACATGCTGCCCATCGACAAGCGCGTGGTGCACTTCCAGCGTCATCGCCATATCCCAGCCGCCATCTTTGGGAACAATCTTGCCCCAGGACACACGCGGAATGCAGTCTTTCGAGCCCGACATCACGTTGTTGATCGACGTGTAGTCGAGCCATGGCATACAAGACAAAAACGCGAGATCATCCCGCTCACCGGCGACCGGCGCGGTCCCTTCGCGCGCCGCTTGCGCAATCAGCGCCGTGGCCTGCGCGTCAAACTGCGCAAAGTCTGCTACGAAAGGCACGTAGCCATAGGCAAACCCGCCGGCCTCAGTCGGCACTGTCATAGACAATTCAATCCCATCGTGGCGGACAACACCGTCCCCCCGTAGTCGCATGCAAAGCTCGGGCACAGCGTGCAGCCCAGCCCCAATCGCGTAAAGACACGCCCGGTAAACTGAGAAATCCGCCGCTTTACGCCGCATGACCTTTGTCACATCCAGACGAGAGGTCACCGCATAATGCGGGCGATCATAGGTCCGGTACAGCTCAAACTGCGCCTTGCGTCCCCATGCCTCCAGATCGACCGGTGTTTCCACTTTCCCCCTCCTCAGTCTCATGTCATCAGGGCGTATGGGTGAACTCTATCTTGTCAGACATGGCCAAGCCAACAGCGGCGCCACCACCGAAGAAGACTACGATCGCTTGTCTCCACTCGGGCACCGACAGGCCGCCTACCTTGGCGAATGGCTGCGCGGGCACGAGGCGGGGTTTGACCTCGTCATCGCAGGCGGCATGCGACGCCACCGAGAGACGGCCGAAGGCATGGGATTTACGCCCGCACTCTTCGATCCGCGGCTCAACGAGATGGACTATTTCTCGCTCGCCCGTGACCGCGAGGTGCACCACGGCGTCCCACAGCCGCAAAGCGAGGATGATTTCGCCACCCATATTCCCGGCACAATCCGCGCGTGGCACGATGCACAGATCAACGGCTCTGAGCCTTTTGCGACGTTTGAAAGCCGCATCCACGATGCGCTGAAGGAGGCCGCCAAACCGGGCAAACGCGTGCTCTGCGTCACGTCCGGTGGGGTCATCGCGATGGTCATGCGCCGTGCGCTTGGTCTCGGGCCCGAGCAGATGGCGCATGTGGTGCTGCCAATCTTCAATTCGTCACTGCACCGCTTTCGCATCCGGCCGGAGGGCACCTATCTGATGTCCTTTAACGCCATTCCACATCTTGAGGCCCCTGAGCGTGTCTCCGCCCGAACCCACCTTTAACCCGGTGCGGCGAGGATCGCCTCAATATCACGCACAATAACGCGAGACGTCGGCGTGACCATCGAGCCATAGGTCTCGACAACCGCGCCCGACCGATCCAGCAAGACCTTGTTGAAATTCCACGCAGGCACAAAACCCTCGTCTTCGCGCAACCGCACAAAGAAGGGGTGTGCGTCCTGCCCAGTAATCGTTGTGATGGTCGTCATTGGAATGTCGAGGCCAAAGACCATGCCGCAAAAAGCTTTCACCTCTTCATCCGTCTCCAGCTCTTGCGCGAAGTCGTCCGACGGGATCGCCAGCACGACGAGACCCTGATCGCGGTACGTGTCGTACAACCCCTGCAGGGCATCGTATTGAGGGGTGAACGCGCACATAGACGCCGTATTGACCACCAACACCGGGTGCCCAGCAAAATCGTCCAGGCGGATGGAGCCGCCATCGATACTGTCAAAGACGTCCTCCGGGGCTGCGACGGCAGTTGAGGTGCCCACGATCATTGACAGAGTGGCAGCCATAATCACACCGATTACACGTCGCATTCGCATCTCCCAAGCTGATCACTTACAAGAGATACGCCGCCAACAGCCAAATGGTTTCATCCGAGCGCTGCGTCGCCCGAGAATTTTCGCGAAAATTCTGCTCCGGCGCTAAAGGTCTTGCCCGCGGTCCTGCAGGCGTTCGATCAGGTCCTGATGCAACTGATTGCTGTCACCACCGCCAAACACCATGGCCCCACCTGTGTATGTGGTTCCATAGGTCTGCGCGACGGTCACAGTCTGAGCGAGGCCAGAGATAAACTGATCGCGCCGCAATTCGGCAAGTGGATGGATAAAGACACCCCACAACCTGCCCTGTGCGATGGCGTAGCGCGCATCAAGGGCGGCATCGAAGTTCGCCTGCATCATCCGCGACAGATCTTCCTCCGTCAGCCCATCAGCAGACCGGATGGGCACCATCGCCCGCATTCGGTTTGCATTGGGGTCCATAACAATAAGGACAGGGACATCCGCGATGGTCAGCTCAAGCCCCGGTCCCGCCGGTCGCGCCTCCGGGTCCAGCGCCATGACAATCTCAATGAGCCGCGCGGGCGTCATACGCTCGTCCGCTTCTTGTGCTACGGCTGGAGCCGCCAGGCAGAGGCACAGGGCCAGGGTTCGTAACATCGGCAATCTCCCTCATGATCGGAGCAAGCCTAGACCGAACATGCAGATCACACCAAACCACCCTTTGGTGAGCCTTTGAAATACGCTGCCGATATGCATCGATTGTGTATGGGATGTGCATCAGATGTGCATGCCCTAAAACCCGCGGATTTTATGCCCGCACGGCTTCGATCGCCTCGATCGCGCGGGCCACCGCTTCTTCGATCGTCATATCACTCGTATCGATCAGAATAGCATCCTCCGCAGGCCTCATCGGGGCCTCCGCCCGGCCGCTGTCACGGGCGTCGCGCGCTTTCACGTCCGCGAGCACACCGTCACGTGTCACGTCATGACCCTTGGCCGAAAGCTCCAGATACCGCCGTTCTGCCCGGCATTCGGGGCTTGCTGTCACGTATAGTTTCACCGCGGCATCAGGGCAGATCACAGTGCCAATATCACGCCCATCCAGAACGGCGCCGGTGTCCTGCTGGGCGAAAGTTCGTTGAAAGGCCACAAGCGCGGCGCGGACCTCTGAGATCACTGCGACCTTGCTCGCCGCTTGCGCGATATCGCTTGTGCGCAGCGCCTCACTCTCCAAATCACTCGGCGTCAAATTCCTTGCGGCTTCAATGGGTTCCACGCCGTCCAGCACCTTCGCACCCACTGCCCGGTACAGCAATCCGGTATCAAGATGCGCGAAACCGAAATGCGCGGCGACGGCCTTGGAGATTGTCCCTTTGCCGGCTGCCGCTGGGCCATCAATTGCTACTGTAAATTCCATGAACCGCCTCGCGTTTTCTGCACATTACCCCGCCAAGCTCCGACCCACCAGCCATGTCCAAAGGCGCAATGCGCGTCACACTCCCTCATCCACCGCATACCGCAATCGGAAGCCCGATCTCGCGCGAAAACCTGCCCCCGTTTGGTCTGCTGTGTTTTGGCGGCACAATTACTCAGGCCCGAGCCATTTCTAGAAAATGAACTGATCCATTCTTCTGAGCGGACGCTAACGATTGCCCCGAACAATCTGTGCGCCGAGCTGGGCCATGAGAGGCTCGAAAATCGGGAATGACGTGGCCACAGGGCCCGCGTCATCCACTGTCATCGGGCGCTCTGTCGCCATGCCCATGACAAGGAATGACATCGCAATCCGGTGGTCAAGGCGGCTTTCAACTGTCACACCGCCCGGTACGTTGCCGTGCCCAAGCCCGCTCACGATCCACCAATCCTCGCCCTCTTCCACGGCGACGCCAGCCGCCCGCAAACCCTGGGCCATCGCGTCAATGCGGTCACTCTCCTTGACGCGAAGCTCTTTGACGCCGCGCATCACAGTGTCGCCCTCGGCGAAGGAGGCAACGACCGACAGCACCGGGTATTCGTCAATCATCGAGGCCGCGCGGGCGGGCGGCACCTCGATCCCCTTGAGGTTGGGGGAGAACTTTGCCCGAAGGTCAGCGACCGGCTCGCCGCCCTCTTCGCGCATGTTTTCATAGCTCAAATCTGCGCCCATCTCGCGCAAAGTGGTGAAGAGCCCGGCGCGCGTTGGGTTGAGGCCGATGTTCGGGACAAGGACGTCGGACCCTTCGACAAGCAAGGCTGCGCAAACCGGAAAGGCCGCAGAGGATGGATCGCGCGGCACGACGATCTGCTGTGGAGCAAGCTCTGGCTGCCCTTGAAGTGTGATGACGCGGCCCTCATCCGTCTCTTCCACGGAGATATCTGCACCAAACCCGGCGAACATGCGTTCTGTATGATCGCGGGTCGCCTCTTTCTCGATCACTACGGTTTCGCCCGGCGCGTTCAGCCCCGCGAACAACACGGCAGATTTCACCTGTGCCGACGGCACTGGCACGACGTAGCGCACGGGGATCGGGTCAACAGCCCCCACGATCGTCATCGGCAAGCGCCCCTCCGAGCGGCCGAACGACTGCGCACCAAAAAGCGCCAGCGGATCAGTCACACGGCCCATCGGGCGGCCGTTGAGCGAGGCATCGCCGGTGAACGTGGCGGTGATTGGCGAGGTCGCCATTGCCCCCATGATGAGCCGCACCCCGGTCCCGGAGTTGCCGCAATCAATCACTTGATCAGGTTCTGCAAAACCGCCAACGCCGACACCATGCACCGACCATTCGCCATCGCCGTGATCAGTAATCTCTGCCCCGAACGCGCGCATTGCCTTGGCCGTGTCGAGGACATCCTCCCCTTCCAACAGACCGCTAATCCGTGTCTCGCCCACGGCCAAAGCGCCGAGGATAAGCGAGCGGTGGGAAATCGACTTGTCCCCCGGCACGTCCGCTGTCCCTTTCAAAGACGCGGCCTTGCGCGAGGTCATCGGGATCGGTGTGCCATGGCCGGACATAGTGCGTTCTCTTTTTGCTTTGGTCGGGGTCTTCTAGATCAGGCCGGGCGCATGGTCCATCGCCAGCGGGACCTACGGCGCACGGTAGGTCAAATAATGCGGCACGCGCCCTTCACGCAGCGCCTTCTTTTCGTAGCGGGTCGAGATCCAATCACCCCATGGTTGACGATCAGGACCAGAGATCAACTCAAAGCCCGCCAACGGGACCTCTTCGAGTGTTTGTCGGACGTAATCTTCGATGTCCGTCGAGACCCGGAATTCCGCGCCTCGCGCCATAACACGGGCGAGCGGAACGAGGTGTTCCTGGGTCACAAAGCGGCGTCGGTGGTGGCGCGCCTTGGGCCATGGATCAGGGTAGTTCAAGAAAGCTTTTTGGATTGATCCATCGGGCAAAACATCCATCAGATCGCGTGCGTCGCCGGGGTGGACGGCGATGTTTTCAACACCTTCCGCTTCGATTTTTCCAAGCAACATGGCCACGCCATTTACAAAAGGCTCCGCGCCGATGATCGCGACATCAGGATAGGTTTTGGCCATATGAATAAGGTGTTCTCCACCACCAAAGCCCACCTCGAGCCAAACTGGCCGTCCGTCAAAACGCGCCTCAAGATTGAGCATTTTGCGATCAGGGTTTTCCTTGTGCGTGATGGGACCCGGCGACAAATCGGCCAGATTATTCTCAAGCCGCTCAATCTGCGCCCGGTTCATCGTTTTTCCATGAACGCGGCCGTAGAAATTACGCCATGCGCCGCCATTGGGATGGGATTTTTCTGTCATGTTGCGGCCCTAGCAAAGCACTCCCCAAAACGCAATCAGAGGGGGAGCCAAAGCCCACATTTCCCCTGACACATGCGATTCTTCAAATGTGTCATAAATCGTCCTCAAAGCCCCAAATTGAGCAGCGATAATCCCAAGTCTCGCCATACTTCAAAACTAAACCTTCCGTTGGGAAAACCCGGCTCCACTCCGCCGGCGATGGAAGGTTGTACTAAAATGGTTCTCGTATTGAAAAACAAAGCGCGTGATTTGCGCTTGGCTGCAAAATCTGCTCAAGCAGCGTCGTCCCTTAATGCTGGGAGGGCTCTGTAATGGCTATCCTAGACAATGCGATCTGGCTCACCAGCCCATCCGGTCAGGCCGAAAGCGGAACCACCACGATCACAGAAGGCGGACAGAGCACGACCGTCATCGGTACGTTCACCGCAGCTGCTTGGGACGCGAGCCAGAACGGCAACAACGTTTCTGAGTTCGGTGCCTTTGGCGTGACTGATCCCATCACAGCCAACTACCAGTTTTCTGAGCCTGTTGAAAACCTGACCTTCGATTTCAACCATGTAAACGACTCTGGCACGTCCAACGATGATCAGTGGACCATCTACGCCTACGACGCCAATGGAAGTCTCCTTGATCCAGCCGATGTCATCGCCGGATTGTCTGGTCTTGTGGATGAGAACGTCATCACCAACGGAGATGGCTCGGTCACCATTGAAGCCGCCGGCGCAACAGCCAATGACGTGACACTAAGCCTGCCTGGCCAGATTTCCGAGCTCGAGCTGATCCTCGACAACGGGCCGAACGCGCCCGCGACCGGTGGCACAGGTATCAGCGATCTCAGCTTTACGATTCCGACCACTAGCGACATGGACGGCGATGGTATCGTCGATAGCGCCGACATCGACGCTGATGGAGACGGCATTCTGAATGTCGATGAAGGCTATACCGGCGTCACACCATCAACCATCACCATCACCTTCGATGGCGACCAATATGCCGATGTGGACAACACACGTTGGGAATTGCGCGACCCGTCAGGCAACCTGATCGCCAGCGACACAACAACAAATGACACGGTCGAAGTCACGAACGTGTCGGTCGCTGGTCTCGGTGACTACACGTTCACTGTATTTGATGACTTTGGGGACGGCCTGGCCGGCGGCAACACAGCAAGCTATACAATCGCGCTGGACGGCGTGGTGGTTGTGGATTCCGGCGCAAGTCCCAACTTCGGCAATACGGTCACCGAAACGTTCACCGTTTCGGGCGGCGAGCGGGATACCGATGGTGACGGCATTGCCGATCACCTCGATCTCGACAGCGACGGCGACGGTATCACCGACAACGTCGAAGCGCAGACAACTGCTGGATACATCGCACCAACAGGCGTTGATAGCGACGGCGATGGCTTGGATGACGCCTACGAAGGCGCCGGTCTGACGCCTGTCGATACAGACGGCGACGGCATAGCAGACTTCATCGACACAGACAGCGACAATGACGGCATCGCCGACATTACCGAGGCTGGTCACGGTGTTGATCAGGTCACGATGGATGCCTCTGGCGACTTTGACGGCGACGGCATCAAGGATGTTGTCGATGACGTCAACGGCTGGGACGTGAACGACAACGACGTCACCGATGCTGGAAACTTCACGCTGGCCGACAGCGACGGTGACGCATCAGCCAGCGGCGCGGGCACAACGCCGATGACCGCGGACTACGATTTCCGTGATGCAGATCCACGCAACTTCATCGTTGAAGGCACCAGCGGCAATGACACGATTGACGGCAGCTATACAACAGATCCCCAGGGCGACCTGATCGACAGCACCGACAACCAGATCGGCAGCCACGATGATATCGTGCGCGGTTTTGAGGGCAACGATACGATTCTGTCTGGCCTTGGCAACGACACCGTGTTTGGCGGGGATGACAACGACGTCATCACCGGCGGTGATGCTGCGACTTCGACGCAAGCCGAGAGTTTCAACTGGTCAGAGGCAGGTTCCGGCGATGTCTCGGGCGGTTTCACGCAGAACACCGGTTCCGCAAACATCACGTTTTCGGTTGTTAATGATGGTGCACTGACGGGCGCTCAATCAGTTACGTCTGCTCAGTACGCCGAAGCCGGCGAACCATTTTCAACGACTTCTGCCCTGCAACTGAACGGAAATGGTGGTCCAGACACCGCGACCGCTACATTCACATCCGATAATCCCCTTACTAACGTTGAGTTCCGTATCAACGACGTTGATACGTCGAGCTGGCAAGACATTGTTACCGTCATCGCCTACGACGCAAACGGTAATGCAATCCCAGTCACATTGACTCCGGCCGGTGATGATACAGTGTCTGGCCAGACTGTCACGGCTGGCGCGAATAGCGATTCCGCCACAGATGCCGGCGGTTCGGTTCTGGTAAATATCGCCGGTCCGGTTTCTTCCTTTGAAATCATTTATGAGAATGGAAACACCGGCGGCCAGGCTCTTTGGGTTACGGACATTCACTTCGACGTCCAATCCACAGATGACGATACGCTCTATGGCGAAGAGGGCGATGACACGCTCCTTGGCAATGCAGGTAGCGATGAGTTGTATGGTGACCAGCTTGCCGTAAATCCTGTTGATTTCGCATCTGGTACCAGTGGCACAGCCACGTCAGTGACCTTTGCCAACCAATCCCCCTACACGCTCGAGTTGGCCCAGATTGATGACATGGGCAACCTTGTCAGCGCGGGCACTATTGCGGCAGGCAGCTCGGTCACAGTCCCGTCTACGACACAAACAAACTGGGTCCTGCTTGATCCCGAAACGGGCGATATTCTCGACGTGATCGAAGCACCGGCCGACGGAAGCACACAAAGCTACGACAGCGCTGGCGCAGATAGCCTCAACGGCGGTATCGGCGACGATACCTTGTCCGGCGATTGGGGCAACGACCAGCTCGATGGTGGGGCGGACAATGACACGCTCTACGGCGGCTCGGGCAACGACACGTTGAACGATATCTCTGGCGACGACCTCCTCGACGGCGGCGCGGGCGATGACACGATCCACGCAGGCGCTGGCAACGACACCATTCAAGGTGGCGATGATCAGGATCGTATCGTCTTTGAAGATGGTTTCGGCACGGATACGATCGACGGTGGCGAAGGTGGCACGGACAATGACACGCTCGACTTCACAGGACTGACCAGCGGTGTCGACGTCACCTTTGGCGGACCTGAGGCAGGCACTGCCGTTAACGGCGGCGACACAGCTACATTCACAAACATCGAGCGCGTCGAAGGCTCCAACCTTGCCGATACCATCGATGCAACTGCCTCATCGAGCGACCAGACCGTCTTGGGCGGCGGAGGTGATGACAGCATCACCGGCGGTTCCGGCAATGACGTTCTCGACGGCGGCGCGGACAACGATTCCATCGATGGCGGCGCAGGCGCTGACGAGATCTCCGGCGGTGCAGGCAATGACACTCTGGCCGGTGGCGATGGCAACGACACGCTGTACGGCGGTGCGGGCAATGACACCCTCTTTGGTGGCGCGGGCGATGACAACATCGCAGGCGGCGCCGATGCTGACACCATTGTCCTGCAAGGCACCATCGACAACGATCTGATTGCCGGTGGCGGCACAGGCAACGACAACGACACGCTCGATATGTCTGGCGTGACCGAGGACACAATTGTCGATCTGACGTTTGGCAACAATGAAGCTGGACTTGTCACGGGTGCTTCCGGCACCACGCAATACAGCGACATTGAAAACATCATTCTGGGCTCTGGCAACGATACGATCGTTTTGGGCGACGGTGTTGGCAACAACACGGTGAGCGGCTTTACCGCCCCAACAAACAACGGGGATGGCACGTTCACAGGCATTGATGTTCTTGACGTCACCAATCTGAACGATGCCGGTGGTGATCCGGTCAACACCGATGATGTGACTGTCACGGATGACGGCTCGGGCAACGCTGTTCTGACGTTCCCGAATGGCGAAAGCCTGACCTTGAACGGCATCTCGCCTGCTGATGCAGACGACCCGTTCTACCTCAACGCCATTGGCGTGCCGTTGGCCCCACAGCCTGATGGCGTGGTCACAGGCACGGGTGGCGCAGACATCATCGATGCAACGTACACAGGTGATCCTGAAGGCGACCTTGTCGACAACAATGACGCCCTGATCGCTGGTGAAGCAACCAACGACGATATCATAGTTGCCAATGGCGGTGATGACAGCATCACGGCAGGTGCTGGCGCGGACGACATCTATGGCGGTGACGGCGCAGACACAATTGACGCCGGAGCGGGCAACGACACCGTTTATGGCGACACGCCAGGCGGCGATTGGTACTACGAGTACTACGACCTTGATCCGACAGGTAATCCACAGAACCTCGGCCAGGCTGGCTTTGTCGGTGGCGGTTCGGACTTCATCGGTATTCCAACCGAGGTCGGATACAGCGACAGCATCACGCCCGCAGATTACGACACGCAGGACGACTACGCGCTCAAGTTCACCTCAACACTGGTGATCGACACGGCAGGTGACTACACGTTCTCGACCACGTCGGATGATGGATCCAAGATCTTCATCGATGGCGTTGAGGTTGTGAACAACGACGGCGTGCACGGTCTTGTTACGGTGACGGGTGATCCGGTGACCCTCACCGCAGGCGAGCACGTGATCGAAATCATTTACTTCGAGAACAATGGTGGCAACGCCATGACCGCCACGATCTCGGGCCCTGACACTGGCGGAACAGCAACAAGCCTCGCAGGCTATGACGGTCTGCAAACGCCAACGGGTGCGGACACGATCACCGGCGGCGCAGGCGATGACACGCTCTTTGGCGGCGGCGACAGCGATGTCTTTAACATTGCCGAAGCGGACGGCACCGACACGATCACGGGTGGCGAAGACACTGGCAACACAGATGTCGACACTGTGACATACGATAGTGTCGCGACGACGGACGGCGTCAACGTTACCTTCACCGGTGACGAGGCGGCCAACTATCAGGTCGGCACGACAGGATCAGACGGTTCCTTCACCGAGATTGAGCGCGTTGTGGGCACAGACAACGCCGACACGGTTGACCTGGGTGCCGATACCGCAGGCATCACCGTCGAAGGCGGTGCAGGCGACGACACGATCACCAGCGGTCAGGGCGCGGATAGCCTCTTTGGCGGCGCTGATCAGGATCGGTTTGTGATTGAGGATGGCTACAACGCCGACACGATCGACGGTGGTGAAACCGGCACTGACGCCGATACCGTTGATGCAACTGCTGTGACGACACCCGTCAACGTGACGTTCACGGGCGACGAAGCCGGTACCGTGACCAACGGTACGGATACGGCGACCTTCACCAATATCGAAGGTATCGAAGGCAGCGCCAATGCCGATACGCTGGACGCCAGCGCATCGACTGCAAACCAAACGCTCTCGGGCAATGCTGGCGACGACACGATCACTGGCGGACAAGGCGCCGATCAGATCGACGGTGGTGCAGGCGACGACACGATTGCGCTGCAGAACGGTTTTGGCAACGACACCATCGTTGGTGGCGAAACTGGCGAGGTTGCAGGCGACACGCTTGATACCTCAGCCGTGACGACCGATCTCACATTTGACCTCACTTCTGCAGACCCTGAGGCGGGAACTGTCACTGATGGCACCGGCACAGCGACATTCTCAGAAATTGAGAACATCGTTCTGGGAGCAGGCGCGGACACGCTGATCCTGGGCAACGGCTCGGGCACCGATGTTGTCGAAGGCTTCCAAGCGCCGACACCTAACGGCGACGGCACGTTCACAGGCATCGACACGCTCGATGTGAGCGCACTGGACGACGCAAATGGCGACCCGGTGAATGTTAACGATGTGGTTGTCACGCCTGATGTCGCCGGCAACGCCGTTCTGACATTCCCCAATGGTGAGAGCATCACGCTCGAAGGGATTTCCCCTGTTGATGCGGTGAACCCTTTCTACCTGAATGCGATCGGCATCCCCCTGCCCGACGGCACGGTCAGCGGTACCGCAGGCGATGATGTCATCGACACGTCTTACCTGGGTGATCCCGATGGCGACCGCGTGGACAGCAATGACGCGATCCTGCCCGGCGACACTGCCAATGACGACCTGATCGAAGCGGGCGCTGGCAACGACACGATCTTTGGCAACCTCGGCAACGACGAGGTGTATGGCGAAGCAGGCAATGATGAGATCTATGCAGGCTCTGGCGACAACACGCTCTTTGGTGGTGCCGATGATGATACGATCTTCCTTGGCACGGGCAACGATACTGCCTTTGGTGGTGAGGGCGATGACACCTTTAATGTCACGGACGCGTCCGGCACCAACACGGTTGTTGGCGGCGAGACCGGCGAAAACGGCACCGAGGACATTCTGAACGCCAGCTCTGCAACGCCAGTCACGGTGACAGCATCTGGTGACGAAGCCGGTACGCTTGTCACTGGCAGTACAACCGTCACCTTCTCGGAGATCGAAGAGATCCAGACCGATGCGGGCGACGATGTTGTCGATATCTCGGCCGATACATCCGGTATGGATGTCATCACCTACGCAGGTGCGGACAGCGTGACCGGCGGCAGCGGCGACGATTACGTCGATGCCGGCATCGGGGATGACACCATTGACGGCGGCGCGGGTGCAGACTCAATCGTCGGCGGCGAAGGCAGCGATACTGTCCAGCTCAGCGACGGTTTTGGCCTCGACACCATTGATGCAGGCGAAGACGCGGGCGACACGGAAACCGATGTTCTGGACGCATCTGCCCTCACAGGCAACGTTACGCTCGACCTGTCCGGCGCGGATCCGGAAAGCGGCACGCTGACCGATGGCGCGAATGTTGCCACGTTCGACAACTTTGAGACTGTGACGCTTGGCGCAGGCAACGACACCATCACCGGTTCGACCGGCGATGATAGCGTCACGGCAGGCACAGGTGCCGACACGATCAACATGGGCGCAGGCAACGATACCGTTGACCTAGGCGCTGGCACGCCCGATGGCGATGCGGACGTTGTCGTCTTGCAGGACGGATTTGGCGATGACGTCGTCGACAACTTTGACGCCCCTACGCCAAACGGCGACGGCACGTTCACAGGTATCGACACCCTCGATGTCACGAACCTGAACGATGCAGGCGGCGATCCCGTCAACACCAACGACGTCACAGTGACGGACGATGGCGCGGGCAATGCTGTTCTAACATTCCCGAACGGCGAGAGCATCACGCTGAACGGTATTTCGCCAACAGATGCGGATGATCCGTTCTACCTGAACGCCATTGGCGTTCCGCTGCCCGACGGCACGGTTGAAGGCACCGCAGGCGCGGACATCATCGACGCGGGCTACACCGGCGATCCGGACGGCGATGTTGTAGACGGCAACGATGCCATTCTGCCCGGTGACACGGGCAATGATGACCTGATCTACGGCTATGGCGGTAACGACACCATCACAGCTGGCGACGGTGCAGACGAAGTCTTTGGCGGAACGGAAGACGACGTCATCTTTGGCGGAGCTGGCCGGGACACTTTGTCGGGCGACGCTGGAAATGACGCATTGTTCGGCGGTGCAAATCACGACTCGCTGATCGGTGGCGATGGCAATGACACCCTCGATGGTGGTCAGAGCAATGACACACTCGACGGCGGCGCGGGCGACGATACCCTCTACGGCGGGACCGCTTTTGACACGCTCTTTGGTGGTGACGGCAACGATTTGCTGGATGGCGGCGTACTCGACGACACCTTGTTTGCGGGCACGGGTAACGACACGCTCTATGGCGGCTCGGGCGACGACACCCTCGACGGTGACGCGGGCAACGATACGCTGTTTGGTGGCGATGGAAACGATGAACTCATCGCGGATGAAGGCACCGACACTTTGGTGGGTGGGAGTGGCAATGACACGCTCTACGCAGGTGCGGACAACGATACTCTCTCCGGTGGAACTGGAGATGATACGCAGTTTGGCGGCGCGGGCGACGACACCTTCGTCCTCGAAGATACGTTTGGAAACGACCAG
>JAHDDU010000050.1:0-1209 GCA_020629175.1 Flavimaricola sp. | reverse complement strand
TGGCGGCGCGGGCGACGACACCTTCGTCCTCGAAGATACGTTTGGAAACGACCAGATCACTGGCGGTGAAACGGGTGAAACCAATGGCGACACGCTTGACCTGAGCGCGCTGACCACCGGTGTGACGGTTGACACATCCACTATCTCCCCAACTGATCCCGAGCAAGGCACTGTCACCGACGGCACCAGCACGGCCTCCTTCTCGGAGATCGAAAACCTCGTGCTGACCGACAACGACGACAGCATGATCGGCTCCAGCGGAGCAGACAACGTGGACCTCGGTGCGGGTGCCGATACGGTCAACGCCGGAGCGGGTGATGACACTATTGATCTTGGCGACAATGGTGCCGGAGCCCCCGACGGCGACGCGGATGTCGTGGTCCTGCAGGATGGCTCGGGCAACGATGTCATCGCAAACTTTGACCCTGCCACGCCAAACGGCGACGGCACGTTCACCGGCATCGATACGCTTGATGTAACGGGGCTGACAGACGCAGGCGGCGATCCGGTTGACGTTCAGGACGTGACTGTCACGGACGATGGTTCAGGCAATGCGGTTCTGACGTTCCCCAACGGTGAGAGCATCACGCTCGTCGGCATCCCTCCTGTGGACGCCGAGCAGCCACAGTACCTCATCGCGATTGGCATCCCTGCCGGGTCCGACGGTACGGTCAGCGGCACCGCGGGCGGCGACCTGATTGACGGCAGCTACCTTGGTGATCCGGATGGTGACATCGTCGACAACGGCGACGCGATCCTGCCTGGCGACACCGGCGATGACGACCTCATCGAAGCTGGTGCAGGCGGTGATACGATCCTTGCCGGAAATGGTGCTGATGAAGTCTACGGCGAAGCTGGCAACGACACGATCACTGGCGGCACGGGCGATGACACTTTGTTTGGCGGCGCCGATGCGGATACCTTTGTCCAAACCGATGGCTTTGGCACGGACGTCATTGACGGCGGTGAAACTGGTACTGACAGTGATGTCATGGACCTCACGGGCCTGACGAACGGTACCACAGTTACCTTCACAGGTGCCGAAGCTGGCACGGCCACTGACGGCACGTCCACTGCCACCTTCACCGGCATCGAAGGCGTCGAAGGCTCTAACCAAAGCGATACGCTGGACGCCAGCGCCTCAACCGTCAGCCAGACTCTGTCCGGCAACGCGGGTGCGGACACGATCGAAGGCGGCACCGGCGATGA
>JAHDDU010000049.1:10567-21385 GCA_020629175.1 Flavimaricola sp. | reverse complement strand
ACAGCAGCAATGGATTTCACCACCTCAAGGCTCGGCGCCGGCGTCACAACAAAGACCGTCGGGTCATTCGCAGGATCGCCATCCGTTGTGCCATCAAGGCCCGGTGTCTCCGTCACATTCGGTCCGGCAAGCGTGTTGCCATCCGGGTCCGTTCCCGCATCAGAACCGCCCGTCGCCGTCAGCGGGCTGCCCGGGTTGAACGGGTCTCCAAACGGCGCACCAGTGCTGTCAACAGCCGTGCCCGTCGCCGTCGCCGTGTTCTCGACGCCGCCAGCGGCAATATCAGCCGCCGTCAGCTGATATGTCGCCGTCACGCTCGTGCTATCGGTGGCCCCAATGGCCAGCGAAGCTATGGGGCTGCCGCTGATCACGATACCAGGCAGCGCATCAGTCACCGCAATATCGATGAGGGTGGTGTTGCCAGTGTTGGTCACCGCAAAGCTGTAGCTTAGCGTGTCACCCGCATCGACGATACCGTTGCCGTTGGTGTCCGCATAGCCCGCCACAGACTTCACAACCGCCACACCCGGATCGGGCAGGACAAGCGCCGTCGGGTCATTACCCGGATCGCTGTCCGTCGCGCCGGTCTGGTCAGGTGTCTCTGACGTCTCAGGCGTCGCTACAGTAGCAGGCAAACCCGTCGTCGGGTCGACCGTTGGCTCTGTCCCAGCATCCGATACATCGGTGACAGCTGGCAGAGGACTGCCCGCACCATCGACCAACGGTGTGGACGGATCAGGGTCCCCGCTCGCATTCGTCGCCACCGGATCGCCCGACCCTGTCGCAGAATTCGAAATACCGCCATTGGCCACATCGACCGCGCTCAGGACATAACTCGCCGTGGCCACTGTCGCCGTCTCACCAATCGCCAGATCACCATCAAAGCCCGCATCCGGGGTCACCGTGATCGGGCTCAGACCCGCATCCGTCACACCAACATTGGCCAAGGCCGTCTGACCGGTATTCTCAGCCGTAAAGCTGAACGTCACCGTATCGCCCGCATCCAACGTGCCAGATCCGTTGCCATCTACAAATCCAGTGATCGACTTCACAATCGTCAGCTCAGGCGTCAGCGGATCAAAGTTCAGAACCGTCGGCTCATCGCCATCGTTGCCCGGCGTCCCATCCGTATCTGTCGCACCTGGGTCCGTAACAGGCACCGGATTACCATTGGCATCAAGATCAGGTTCCGTCCCCGCGTCCGAGGCATCGGTGACATCCGGCAGCGCCGTGCCGCTGTCGTCAAGATAGGGCGCGCCCGGAATTGGATCACCCGTCGCAGGATTGGTCTCAACGGGTGTGCCCTGACCATCGGCAGAGTTTTCAATCTCGCCCGCCGCCAGATCAGCAGCAGACAAAACATATGTCGCCTGCGCAATCGTCACCGGCCCCTCGCCAATCGCAAGATCACCGTCAAAGCCTGCATCCGGCGTCACCGTGATTGGGCTCAGCCCCGCATCCGTGACAGACACACCCGCCAGCGCTGTCTGACCTGTGTTCTCAGCTGTAAAGCCGAAGGTCACAGTATCACCGGGATCGGTCACACCATTCCCGTTGGTGTCCGCAACACTGAGCACAGACTTCACAATCGTCAGCTCGGGCGTTGGATCAACATAATCGATGGTGATCGTCGCGACATCCGATTCCAGCCCTTCATCGTCGCGCACCGTGTAGTCCACAGGCGTCGGATCATCAAAGAACGTGGGCAGCGGCGTAAATGTCGTCGCACCCGTCACCGGATCGACGGACCACGTCCCCTCACCCGGCACATCAAACCCGATGACATCGCCCTGCGCATCGGTCACCACATTCGTAGCGGTCCCGGGTGCAACCAAGGAAACAGACGTAGGATCAATGACACCATCAGGGTCAAAGTCATTGCCCAGAATATCTGCAGTGGCCGGATCACCAAGCGCCACACCAGATACAAGATCATCGTCAACCACCGGCGGCGATGGGATTGGCGACGGCGCCAGATCACAGCTCATACCGTCATGAGCAGTGGACCGAGCGGCAGGGAAAGTCGTTGTAACCACAGGCGATCCCAAAGGATCAGAGATCGCGTAGACGGTGCCAGTGCTATTGTTGTTGAAATACACACGTCCGTCTGCAGCGGACCATGCGCCGCCATAGCCACCACCGGCCAACCCCTGAACCGGCACAGAAGACGCCACGAGATCGGTCAGGTTCCAGATCAAAAGCGAACCGTTACGTGCGCCGATCATGTACTCTTTGCCGCCTGACTGCAGGTACGCCAAGTCAAGCGCGCCTCCGCCGGTCCCACCAGAAAACGTCAGCAATGTGGGCGGCCCGGGCATTGCAACATTGATGACATCAAGTGTCGTCGATGTGCTGTCAAAGTAGATGTTGCCACTAAAGTCCATCGCAGCGTTGGATGAACTGTCACCCACATTTGCAACCGTCTCGATGTTGCCGTCAGAGCCGACACGGATCAGATTATTGCTCTGGAATGCATAGACGTAATTGTCGAGGATATTATAGCCAGTGCCGTTGTAAGTGGTTTGCTGCGGTCCAACCGGATCATATGCACCGGTCGAAATGTTCAGCAGGGCAAGTTGCCCCGAGATCACCTCATAGAAGGCGCTTTCGCACTGGAACGGTGGCAGCCCACTTGGCGAAACCATCGTGTACTCGATCGTCACCGTTGCAGGGTTAGACTCCTGCCCGTTGGTGTTCGAAACCGTGTAGTCGATCGGGGTAGGATCACCCGCGAACCCAAGATCAGGGGCAAAAGTAATGTCGCCAGTGGCAGGATCCACACTCCAGTTGCCCTCGCCCGGTACGGTAAAGCCAATCACATCGCCGTTGGCATCCGTAATCACACCCGTCGCACCTGACGGCACCACCATCGACACCGTGGTCGGGTCGAGCGGACTGCCAGACGACGTGTCATTCCCAACAACGCTCACCGTAACATCAGTGCCGGGCACATTACCCGTCGATGAATCATCATCCGCAATGACGATATTACACAGCTGCATCGAGATATTGTCGATGTGAATGTCGCGACCACTTTGGCCCGCCTCTGTCGTCCGCAACTCAACAGTCATGGTTCCGGAACTGTCCGCCGTTGCAACGGTTGCATGGCGATACCAGACAAGCTGATTGGTCGTCACATTGGTGATAAAACCGGTGTCATAGATCGACGCGCCGTCAACAAAAACCTCTACACGGTTCTTGGGCGATGTCAGACTGATCTCGGCATCGGCCACCCAGAAATCAATCTCGTAGGATTCACCGGGCAGCAAGCCCGTAAAGGTCTGGGTAAAGCTCGGTGGGATCGAGTTGTTTGGATCGGTATGAAAGAAACG
This sequence comes from Flavimaricola sp., assembly GCA_020629175.1. Classification (GTDB taxonomy): domain Bacteria; phylum Pseudomonadota; class Alphaproteobacteria; order Rhodobacterales; family Rhodobacteraceae; genus JALZWD01. The sequence goes on along the minus strand of JAHDDU010000049.1, from coordinate 18,053 downwards.
ACCATTCGGATCGGTTGGATCCTCAATCCCGCCTTCATGCTGAAAGCGGTTCCGGGCAATCTCAATATTGCTGACAAAGGCATACTCGCCATAACCCGGCGTCGAAAATGCATTGTTCGTGGGTCGGCCAACATACTGCGCATATGTCCCGTTGATCGCCGTGCCATACGGATTGGTTGCGGGTGAAGACTGTGGCCCGCTGCCCGTACCAAACGTGCCGTTATCAAAGTCCGAATAGACGTTCACACCCGAAAGGACACCACCCGCCGCGACACAGGCACCGGCATTCGTAACATCCGTCACGAAAGGATTTGCAATGAATGTGATTTCAATCTCAGCAGGATCCGAAACCGCGCCGTTCAACGCTTCGGTCGTGTACTGAATAGGATCGGGATTGCCATTCAGCGCCGGGTCACGGGTGAATGTCACATCGCCGCTCGCATCATCATACGACCAGACGCCCTGCCCCGGAACTTCAAAAGAGATGACGTCCCCGCGAGCATCGGTGACGATGTTCGTCGCACCGGCTGGCGGGATCAAAGACACGCGGTCTTGCTCAGCATCCGCGGAATCGTTGTTTGCGATGTCCAGCGTCGTCTCAAGCCGCACCGGATTGTTCAGCGAGGCATCATCAGTGGCGACCGGCGGCTCAAGAATAATCTCAATGCCATCCACAAAGGCCCAAGTCCGCGCACAGCCGTTGGCAACGACACCCAAATAAATGTCAAACGAGTTGCTCGTCGGCGTCAGACCAAAGTTCGCCGGAATGAAGCTGCTGGTGATGAGGGAAACCCACTCGCCCTCTACGGACGGCCCATTCGCAGATCCCACGTTCGGCGCAAACGAAATGGACGTACCGTTGGAATCGTCATTGCCGTTGACCCGGAACTCGACCTGTGGAGTACAACGGGCGAACCCTGGCTCGGTGTACTCGGTATACTCATAGCGGAACACATACTCAGCGTTGACATCAGCGAACGTCACATTCTGCCAAAGGCCTTCGTTGGCAGTCGAATTAAAGCTCCGGAAGCCCATGAAACAGCCACCGTTCGGCGACGCGTCAAAGTTGGGAAGGGTCGACCGCGCATCCACATTTGTGTTGAACGAGACAAAATTCTCCACACTGTAGTCCGGCGTCGACTGCGTCCCCCACGGATTGGGCGCGTAATTGGCAGCACCCGTCCCGTTGACACAATCGCCGGTTGGCAGGCCGTTGAACGGATTGGGACTGTTCGGCCCCGGGGCTTTATCCTCGAAATCCCCGTTCACAAGTTGCGCCGACGCCATCGTCGCCCAAGCCATCGTTACAATGACCAAAAGCCCGAACCAAATGATCCGAGCCGCCGCCTGTCCGCGTCGCGCAATTGAAGCCATCTGAGCCTCCCAATACTGTCTCGACACCGCGGTCATCTTAAACGTGCCGCTGGTTGACTAACTTTTGAACAGGTTCTCCCTCCAAATTCCAGAAGGAAGCGGGTCACGGCGAATGTTTCCCGGTGGTCCAATAAAGACTGTGCCATAAAAACTACAAACCAGACGAGCCATTACGCGGCCTAATCACCTATTCGCCCAAATAACACCGCACTCAATATTCAAATTGGCAAATATTCACTATATTTCTCAATGCTTTAAATTATTTCCAAATAAACTAAAAACAGGAATGATATTCACTTTCCAATTTTCCCCACTAAAGCCCCGATAGAATTTCCATTCCCAAACTGATCTGGCCCCAGACCTATCCCACTCCAGGACAGCGCACGCACCTCAACGCCCACCTCTGGGCCTTTGCCACATTTCGCTTGCAAGAATCCCCACAAGCCGTCAATAGTCACGGAAAAAGACCCCTACACGGAAAATACCGTGAACACGTTTGGGGCGATGATAGGCGAGCGCGGTATGTCCGAGACTGAAGACATCAATGACGTCATCCGTCAACACTCCGAGGTGTTGGCGGCCCAATTGCATGCGCAGCGCGCCAGCCTCTTTCCGCCTGACGCTTCCAAAGAGATGCGCAAGTTCACATCGGGTGAGGCGGCAAGCCTGCTGGGCGTCAACGACAGCTACCTGCGCAAGCTCCACCTCGATGGCAAAGGCCCCGAGCCAGAGCTGACCGCGGGCAACCGCCGCCTCTACTCGGCGGACAACATCCAGGCACTCCGCGTCCTGTTGGAGAAAACCGCACGCAAGCCCGGGGACTACCTGCCCGGCCGCCGCGACGGCGATCACATGCAGGTCATCGGCGTGATGAACTTCAAGGGCGGCTCGGGTAAAACCACGACCTCCGCCCACCTCGCGCAATATCTGGCGCTGCAGGGCTACCGTGTTCTGGGCATTGACCTTGACCCACAGGCCTCTTTCACCGCGCTGCACGGCGTCCAACCCGAGTTTGATCTTGATCAGGGCGGCACGCTCTATGATGCGATCCGCTATGAGGACCCTGCCCCGATCCAATCGGTGATCCGCCGCACCTACATCCCCAACCTCGACCTCATCCCCGGCAACCTCGAGCTGATGGAGTTCGAGCATGACACCCCCCGCGCGCTGGCCAACAATGCCGCGGGCCTGTTCTTCTTCCGGGTCAAAGAGGCCCTCGCCGCGGTGGATGACAAATACGATGTGGTGATCATCGACTGCCCGCCGCAGCTGGGCTTCCTCACCATGTCCGCCCTCTCGGCGGCCACCGGCGTGCTTGTCACCATCCACCCCGAGATGCTCGATGTGATGTCCATGAGCCAGTTCCTGCGGATGACCGCAGACCTGATGGACGTCATTGCCGACAGCGGCGCCGACATGTCGCATGACTGGATGCGGTATGTGCTCACCCGGTATGAACCGGCCGATGCGCCGCAAAACCGGATCGTCGCCTTCCTGCGCACGATGTACGCGGAAAAGGTGCTCAACGCGCCCATGCTCAAATCCACCGCCATCTCAGACGCGGGCCTGACCAAGCAAACGCTCTACGAGGTCGAGCGCAGCGCCTTCACCCGGTCCACCTATGATCGCGCGATGGAGAGCTTGAATGCGCTGAACTCCGAGGTCGCGCAACTGATCCAAGCCACATGGGGCCGGTCCAATGAGTGACAACAAGAAAAAGCGTCTCTCCATGCTCGACAACCTGGCTGCGGCGGGCGCGCCTACCCCATCCTCGATGATGGCCACAAGCCGCCCCCTGCGCGCCGCGCGTGACGCCGTCGACGGACACAAAGTGTGGGAGCTGAACCCAGAGGATGTGATCGACACCCGCGTGGCCGACAGGCTCTCTCACGCGGATGTGGCAGACCTGCGCGAGTCTATCGAGGCCACAGGCCAAACAGTGCCTATTCTGGTGCGTAGACACCCGTCTGAGGCCGGAAAATATCTCCTCGTCTATGGCCGCCGCAGGCTCGAGGCGATCCGTACCTCAGATAAAGTCACGACCGTTCGCGCCCTGATTGCCAACATGGATGACACGGCGGCGGTTGAGGCGCAGGTGTCCGAGAATATGGCCCGGCGCGATCTGAGTTACATCGAAAAGGCGCTCTTTGCCCACGAGCTGATCGAGAGCGGATTTGGAACCCAAATTCGCGTCGCCGAAGTGCTCACGGTGACAAAATCCTCTGTCTCGATGGCGCTCTCGGTGGTCGAGGCAATCGGCGCGGATCTGATCCGCGCCATCGGTCCTGCGCATGGCGTCGGCAGGCCACGGTGGGACGCCCTCGCCCGCGCGCTAGAGGGCACATTGGTCGAGCGGCCCGATTTGCTCGACATCGCCGAACGCACCCACGCGATGAGTTCTGTTGACGTTTTCAGCGCGACAAACGTTGAGGATATCCCTGATCCGTCTGTGCAGGCCTTTGAGGCTGTGCTGGAGAAGGTTCAAACCAAACCGGCGCCCAAGGCTAAGAAAGCCAAAGCCAAGGGCCCTGCAAAAACAACGACGGTCACATTGCCCGATGGCACCAGCTCCAAGGTCGCGCGTACAGCGCGGGGGCTGCGCATGGACGTAGGGCAGGGCGGCTTTGCCGATTGGCTCGAAGCCGAAGCCCAGACCGTCCTAACCGAGCTTCACCAGCGTTGGCAGCAGCGCGGGGAGGAAACGTAAACGAGCAGTAAAACAGGAGGCACGATCAAGACAAAAAAAGTCCCGCAAAGCTGACGCCTTACGAGACCCTTTGTTCTAGCACACTCAGGGTAATTGTCGGCCAATAAATTCGCAAGTCCAATGTGATTCGCGGGACCAATAATTTTGTCCGCGTGACAGATTTCATGACCTACATGCCAATAACGCCTCTCGGGCGACCCGTAGATGGCACCCTCATCGAACGACACAATGACGCAATCTACGCCCCACAATGTGAAGGTGTAGACAAATACGAGGTGGTCCAGCATCTCACCCAGGCGCGGATGACGTTCGACGTCACAGACCGTCAGCTCACCGTCCTGCAAGCCCTGCTCAGCTTCTATCCCGCACGCGTGATATCAGCGGCCGGGAAGGCGCCGATTATCTTCCCCTCCAACGCCGCCATCTGCGAGCGTCTGCACGGCATGCCCTGCTCCACCATGCGCCGCCATGTTGCGGCTCTGATCAAAGCCGGATTTCTGCTCCGCCGCGACAGCCCGAATGGTAAAAGATACGTCAAGCGTGCGGGCGGTGACCATCAACCCTTCGGCTTCGACCTCTCCCCTCTGATCACAAGAGCGTCTGAGATCGCCACAGCCGCGAGGGAGGCAGAGCGCGCCGCTGAGGCCCTCGAGCTCCTCCGCAGACAAGTCAGCCTCAAACGCCGCGACCTCGCAGCCCTCGTGGCCTACGGACGTCACGCGCACCCAGACGCCACCAACTGGGATGCTCTCGAAGACTTCGCCCGCCTCACCGCGCGCGCTGTACGGCGGCGCTTGGACGCTGACGATCTTAAAAGCATCGACTCCAAAATTGACGAAGCTTTAACAGAAGTGAACGCCGCTTTGATCATCGAACCACCAGATCAAATGAGCACCGATGACGCTCAAAATGAGCAGCACATTCAGAATTCAGAGAAAGATAAAATTACTGAAAAAGCTGAACCATCATCTCATCAAACATCATCCCTTTCACTCGATGTCGTTCGGGCGCAATGCAAAGAGATCCAGCTCTATTCCCAAGGGCAGCTCCGAAGTTGGCAACAGTTGTTCAACACGGCCCATGTTGTTCAGAAGATGATGGGGATTTCGCCGGATGTTTGGGATCAGGCTCGGCGCTGTATGGGGGACGCTACTGCGTCTGTGACCATTGCAGCGATGTTGGAGAGGGCTGGGGATATTAGATCGCCGGGGGCCTATTTGCGGAACTTGACGAAACGCTATGAGGCTGGGGTGTTTTCTGTTGTTCCGATGGTTCTGGCTTTGCGGGGGGGAGAAGTTCACAGCTGTGAACTTTCAGGATAAAGTGTTATTTATTAAAGGCTTACACAAGAAGAGCGCTCAACGTAGGTTCGCAGCATGTGTGCGTCGTATAACGGCATTGCCATGACCTCATCGCCGATAACAGTCACTGCCGGGGACAGGAAGCGAACATTGGGGAGAGCGGTTTTTAGGGCCGTTCCGACTTTGAGGCCTTTGCTAATGGGACAGCGGTGCAAATGGCCGTTGGCGAGCATGTTGGTGGTCAGGGGATCGAATTCTGAGCCGGGTCCAGCGCCCGCGCAGTTTACGACGAAGCCGGTGGAATGCTCGGTCTTGCCGCCTGTGCTGTCCTGAATTTCGACGAGGGCGGATGTTGCCGAATGACGGATGTTGGTGACAGAGCCTGTCATCATCTGAACCTGGCCTTTTGCCACGAGGGTGCGCATGTCGAGGATCGTGTCGCGGGTCCCGCCGCGCAGCCAGAAGCGGAAGGTGGCGGGGATGCGTTTGGCTTCTTCCGGGTTTGTGACAAATTCGGACAGCGGATGTTCGAGAAAGAACGCGCGGAAGCCTGCGCGGATTTCGCGCATCTCGTCACCTTCGGATTTGGCCTTGGCAATGGCGGCGGCTGCTTCGGTCAGGAAGCTTTCCGCCGTTTCGTGACCTGTCGAGAATGTGGGGCGCGTCAGCTTTCGGGGCAGGCGCGGGATCAGGGGGGGAGGGACCTCGCCATCGGGAGCGCAAGCGACAAAGCGTAGCGCGTCATTCGGCAGGTAGCTTTGGCACAGGCGCAACGTGTCGAGCATTGCTGCATTGCCGCCAATGCAGAAGATTTCGGCGCCGTTCTGAATATGCTCGGCGATGCGCTCCTCATAACCAAAGAGGGCAGGGGCGCTGTAGGGGCCATCGTCGCCGTGGATGCGCAGGTTGCTGGGGCCGCCGGGGGCCACGTCGACGCTGTGCACATCTAGAGTTTCACCGCTTTGGAGTGTGACGACGAGATCGTCGCCATCCGAGGCAATCGTGGTGGCGATGCCAACCTTGGGCAGGACGCTGACGCCTTGGGCGCGTAAACCGGCAATCCTCTCTTGCGTCTGTTCGACCATGAAGTCGCCGTAGAATTCACGCGGTGCATTCACGCCGTAGACATCGCCAGCCTCAACAAGCGATTGGGCGGCAGCGAGCCAATTGGGTGTGCGGTCTGCCATGCGTTCGGTCACATAATCCCAGTTCTGGACAAGCCATTCGGCAAAGGCGGGATCAATGTCATCGGCCGGAGAATTAAGCAGATAGGAATAACGCCACGGCGTGCCCGGCTGTCCTGCCGCGTAGGCCGCGCCACGACCAAGGCTGAGCGGATCTGGTGCCAGAACAATGAGGGTATCCCCCGCAGTCAAATGCAGGCGGTCCAAGAACGCAGCAGCGGTGATGCCCGCGCCAATGATCAGGTGAATGTGCCCGCCCTGTGCCGTCATACCCGTCCTTTCCGTGAAAGGATGTGATCTAGCGGCTAGGGTGGGGTTGGGTCAATGGGCGGTGCGCCGCAATCATTTTGCCTCCGGCGGGAGTTTATTTGGTCAGATGAAGGGGAGGGGGGTAAGGCCCCCATGTGTCACGCGCGGCGGGCTATGGGTGGTTTAAGACAGAGAGGGCCCCACAGAGCCCTCTCAGAGTGTCAGAGGCGCAGTCCTGTGCCGCCGTCGAAGACATGCAGCGAGGTGCGCGGCAGATCGAGGCTGAGCGTGTCTCCGCTGACCTCTGTGTCGTTGGGGGCGTTCACTGTGAAGGGCTCGCCTGCCAGTTTCCCATGGAACAGACGGCTGGCGCCCAACTCCTCGATCAGGTCGAGAGTGAAGGGCAAGCCGCCGGAGGAGACGATGTTGACCTCTTCAGGGCGGATGCCGAGCTGGACGGGGCCTGTCTTGTCGATCGGCTGGCCGGTGCCGATGGCATGATCGCCCACCTGGATGGTGCCGCCGCCCGAGGAGGTGGCGGGGAGCAGGTTCATTGGCGGGGCGCCCATGAAGCTTGCCACGAAGGTGGAGGCGGGCTTGCGGTAAATCTCGGACGGGGTGCCGATTTGTTCGATGCGGCCTGCGTTGAGCACGAAAATACGGTCGGCCAT
>JAHDDU010000049.1:0-10467 GCA_020629175.1 Flavimaricola sp. | reverse complement strand
TCGGACTTGGACGTGCCGCGGTTTTTCAGCCCGTAGGCCATGTTCTTGGTCACGGTCATGTGGGGATAGAGCGCGTAGTTCTGGAACACCATGGCGATGTCCCGCTCGGCCGGGTCCACGTCGTTGACCACGCGGTCACCGATGCGCAGCTCGCCTTCGGTGATATCCTCGAGCCCTGCGACCATGCGCAGGAGGGTGGATTTGCCACAGCCTGAGGGGCCGACAAGGACCACAAGTTCGCCGTCGGCGATGGAAAAGCTGGCCGGGTGCACGGCCTGGGCGCCGTTGGGGTAGGTCTTGGAGATGTTGGTGACGCTGACGGTTGCCATAGAGTGCGCTTTCTATTTGTCGGATTCTGTGAGGCCCTTGACGAACCAGCTTTGGAAGAAGACCACGATCAGGACGGGCGGGGCCATGGCGAGCATCGCCAGCATGATGCCGCGTCCGTATTCGGGGATGTTCGCGCCCTCCTGATCCTGGATGATCTGGCGGATGCCGCGCACGAGGGTGAACATGCTTTCCTCTGTCGTGATCAGCGTGGGCCAGAGGTATTGGTTCCAGCCAAAGACGAACATGATGATGAACATCGCAGCGATCATGGTGCGCGAGAGGGGGACGAGGATGTCGATGAAGAACTTGGCCGGGCCTGCGCCGTCGATGCGCGCGGCCTCAACCAGCTCTTCCGGGACCGAGAGGAAGAACTGTCGGAAGAAGAAGGTGGCCGTCGCAGAGGCGATGAGCGGCACGATGAGGCCGGTGTAAGTGTCCGTTAGGCCCATGCCAACGATGACCTCATAAGAGGGCAGGATGCGCACCTCTAGCGGCAGGAGGAGCGTTGTGAAGATGATCCAGAAGGCGAAGGTGCCGAAGCGCAGGCGGAAATAGACGATGGCGTAGGCGGCCATCATGCCAACGATGATTTTACCGACCGCAAAGCCGATGCCGAGGATGAGCGAGTTCCAGAGCATTGTGGTGCCCGTGACCTCACCCGAGAAGCCGCCCGGTTTGTTGAGAGCGGCGTCGATGTTGTCATCGAACTGGTCGCCGATGGAGAGCTGCAGGCCCTCACGCTCGATCTGGATATCGGGGAGGGTGGCTGTGGTCAGTGCGATGACGATGGGCAGGATCATCACCAGCGCGCCGAGGATCAGGATTGCATGGTCGCTGATGACCCCCCATTTGAGGGGTTTGCGGCGTTTGGGCTGCGTGGCGGCGGCGATGGATTGGGTCATATCGGTCATCCTGCGGCCCCTTTACGTGTAGTGAATCCGGCGTTCGAGCAGCCGGAATTGGAAGATTGTGAGGATCAGCACGAGGACCATCAGGACCACCGATTGCGCCGAAGAGCCGCCCAGATCGTTGCCGCGGAAGCCGTCGATGAAGACTTTGTAGACCAGCGTGACGGGGTTGTTGCCGGGCTCGCCTTTTACCAGCGTGTCGATGACGCCGAAGGTGTCAAACAGCGCGTAGGTGATGTTGATGATCAAGAGGAAGAATGCGGTGGGGGCGAGCAGGGGGAAGGTGATGTCCCAGAAGCGCTGTGTGCCGGAGCCGTTGTCGATCAGGGCCGCTTCGCGCACGGAGCGGGGGATGGATTGCAGGCCGGAGAGGAAGAAGATGAAGTTCACGGGGATCTGTTTCCAGACGGCGACGATGACCATCGCGGTGGCGGTGTCGGTGTAGCCGACGCCCAGCTGGAAATCCCAGCCGAACAGTTTGAAAAAATCGGTCAGCGGGCCCACGGATTGGTCAAAGAACATCAGCCCGAGGAAGCCTGCGACGGGCGGGGCTACGGCATAGACCCACATCAGGAGCGTGCGGTAGGTCTTGGCGCCGCGGATGACCTTGTCGGCCTTCACCGCGAGCAAAAGCGCGAGGCTGAGCGATAGGAAGGTCACGAGAAGCGTGTAGATCAGGGTGAACCACGCGACTTTGCGGTATTCGCCGCTTTCGGCGAGGCGGGTGTAGTTCTCGGCACCGACAAAGGTGGAGCCGAAGCCAAAGGGATCCTGTAGGTAGAACGAGGATTGGATTGCCCAGCCAGCGGGCCAGTAGAAGAACACCATGATGATCGACAGCTGCGGCACCAGCAGCAGGATCGGGAGCCATGGATTGCGAAAGCCCGCGCGTTTCATATGTGGTCTGTCCCCAAGGTCTAAAGGTGGAAACGGGAGGCGCGGGGCCCCCCGTTTCAAGCGTTTTGTAGCAGCGTTAGCCCTGTGTGCGGGCGAAACGGTCCAGAAGCTCGTTTGCTTCTTCCTGAATGGCGGCAAAGCCGTCGTCGACGGAGGTTTCGCCGGTCAGGATGCGGCCATACTCACGGTTCATCACGTCGCGGATCTGGACGTAGAAGCCCATGCGGTAGCCGCGTGTGAAATCACCGGCAGGCAATTGCAGCTGCTGGATGCCGACTTCGGCGGCCGGCTTTTCCTCGTAGTAGCCGTCGGAGGCTGCCAGAGCGTAGGCGGCCTCTGTCACTGGCACGTAGCCCGTTTCGCGGTGCCACATGTACTGCACTTCTGGTGAGGTCAGATACTCAAAGAAAGCGGCTGTGGCGGCGTTCTCTTCGTCAGACTTGCCGGACATCGCAAACAGAGCCGCACCACCGATGAAGGTTTGCGTGGGCTCGGATGTGATGCCTTCCCAGTAAGGCAGGAGGGTCGCGGAGAAGGGGAATTCTGCCGTGGCTTGCAGGCCACCGAAGGAGCCCGAGGAACCGAGCCACATGGCGACTTCTGCCTGCTCAAACGGGGTTTGGTTGTCGCCCCAGCCGGTGCCGTACCACTGGAAATAGCCTTGGTCGATCCACTCGGTCAGCGCTGTGAAGTGCGCCTTGATCTCGGGCTGGTCGATCAGGATTTCTGTCGTGCCGTCGCCATAGCCGTTGTCGTTTGTGGCGAACTGGATGTTGTGGCGCGAGTAGAAGTTCTCGGTGAAGATCCATGGGAGGTGCGATTGGGCGAGGGGGATGTAGCCTGCCTCGACCAGCGCGGGTGCTGTGGTTTCCTGGAACTCTTCCCATGTGGTTGGGGCAGAGACGCCAGCGGCAGCCAGTGCATCCTCGTTGTAGTACATGATCGGCGTGGAGGAATTGAACGGCATGCCAATCATCGTGCCATCATTGTCGGCGTAGAAATTCCGCACGCCGGAGATGTAATCGGCGCTGTCAAAGCCGGACCCGAATTCGGTCAGCAGGGCCTCAACGGGGATGGTGGCCCCTTCGGCGGCGATCACGGTGGCGGCGCCGGCGTCAAACACCTGCATGACGTTGGGCTGCTCGCCTGCGCGGAAGGCAGCGATGCCGGCGGTCAGCGTCTCTTCGTAGGTGCCCTTGAATACGGGGGTGATCACATAGTCGGACTGGCTGGCGTTAAAGTCGGTCGCGATCTGGTTGACCGTTTCGCCAAGCTGGCCGCCCATGGCATGCCACCAGGTGATTTCGGTTTGTGCGTATGCTGGTACGGCGAGCATGCCGCTGACCAGAGATGCAGACATCACGTGCGTCAGTTTCATAGAATTCTCCCTAAGAGGTGTCGTAAAGTGACCTTCGTCTTTTCGGGTCGTAGACCGATCCTATGCTATTTTGACGACAGTTTGGAAACAGTCTGGTAACAAATTTGAAGTTGGGTCTGGGCGACTGTGGATAAGTTTTGGGTTTGACCGCAAAACACCTGTTTTCGCGCTAAACTGCTGTGGATAAGTAAGTTTTTCGTTTGTTCGTCTGAGAGGATTCATGGGGCCACAGGGCGGAAAGCTCTCGCACTTTTGAACAGGAATAGGCGCATGTTGAGGAATCACACGTGGGCTGTCTGGGGGTGCAGCCCCGGGTGTGAAACTTTCCAACTTAGAATAATTCTAAAAACTCTTGGAACTTTTTGTCGATGTCTTAAGTTGGGTCAGGAAGGTGCCATACCGGCGCGAAAAACAGACAAGACGAGGACACGATATGACTGTGACAGCTCAAATTCTTTCTCCTGCACCGCAGGCCGAAATTTGTGCCGCGCTGAACCAAGCGGTGGCCGACACGGTGGTCACAACGATGATGGCGCAGAACTTTCACTGGAACGTGACGGGGATGTCTTTTGGTTCGTTGCATGCGTTGTTCCAAGAGATCTACGAGGATCATTTTGCCGCGCAGGATGATCTGGCTGAACGTATCAAGGCGCTTGATGGCCATGCCGATGGGGTTTTGGCGGATATGATCAAAGCCTCGGGTGTGGAAGAGGTGCGTGGCCGGCTGGCGGCCGAGGAGATGATCGCGAAATTGGCGGCGGCCCAGAGGACGCTGGCAGCGACGCTTGCCGAAGTTGCGTCACTGGCCGATCAACATGGCGATGCGCTGACCGAAGACCTCGCCATTGCGCGGGGGCAGGTGCACGAGAAGTTCGCCTGGCTGCTGTCAGCGCATTTGAAGTAGGCCGAAACGAATGCGGCCGCCGGGGGGATCCGGCGGCCACATGTGTTTGCGAGAAGGTGCGCCTTTAGGCGTCTTCTTTCTCCATCGGGTTTTTGCCCAGGATGATCATCGACAGAAGATCATCATCCGTGACGTCCGCGATGTTGACGGTGCCAACAAGCTGGCCGTTTTTCATGACGCTTGCGCGGTCACACAGCTCCATCACCGAATGCACGTCGTGATCGATCAGGAAGATGCCGATGCCTTGCGCTTTGAGCTGATGGATCAGGTCGGCGACCATCTGCGTTTCATGCGGGCCGAGGGCGGCTGTGGGTTCGTCCATGATCAGGATGCGGGCGTTGAAGTAGACCGCACGGGCGATGGCCACGGATTGCCGCTGACCACCCGAAAGGGCCGAGACCGGTTCATTGAACTTTTGGAAGTTCGGGTTGAGCTTGCCCATGATCTTGCGGCACTCGGCCTCCATCGCGGCATCATCGACGAGGCCGAAGGGCGTCATCAACTCGCGCCCCAGAAAGAGGTTTGAGGCGGCGTCGAGGTTATCGGCCAGCGCGAGGGTCTGGTAGATCGTCTCGATGTTGTTGGCGCGCGCGTCGCGGGGGGAGTTGATCTCGACCTTCTGGCCGTTGATGAAGATCTCGCCCGCGTCTTTGGCATAGGCGCCGGAGAGGACTTTGATCAGGGTTGATTTGCCTGCCCCATTGTGGCCGAGCAGGCCCACGACTTCGCCGGGGCGCAGGTCGACAGAGACGTCGTCGACCGCTTTGATCCCGCCGAAGGAGATCGAGATGTTGTTCATCTCGACCAATGGCGCTGTGGTTTGATCGGTCATTATTTTGCCCCCACACGTTTGCGGTAGATGATGTCAATCCAGACGGCGAGGACCAGCACGATGCCGACCACGATGTTCTGGAAGGGTGCGTCGACGCCGACCATGGCCATGCCCGATTGCAGCGATTGCATGATCAGCGCGCCGATGATGGCGCCGTAGATCGTGCCAAAGCCACCGGCCAGCGCCGTGCCGCCGATGACGGCCGCCGCGATCACGCGCAATTCGTCGAGTGTGCCGATGTCGTTGGAGTGGTTCGACAGGCGGGCCGAGGCCACGACGGCAGACAGGGCGCAGAGAAAGCCCATCAGTGCAAAGATTTTGACTGTGAGGCGGCGGGTGTTGATGCCGGACAGCTCTGCCGCATCTGGGTTGCCGCCCGTGGCAAAGATGTAGCGGCCAAAACGGGTGCGTTTGGCGATCACACTAAGGGCCACAGCCACGAGGATCAGGATGAGTACCGAGATCGGCAAGCCGTAGCCCACGGTCAGCCCTTCGGGCATCACTTCGCCGCGCGCCTCAAACATCCGCTCAAGCCGGCGCTCGGGGATCAGATAGGCGTTGAGCACGGCGATAAAGCCGAAAATGGAGGCTGCAATTATGCCGTAGAGCGTCAGTTCGGCCCACATCGGTTTGACCGGGAAATTGTGCGCGACCTTTGCGCGGCGTCCGTTCCACATGGCCCAGATCGCAGCGATGGAGGCGACGATGGCGATGATCCAGCTCCACGTGGTTCCAAGGGTGCCGTTGGTGCCGCCAAATATCAGGAACGTCGGGTCCAGCGGGCCAATGGTCTGCCCATCGGTCAGGTACCAGGCCACGTTGCGCCAGACGAGGAAGCCGCCCAGTGTCACAATGAAAGCGGGGATGGCCTGATAGCCAACCAGCCAGCCCTGGAACGCTCCGATAAGGGTGCCGACCAAAAGCCCAGAGATGACAGCCAGGATCCAGATCATCGGATGACCAAGGCCAAGGCCGAAGGTATGGGGCAAAATTTGCGTCTGCATCATCGCCATGACGGCAGAGGTGGTGGCAAGCAGCGCGCCAACGCTCAGATCAATGTGGCGGTTGACGATCACAAAGACCATGCCGCAGGCCATGATCGCAACAGAGACCGTTTGAATGGTCAGGTTGAAGATGTTGCGGGGCGTCAGGAACCGGCCGTCCGTGAACGTGTTGAACCCGATACAGAGAATGAAGAGCGCTCCGATCATGCCCAAAAGACGCATGTCCAGTTCCAGTTTCTGGAACAGGTTACCTTGGTCTTTTTTGGGGATCGGCGCGGTTGTTACATCAGTCATGGCAGACCTTTTGAACGAAAGCGCGAAAATTTTGAAGTGGCCCCGGTGTGTCCACCGGGGCCTCAGGGAGATAGGTGTAGTGCTTAGTTACAAGGGGCTGGACCGTCGGTCACGCCCTGGCAAAGTGCCTCTTGTGTGATCCAGCCTGCGTCAACGACGACGGACAGGTTGTCCGCTGTGATCGGCACGGGCTCGAGGAAGCGCGCTGTCATTGTGGTGCCACCTGGCGATGTCCACTCAACGCTGTCGCCAGCCGCTTCGCCGCTGGCCAGAGCCACAGCGATTTCACCAGCAGCCGCACCCAGATCACGGGCGTCTTTCCAGACAGACACAGTCTGCGTGCCCAGAGCCACACGGTTCAGAGCGGCGTGGTCGCCATCCTGACCGGAGACAGGGATGCCTTCCATGCCTTGTGCTGTCAGAGCTGCCACAACACCGCCGGCGGTGCCGTCGTTGGAGGCGATCACGGCGTCAACGTTGTTGTCGTTGGCGGTCAGGATCTGCTCCATGTTGCGCTGTGCGTTTGCAGGCAGCCAGCCGTCTGTGTAGGCCTCGCCCACGATTGTGATTGCACCGCTTTCAACAGCTGCATCAATGATCTCTTGCTGGCCACCACGCAGGAAGTCTGCGTTTGGATCGGTGGGCGAGCCCTTGATCATGACGTAGTTGCCTTCTGGCTGTGCCTCGAACACGGCACGGGCCTGCATACGGCCAACTTCGACGTTGTCGAATGTCAGGTAGAAGGCACGGTCATCTTCGATCAGACGATCGTAGGCAACAACAGGGATACCTTCGTCAGCAGCCGCCTGAACAGCTGGGCCGATGGCCTGTGCGTCTTGTGCCAGGATGATCAGAGCATCAACGCCCTGAGCGATCAGGCTTTCGATGTCTGACAGCTGCTTGGACGATGAAGACTGAGCGTCAGCAGACACATAAGTCGCACCAGCGGCTTCAAGTGCGCCGACGATGGCAGCTTCGTCCGTTTTCCAGCGCTCTTCCTGAAAGTTCGACCAGCTGACGCCAACGGTGATACCGTGACCGTCTGCAAAGGCGACAGAGCCCATCAATGCCGCAGCCGCGGACATACCCAAAATATATTTCATAAGTTCCTCCCATAAGAAGCTCGTGTTACCGAATCATCGAGCCTGCATTTTTGATATCATAATTTTTTTAGTTGTCGAAAAAAATATACCGCAGGGTGTGAAAGACTGTGTATGGTAGTGAAATGAAACGAGAATCGGACGCACTCAAGACGCGTTTTACAATGGAAGCCGCGGGTTTGGACGCGCGCGCCCTCACGCGTTTGCGGGTTCTGAATTGTATCCGGGATGCAGGCGAGGCGTCACGCACTGATATTGCCGCTGCCCTGAAGCTGAGCCCAGCTACGGTGACATTCGTGACCTCTGGCCTGATGGCCGGTGGGCTGATCGAGGAAGTCAGCGCCCCGGATACAGCGGACACGGCCAAGCGTGGCCGCCCGCGTGTTGCGCTGAGTCTGACCAAAGGGTCCTATTTCGTCGCCGGGATCAAAGTCTCACGCGATAAGATGTCGATCCTCATTCTGGATTTTGATGGCCGGGAGGTTGTCAATCTGGACGTCGCTCTCGCCACTCCGCAGATGGAGCCGCTCGCCCTTGTTCTGGCCATTCGGGATGGGGTGATGGCGGCTTGTGTTCGGATTGATGTGGGGCTTGAGGTTTTGGCGGGGATTTCGATCGGGTTGGCGGGGCTGATCGATTCCGAGACGCGGTTTGTGCATTGGTCCTCGTCACTGACCGAGCGCAATGTCGATCTGGGCGCTCTTCTGGCTGAGCATTTGCCCTGTGCGGCGTTTTTGGAGAACGACGCCAATCTGGTTGCCAAGGCAGAGCAGCTGTTTGGTGAAGCGCGCGGTCTCAGCAACTTTATGGTTGTGACGGTGGAGCATGGCGTCGGGCTGGGGATCGTGCTGGACGGGCGGCTGCACCGGGGCGAGCGCGGCTGCGGTGGGGAGTTTGGGCATACCAAGGTGGCGCTGCATGGCGAGGCGTGCCAATGCGGGCAGCGTGGCTGCCTTGAGGCCTATGTCGGCACGTCGGGGTTGTTGCGCCGGGCGCGCAAGGATTTGGGTGCAGAGGCGGCGGGCAGCGTCGCGGCCCTTGTCGATCTCGCGCAGGCAGGTGATGCAAAGGCGCGGCGCATTCTGGATGAGGCCGGGCAGATGTTTGGCATGGGGTTGTCCAATCTGATCAACATCTTTGACCCTGAGCGGATCATCGTGGCGGGTGCCGAACACAGGATCGCTCATCTGCATTCCGAGACGGTGTTGGCGCAGGTGCGCAGCAGCGTGGTGAAGGTGGACACCGCCTTGCCCGAGATCAGGGTGCACCATTGGGATGATCTGATGTGGGCGCGGGGGGCGGCGGCCATGGGGATCGAGAAGGTCTCGGCCCTCAAGGTGAAAGCGCTGGCGCAATGATGCGGCCTCTTGCCTGTCTGCTCTGCTGGAGTGGGGCGGCACTGGCCGAGCCGGGGGCGGTACGGTTTGCGCCCGTAGAGGTGGCCGCGCATGTCTACGGCGGCGGGTGGGAGCATTTTGTCGGCGGCGGTGTGGCCGTTTTCGATTGCAACGGGGATGATCTGCCCGAGATCTATGCCGCAGGGGGCGAAAATCCGGCGCAGTTGTTCCTGAACCGGTCGGAGGGTGATCTGGCCTTTGAGGCCGACACCCCCGAGGGTCTGGCGCTGACCGGTGTGACCGGGGCCTATCCGATTGACATTGATAGCGACGGGCTGATGGATCTTGCCGTTTTGCGGGTGGGGCAGGATGTGGTGTTGCGCGGGCAGGGGGGCTGCCGCTTTGCGCCGTTTGAGGGGCTGGGGCTGGACCTTGGCGATCATTGGAGCACCGCGTTCTCGGCCACTTGGGAAGCGGGGCAGAACCTGCCGACGCTGGCCTTTGGCACCTACATTGACCGCACCGATCCCGAAGGGCCGTTTGAGGCCTGCGACGCGACGCAGCTCTATCGGCCAGAGGCGGACAGTTATTCAGCGCCCATCGCGCTTGAGCCGGGGTTTTGCGCGCTGTCGATCCTGTTTTCGGACTGGAGCCGCACGGGCCGCGCCGATCTGCGGATCAGCAATGACCGACATTACTACGTGCGCGGCGGCGAGGAGCAGATGTGGGCGATGGAGACCGTGCCGCGGCTGTTTGGGGCGGATGAGAATTGGCAGCCCTATTCGATCTGGGGCATGGGCATCGCCTCGCGCGATCTAACGGGGGACGGGTTCCCCGAGATTTACCTCACCTCGATGGGGGATCAGAAGTTCCAGCGCTTTGACCCCGGCCCCGGTGGCCCGGTTTGGCGAGATGTGACCTATGAGTTCGGCACCACGGCGCACAGGCCGCATGTGGGCGGGGACGGGCGCCCCTCAACCGGGTGGCATGCGCAATTTGGCGATGTGACGAACGACGGGCGCGACGATATTTTCATCGCCAAAGGCAACGTCGAGCAAATGCCCGGTCTTGCCATGGAGGACCCCAATTCGCTGTTGGAACAAACGGCGGAGGGGCGGTTTGTCGAGGTGTCGGACGCGGCAGGCGTGGCGACGATGGCGCGGTCACGCGGGGCGGCTTTGGCGGATTTGAACGGCGACGGATTGCTCGATCTGGTGGTGATGAACCGCCGGGCGGCGATGGAGGTTTACCAGAACATCACCGAGGGCGCGGGCCATTGGCTGGCGGTGTCGTTGCAGCAGGACGGCGCCAATGGGCGCGGCGTCGGCAGCTTTATCGAAGTGCGGACGGAGAGTGGCGCGCAGGTGCGCGAAGTGACCATCGGCGGCGGCCATGTGAGCGGGCAAGCGGTGCCTGAGCACTTTGGGCTAGGCGATGCCGAGAACGCCGAGGTGCGGGTGATCTGGCCAGACGGGACCGTTGG
>JAHDDU010000082.1 GCA_020629175.1 Flavimaricola sp. | reverse complement strand
GTTCAATCGCCTCATGAGCCCACTCACTCCTCCCCCTCAACGCGCCCCCGCAGCCGCTTCACCTCCCCCCGCACCTTCTTCCCCGCCAGCCGCCGCTTAACACTCCCATACGTAGGCTTCGTCGCCACCCGCCGCTTCTTCACCACCAGCGCTTTACGCACCAGCTCCACCAACCGCTCCCGCGCGATCTCGCGGTTCCGTGCCTGAGACCGCGTCTCCTGCACAAAAATCACCACCGCCCCGTCCGCTGTCCACCGCTGCCCCGCCAGCCGCTGCAACCGCGCCTTTTGCGAGCCGGTCAGCGCAGGCGAGCGGTCGGCCCAATACCGCAACTCCACGGCCGTCGACACTTTGTTCACATTCTGCCCGCCGGGCCCGGAAGAGCGGACAAAGCTCTCCACAAGCTCCCACTCTTCAATCGTCACCTGATCGTTCACACGCAAAGTCATCTTCTTCTGGCCCAAAATATCCTGGGGTGAATGCCGCCTTGGCGGCAGAGGGGCAAAGCCCCAAAACGAAAAGGGCCGCCCGGTAGCGTGGGGCGGCCCTTCGAAAGTCTAGGAGGTGGGGCGGTTAGACACTGGGTCCGCGCAGTCCGCGCTCAGCCATCCACCTGGGAGTTCACTTGGCTAAGGGCTGCCCTAGCCACGCACCTCCCAAGCTGTCCCGACGCACTTCTCCAATCTCTTTCTCGACACTGGATCACCTCCTTTCATTGTTTCAGATACAATAAAGTTGGCACACATCTGGTGTTTGTCAAAAGAAAAAACACATCAACTTGTCGTCATACTCTGCAAACGCCCGGTGATGAGGCGAAATGGCACCAGCGCGATCAGCGCGATGGCAACTTTCACACACCAATCAACGCCGGCGGTGCCGATCCATCGTGCAAGGTCAAACCCAAATGGTGTGGCGACGACTTCGTTGAAAAACTCGGTGTTGTGATCGACCCCTAGCAGTCCGGAGGCTGCACCAGAAAATGCAATGGTGAAAAAGATTGCCGTGTCGAGGGTCGAGCCGATCAACGTTGATGCAAGTGGTGCTTGCCACCAGATGCCATCGCGCAGGCGATCAAAGACAGACACATCAATCAACTGCGCAATCAGGAACGCCGTTGCCGACCCGAGCGCAACGCGTAAGGTAACGGCGGGCGCCATGAAATCGGGACCGAGTTCGATCATCACCTGCGTTCCGACAAGCGAGCAGATGATCCCGACAACGAAGCCCACGAAGACCACTCGACGCGCGGCGTCGCGGCCATAATGGCGATTCATAAGATCTGTCACGAGGAAGGCAAAGGGGTAGGTGAATGCGCCCCATGTCAGCCAATCGCCGACGAAGAACTGGACAAGGATGTTTGAGGCGACAACGATGGCCGCCATGGCGATCACGCCGGGCAGAAGTCTGGTCATGGATATATTCCGTTTTGGCAAGGTGCGGCACTTGGCCCCGGACCATCCGGGACGCGGCTCATTAGGCCCGGATCACTCGCCCGTCAAGCGGTACTCCACAATCTCGGTGCGCTGGCTGCGGCGATAGTTATCATCCGAGATCATGATGAGGCGCGTGTATGTGCCGTCATGCCATGTGGCGATGCCCTCAAGGTTGTCATGCGCACCGGCTTCGGTTTGCAGGATCAACGTTTCGTCTGACCCATCCAGCCCAAACCGTCGCACCCGGGTTGAAAAGGCCCAGCCGTTGAAGTCCCGCTCAAGCAGGTAAAGATGCCCCAGCGCATCAATATCGGCGCCCACTGGTACGAATTGCCCCCGGCGCGGAATTTCGAAGGCAACGTCCCAGATCCCGTCTTTCAGTCTATGCACCGGAAAAGGCCGCATCGCCCGGCCAGAGCGTTCAGGGATCGTGTAGAACGCTCCGTCAAACAGCGCCAATGCTTCGAGAGAGCCGTTGCTTTGGTAGGCATCAAAGTCAGGATTCCGGGGCAGGGTGCGGGGCGTTCCGTCGCGTTCTGGCTCTTCCCGGATCACCGCGATCCCTTCATAGCTGACGAACATGCGTCCGTCAGCATCCACGGCAAGCCCTTCGGAATCGCGATTTTCGTCACCCGTGACCGGCCACCGCAATGGATCGGGAAAGAGGTAGAAGGGCGTGTGAGTCACTCCAACGATCTGGTCGTTTTCCCGCTCAATCGTTCCGGTGCCCAGATACCCTTGATCGCTGATCACATGGAACGACAGCCCGTCGTCCGAGACCTCAAGGCCCGAGAAACCGCCAAAATAGTCGCGCTCAACCACCCAATGGTACACGCCGACCAGTTCGGCCTCTGCGCAGGCGATATTGGCCCCGAGTGTCAGGGCTAGAGCGGTGCATCGGATCATCGCTTAGTCGCTGTTAAGGACTGTGGTGCATTGCGCAGGCAGGCGGGCCATCGTGATCTCGGGTCGCGGCTGGCGCGGCGTGGCGTTGGGATCTGGCGGCGGCGGGTTCAAAATGTCGTTTACCCACCCTTGTGCCTGATCGCACCCATCGCCTGCTGGAACCGGGGCCTGCGCTTCGCAATTTCGGTCCCCTGCGGGGCACCGCAGCCGGACATGGAAATGATAGTGATGGCCATACCACGGGCGAATGTTGCGCAGCCAGCTGCGATCCCCCGTGGCCCAGTTGCACATAGCGACCTTCGCACCGGGAAAGACAAAGATACGGTCGACACGCGGGTCACGGGCCGCGGCCCGCATCAATTGCATGTGCTGCTCGGTCCAGCGGCTGTTGGTAAAGGCCCCCCGCTCGCGGCGCATCGAGATTGAAGAGATGTTCTCGCGCTCCTGCCGTGTCAGGTTCAGCCGGTCCGGCGGCAGCATCCAGATATCAACATCAAGCCCGACCTGATGGCTGGCGTGGCCCGTTAGCATCGGCCCGCCGCGCGGCTGGCTCATATCACCGACATAAAGCCCTTCCCATCCCGGTAGGCTCGCGGCAAACCGGCTGAGGTCTTGTACATAGTCAACCAGCTCAGGCTGGCCCCAATTGCGATTCCGGCTCAGGCGCATGGCCTGCCATGTCGGGCCCGTCTCGGCCAATTGCTCGGCCCCGGCCTGACACCCGCGCGAGTAAAACCCAACCGCCTCTGCCGCTTGGTTTGATCCGCTTTCCACCGCCCCGAACAGCAGTTTGGCCACCCGCGTATCGCCCGCGTTTTGCGCCAGCGTCGTCACCGCCTGCGTTACTTCCACCCCATTGCGACATCCCGACAAGGCGAAAACAACGGCGAGGCAGGCAAAAAGGCGGATCATGCGGTTTGGTCTCCTTCAGCGTTGACGTAGCGTAGCAAGAACAGTCCCAGAATGAAAAGCAGGATCACCGGGATAAAGCCGAGCTGAGTGTTGCCCGTCACGAAGGTGAATACCGTGATCAGTGCTGGCGCCAAAAACGCCGTCGCCTTACCTGAAAGCGCAAACAGACCAAACGCCTCGGTCGGGCGCTCATCGTCCGTATGCCGTACCATCATTGACCGCGAGGC
>JAHDDU010000048.1 GCA_020629175.1 Flavimaricola sp. | reverse complement strand
GTCGCATCATCGCCCGCGCCGCGGTCTGTCGTAAACCGCATTTGCGAGCCGCGCACTTCGACAAGCTGGCAGTTGTACGGGATCTCGGTGCCACCCCAATCCATTTCGCGGCAAAAGTAACCATCCTGCCAATCCCAGGTGCCTTGAACGTCATAGCCCACAGCCCGGCCTTGAATGGTGCCATTTGGCATCACCGAAAGCGACAATCCATAGAGACCCAAGCGCAGCTCTTTGCCCGAGAGAAGACCGTTAAACGTCGCAAGATCAGAGACGCGCTCATAGGCCTGCGCGGAGGCAGCGGTTGCGATCAAAGCGGTGGCGGCGGCCAGCATCTGGCGTTTCATAGCAATACCTCGTCTTGGTAAGTGTCGAAGTATTCTACGTCGTAGTGGCCGATTTGGTTTCGTTTGGCCCCAAATTCAGGCGGAATTCAGCCCAAGAACATCGACCATATCGTATTCACCCGGGGATTTATCTTGCCCCCAAAGCGCCGCCTTCAGCGCACCACGGGCAAAAATGGCGCGGTCTGTCGCCATGTGGCGGAGCGTGACACGCTCGCCCGGTGCGGCGAACACCACGTCATGTTCACCCACGATGTCGCCCCCGCGAACCACGGCGAACCCAATGTCACCCCGCTTGCGCGCGCCGGTAATCCCATCCCGGCCGCGATCAGATACATCCGCCAAAGACACGCCCCGGCCTTCGGCAGCGGCCTCTCCCAGCATCAATGCGGTACCGGATGGTGCGTCGACCTTGTGGTGGTGGTGAGCCTCAATCACCTCAATGTCGAAATCCTCATCTAGGGCCGCGGCCACCCGCTTGGTAAGCTGCACCAAAAGGTTGACGCCCAAAGACATGTTTCCAGCGCGAACGACGACTGCATGCCGGGCGGCGGCGTTGATCTTAGTGAGGTCCTCATTGCCGAGGCCGGTGGTGCCGATCACATGCACCGCACGGGCTTGCGCTGCCAGACCGGCAAAGGCCACGGTGGAGGCAGGCGTTGTGAAATCTATCACGGCCTGCGCTTTGGCAAAGGCTTCGAGCGCGTCGCTTGTAACAGGTACGCCAACCTCAGCCCCGCCCATCGCTATGCCTATGTCCTGCCCGACCCATGCATGACCGTCCCGCTCAATTGCGCCAACCAAATGGCAGGCATCTGACGCCAGAACCTCGCGGATCAACATCTGGCCCATTTTGCCCGACGCTCCGGTGATGACGATGCCTGGCGTGTCCATGTTCCGGCCCTTTCTGCTTTGCCTTCCCGTCCCATACCGCGCCCACACGGTTGCGGCAAACCCTGTTACCGCGTAGGGGACATTCATGGCTAGAAAACACACCAAAGGCGGGCGCATGTCCGCATCAGGACCATCCCAGAGGCAACTCCGTGTGGGCGAGCTGATCCGCCGGACCCTGTCCGAGGTATTGCAACGCGGCGAAGTGCACGACCCTGATTTGCAGCGCATGTCGATCACCGTGGGCGAGGTGCGGGTCACACCAGACCTTCGCAACGCTACGGCCTATGTCCTGCCCCTTGGGGGGCAACAAAAGGAAGAAGCCATAGAGGCACTTAACCGCAACAAGGCCGAAATCCGACACCTTGTCACGCACGGGATGACGATCAAATTCGCGCCCGAGATCCGGTTTGAGATTGATGATACCTTTGACCGTATGGATGCGACCCGCAGGCTTTTGGCCGAGGACAACGTGCGGCGCGACCTCGAAGACTGACGCTCACGCTTGCGCGATTGGATCAATTCCCCCTCGCCTCTGACACGCAATTCTGTCTAGATGCCTTTGGTTAACCTGGACGTAAAGAATGCGCGCGCTCTTGCTCAGTCTGTTTTGCCTGCTCTCCTGTCCTGCTTGGGCAGTTGAGTGTGAAGATATACGCCATTTGGACAAGTCATTTACCGTTTGCCGGGTTGATGTGACGACCGAGAATTTGCGGCTCTTTCATTCCAATGCCGTCGGTGAAGTTTACGGGCACTTCTCACGGCTTGAGGAAGATCACGGCCCACTCGCCTTTGCCACGAACGCAGGTATGTATCACGATGATCGCAGCCCCGTCGGCCTCTACGTCGAGGATGGCGAACAGGTGATGCGCCTTATCACCAGCGACGGGCCGGGAAACTTTGGCCTGCTGCCCAATGGCGTGCTGTGTTTGAATGAACAAGACGCCCAGGTGATCGAAAGCCTCATCTTTGAAGCTACTGCACCGGCATGCCGCGATGCGACGCAGTCCGGGCCGATGCTCGTCATCGATGGTGCTTTACATCCGCGGTTCCTGCCTGACGGCACCTCTCGGTTCATCCGTAATGGCGTGGGCGCTTTAGATGGCGGTTCGACCGCCGTGTTCGCGATTTCGAACGAACCCGTGACGTTTTTTGAGTTTGGCACATTGTTCCGCGATATTCTGAAAACGCCTAACGCGCTCTACTTTGACGGTAACGTTTCACGCCTACATGCACCGCAGCTGGACCGGTCAGACCCGGGCTTTGCCTTGGGCCCCATGATCGCGGTGGTCAACTAGGCGGCCGAGGCGCGCCGGGTGAGCACCAAACGACGCACAAAGGCGAGAACAAACACGGCTGTGAGGATGAGCACCACAGTCGGGGCCGGTGCCGAGTTCAGCCAAAAGCTGGCATATACACCTAAAAACATCGCTAACTGACAAATGATGACCGAGACAATCATCATCCAGCCAAACCGCTTGGTCAGCAAAAACCCAATAGCGCCCGGCGTGATCAATAGCGCGATGGCGAGCACCAGGCCGACAGAAGACAGGGTTGCAACGATGGTGAGCGACAAGATTGTCAGCAACCCATAGTGCAGAACATTCACAGCCAGACCGGCCGCCTGCGCCTGTGCAGGATCGAAGGCATGCAAAAGAAGATCACGCCATTTGAAGAGCAAGAGGGCCGTGACCAACAGAGCAATCGCGCCGGTCGTCAGCAAATCCTCAACACTGACGCCCAGCATGTTGCCATATAGAATGTGATCCAGATGCTCGGTCGTATTGATCGAAGTGTAGAGCAGAATACCGAGCGCAAACATGCCCGAGAAGACAACACCCATCACGGTATCGGGCTTTACCCGACTGTTGTTGGCAAGGAACCCAGTCGCCAAGGCACAGACCATGCCGCTGGCAAATGCGCCGATGATCAAAGGAATCCCGCTAATCCATGCGAGCACCACCCCCGGCAAAACCGCATGGCTTACCGCGTCGCCCATCAGGGCCCAGCCCTTGAGCACCAGAAAGCACGACAGCAGGGCACAGGGTACGGCAATGATCGCGGCGATAAGGAAGGCGTTCTGCATCGCTGCAAACTGAAACGGGAGGAGCCAACTCATCGCAGCGCCTCGGCCGCGCGGCGGCGGGCGGCCAGCATCCCGTGTGTGGGGGCAAAGACAAACGCCAAGAGAAAAAGACCTGTTTGCACCATGACAATCACTGCCCCCGTTGCCCCATCGAGGAAATAGCTCGCGTAGGCTCCGAGAAAGGAGCTTGTCGTGCCAATCAGTACCGAAATCAGGATCAGCCTGGGGAATTTATCGGTGAGCAGGTAAGCCGTGGCGCCCGGCGTGACGACCATCGCAATGACAAGAAACGCCCCCACCGTCTGCATCGCGGCGACGATCGACGCAGACAACAGCATAAAGAAAATCACTTTGAGCAGATCGGGCCGCAGGCCGATAGAGCGCGCATGGTTCTCGTCAAAGAAGGTGACCATCAGATCCTTCCACTTGGTCAGCAGGACCGCCAAAGTGACAAACCCGATAATCGCCAGTTGCAAAGTATCTTCGGGCGTGATGGCCAGAATGTTGCCCATCGTGATCGTCTGGATGCTGATCGACGTTGGAAAGATCGACACTAGGAAGAGCCCAAGCCCAAAGAAACTGGTAAAAATGATCCCAATGATAACATCGACTTTGAGCCCGGACCGATTGCTCAAGAACAGCATTGCGAGCGCCGCGAGCCCTCCCGAGAGGAACGCGCCAAGCGCAAAGGGGAGCCCAAGGATGTAGGCCCCCGCCACACCTGGGACGACGGAGTGCGCCAGCGCGTCCCCGATCAGGGACCAGCCCTTGAGCATGAGATAGGCAGACAAAAACGCGCAGACCCCACCCACGAGAGCCGACACCCACATTGCATTAAGCATAAAGGTATAGGTGAAAGGCTCGAGCCAGCTCATTCGTCCGCGTCCCGCTTTTTGCCGTAGCGCACGAAAGGGCGTTCATCATCGGTGATGATCCGAACCTCTCGCGGGTCATCGTCGTCATGCAGCTCTGCCCCTGACAGCGTGAAGTGGCGCAGAACACCACCGAAAGCTTTCTCAAGGTTGTCGTGGGTAAAGACATCTTCGGTCGGACCGTGGTCCAGCACCGTCCCTTTGACGAGAACGGTTCTATCGCAAAACTCCGGCACTGAACCGAGGTTATGCGTGCTCACCAGCATCACCCGGCCTTCATCACGCAACTCGCGCAAAAGCGCGATAATCTGGTCCTCTGTCTTTACGTCAACGCCGGTAAACGGCTCGTCCAGCAGGATCACCTGCCCGTCTTGTGCCAACGCGCGGGCCAGAAAGACCCGCTTGCGTTGACCGCCGGACAATTCGCCAATCTGGCGATGCCGATAGTCCTGCATATTCACGCGCGTCAACGCCTGATCGACGGCGGCATGGTCGGCAGCAGACGGAATGCGAAAGAACCCCATATGCCCGTACCGGCCCATCATCACCACGTCCTGCACCAGAACCGGAAAGGCCCAATCGACTTCTTCGGCCTGCGGAACATAGGCCACCAGGTTGTTCTTGAGCGCCTCTTTGACCGTCAGGCCCATCAGGCTGATCGCGCCTGCGGCGGCGGGCACAAACCCCATAATTGCCTTGAACAAGGTGGATTTCCCTGCGCCGTTGACGCCCACCAAAGCGGTGATTGTTCCGCGCGGGATGGCAAAACTTGCGTGGCGGAGCGCTGTGTGCCCATTGCGGTATGTCACCGTCACATCATCTGCGATGATCCCGTCCATTATTGCCCTTCCAGCCCGTTTGCGACCGTCTCGGCCGTCACACGCAGCAGATCGAGGTAGGTCGGCACCGGGCCGTCCGACTCACTCAGACTGTCTACATAGAGCACACCGCCGTAGGCCACACCCGTTTCCCGCGCGACCTGTTCGGCGGGTGAGGTGTTGACCGTGCTCTCGCAAAAGACGACGGGCACGTCATTGGCCCTGACACCATCAATGACGGCGCGAATTTGCTGTGGCGTGCCGGTCTGATCGGCATTCATCGGCCAAAGGTAAAGCTCTTCCATCCCGAAATCGCGAGCGAGGTAGCTAAAGGCCCCTTCACAAGTCACAAGCCACCTTTGGTTCTCTGGAATTGCCAGCACCCTCTCACGAAGGGGCGCAATCGTAGCTTCAATCTCTGCTTTGTAAGCGGCGGCATTGGCAGCGTAGATATCAGCATTTAAAGGGTCTGCGGCAGATAGCGCCGCTTCGATATTGTCGACATAAATCAGCGCGTTGCTCAGCCCCATCCACGCGTGCGGATTGGTCAGCCCTTCATAGGATCCTTCGGCAATGGCGATGGGTTCAATCCCGTCGGTGAGCGTGACTGAGGGTATGTCCCCCAAATTATCGATAAACTGCTCAAACCACAGCTCAAGGTTCAGGCCGTTCCAAAGGATCAAATCGGCATCAATCGCGCCAACGATGTCGCGCGGCGTCGGCTGATAGCCATGAATTTCCGCGCCCGGTTTGGTGATCGACACGACATCGGCGGCATCGCCCGCCACATTGCGCGCCATGTCGGCCAGCACGGTAAATGTCGTGACCACTTTAATCCGCTCCTGCGCTGCAGATGCGGTCGTAACGACGGCTAATGTGATGGCCAGCAAGATACGCATGAAAGCTCCTAAGCTGCTATTGCAAATCATTCGCAACTAGAGATACGCCGATTTCCCCAAAGAACAAGGGAAAGCCTTTTAAAGCACGATCAATTTTGTGCCGATCCGTATGCGTGGGGCGATCCAGCGCAAATCTGCACGCCGCAGGCCAATGCACCCGGCCGTGGGCCGCCCCTGTCCTCGCCACTGATGGATAAAGATTGCAGATCCCTTGCCCCGCTCGGCATAGGGCCAGTTCCAATTTGTAATCACGATAAGGTCATACATCGGGTCTGCGCGACGCAGCACCTCGTGACTGTGCGGATAAGGGTGGCGCACCATGAGGTTATAGTCTTCATGGGCTGGATCGTCTGACCATAAATCCACAGGCCGGATCGGCACCGCCCAATCCGCAGGCTGGGCCATCCTGTCAGGGCGGTACAACATGCCAACAAGGTCATGCGCGCCCCGCGGCGTGGCCATATCACCCTCACGCTTGTCGTCCGTCACCCCGCCGCGCCCAATGGTGCAGGGAAACCGGCGGCCCAAAAACCGCAGACCCGCTGGGCTGACAACCATATCTGTCGCACGCATAGCTGGACCTCCTTTGCGCAGCACCCTAGACCACCCCCACACGACGCGGTAGAGCCGGATATGGCTGTATCTTTTCCAAATCTGGCTGCGATCTTTGACCACGGCTATGACACGATAATTGACGTGCGGTCCCCTGACGAATTTGCAGAAGACCATGTCCCGGGCGCCATCAATTTACCCGTTCTTTCGAACGAAGAACGCGCGGTTGTCGGGACGATCTACGTGCAAGACAGCCCTTTCAAAGCCCGCAAGGTTGGCGCAGCGCTCGTCGCTAAGAACGCTGCAGACCATATCGCGGGGCCATTGGCGGATCACGACGGGGGATGGAAGCCTTTGGTCTACTGCTGGCGTGGTGGCCAAAGATCGGGGTCCTTCACCGGCATACTTCAGCAGATCGGTTGGCGGGCGGACGTGGTGGACGGCGGTTATCAATCCTACCGCAAGCTGGTGCATGCCGCGCTCTACTCTAACCCATTAGCCCACCGCTTTATCCTGCTTGACGGCAACACGGGTTCAGCCAAGACCGCCCTGCTCGCGAGGCTGCAAGATCGCGGCATTCAGGTGATCGACCTTGAAGGGCTCGCCAATCATCGCGGCTCCCTTTTGGGGGAAATGCCCGGCGGCCAACCCCATCAAAAGGGGTTTGAGAGCGCTCTGGCTGCAGCACTCGCCGCAGCAGACCCTCGGCTCCCCATAGTTGTTGAGGCGGAGAGCAGTAAGATCGGGCAAATCGTGCTCCCGCCGCAGCTGTGGTCGCGCATGAAAGAAGCACCCCGGATCGAGATTTCGGCGCCGATTGAAGCCCGCACGGCGTTCCTTCTTGACGCCTACGCGGATGCGACCGAACAAGCGGATCAAGACCCTACGGCGCTCCAAGCAAAGCTTGATCTTTTGCGCCATCGGCGGGGCAATACAATCGTTGAGACATGGCTTGAACATTTGAAGTCTGGCGATATGGCCGCCCTGGCCACGGCGCTTATGACGGACCACTATGATCCGGCCTACGCTCAATCGCGCAAACGCGGTGCAGACAAAATCCGGCATGTGGTCAAAGCTCGGAGCCTCGATACTGCGGGGCAAGAATGCGCTGCAGATGAGATTGCCCAACTGATCAAGACGATGAGCGTCTAGACGAAACGAAGTCCGGGCGTGCCATCCTCGACATGTCCGATTAGTGCCGCCGGATATCCCGCCTCTTGCAGCGCAACGATGAGGCCAGCTGCCGCCGCCTCAGGCACTGCGGCCAGCAGGCCGCCAGAGGTTTGCGGGTCAAACATGAGTTCGCCCAAGGGTGTGTCCGGCACGGTCACAGACCCTGCTCCGCTTTTGTTGTCCTGTAGCAGACTGGACCCGTGACCGGCACCAGCCAACTCAAGCGCACCCGGCAAGATCGGCACATCGCCAAGGGTGATCGTCAGCGCAACATGCGAGGCTTCGGCGATCCCCGCTGCATGCCCTGCGAGCCCAAAGCCAGTGACGTCCGTCATCGCATGCGCATCCTTCAGAATTCGCGAAGCCACCCTTTGAGACACGCACATCTGATCAAGGCAATGTGCGACAACGTCCCCTCGCGCCGCGCTCTGCATCTCGGCGGCGAGGATCACGCCACTGCCCAAGGGCTTGGTCAGGATCAAAACGTCACCCGGCATAGCGCCTGCAAGTGTGATGGGCGCGCTCGAAGCGATCCCCGTGATGCTGAACCCGACTGTCAGCTCTGCGCCCAAAGAGCTGTGGCCACCCACGATTGCCGCACCTGCAGCTTCAAACACCCCATGCGCTGCAGCCGTCATTTCTGCCAATGTCCGCGCCTGCAACTGAGCTGATGTTCTTGGCAGGACAAAGCTCGCGACTGCCGCCTGCGGTTCGGCGCCCATGGCCCAGACATCCCCCAATGCGTGGTGCGCCGCGATCCGCGTCATCACGACGGGATCATGGGTCACCGCGCGCAAATGATCTGTCGTCAACACCTGTTGTGTGCCGCCCACGTCGACGACTGCCGCATCATCACCCGGAAGAGACAATATATCCGGCCTGTCAGGTTTCGGCAGGGCGGACAGCGCCTCCCGCAAAGCGCCACGGCCCACCTTCGCCCCGCAGCCACCGCACATGGGCTTGGGCCCCAGTGCGTCTGCCAATCCATCCGCGTGGGTCCGGGGGAGCGCTAGGCTCTCCATGGCGGGCAAATCCCGAAACTGTCTCATGAACTTTTGATCAATCTGATCCTTCCACCGCCACAACAGTGGTCCACGAAACCCTCTGCCCCACTTCTCGGCCAAAGCCTTCTTTTCGCCCAGTGACACCAACTTGAGGTAGTCTTTCTGCGGGTCGTACCGACGCAGCTGACCGCCTGAAAGTCTGGCGACGAGGTTGTCAAACAAAACGGGCGCCTGGCGCACCGCGAATACACCCGCCTTGGTCCGGGGCGCATGCACCAGATGCGCGCAATCCCCCGTCGCGAACACATCCGGATCGCTGGCCTGCAAAGTCGGCGAGACGTTCAAAAACCCGTCGGTCAGATCAAGGCCTAGTCCTGCGATCCAATCATGCGGCTTTGCCCCGGCGGCCCCAACAGTGAACGTGCTGGCAATCGGGTCCGCCCCTTCCAGATACACGTTGGTCTCATCAATATGCGTCACCGCCGCATTTTCGAGCACCACGATGCCAAGCTGGCCCATCGTCTCCCGCACAATCGCAGAACCGCTCGGGGTCATCTCGGTCAAGGCTTCGGACCGATCAATCAGCGTGAGGGCAAAGTCTTGCCCCGCCGCCCGAAGGGAATGGGCCATGGCCATAGCCAATTCCGCACCCGCAACGCCGCCACCGATGACAGCGATTTCCTTGGCGTCACCAGCCTTGCGATAGGCGTCCCACCTCTTGGCAAAAGGCGTCAACGGCTTGGCCGGGATACCGTGGTCTGCAAACCCGGGGAGCGACGGCATCCGCGAGGTGATGCCCACATCAATCGCAACGACATCATATGCAACGGGAGGACGACCCGGGACGTGGATCTGTTTGCCCTCCACATCGATATACTCAGCAGCCCCCAAAATCAGACGCGCATTTCCAAATCGGGCAAGGCGCACAAGATCAATGTTCAGATCATCGCGCCCGTAGTGCCCGGCCACAAAGCCCGGCAGCATCCCCGAATAGGCGGCCGTGGGCGCTGGATCGATGAGCGTCAGACGGACACCGGGCAACGGGTTCATGCCCCACTTGCGCAGAACGAGTGCGTGGGTATGGCCACCGCCGATAAAGACAAGGTCGCGGCTGGAGGGGAAGTCCGTATTCATGATCGCTCTGCTACCGTGAAAGGCCACCCGCTGTCACCCGCGCTGTCGCCCTTGTGATCGCTACTGCGGATTTTGCGGCAAACCATCGGCAATCTCGTAATAGTCGCCTTTGTCCGCCGTGTAGATATGTAGCGCTAATTTCGCCTGAGTTGGGCCGTCAAAGGCCCCCATAGCGATGGCCGTCCAATCGCGAAATACCGGCTCCCACAACAGCGACGATCCGCAGACACTGCAAAAGCCACGGCGGACCTTCTCGCTCGACTGGTACCATGTGAGGTGCTCTTCACCCTCAATCGACACTGACGATTTCGGCACCTCGACCGAGGCAAAATAATGCCCCGATGTCTTACGGCAGGCCTGACAATGGCAGGCATCCGGCCCTTTCAGCTCTGCCGTGGTCGTCACTGTGATCGCCTGACACAGGCAGCTGGCTTTGTGCATCTTCGCCCCTCTTGCGCGTCGCTGCCTAGGGTGACACCCAATGCCCTGCCCAATCCGTCACACGCTCAAACACCGCACGGCGATGATCCGTGCCAAGATGGAGGAGGTCAAGGCTTTCAACCCTGCACCGCAAAACGGCAAACGTCGCCGGGTCAGGAGTTTTGGTGTAATCCAGCGCTGTCTCAATCTTCGAGCCGGGCGGCGGGGTGACACCGTACGCTTGCCGGGACGGATCGGGGACACGCGCCCAAAGGTCGTCTGCCTGCTCACTGCTGAGCACGGCGACAGAGGTCGCAAGCCGCATTTGCAAATGGCCGCCCGCATCCCAAACATGAAACGCCGCATTCGGTTTCACCGCCAACCCGTCCATCTTGGTCGAGCGCAGATCGGTGTGCACATCCAGCGTCATCGCCTCCCGATCAAAGGCGCGCAGAACGACAGTGCGCACCTCAGGCAAGCCTGCCGCGTTCACCGTGGCCATCGTCGGATGCCGCGCCGGGGCACGGCGGTCCGCCACGCCGCGCGACAACCGTTGCACCGCTTGGCCAAACAGGCCTTCGCGGGTCTCAAACCACTCACTCATAACCCGTCATCTCCAGATAGCCGACGCCGTCATGAGATCCCGAGACGCGCACCGGTCCTTCCCAATAGGGCACCGAGACATCCATCCAAGCGTCATTGTTAAGGGCCGTCACCGTCACATCAATCCCCTGTTCGGTCAAAACGACACGCCATTCTGTTGGCACATCCCGCCCGCCCACATCCGATGTCCGCAGCGGTTCAGCGCGAAAGGCGCCGTTGGCGTAAGGGGTCAAAGCGCCATCAGGCTCGATCCAGCTGGCATAAGTGTACCCCGCGTCTGCACCCTCCCGGACCTGAAACCCCATGAGCTTGGTTCCATCTTCAAAGGACAGGGAGAACCAGTCCCAGCCTGTTTGATTTTCCGACAGCGGAGCAGAGGACCATTCGCGGTCCAGCCAGGCGTTGCCGGTCACGGCAATCCTGCCTTCTGGCGTTTCAAGCGTGCCCGAGATGTCAAAGAAGGGTTGTGAGTAATAGTAGCTCGCTTGCCCTTCGCCCGACTTTACGCTGAACCCTTCGTCACCGTGAAAAACGAGCGGACCACTTGCGACGAGTGACATATCAAAGCTGAACTCAGGGCCACCTGCGCGCATCTCCATCGTGTCAAAA
The DNA here is from genome assembly GCA_020629175.1 of Flavimaricola sp. Lineage (GTDB taxonomy): Bacteria > Pseudomonadota > Alphaproteobacteria > Rhodobacterales > Rhodobacteraceae > JALZWD01. The sequence continues at coordinate 10,279 of JAHDDU010000048.1, read as the reverse complement.
GATGACCCGCGCAAATGCCATTCGTCGATCCACGCCTCAAACGGTGTCGCTGTCACGCCCGCCTGCCCTACACCGTCGCGGGCAAACCGTTCGGTCACGTAGTGTCCGTCGGGCGTTGTGACAGCAGCATGCGCCATCCAAATTTGCGGGCTGTCCCAACCATCGGTCGCGCGGGGTGCCAGTGCCGAACGAAAGAGTGTCCACTGCAGCCCATATGGGGTGCCGTGCTCGTCAGCGAGATTGGCCGTCAGATACCACCATTCGATGCGGTACTCTGGATGCGCTGCGTGATCGTCCGGAAACACAAAACTGTAGCCGGGCGTAGGATCTGAAAATCCCTCAGACGTCTGGCCAAGCCCCGCGAACCCTTGGGCCCAGGCACTTGTTGACCACAACACAAAACCGGCTGCCGCGAGCTTAACGTTCATTGGAAAACACCTTTAGCAGATGCGCAGGCGGCGTCCGCGCGAGCCGTATCGCAGGCCACGCAGAAGCGATGCAGGCCGCAACCAGAGCGAAGAGGCCCAGACGCAGGTACTCTGCGGGGAAGACGAACATCGGCAGCTTCCATCCGAACGCCTCGACATTGATGACAGACAGCAGAACCCACGCCAGTGCCAGTCCCAGAGGCAACGCCACAGCCGCCGTCAAAACGGCGAGCAACATGGCGCGGCACAACTCATAAAATCCCAACTGCCGCCGCGTGATCCCCAAGGCCCAGATCGGTGCAAGTTGCGGCACGCGGAGGGCAGCCAGTGTCAGCAAGGACATCAGGATCGCAAAGCCCGCCACCGCCAGCGTCAGAATGTTCAGCGCCGTTGTCACCGTAAACGTCCGATCAAAAACCTCTAGCGAGAACGCCTTGATCCCCGCCTGATCGATCATGTTGGCGTCTGCCAACCCGGCCTCCTTCAGCGCAGTCCGCAGTGATTGCACCTCCTCCGCAGGAATTCGGACGCCAAAGCGGGTCGGCTGCACCTCGGGGTACAGCGTCTGAAAAAGCTCTTCCGTGATGATCGCCTGTCCTATTGGGTTTCCATAATCGCCGTAAATGCCGATCACGGGCAACGTCACGCCCTCTGCCACCTCAACCATGGCCCCAAGCGCCAAGTCCGCGCGGCGGAACAGCTGCTCGTTGATCAGGACACCTTCGCCCCGTGCCAGAACATCCCACGGTTGGGAGACCGATTGCAGGAATGTCCAGTTATCGCGGTAGGTCTGTTCATCTCTGGCCGAGAACAATTCTGCAGGCAGGGACGCAATGCTCCGATCCGTCGACATCAGTGGCAAGATCGCATTAGCGAGTGGTTCCGCGACTTGCAGAAATGTGGCCGTCTCGGCCTCGTCAGCGGTGTAGACGTAAAGCTCTGCGTTCAACACTTGATCGAGAAAGCCAACAAACGTCAGCCGAAAGGACGACACCATCGTCGACACCCCCACATTGGCCGACATCGCCAACAGGAGCGCCATCAACGCCAGCGAAAGCCCCGGCAGCTGCTGCCGCGTATCGGCCCAGAACCATTGCGCCACCGGCCCCCGCGCCAACTTGCGCGCAACGCTCAAAATCGCCGAGAGGATCAGTGGCAAGGCCAGCGCCGCCCCGATCAGGAGCGACGCCAAAAGACCAAAGCCCGCAGCAATGCCTGACGCAAAGACACCCAGCAAAACCGACATAAGCAAAAGACCGACCGCCGCCCCCGCCTGCCAGAACAGAGCTTTGCCCCCGGACAACGCCCATGCCCGCGGTTGCGCCGCCGCCAATAACGGCATGCGCGCCAGCTTCCATAGCGCGGCCCCCGCCGCAAGTGCTGTGCCACCAACCGCAATCGCCATGCCGGACAGCCACCAGGCGGGCCGGATTTGCAGGGTTCCACCTACGTCCGCGCCATAGAGGCCCCGCAGCGTTGCCGCGACATCCGGCAGCAAGCTTGCCGCAATGACGTAGCCCAAAGCCACTCCGATCGCTCCGGCAATCACCGCAAAGAGCAACAACTCGAAACACATCAGAAGGATCAACCAGTTGAGTGGTACGCCCAGCGCCCGCATCGTGCGCACCACACTCCGCCGTTGCTCAAACGCCAGACCAATCGCGCCGTTGACGATAAAAATCCCCACGGCAAAGCTCAGAAATCCAAAGGCAGTCAAATTGAGATGAAAGCTATCGGTCAAGCGGCCAACATCAGACCCGCCCTGCGCCACCTGCCGCACCAACCCATCGGTGATTTCGTCAAGTGAAGGCTGCCCCAATGGCTGATCGGGCGCGACCAGCAGCCTCTGCACCTGACCCTCTGCCCCCAACAAGCGCTGGGCCACGCCGATGTCCGTCAAGATCGTCCCCGGTGCGACATCGGGCGAGATCACTTGCGTAGCCTCCGTCGGCCCCAAAGCGGCAAAGGTCGCGGCCTGCGCAAACACCTGCCCCGCCCCCGTGACAAAGGCGCTGACGTCGCTCCCCTCCTCCAACGTGACAGGCCCAAGACCGCCCGGTGCGGTCAGCGGATCAAGCCCGACCAGGCGCTGCCCGTTTAGCCGCCCTTCGACTACAGGGCTGACGAGCCACCCGGCGCGCCGGAGCGCGATGTAATCCGCCTGCGCAATCGGCTCGCCATCAGCCCGCACGATTTGATCGAACTGTCCTTCGCCCAGTGTGGCTGCGGCTGCATCATAACTGGCCCGCGCCTCGGCATTGATCGCCTGCACGCCGGACCAAAGTGCTGTGGCCAAAGCCAAGCCCGCCAGCAGCGTGAAAAGCTGCAGCTTGTTCCGGCGCCAATGGCTAAACAGCGCCCGCAGTACCGTCGGCGTCATGCCACAGCCCCGGCACGCAGATGCAAACGGCGGTCAAGCCGGGCTGCCAACCTCTCGGAATGCGTCACCATCAAGAGCGCAGCACCGCTTGCCTTTGTCATCTCAACCATCAGGTCAAGCACGTCATCTGCCGTGGCCTCATCCAGATTTCCCGTGGGTTCATCAGCCAATACAAGGCGCGGTCGGGCGGCCAGGGTTCGCGCGATAGCGACTCTTTGTTGCTGGCCGCCAGACAGCTGTTCTGGATATTTGCGCATCTGTTCGGCCAGCCCCATGCGGGCGGCCATTTCCGCGGATTGCTTTGGGTCGTACCGTCCGGCAATCCGCGCCTGAAAAGCGATGTTATCCGCAACCGACAGGCTGGGGATCAGGTTGAACTGTTGAAACACGACCCCAACCTGCGCCCGGCGGAGCGCGGCGCGGCCTGCATCATCGAGCGTTGTGATGTCCTGTCCGTCCAGCATGATGGTCCCGCTGTCTGGCGCATCAAGTCCCCCAACCAGATGCAACAGCGTGCTCTTGCCGCTGCCACTCTCCCCGGTGAGCGCCAGAGTTTCGCCCGCGTCCAATGTCAGGGACACTCCGCGCAAGATGTCCACGACGCTTCCCGCAGACCGGAACGATTTCTTGATGTCTTCGACACTCAGCAGCATGGGCCCTTCCTTCCATGCCATAGCTAGACCGGCAAGAGCAGATGCACAGACCAAAGAGCCGTAACGTCGCAGTTGGCCACGGACCGGCAATGCGTATGCTGACGCCAAGCAAGGGAGACGGACATGACCGACATCGTGATTTTGGGCGGCGCACGAACAGCAATTGGCGGCTTTGGCGGCGCTCTGGCCAGCGTCACACCCATTGCCCTCGGCGCCACCGCCGCACGGGCTGCGTTGGACCGCGCCGGTGTTGCCTCGGACCAGATCGGTCACACCGCCTTTGGCCATGTCATCAACACCGAACCACGCGATATGTATCTGTCCCGTGTGGCCGCGATGGACGCAGGTGTGCCCGAAACCGTACCTGCTATGAACGTCAACCGGCTTTGCGGTTCGGGTTTGCAGGCCATCGTCTCTATGGTTCAATCGTTGATGCTCAAAGACGCCGATTTCGCCCTCGCCGGCGGAGCCGAGAGCATGAGCCGCTCTCCCTTTATCCTGCCCGATGCCCGCTGGGGGGCCAAAATGGGCGACGTCCGCAGCCTTGATATGATGCTGGGCGCGCTGAATTGCCCTTTTGGAACCGGCCATATGGGCGTCACAGCCGAAAATGTCGCCGCAGAGTTTGGGCTGACCCGCGAAGCGCAAGACGCCTTTGCCGTCCAAAGCCAGGAACGCGCAGCCGCGGCCATCGCTGCCGGGCATTTTGAAACGCAGATCGCGCCTGTCGAAGTGACCTCTCGAAAGGGCACGACCCTCTTCGACAAGGACGAACACCCCAAGCCAACCACGGTTGAAACCCTTGCCGGTCTGCGGCCCGTTTTCCAAAAGGACGGCACCGTCACTGCAGGCAATGCAAGCGGCATCAATGATGGCGCCGCGGCCGTCGTTCTGGCCCGCGCCGAGGCAGCTGAGGCCGCAGGCCTTACACCCAAATTTCGCGTTCTGGGTTATGCTCATGCGGGCGTTGCACCCCGCATTATGGGCATCGGCCCTATTCCTGCGGTTCAAAACCTCATGGCACGCACCGGGCTTCAGGCGCAGGACTTCGACGTCGTCGAGTCGAACGAGGCCTTCGCAAGCCAGGCCATGGCAGTGACACAAGAGCTTGGCTTTGATCCCGCCCGCGTCAATCCCAATGGTGGCGCCATCGCACTGGGCCACCCGGTCGGGGCTACGGGCGCGATCATCATGGTCAAGTTGATGTACGAGCTTGAGCGCACCGGCGGAAAAATGGGTCTCGCAACGATGTGCATTGGCGGCGGCCAGGGTATCGCTGTGGCGATTGAGCGGCTCTAGGCTTCTTTGGGCCATCACCCCCGCCGGAGGCGCAGGGTTCAGCCCGCGCCCACCTCTGGGTAGTCGCGCAAGAACACCCAGCGGTCACCCTCGCTGAGATCAGCGTCAAACGCATATCCACCGGCCTCAAAGCCCTTGATGTCCTCAGGATCCGTAATGCGGTTTTGCGTGGCATACCGCGCCATCGCGCCCCGCGCCCGCTTGGCAAAGAAGCTGACAATGCGGGGACGGTCGTCTTTTAGCTCCATGAAAACTGGCGTAATGACACGCAGTTTCAAGCTCTTGCGATCTGCCGCCTTGAAATACTCGTCCGACGCGCAATTGACCAATGTCTCTGTGCCAACGGCCTCAGCCTGCGCATTCAGCCCCTTTGCAATCTGATCGCCCCAGTACTCATAAAGGCTTTTGCCTCGCCGCGTCTTCAACCGGCTCCCCATCTCCAGCCGGTACGGCTGCATCGCGTCGAGGGGGCGGAGGAGGCCGTAGAGGCCGGAGAGGATGCGCAGGTGGTCTTGGGCCCAGCGCATGTCGTCGTCGGTCAGGGTTTTGGCTTCTAACCCCTGGTAAGTGTCGCCGTTGAAGGCGAGAGCGGCGGCTTTGGTGGCCTCGGGGGCCGGGTCGGCGGCGAAAGTCTGAAACCGGTCACGGTTCAGACGGGCCAGATCATCTGATATGCCCATCAACTCCCGCAGGCCCTTAAGTGTCAGATTTTTCGCAGTTTTTGACAGCCGCAGGGCATCATCCTGCCACTGAGGATCGGTCACGCGCACCTCGACGGGTGACATGTCGAGAGACTTGGCAGGGGAGATCACTGTGAGCATGGGCAGCCTTTGAAAAACCGGTCAACAGGGATGTATCACGGCTGCCCGCGAAGGCCAGCATTTGGCTGAAATTCAGCAGGATTTCGGTATGCACATCCCATACACATTCGATGCACAAGTGATGCGCATTGCGGGGTGCACGTTCAAATCTTAGCCGCCAGTCAAATCCTGCGCCAACATCAGCGCATTGCCGTCAGGATCATAAAACGTCGCCGTGCTGACCATGTCCGGGATCGTCTCGGGCGGGGCGTCAAAGCGCACGCCCGCGGCCACAAGCGCTGTGTGCGCCGCCTCAATATCAGCGACGCCAAAAACAGGGACGGAATTCCCCGGCGTTGGCTCGCTTTGTTCGCCAAAGCCGATGGTGACACCCGGAGTATTGGTCGCAACCTCGCTCCAGCCGGCATCGTCTGCGTGATAGACGAGGGCAAAGCCCAGCATGTCAGAATACCATTGCGCTGCCGCGTGGCGGTCACGCACAGACAGCGCCAACGTGATGGTGGCATCGGGTGAAATGACGGACATGGGCTTTCCTTCCAATTTAAATTATATAAACTATACTTTATGGACATAACTCTCCTTGTCAAGATTTCTGCCAAAGCCTGGTGCCTGAGCATTCTGGCCGCCTTGCACCGCGGCACAGCAGCCCGTCAGGCCCCGCTGCTTGCAGCGACGGGCGCGGGACGCACGGCCTTTGCCCAGAGCCTTGGGCATTTGATGATCCTCGGCCTTCTGGAACGAAACCCCGGCCACGGACACCCGCTACGCCCAGAGTTCCGGCTGACCCTTGCAGGCGAAGCAGCCGCCTCAATGGCCGACCGGGTGCTCGCAATCACGCCCGCCGTGCCGCTGCTACGCAAAAGCTGGACCCTGCCGATCTTGGCGGTCAGCACGCAGCCCCGGTCCTTCACAGGGATCAAACGGGATTTGGACGGAGTAACGGACCGGGCGCTATCACAATCCCTGAAAGCGCTGGAGGCCGCAGAATGGATGGCGCGGGAGGTGGACGCGAGGGCGCGACCTATAAGAGCGCAGTATGTGGGGCGTGACGTGGGGTTTCAGCTGGGGGAGGCTGTTGGCGTAGGTTCGACAGTCCGATTGTTGCACCAGCCCGACCAATCCAACGTCACATAGAATTTCGGCTTTAGCCCGCAATCTCGCCTAACTTTGAATTAGAGCGCCAGATATTTTTGAGGTTCAAAAACAAACGGGGTTGGAAAGACAGTCGGACTAGCGAGGCCAACCATATGCGCGCGACGTGTCGCCATGTTTTTTAAGGTTCTCCAACCGCTCAAACGCATCGCCAAAAGTTGGTCGTTCGGTATGCTCGATATCCCAAAGCACAAGTTGCGGACCGTCGACTTTCTCAAACCACTCATTGGCCCGCTTAAGAAACGTTCCGTGCCGCGTTTCGAAGGTGTAGTCTGCCAATGCCTCAACGGATTCCCAGACCGATACAGTTGCTGAGACTTTGTCGTCTAAGCCCAAGGCACCCAGTTGTTCCTCAGAATCGCAGTCGGAAATCCGCCAGATAAAACCGCTGTGAACTTCTGCAAGCCTGTAGACATCCTCTAGAGCTTCGGCAAACTCGACCATCCGAGGATCACTCAAGGGAAACCGCATACGTCCCCAATTCATCTGCGCAATTGCCATGTTTTCTGCCTTCTCTCTTTTCGAAAAGGTAACCGCAGAAAATCAATTCCTGTAGAACTGCGATCAACCAGCGCGTCTTCCGCATCGTAGAGCAAATTTTGGCGCGGGTGCAGTAAATTGCCGCTGCCTCTCACCTTCGGTCGCCTTAGTCTCGAAGATGGACCAAATGTTGTGTTGCCTCTGAGGTTGGCTCCGAAACCAAACTAACAAATTCCGCACAAGCTACGAACTGTAGAATACTGTCAGCTTTGGCGCGCGAAATTGCTGCTCTGGATGGCTGCACCCGCCCGACTGACTGCACGGCATTGCGCCCAGCCAAACCTGCTCTGTGTTGCACGGTCTCTCGGCTGCTCTTCCAACGGGCAATTCTAAGAGCAGAGCTTGCCTTTCAGCCCATCCAACATCGACAGGCACTTGGCCAGTTGATCGACCGCGAGGTATTCATTCGGTTTATGCGCCTGTTCAATCGATCCGGGGCCACAGACCGCGACCGACATGCCAAGCGATGCAAATATCCCGGCTTCGGTTCCGAAAGGCACGACGTCGGATGTGTTGGACCCTGTGAGTTCCAAGAGGATATCACGAGCCTCATTGAGCGTCGTAGGTTCTAAGCCCGCAACTTCGCCAATAATTTCGGTGGTGATTGCAGCCTCAGGCTCGACGGCTTTCATAGCGGGCAAAAGGACGGACTGGACCAAGTGCTCCATCTCAGCCTTCACAAAAGTGAAGTCGCGCTCCTGGACGGGTCGAAACTCCCACTGGATCGAAGCCACCTCAGGAATGACATTGTGGATTGTCCCACCGGCGAGGGAGCCGGTGTTGATCGTCGTCCATGGTGGTTCAAAGCGGCTGTTCTTGGGCGCACGGGTCTTTAGCTCCTCGCCAAGCTCCATGAGACGAGAGACATAGCGCACCGCATATTCAACGGCGTTGACGCCCAGATCAGGCATGGACCCGTGGCCTGCGCGGCCATGGAAATGCGTCGTATATTCGCAGCAGCCTTTGTGGCCCTCGATCACCTGCAACATCGTGGGTTCTCCGATGATGGCGAGGGCTGGTCGGATGTCGTGCTGTTCCAGCCATCCCGCCAAAGCCTGCGCGCCGAGACATCCGGTTTCCTCGTCATGGGTGAAGGCAAAGTGCACAGGTCTGTTCAGCGGGATCCCTGCATAATCCTCTGCTTTGGCGATACTTGCGGCAATGAACCCCTTCATGTCGCAAGTGCCGCGCCCATAGAGCCGGCCGTCCCGTTCGATCATCTCAAACGGATCATGCGACCAGTCTTGATCGGCAACGGGAACGACATCGGAATGGCCAGACAGAACGATGCCACCAGGGGCGTCGGGGCCGAGCGTGGCAAATAGGTTTGCCTTTGTCCCGCAGGGCGCGATCTGTCGTTGAACGTTAGCACCGACGGCCTGCAAGCGTTCTGCAAGATAGTCGATAATCTGCAAATTGCTGTCGCTTGAAATGCTGGGAAACGCGATCAGATCCGCAAGAATGCCTTTGGTCTCTTCCAGTGTCGGCACGTCTCAGGCCTTCACAAACAACTTGCGGTCCATCGCGCACAGCGCCTCAGCCGGCCCAGTCTCAGTGATCAAGATCGTTTCAGTCGTCTCGAGACCCCAAGTGTCCATCCAAAGCGCAGGCATGAAGTGGAACGTCATGCCGGGTTGCAAAACTGTCTTGTCCTCGGTGCGGATGGACGCCGTGCGCTCACCCCAGTCGGGCGGATAGCTGAGGCCGACTGGATAGCCCATGCGCCCTTCGCGGGTCATGCCATATTTCGCCAGAACGCCCAGAAAGGCATTCGCAATGTCGCAGGTTCGATTGCCCGCACGTGCAGCCTCAAGACCCGCCTCGATCCCTTCGATTTGCGCAGCTTCGGCGCGGCGCATGTCCTCAGAAGGCGTGCCGAGGAATACCGTTCGGCACAATGGTGCATGATAGCGCCGGTAGCAGCCAGAGAGTTCAAAGAACGTCGCCTCGCCGTCTTTCATCGGTGCTCCGTTCCACGTCAGGTGCGCCGCGGTCGCATCCAGACCAGATGGCGTCAGCGGGACGATGGCAGGATAGTCACCCCAGTCATCGCCGACGCCCGTGATCCCCGCATGCATGATCTCGGCGACCAGATCGTTTTTGCGCACACCCGGGGCGGCTTTGTCGATGGCCGTTCGAATGACCTTTTCAGAGATTTGCGCCGCTTTGCGGATAAAGCCGATCTCTTCGTTCGATTTCACCAATCGCTGCCAATTCACCACGGCAGTGGCGTCCATAAGGGTCGCATTGGGCAAAGAGCTGGCCAACACTTCATGGGCCTTGGCGGAGTAGTAGTAGTTCTCCATCTCTACCCCGATCCGGGCGTTTTCAAACCCTCGCGATGCCAGGTGCTCGGCGAGGTCCTGCATGGGGTGGTAGACTGTCGATTGAATAAAGTGATCGCCGTAGCCGAGAATGTCATCATCGCCCATCCAACAGGTGCGCCGCCCGCCAAGCATATCCATATAGCGACCCCACCAGATCGGCGCGCCCTCCATTCCGAGGATCACCCCTTGATGTACGTAGAACGACCACCCGTCATATCCGGTCAACCAGGCCTGGTTTGACGGATCAGTCACAAACAAAACATCGATCCCAGCACGCTCCATCGCCGTCCTTGTCAAAGCGATACGTCGGTCATACTCGGCTTGCGAAAACGGGGCGTTTTCAATCGGCATAAGGTTTCCTTCCTCTGCAACCCCCGGCCCCGGATGATTGACGGTGCGCGGCCCAACAAGGTGCTATCGGCAACAGTGCGGTCTGAAAATGCAGCCGTCCAGCAAATTTGCGATCGAGGAGGCGATGTCTGCGACCACACGCCTTGGAATAAAGGATGTAGCGGCCGCTCGAGAGTGCACTCATGGGATTGCAGACAATACCCCACTCAACTCTTCGCCCTGGATAAGCACAGAGACGGGGAGCCCGTTTCTGATGATGCTGGAGCTGATACAGGCCATTGGTGCGTAAGGCGACTGAATGTTGGCCACGAAGATCGCGCCGCTGACT
>JAHDDU010000009.1:82720-90124 GCA_020629175.1 Flavimaricola sp. | reverse complement strand
GCATGATGCGGGACATGTTGATGCCTTTCTTCTCCGCCTCAAGGCTCACCGTGCCAGTCACACTGGTTTCAAGCGTTAACGCGCCATTGTCACGAGTGCGGAAGCGGATGGGCAGTCGAAAATTGCTGATACCGACGTGCTGGATCTGTGTCTTGGCGCCACGGATCAGGCTGGTGGGGCCGTTCTGCAAATCGGGGAGCGTGGATTTATAGGCCGCGTCAACTTCAAAATCCTCAGGATAAGCCCGAGCGAGCGCGGGATAGTTGGACACCTCTTGCCCCGGCAAAAGCCGCGACACGGCGGGATCGAGCGTCGCGATTTCTTCCGGCGTGACCTCACCTGCCCAGCGCCGCAACAGTGCCAAGGCAGCCTCAGCCTCATCACGTGAAGGCTCACGGTCGATGTCGCGGGAGTGCAGGTTCATCGGTATCCCTCCTCGGGCAGTCCGACCCTCAATATGGGCGGCCTAACACGTCTTTCCAACTATATTCGTGATTTTTACGAAACAATCACAAAGTCGGATCAGTGATTTCGGCCCGATTTGTCAGGAAAAACGACAGTTTACACGGACAACCTACACTTACACCCCAGCCAGCGCCGCGCGCATGTCCGCAATCAAGTCTGCCGGATCCTCCAGACCGACAGAGATCCGAATGAGGCCAGGCGTTATGCCCAAGGCGGCCTTTTGATCATCGGGCAAACGCTGGTGCGTCGTCGTCGCGGGTGGTGTGACGATGGATTTTGCATCGCCCAGATTATTAGAGATCGTGAAAATGTCCAGCGCGTTCAGAACCTTATAGGAGGCTTCCTTGCTCCCACAATCAATCGCCAACATCGTTCCTCCCTGACCGTTCATCTGCGACAGGGCCAGATTATGCTGCGGATGGCTCGGCAGTCCGGGATAGATCACGCGGGCGAGCTTCTCATGACCCTCAAGCGCTTGCGCCAACGCCAAAGCCCCGTCCGTCTGTGCCCGCACGCGCATGTCGAGCGTTTCGAGGCCTTTGAGCATCATCCAGGCGGTAAAGGGCGACATCGCAGCGCCTGTGTGCTTGAGATAGGGCTCGACCGTTTTGCGGATAAATTCTTGCGTTCCAAGGATGATCCCGCCCAAGGCGCGTCCCTGCCCGTCGATGTGTTTGGTTGTAGAATAGACCACAACATCCACCCCCTGCGCTAAGGCGTCCGACCAGACGGGTGTGGCAAACACATTGTCACAAATCACAGTCGCCCCCACCGCGTGTGCCAGATCACAGACGCCGCGCACGTCGATGACTTCGAGAGCTGGATTTGAGATACTTTCAAAGAACACCGCCTTTGTGTCCGGTCGGATTGCGGCTTTCCATTGGGCCAAATCGGTCCCGTCGACAAAGCTCACCTCAACACCAAAGCGCTGCAGCACATCTTCGAGGATATACAAGCATGATCCAAACAGCGCGCGGGATGAGACGACGTGATCCCCGGCCTTGAGCATGGACATCAATGCCCCATTGACCGCGGCCATACCGCTGGCGGTGGCAAAGCCGTCTTCGGCGCCTTCCAGCGCTGCCATTCGGTCTTCGAACATCCGGACAGTCGGGTTACCGTAGCGGGCATAAATAAACTCATCATCGCCCGATTGCAGGAACCGTGCTTCGGCATCTTCAGCAGTATCGTAGACAAACCCCTGCGTCAGAAAGATCGCCTCTGACACCTCGCCATATTGGCTGCGCCGCACCCCGTGATGCACTGCCTTGGTCCGTTTGCTCCATTCGCTCATCGTCTTCTCCATGCGCGGGTCTGCGCCCAACAAAAAACCCCGACACCGGACAGGTATCGAGGCAGATGCTCAACCCTTTTAGCGGAATGTTTAACGTGGCCCGCAATCCGGTAACAAATCGCCACACGTAGCTGCTACGCCTGCTCGGCGCATTGGTCAAGCGGGGCTAATCGTCTTTGCCCTCGGGCTCGATCAAATATTGCTGAAGGAATGTAATCTGCGCCATCAGGAACACGAACATAATCGCCGGGAAGGCGATCCCTTCGACCCAAACCCAGGTCTCCTCGGACAGATTGCGCCAGACCAGTTCATTGGCAATCGCAAGCCCGGCAAACAGAAGCGCCAAGCGCTTTGTCAGAAGCATCCAGCCCTGATCCTGCATCGGCAACAGCTCTCCCATGATCCATTGCAGATAGCTGCGCCCCCGCATCAGGCCAATGCCGAGGATGACGGCAAAGAGACCGTAGATGATCGAGGTCTTGGCTTTGAAAAACCGCTCGTCGTTGAAGTACCACGTCAAAAAGCCAAAGAAGATGACCATAAAGGCGGTGAAAAGCTGCATCCGACTGAGTGCACCGGTAAGTGCCCACAGGACCGCGATGGAGGCGAGCAGGACGGGGATAAACACGAGCATCGACATGATGAACCCGGAATATTCTGTGCCGCCAAGGACATAGGTCTCGTCCTTGATCCAATAGTAGAGCGCCAGATAAAACACAGTCGGCCCCAGTTCGAGGACCTGCTTCAGCACGGGATTGATTGTTTTCTCAGACATAGCGTCCTCTTACCTGCGACTGCGGGCAATGACAGCCCCCAAAGCGCATCGGCTCACTCAGCGCCTTCTTGGCGGACATATTCCGCCTCGATCTTCACGCCATCCAGTAGCGGCCAGACCTCTTCCAAAGACCGCGGCGCCCCAAATGCTATGGCCGGCATGAGGCGTGTCGCGCCGATGCCGACATCCGAAGAAATCTCGAGGCTCAGCGTGCCTGCCGGATTGGGCATGTCGTCGACGACCGTTGCAAGATGGTGCCGTGTCTCGCCAGGAAAAATCTCGGACGGGAAGCCCAGAATGGCGCGCGTCGCCATAGTCTTGAGGGCTTCAACCTCCGCTTCTGGGTCCTCATCATAACCAATGAGCGTGGTGACGAGCACGGGCAGGACAAGGCTCTCAAACAAGCCGTTGCTTTGCAAATCGAGCGTCATGTGAGTGATGGCCATTCCGCCAAGCGACGTCTCCAGCGCCCCAAGCGAAGACAGATCCGCGTTGGCAATCTCGTAGGTGGCCGAGACGCTGTTGAGCGGGTCAAAGACCACTTCGAATTGTGTGAGTGAGATCACCTGCCGCGCCGCGTCCCAGGACACATCCAGGTTCGCATCGACGGACATTCGCTGGTTCTGCACCCGGTAAAGATATTCGAATGTGGCGTCACCGATCACAGGAAAATAGCGCAATCCATCCATATCGATCTTCACAGCGCGTAAGGGCGTCTGATCCGCAATAAACGCGTCAATCCCGGCGGCGGCTATTGTCAGCCGATTGATATGGATCGAGAAATCGCCAACGTTTTGTCCTTCGAAGGCGATATCACGGAAAACACATCCTGCAGGACCGGTCGAGATGGCTCCCACCGTCAGCGGAAGCGCATTGTCGACCGTCACGGTTTCGAAAATCTGGTTGCAGAGGTCGACGCTGACGCGGTCGAATTCGGCAGCGGCAGCGGTAGGAATGGCACAGGCCAGAACAAGCGGTCTTAGAGTCATCGGTCTCTCCTTTGCCAGCTATGACGCGCGCGGTCACAAGATCCGTGGTCAGCTTTGCACGCCCACAAGCGCCTCTGCGAATTCCTGCGGATCAAAGGGGGCCAGATCATCAATCTGTTCGCCCACGCCAATGGCGTGGATGGGCAGGCCAAATTTGTCGGCAAGCGCCACGAGCACCCCGCCCTTGGCGGTCCCGTCAAGCTTGGTCATGACAAGACCAGAGACATCGGCAATCTTGCGGAAAATATCGACCTGTAGCAACGCATTTTGCCCCGTCGTCGCATCAAGCACCAGCAAGGTGTTGTGCGGCGCATCCGGGTCCTTTTTGCGGATCACGCGCACGATCTTTGCCAGTTCCTCCATCAGATCGGCCCTGTTTTGCAGGCGGCCAGCTGTATCGATCATCAGGAGGTCCGCGCCGTCTTCTTGCGCCTTGGCCATGGCATCAAAGGCGAGCGAGGCCGGGTCTGATCCTTCGGGCGCTGTCAGAACCGGCACGCCTGCGCGGTCCCCCCAGACCTGCAATTGCTCAACCGCTGCGGCGCGAAAGGTGTCACCTGCCGCGATGACAACGGATTTGCCTGCCGCTTTGAATTGGCTGGCCAGTTTGCCAATGGTTGTCGTCTTGCCCGAGCCATTGACCCCGACCACCAGCACGACCTGCGGCGTTTTGGGATAGAGCGGCATTGGTTTGGCTACAGGCTCCATGATGCGGGCGACCTCAGCGGCCAGAAGATCCTTGATCTCGGCCACGCTCAGCTTCTTGCCAAAGCGCCCTTCGGCCAGATTCGCCGTAACGCGCAAGGCCGTATCGACACCCATATCGGCACCGATAAGCAACTCTTCGAGCTGCTCGAGCATGTCATCGTCCAAAACCCGGCGCGGGACGGCTTTGGTCTCGCGGCCAAAAATGCGGCCCAGCAGACCTTTCTTCTCTGGCTCTTCGGCTGGCGCCTCGTCCAGAGCATTGCCAGTGAGCGTCGTCATCGGGGCCACAACGGCTTCGCGCTCGGCAAGGGCGGCGAGCCGGGCCTCCTCAGCCGCTTGGGCCGCGGCGGCCTCGGCGGCGGCCTGCTCCGCGGCCTGACGGGCCTCTTCTGCCAGTCGCGCAGCTTCGGCTTCTTGTGCGACGCGGGCGGCCTCACGGTCCTCTTCAGCCTTCCTAGTGGCTTCAGCGGCACGGGCCGCCTCTTCTTCGGCCAGGCGTTTGGCTTCGGCGGCGCGCGCTGCCTCTTCATCTGCGACGCGTTTGGCCTCTGCAGCCGCAGCAGCGGCCGCAGCTTCTGCCTGACGGCGGGCCTCGGCGTCGGCCTCTTTCGCCGCTTCCGCCGCCAAACGCGCTGCCTCAGCTTCTGCCTCCTGACGTGCAGCCTCTGCCTGTCGGGCCGCTTCAGCTTCTGCGACGCGGGCGGCTTCCAATTTCGCTGCTTCGGCTTCTGCCTCGCGCTGCGCTTGCTCCGCAGCCGCTCGCGCCGCTTGAGCGGCCTGTTCTGCTTCGGCCTGACGGGCCGCTTCTGCTGCGCGCGCGGCCTCTTCGGCCTGGGCGGCCTGCTCTGCCTCCAACCGCGCAGCTTCCGCCTCAGTCTGCGCCTGAGCCTCCTCAGCAGCTGCCAGCTCCGCGGCGTCATCTACCTCACCACCGTCGGCCACGATTGCCTCCAACCCTTCGTCAATCTTGTCCGAGGATTTGAACAAACGGTTCTTGAGCTTTTTGAAAAACGACATGCAGGCCGGCCTTACGCAATTAGGTCTCACCCTCACCTAAGCGGGAACGGGCGATGATGGAAGAGGCCAGCCGTCAAAGCAACGCACCGCGAAACACTCCGTTGCCGCAAGAATGGATGACCCGGCGGACCAATTCGTTTAATCTGGCGCGCGTGTTTGTACCTCGTTCGCCTCTGTGGCTGTTTGCCATCGTCACGTTGACGCCCGTTCCGCTGATCGCGGCTGCGGTTTTTTGGGGCGGTCTTTGGGGTGCTCTTGCCCTTGGATATCTGATCCTCTTCACAGCCGCGCTTGACACGATAGTCACGCTTGTCACCCCGGCGACGGAGGGGGATGAGTTTCCGGCAGCGCGCGGCCTGACCACGGCGCTGGGTATTGTTCATTTCGCGGTCCTTGGCAGCACGATCTACGGCCTGACCTCCAGTATGCTCGCCCCGGCCGAGCAAATCGCGGCCTTTGCCGCCGCCGCCCTCTGGCTCGGTCAGGTCAGCAATGCCAACGCCCACGAACTGATCCACAGACCGAAACGCTGGATGCATCGGTTGGGAATGTGGGTGTATATCTCGGTCCTTTTTGGTCACCACACCTCGGCACATCCGTTGGTCCATCATGTGCACGTTGGCACCTCCCAAGACCCAAGCACTGCGCAACTGGGAGAGAGCTTTTACCGCTTTGTGCCCCGTGCATGGCTCGGCAGTTTTGTGCGCGGATGGGAAGAGGAATCCCGCAGATCCCGGCGGATCGGGCGTGCAGGCCTCGGTCACCCATACGTGCTTTACATTTCGGGTGGCATCATGGTCATGGCGGCATCCGTGGTCATCGGTGGCGTGCCGGGTCTCGCGATCTATCTGGGGCTGTGCCTTGTTACACAATTGCAGCTGATGCTGTCCGACTACGTCCAGCACTACGGCCTGTCCCGCTATGTCCACGGCGACAAGCTGGAACCCATTGGCCCGCGGCACAGTTGGAACGCGCCGCATTTTGCATCGTCCGCACTGACCCTCAACGCCACACGGCATTCCGACCATCATACGCAGCCGAACAAGCCCTACGCCGCCCTAGAGTTGCCCAACGCCGAAGAAGGGCCGATGCTGCCCTATGCGCTCCCGGTTATGGCGGTCATGGCGCTGAACCCTTGGAAATGGCGCCGGACGATGGACCCCCGTGCGCGGTTTTGGGCCTGACCTCGCGTATTCCTGACTTGGACGGACCCCAGATATCTGGCACCCTTGCGGCCATGAAACAGACGCTCTTCCCCCTCCTCGCCCTTGCCACCGCAACGGCGGCTCTGGCTGACACCCCCATGTCCGGCGCACAGTTCGAGGCTTACGTCCTCGGACGGACCTACACCTACGGTCACCCCGGCCTCGCTCCGTACGGGATTGAGGCCTACCATCCGAACCGGCAAGTCACCTGGGCCTACTTTCACGACCAATGTGTTGAGGGGTATTGGTACGAGGCAGACGACAACGCGATTTGCTTTGTCTATCCCCATGACAGCGAACATAAATGCTGGTGGTTCTTCAAAGAGGATGATCAATTGCGTGCCGAATTCCTGAATGATCCGGCTGAGTTGGATTATGAAGTTGTTCCGACAACGCAATCGGTTCCCTGCCTTGGCCCGGAGGTTGGCGTATGATCCGCGCGGCACTGATCTGCCTTGCGGGCGCGGCCCAGGCCCAAAGTGAGGCACCTATGGACGGGTTTGCGTTGGAAAAGCGCACGCTTGGAAACGCCTATACGATCTTTCGCGAAGGGCGCGAGCCTTATGGCATCACCACCTTTCATGCCAACCGGCAAGTCACGTGGCTCCGCTTTGGTGAGATTTGCACCTATGGCACGTGGTCCGAACCAGAGCCGGGCCTGATCTGTTTTGACTATCCGCACCGCACCACACCCGCCTGCTGGACCTACTTTGACGAAGGCGACAGATTGCGCCTGAGGTGGGAAGAAAACCCAGAGGATGTCTATTTTTACGGCGATGCGCCCAATGATGCCGCGACCTGCGACGTCCCAGAGTTGAGCTAAGCCAATCACAGGATTTTCCATGCGATATACCCTTGCCGCACTGGCCCTTGCCCCACTGGCCCTTGCCACACCCGCCACAGCACAGGATGCGTTGTCCGCCGCAGAGTTCGAAGCTTGGGTTGGCACGC
>JAHDDU010000009.1:76666-82620 GCA_020629175.1 Flavimaricola sp. | reverse complement strand
GCCACAGCACAGGATGCGTTGTCCGCCGCAGAGTTCGAAGCTTGGGTTGGCACGCAAACCTACTACTCCTCCCGCAAGAACGAGGCTCCCTACGGCATGCTCTTGTTCCGGCAAAACCGACAAGTCACCTGGGCCTCGTTCGGAGATGAGTGCTTGGAGGGGTCGTGGTCCGAACCACTCCCTGGGGTCATCTGCTTTTACTACCCCGACAGCATCGGCGAGCATTGCTGGCAGTTCTACGACAACAACGGCGAGCTGAATTCAACTGTGTATCAGGGCAACGGTGACATTTACGTCGACACACCGACCAACGACACAATGCCCTGTCTCGGGCCCTATATCGGGAGCTGACATGCGCCAGATCGCCATCTTTCTCAGCCTCCTCGCCGCGCCAGCTTTGGCTCAGGACTATCTGGATGAAGCCGGCTTTGACGCAGTGGCGACAGGCCACACGATCACCTACAACGACGCGCTCGGCAATTTTGCGGGCGTTGAGGCCTATCACCCCAACCGGCGTGTGACATGGGTGGCAGATGGAGGCACCTGTCAAAAGGGGCGCTGGTTTCCTCAAGGTTCGGAAATCTGTTTCGTCTACGAAGGCAGCACAACGCCGGTCTGCTGGGGCTTTCGGATGGAGGCGGGACGCCTCCTTGCCGAACCCTCCCCAGGAGCCGCCCCTTGGGTGGCGACGAGCATCTCGACCGAGCCCATCGCCTGCCAAAGCCCGTTTGTCGGCAGCTAAAGCGCGCGCCAGCCGATGTCTGTTCGGTTGAACCCCTCGGGCCAGTCAATCACGGAAACCGCGGCATAGGCCCTGTCGCGCGCCTCGGCCAACGTATCGCCCCGCGCAGTGACGTTCAGAACTCGCCCGCCGTTTGCTGTAATGTTGTTGCTGTCAGACTTGGTGCCTGCGTGAAACACCATGTTGCGGCTGTCCTCGACCAAGTCCCCCAACCCTTTGATCACGCTGCCTTTTGCATAGGCTCCGGGGTAGCCATTGGCCGCCATCACGACTGTGATCGCATGATCCTCTGCCCAGTTGACTTGCATTTGGTCCAGCCGCTTCTCGGCACAGGCCTGCAACAGATCAAGCACCTGCCCCCCCAGCCGCATCATCAAAACCTGACACTCTGGATCACCAAAGCGGACGTTGTATTCCACCAGCCGCGCGCGCCCGTCGGCCTCGATCATCAGGCCAACATAGAGCACCCCCTCAAACGGCGTGCCGCGCTTGGCCATCTCGTCAATCGTGGGCTGCACGATCTCGTCCAGTACTTGGCTTTGGATCGCAGGCGTCAGACACGGCGCGGGTGAATAGGCCCCCATGCCACCTGTGTTCGGCCCTTCATCGCCGTCAAAGGCGCGCTTGTGATCCTGCGCAGTCCCCACAGGCAGGATCGACGTGCCATCGGACAGCACAAAGAACGAGGCCTCCTCGCCCACCATGCACTCCTCAATCACAACGCTGGCCCCCGCTACACCCAAGGCGCCGTCAAACATGTCATCCAGCGCCGCCTGCGCCTCGTCCTCGGTCATGGCGACAACAACGCCCTTGCCTGCGGCCAACCCATCCGCCTTGACCACAATCGGCGCGCCTTGCTCGGCCACATAGGCCTTGGCCGGGGCGAGCGCATCAAACCGCTTCCACGCGGCCGTCGGAGCCCCCGCTGCATCGCAGATTTCCTTGGTGAAACTCTTGGAGGCTTCCAACTGCGCCGCAGCCTTTGATGGCCCAAACGTCAAAATCCCCGCCGCCCTCAGCGCATCACTGACGCCCGCATCCAAAATCGCCTCTGGCCCCACGATCACGAAATCAATCGCCTGTTCGGTGGCAAAGCGCACCACCGCATCGCCGTCCATGACGTCGATATCCGCCGTCTCCGCAATCGCCGCTGTCCCTGCGTTACCGGGCGCCACGATCAACCTGTCGCACTTGGGATTTTGCTTGACCGCCCAGGCCAGAGCATGTTCCCGCCCACCGCTTCCAAGGATAAGGATGTTCATTTTGCGCCGCTCCCGCTTGGCCCCAGGTTGCTGGCGTTCTATGGTCGCCCAAAGCAGAGGGCAAGGGGCCAGACCGATGGACATGTTCGAAGACGAGGCACCGTCAAACGCGCCGGAATTCACTGTCTCGGAACTCACAGGCTCGGTCAAGAAAACGCTCGAGGGGGCCTTTGGCCGCGTTCGTGTCCGGGGCGAGATTGGGCGCGTGGTTTTCGCCAAATCCGGCCACGCCTACTATGACATCAAGGACGAGCGAAACGTGATCTCCTGCACCACTTGGAAGGGTCAGGTGGCCAACCTTGGTGTGCGTCCGGAAGAAGGCCTCGAGGTGATCATCACCGGCAAGCTCTCAACCTTTGGCCCGCAATCCAAGTACAACATCAACGTCGACAGCATCGAGGTTGCGGGCGAAGGCGCGCTCATGGCGATGCTGGAAAAGCGGCGCAAGGCGCTGGCGGCTGAGGGTCTGTTTGACCCCGCCCGCAAACAGCCGATCCCCTACCTGCCTGGCATCATTGGCGTCGTCACCTCACCCACCGGGGCCGTGATCCGCGATATTCTGCACCGCCTGCGTGACCGCTTTCCGTCCAAGGTCCTCGTCTGGCCCGTCGCCGTGCAGGGCAAAAACTGCGCCCCCGAGGTGGTCGCCGGCATCAATGGGTTCAACGCCCTCACCCCCGGCGGCGCCTTGCCCCGGCCCGATCTAATTATCGTGGCCCGTGGTGGTGGCTCGCTCGAAGATCTCTGGGGCTTTAACGAAGAGGTGGTCGTCCGCGCCGCTGCGGCATCCTCCATCCCTTTGATCTCTGCCGTGGGGCACGAGACAGATACCACGCTCATCGACCACGCCGCCGACATCCGCGCGCCCACGCCCACGGCCGCCGCCGAGATGGCCGTGCCCGTGCGGCTGGAACTGATGGCCACAAATGATCAGCTTGGCGCGCGCCTCACCCGCGCGCTGACCGATGGCGTCACCCGCCGCGGCCAACGCCTGCGCGATCTGGCCCGCGCCCTACCCAACCGCGACACGCTGCTGGCCGTCCCGTCGCAACGGTTGGACGCCGCCTCTGCGCGGCTGCCCAATGCCCTGCGCGCGGCCACCGACCAGAAAAAGGTGCAATTGGCCCGCCTCACCCTGTCCCCCGGCCTCATCCGGCGCGGCATCGCGTCAGACCGCCAGCGCCTCGACCGCATCGCCTCGCGGCTCACACCCGACCTGATGCGGGCCCGGTTCCAATCCGCCGCCGACCGCCTCGCCGCCCTCGACCGCACGCGCCAGACCCTTGGCTACGTCGAAACTCTCAAACGCGGCTTCGCCGTGGTGCGGGGAGATGGAGAGATCGTGACAACCAGCGATGCCGCGAAAACAGCCACCACGCTCGAAATCGAATTCGCCGATGGCCGGATGACGGCGGGAACGGGTTCAAAGCCCGCGAAAAAAGCCAAAGCCCCGCCGCCGGAACAAGGCAGTTTGTTGTGAGCGACGACCTGCAGATCGAATTGTTCACGCTCGAACAGTTGCTCTGGACGACGGAAGACCGCAACGATCCGATACAGATGGACCGCCTTTTTGACAGTGACCTGATCGAATTCGGAGCGTCCGGCCAACGCTACAGTCGGGCGGACCTTATGCCAGACGGAAAATCGACAGAACTCATCAATGTCGTCCTGCTGGACTTCAGTTACAGGCAGCTGGGCGTCGGCGTCGTACAAACGATGTACATCAGCCAATGGGCAAACGGCCCGCGCGCCAATCGTAGCTCAATTTGGCGTGCGCACGCAGATGGGTGGCAATTGGTATTTCACCAAGGCACGCCCACAACGTGACCCCCAAGTGCAACAACCGCCCAACGGCCACGTTGGCCGCGCCGGTCCGCCCCCACGGGGCGGCGCTAAGGGTGGTAAACGTCATCACGCCGCCTAACCAAAGAAAAAGCCCTCCGCGCTATGTGCGAAGGGCCTTACATCGAAAACTGACAATACGCTTACGCCGCGGCAGACGCCCGGCTGGTCAGCACATCGTTGATCTCGGCTCCGGCCGCGACTTCGTCATGGCCCGCCACTGCGGCAATCTCGCGCGTCAAACGCTCAAGGGCCGCTTCATAGAGCTGCCGTTCAGAATAGCTCTGCTCGCGCTGATCGTCTTGCCGGTGCAGGTCGCGCACAACTTCGGCAATCGCGATCAGATCGCCCGAGTTGATCTTTTGCTCGTACTCCTGCGCCCGGCGGGACCACATGGCCTTTTTGACCTTGGCCTTGCCTTTCAGCGTCTTCATCGCATGCGCCACAACATCTGGCGATGACAGCGCGCGCATGCCCACTTCGGTTGCTTTGTGCGTCGGCACTCGCAGCGTCATCTTGTCCTTTTCGAACGCGATGACGAACAGCTCCAGCTCAAAGCCCGCGACTTCCTGCTCTTCGATCGACACGACTTTGCCGACGCCATGCGCCGGGTACACCACGAAATCATCGGGGTTAAATTCGCGCTTCTTCTTACTCATTCAATCGTCCTTTCGGCCCATCAGACGACAAAATACCCGGCGGCGCACAAGGCTCCGTCAGGCAGCATCATCAACACTTGGGATTAGAGTGTGTTATCTATCATTGCGACTAAGTATATCATAAAAAAGCCCCCGGCGAAAGCGGGGGCAATTCTCAATAAAACAAGGGGGGTTGGAGCGCAAATGCGACTCAGCCGCCTTCACCCGCCGCTTCGGAAAAGAGCTCCATCTTGCCCTCTTTCCCGTCCATCTCCTCGGCAGTGGGCAGCGGATCTTTCTTGGTGATGATCACCGGCCACATCTCGGAATACTTGCGGTTGAATTCAACCCACTTTTCCATGTCGGGCTCGGTATCGGGGCGGATCGCATCGGCAGGGCATTCGGGCTCACACACGCCGCAGTCGATGCACTCATCAGGATGGATCACCAGCATGTTCTCGCCCTCGTAGAAACAATCCACAGGGCAGACCTCAACACAATCCGTGTATTTGCAGGCGATACAGGCATCATTGACGATGTAAGTCATGGGCGTAGCTTTCGTTCTATCTCGCCCGCTTAGCTAGAGCAGAGCCGCAGATCATTCAAGCGCTGATCCCCCCGCATCCCGCGTCAGTTGATCACGCTTTCGTCGGTCCCGTCCCGTCGGGCGGCCCCCACCCTCATAGCGCGGATTGCGCGGCTGTTTCGGGGCTGGTGCGGGCGACATATCCTCGTACAGCGCCTGCGCTTCGGGCGCGGGCCCGCGCCGCACTCCGCAGGCGATGATCCGCACGACTTTCACGTCGTCTTCCTTGGGAAAGGTCAGCACATCCTCTGGCCCTACCGCGCGCGATGCCTTGCTGACCGGCTGGCTGTTGACCCGCACTTTGCCCGCAGTCACCACCCCAGCGGCGAGGCTGCGCGATTTGAAAAACCGCGCGTGCCACAGCCACTTGTCGAGGCGGATCGTTTCACGGGGCGCGTCGCTCAATCTTTCTTTAGCCCAGCCAACGCAGCAGCAAAGGGATTGTCTGGATCAATCGCCTTTTCTTTCTTGGGCTTGGCTTGAAAGCTTTGCGGCTTGGTCGGGTTGTTATTGCCACGCTTGGGGCCACGGCCCTTCGGCTTGCCCTTGGGCCGGTCGCCTTGCGGGCGGCTGTTTTGCCGCTTTTGCCCGCGCCCGCCCCACGTAAAGGTGTAAAACACCTCGACCTCCGGCGCGGCATCGGCATGCACGACGGCTTCAACCTCTGGCGCCACTGGGTCTGCGGGCGCATCGTCGGTGGCGACATCCTGCGTCTCAACCGGGGCCTCGGCCTCCGCAGCAGCTGGTGTCTCTTCGCTTACCACGGCGTCGACTGGCGCGGCTTTGACCTTGGCGCGCTCGCCCTTCTCAGCCTTATAGCCCAGACCGTCCATCAGCGCCGCAAACTGCTCAAGCGTCATACCAGTGATCGAGAGCATATCCGC
>JAHDDU010000009.1:0-76566 GCA_020629175.1 Flavimaricola sp. | reverse complement strand
CAAATGCTGAAAGATCGTGAACTGCCCAAAGCGGATGCCATGTTTGCGCAAGGCACCCCGCGCATCCTGATCAAGCGCCTTTACATCATCGGCCACCTCACCACGCGGCAACACGCCAAACGCCTCGACCATGCGGAACGCAAAGCCTTTGGCGAGGCCGGTTAGCGTCTCGTCATTCTTGAGGTTCAAGAGCGGCTCGAACGCTGCGGCCACTTTGCGGTCGATGAAATGCTGCAGCCGGCGCTGCACCTTGGCGGCCACATCTGGCCCCGCCTCTTCATCGACGAAGGCCTCTGCCAAAGGTTTCAGCGGATCAGCACCGGCAACCAGCTTGCCCACGGCATCGCTGCCCCACATCAGGCCGCCCTGCTCAGTAAAATCCATCTCGGTGTCAGGGGCGTTGTAGAACCGGTCCGCCCGCAGATGGAATTGCGGCGCCAGTGCCTGCGCACAGGCCTGACGCAAGGTCTTGGCCTCGTCCGGGGTGCCCGTCTTGTCCATCCGGAACCGGAATCCCTCCAGTTTGCCGACGAACTCGCCTTCGACCGTTACTTCACCGTTTTCATTCACATCCGCCACAAGGCTTTCCTTCTGCTTGAGCCGCCGAGCCAGAACGCTGGTCCGCCGGTCCACAAATCTTTGGGTCAACGCGCCGTGCAGCGCATCTGACAACCGGTCTTCTACAGCCCTTGTCGCCTCACGCCAATGTGTTTCGTCATGGGTCCAGCCCTTTCGCTGCGCCACATAGGTCCATGTGCGGATATATGCCAACCGTTTGGAGAGCGTGTCGATATCGCCGTCTGTGCGATCAATGCGGGTGAGCTGACGGTTCATATACTCGTCTGGCACGCGGCCATGCTGGTGCAGGTACTCAAAGATTTTCATCAAGAGACCTGCATGCTCTCCGCGCGAAATCCCTCTAAAGTCAGGGACTTGGCACACATCCCACAACAGGCGCACAGTCTCGGCATCTGTGGCCCGCGCCATCACTTCGGCATCGTTGGACATCGCTTTCAGCGCCGCAAGATCATCACTTTCGCGCACCCGGCTGAGCCACGGGTTGTTTGTCCGATCCTCCAGCGTCTGGATCAGGCGTTTGACGTTTCCGAACTGCAACCTGTTGTTGCGCCACATTAATTTCGACACGGGCCGGAATGTGTGGCTCTCGATGGCCTGGACAACGCCCTCATCCAATGCTGGCGCCTCGCCCGTGACACCAAAGGTGCCGTTGGTCGTGTGCCGCCCCGCACGCCCTGCGATTTGTGCCAGTTCATCCGCTGCCAAGTGGCGCATCCGATGGCCGTCAAACTTGATCAGGGACGAGAATGCGACATGCTCGATATCAAGGTTCAACCCCATACCAATAGCGTCCGTCGCTACCAGATAATCAACGTCGCCGTTCTGATACATCTCCACCTGAGCGTTCCGCGTGCGGGGGCTAAGCGCCCCCATAACCACGGCGGCACCTCCCTTTGTCCGCCGGATCAACTCAGCAATTGCATAGACATTATCAACCGAAAACCCGACTATGGCGGCTCTTTCAGGCATCCGACTTATCTTTTTCGAACCTGAGTAAGTCAGCGTTGAAAAACGGTCCCGCCCCAGAAACTGCGCGTCGGGCACAAGGGCGGCAATTGCGGGCTTCATCGTCAGCGAGCCCAGAAACAGCGTTTCGCGGCTCCCTCGGGCATGGAGCAGCCTGTCAGTAAACACATGTCCACGCTCGGGGTCAGCGCAGAGCTGTACCTCGTCAACCGCCAGAAAATCGCAGCCCATGCCATCTGGCATCGCCTCGACCGTGCACACCCAATACTGCGTCCGAGGCGGCACGATGCGTTCCTCGCCAGTGACGAGGGCCACGACACCCGGCCCCTTCTTGGCAACGATCCGCTCGTACACCTCCCGCGCCAGCAGGCGGAGCGGCAGGCCGATCACCCCGGTCCGGTGGCCCAGCATCCGTTCAATAGCGAAATGGGTCTTGCCCGTGTTCGTCGGGCCGAGAACAGCCGTGATTTGCCCCTGCGCCGACATCATCGCCTTTCGCGCCTAGAGCGCCTGTCCCTCAAGCATGACTTCCAGCGCGTTGACGTATTCTTGCGTCGTCTGATCCGCTGGATAAATGTCGAGCACCTGGCGCAGCACCTCAAGCGACTCTTGTTGTTTGTCCATATCAAACAGGATGATGCCAAATCCCTGCAAGGCACTGAAATGCTGCGGGTTATTTGCCAGCACGTGCCGTAGATCATCAATCGCGGGGCCGATGTTGCCGTTAAGATAGAAGGCCTCCGCCCTGCGGCTATAGGCCTCCAGATAGGTGGGATCATGGTCGATCGCCGCGGTCAGATGCTCAATCGCGGCCAAGGGATCCCCCTCGTCCAGCGCATCATCCCCGCGCCGCAGCAGCAAATCCAATGCCGCTGACCCGCTTTTGGACCACTCATTCTGGATTTCAACCGCAATGCGGCCCGCAGGCAGACCCTCAGCCTCACGCAATTGCGCCATCAGATCGTCGATCCGTGCCTGATCGGCCATAGCAGGTAGGGAAAACCCCACTGCAAGGGCGAGCGACGCTGCGACACATTTGAAGTGGAAAGGTTGGTAAGCCATATGTGGAATGTAGCGCCTCGTGCGCCCGATACCAGAGGCGATTGCCTGCAAACCCAAAAGGACGACAAAAATGAGCGACGTAGTGACCGAAGCCGTAGCAGCCCTCAACGCCAAGATGGACGGCGCAGGCTTTGACGGCAGCGCCAAATTCGACATCGAAGGCGAAGGATCGATCATTATCGACGCAGACGGCGCCCGCGCAGGCGATGACGAAGCGGACGTCACTTTGTCGGCTGACACCGAAACCTTCAAGTCCATTCTTGATGGCGAGTTGAACCCCACTGCAGCTTTCATGACAGGCAAGCTCACCGTTGACGGTGACATGGGCATGGCGATGAAGCTCTCTGGCGTTCTGGCCTGATCCATGAACATGGCCCCGACCGATCTGAACGCTGCCCCCTATTTCGCCGATTTGGCAGATGCGCCCGCGGATGCAAAACCCGCATGGCTCACCGCCTCGGACGGGGTGCGGGTGCGGGTGGTCAGCTGGGGCCATGACGCGGCAAAGGGGACGGTGCTGCTGTTTCCAGGCCGTACGGAATACGTCGAGAAATACGGACGGGCGGCCGCTGATCTGCGCGCGCGCGGGTTTGCCACGATCACAATCGACTGGCGCGGCCAAGGGCTTGCCCAGCGCCTGTTGCCCACACCGGGTATCGGGCATGTTGGCGCCTTTACCGATTATCAAAAAGATGTCGCAGCGCTTGTCGCCCACGCGCGTGCAATCAACCTACCCGAACCGTTCTTCCTGCTCGCCCACTCGATGGGCGGCTGCATCGGATTGCGCGCCTTGGTCGAGGGGTTGGACGTGCGCGCCGCGGCCTTTACCGCCCCAATGTGGGGGATCAGCATGTCCCCCGCCCTGCGTCCCATCGCCTGGGCGCTCTCAGCCATAAGCAAGCCGCTTGGCTTTTCCGGCAAGCTCTCGCCCGGGCAGGCGACGGAAACCTATGTCGCCAATCAAGGGTTTGACGGCAACACGCTAACCAATGACCCCGAAATGTTCGCCTGGATGGCCTCGCATGCAAAGGCGCAGCCTGAGATGACGCTCGGCGGCCCATCGCTACGCTGGCTGAATGAGGCCTTGCGTGAAACCGGAGCCCTCAACGCGATGCCCTCACCGGACATGCCGTGTCTGACGTTCCTCGGCACAGACGAAGCCATCGTCGACCCGGAGCGCATTCACGACCGCATGGGCCGCTGGCCCAAGGGCGAGCTTGCCATCGTGCCGGACGCCCAGCACGAGGTGATGATGGAAATCCCGTCCGTACGCGCCGATATGTTCGACCGGACCTGCGCTCTTTTTAACGCGGTTTGATCGCCTTGATCCCGCTGGCGGCGGCAACCGCCCCGGCACGCATCCACGAATGCTCGGATGCCATAAGAAACACCGTCATCCCATGCGCTGTCCATTCCTCTGCCTTGGCCGCATCTGGCACCCAGCTGACATAGGCTTTGCCCTTTGCCTTGGCCGCCGCTCCGATCCGCGCCAATGCCGCCTCCAGTTCCGGCCCACCCACTGCCGTCAGACCGTACCCTACCGACAAATCCGCAGGTCCGGCAAAAAGTGCGTCAATCCCGTCAACCGCTGCGATCCCTTCAACCGCGTCCACGCCCTCAGGCTCTTCGATCTGGGCGATCACAATGGTCTCGGCATCCTGCTCCAGCACGTCTGACATCGCCCGGCTGGCAAATCCGGCCCAGCGGGTCGATCCGGCATAGCCCCGTCCACCCCGCCCAAAGTGACCTGCTGCCGCCACAGCCTCTGCCTTTGCCACGCTGTCCACATGCGGCACCACCACACCCACGGCCCCGGCATCCAACGCGGCCAAAATCGCATGCGGCTCGGCACTTGGCACCCGCACAAAGGTTGGAAAGTCCAGCGCGCGCGCAACAGCCAAGCATGTATCCATCTCACGCCGCCCAAAGGGCGCATGTTCCGCATCAAGGCAAATGAAATCGAGGCCCGTCTGCGCCAGCACCTCAATCAGTGAAACATCAGGTGTTTTGACAAAGGTCGACGACAACAGCTCTCCCGCCATCATCCGAGCCTTTAAACCTGCGGTGCGTGTGCTCATGTTTGTCCCTCATATCTTTCTTCGCACAAGGCCCCCATCCTTCCCGCTTGTCAACGCCCGGCGCACCGCTACCCTCCCCTCATGGACGTGCTCACCTTCACCGACCGCGGTATCTACTGCCCCGCAGGCGACTTCTACATTGACCCGTGGAAGCCTGTGGAAAACGCGCTGATCACCCACGGCCATTCCGACCACTCCCGCTGGGGGATGCAGCGCTACCTTTGCTCAGACATCGCGGCCCCGGTGATCAAGCACCGGCTTGGTGACATCTCAATCGACACAATGCCCTACGCCGAAAGCCGCCAAATCGGGGGCGCAAAAGTCTCTTTCCACCCTGCAGGCCATGTTCCGGGCTCGGCCCAAATCCGGGTAGAGGTTGCAGGCCAAGTCTGGGTCGCCTCTGGTGACTACAAAACAACGCCCGATGGCCTCTCCACCGCGTTTGAGCCGGTCAAATGCCACGCCTTCATCACTGAAAGCACATTTGGCCTGCCGGTATTCACCTGGACGGATCCTGAGACTCTCAGCTCTCAGATCAACACATGGTGGGCGGACAATGCCGCCGCCGGCCGCATCTCGCTGCTCGGGGCCTATGCGCTTGGCAAAGCGCAACGCCTGATGAAAATGCTCGACACATCGATCGGCCCCATCTTCACCCATGGCGCGATTGAAAACACCAACGCGGTGCTCCGCGCCCAAGGCATCAACCTACCGCCCACCACGCAAGTCACCGCTGGCTTTGACCGCAAAGCACACCCCAATGCTCTGGTCATCGCCACGCCCTCGGCCATGGCAGGCACTTGGGCGCGCAAGTTTGGCCCCGATCATTCGAACGCGTTTGCCTCCGGCTGGATGGCCCTGCGCGGCGTTCGTCGAAGGCGGGCTGCAGATCGCGGGTTCATCGTGTCAGACCACGCCGATTGGCAGGGCCTGAATGACGCCATCGCAGCCACCGGCGCCGAAAAGGTCTTTGTCACCCACGGCTACACAAGCCAGTTCACCAAATACCTGCGCGAGCAAGGATACGACGCCCACGTCGTCAGCACCGAATACGAAGGCGAAAGCATGGACCAGACCGAGGAGGCCGCACCGTGAATGAAGTCTTCAAAAGACTTCAGGTCGATTTCTTTCAAAGAAATCGATGCCTCATTCGTATGCATCACATGTGCATGACATGTGCATCGAGTGTGTATCGCCGATGAAAGCCTTTGCCGCCCTCTTCGCCGCCGTCGATCAGACAACTCGCACCAAGGTCAAAGTGCAGGCACTGGCCGAATACTTTCGCACCGCCCCCGATGACGACAAACTCTGGACCATCGCCCTCTTCTCTCACCGTCGCCCCCGTCGGTTGATCACAACCACCATCCTGCGCGAATGGGCCGCTGAACAGGCAGGTATCCCCCTTTGGCTGTTTGAAGAATGTTACCCCATCGTCGGCGATCTGGCCGAAACGATCAGCCTCGTCCTGCCGCCGCCGACACAAACCTCCGATCACAGCCTGACCCACTGGATCACGTATATCAAAGCCCTGTCCAAAGAGGACGACACCGCCCGCAAAACCGGTATCCTCGCCGCCTGGGATCAGCTTGAACCACTCGAGCGGTTCCTCTTTACCAAGCTGCTGACCGGCGGCTTCCGCGTGGGTGTGAGCCAAAAGCTGATGACCCGCGCCTTGGCGCAAGCCACTGACATTGACGAGGCCGAACTCACCCACCGCCTGATGGGCGATTGGACCCCCGACACCACCAGCTATCACAGCCTGATCGAGGCGCCCGACCCCACAGCGGCCCTGTCGCGCCCCTACCCATTCTACTTGGCCTACAGCCTCGAAGACACGGCCACCCTCGATCCCCCAAGCGATTGGAATGCCGAGCGAAAATGGGACGGCATCCGCGGCCAGCTGATCCTGCGGGCGGCCGAGCATCACCTCTGGTCCCGCGGCGAAGAGCTGATCACAGATCGCTTTCCCGAACTCGCACAGCTCAAAGACTTCCTCCCCGACGGCACGGTGATAGACGGCGAGGTTCTGGCCTTTGCAAACGAAGCGCCGCTCCCCTTTGCGCAGTTACAAAAGCGGATCGGCCGCAAAACCGTGCCCAAAAAGCTGCTCACCGAAGCACCTGTCATCCTGATGGCCTACGACCTGCTCGAAGATCGCGGTGAGGACATCCGTGCCCTCCCCTTCGCTGATCGCCGCGCCCGTCTCGCCGACCTGATCGCCCCGCTGCCGGATACGCTGCCCCTGCGCCTCTCCGCCTCCGTCCCTTTCAAAACCACCCAAGACCTCGCCCGCGAGCGTGACATCTCCCGCGATCTAGGCGCCGAGGGCTTGATGCTCAAAAACATTCACAGCCCCTATCTCGCGGGCCGCAAAAAGGGCGATTGGTGGAAATGGAAAGTTGACCCACTGACGATTGACGCAGTGATGATCTACGCCCAGTCCGGCTCCGGCCGCCGCGCAAACCTCTTCACCGATTTCACCTTTGCCGTCCACGACGGTGACGCCCTCGTCCCTTTCACCAAGGCCTACTCCGGTCTGACAGATGCCGAATTTCGCGAAATCACCGCCTGGGTCAAGAAGAACACGCTCCAACGCTTCGGCCCCGTCCGGCAAGTCACCCCGCACCACGTTTTCGAGATCGCCTTCGAGGGTATCCAAGCCTCGCCCCGGCACAAATCCGGCGTCGCCTTGCGCTTTCCACGAATGCTCCGATGGCGCAAAGACAAGCCCACATCAGAGGCCAATACCCTCGCTGATCTCAAAGAGATGCTCGCGCAATATGGCTAGCCGCTTCATCTGACCAAGAAAACTCCCGCCGGAGGCATCCGCACTTTCAACCCGCGCTACCGCCGCCTATGTATAGCCCAACAGCAAAAGAGGCCCCTATGATCCGCACCCCCCTATTTGACGCAAATGCATCCGGCCAAGGCGACTTTGGCGATCTGCCAGAATGGGATCTGACGGATCTCTATCCGGCCCCTGACTCGGCCGAGATTAAACGCGACATGGATTGGCTTGAGGGCGCCTGTGCCGATTTTGCGGGCGACTATGAGGGCAAGCTTGCGGGGCTTGATGCAGCAGGCATGCTGGAGGCTGTCAAACGCTATGAGCGGATCGACGTCATCGCGGGCCGTGTCATGTCCTACGCGGGCCTGCGCTACTACCAGATGACAACAGACGCTGAACGCGCCAAATTCATGGCCGACGCCCAGGACAAGATCACCGCCTATACCACGCCGCTGGTGTTCTGGAGCCTTGAGTTCAACCGGCTTGATGATGATCATTTCGCTGGCCTGATGGCTGCCAACGCAGACCTCGCGCGCTATAGACCGATCTTTGACCGCATGCGCGCGATGAAGCCCTACCAACTGTCTGACGAGCTGGAAAAATTCCTGCACGACCAATCCACGGTGGGTGCTGCTGCCTGGAACCGGTTGTTTGATGAGACCATCGCTGGCCTGACCTTCACGGTCGACGGCGAAGAAAAGAATATCGAAGGCACGCTTGATCACCTCACCGATCAGGACCGCGCGATGAGGCAGCAAGCCGCAGAAGAGCTGGCCCGAGTGTTTGGCGCGAACGTCAAAACCTTTGCCCGCATTCACAACACGTTGGCCAAGGAGAAGGAAATCGAGGACCGCTGGCGGGGCATGGAAACGCCGCAGATGGGCCGGCATCTTTCGAACCATGTCGAGCCCGAGGTTGTCGAGGCGTTGCGCAACGCTGTGGTCGCCGCCTACCCCCGCCTGAGCCACCGCTATTACAAGCTTAAGGCCAAATGGCTGGGGCTTGAGACGATGGAGGTTTGGGACCGGAACGCGCCGCTGCCAATAGAGGACGAAAAGGTCGTCTCATGGGACGAGGCCGAAAAAACAGTAATGGACGCCTATGCGGCCTTTGACCCACGCATGGCCGATATTGCCAAGCCGTTCTTCACCGATGGTTGGATTGATGCAGGCGTCAAACAGGGCAAGGCCCCGGGGGCCTTTGCGCACCCGACGGTGACTGAGGTGCACCCCTATGTGATGCTCAACTACTTGGGCAAGCCGCGCGATGTGATGACCCTTGCCCACGAGCTTGGCCACGGTGTCCATCAGGTGCTGGCCGCCGAACAGGGCGAGCTGTTGTCGTCCACCCCGCTGACGCTTGCCGAAACCGCCTCGGTCTTTGGCGAAATGCTGACGTTCCGCAAGTTGCTCGACGGCGCCAAGGATAAAACCGAGCGCAAGACAATGCTTGCAGGCAAGGTTGAGGATATGATCAACACGGTCGTCCGGCAGATTGCGTTTTACGATTTTGAGTGCAAGCTGCACGCTGCGCGGCAACAGGGCGAGCTGACACCGGATGACATCAACGCGCTGTGGATGTCCGTGCAGGCCGAGAGCCTGGGCGAAGTCTTCGACTTTATGCCCGGCTATGAGACATTCTGGGCCTACATCCCGCACTTCGTCCACTCGCCGTTTTACGTCTACGCCTATGCCTTTGGCGACGGCCTCGTGAACGCACTTTATGCCGTCTACGAAGAAAGCGGCGAGGAGTTCAAAGACAAGTATTTCGACATGCTCCGCGCCGGTGGCTCTAAACACCACTCCGAGCTGTTGGCCCCCTTCGGCCTTGATGCCTCGGACCCTGCGTTCTGGGATAAGGGCCTGTCGATGATCGAAGGCTTCATCGATGAACTGGAAGCGATGGAGGACTGATGGCGCTGAAAGTCGTGCGGCTCGCCCGGTCTGACGTCGCACGCGTGGCCCATCTTCAACTGCCGCCGGCACAGCGCGGATTCGTTGGGCCGATCGAAGAGATGACGGCGGACGATGATCCTTTGCAAGACTTCTTCGCGGTTGAACATGCGGACGAGGTTGTCGGTTTCTTCAAGATTGACCGCGATTTTTCACGGATAGACGAGCGGCTGTCCAAAGGATCGCACGGCATGCGCGGCCTATTGATCGGTGGGCAGTATCAGCGCCGGGGTTTGGGCGGGACTCTATTGGCCACACTTCCCGACACGCTGCAAACATTCTATCCTGATGTGGACGTGGTATACTTGCGTGTTGATGCGGCAAATGCACCCGCAATCCGTGCCTATGAGGCGAGTGGATGGGCATTGATGGCGGGGCCGGACGTGGCCGGACGCTCGGGGCCAGAAAAACTGATGAAGCTGGAATTGTGAGGGCAAGATGCGCAAATTTCTGATCTGGACATTCGTGATCCTTGCCGCAGGGCTCGCTGCATTTCTGACCTTTGCCCCGGGCATCGCCGATGCGCAGATGAACCCGATCACCCCACACGAGCCGTATGAGATCAGCGAGGAGGCCCAGGCCCTGCATGACACGCTCATCGTCGGGGATTGGCATGCTGACAGCCTTCTGTGGAACCGCGATCTGTTGGTCCGTAATGAGGCCGGGCATTCCGATATCCCCCGTATGATCGAGGGCAATATTGCGTTGCAGGTCTTCACCGCAGTGACGAAGAGCCCGCGCGGCCAGAACTATTCTGAAAACTCCGCTGAAGCGCCTGACAACATCACCCTCCTTGCGATGGGCCAGATGTGGCCGCCACGTACGTGGACGAGCCTGTTGCAGCGGGCGCTCTATCAAGCCGAAAAACTACATGATTTTGCCAATGCGTCTGAAAACCTGATGATCATCCAGTCAGAGGCGGATCTGGATACCGTTCTGGAGGCCCGCGCCAATGGCGAGGATTTGATCGGCGGCATCCTTGGGATCGAAGGGGCGCATCCGCTGGAGGGCGACATTGACAACCTGCAGCGCCTGACAAACGCAGGCTACCGGTTGATCGCGCTTCAGCACTTCTTCGACAATGAGCTTGGCGGCTCGCTGCACGGCCACGGCGATCAGGGGCTAACTCAGTTCGGCCGCGACATCGTCGAAGCGGTGGAGGAGCGTGGCCTGATCCTCGACATCGCGCATTCAAGCCCGCAGGTCGTGCGTGAGGTGCTGGCGATGGTCGACATGCCGGTGGTCATCAGCCACACCGGCATTTTCAGCCACTGCCCCGGCCCCCGTAACATCGCCGACGATCTGATGGTCGACATTGCCGCAGGCGGCGGCGTGATCGGAATTGGGTTCTGGGCGGATGTGACCTGCGATGACAGCCCCGAAGGGGTGGCCGCTGCCATCAGTGCCGCCATCAATCTGACAAGCGCAGACAACGTCTCGCTCGGCTCGGACTGGGACGGCACTGTGCGCGTGGCTATGGATGCATCAGAAATCGCGGCTTTGACCCAAGCGTTGATGGCAGAAGGCCTGAGCGAAGAAGACATCGCCAAAGTCATGGGCGGCAATATGGTGCGTGTGCTGCGCGAGCGGCTGGACTAGTCGATCTCGGTCCAAGGCCAAGGTTTCACCTCGGAGGCTGCGGTTTGATACCGCGCCGCTTTGGCGATCCAGATGCCCAAAGATGTGCCAAACTCAGCAAGCTGCTCATTCGGTTCGTGCTTGTTAATCACGAGGATCACAAACTGGATGATGGTCAGCACGCCCAGCACTGTCTGCGCGAGTGAGATCATGATTGCGATCAAGATCATGTAGACCAGCCGCATCAGCAGGCTGTCCTGCTCGTCCGGCTCAAACTGTTCGCCCGTCATGCGGCCCATCGCTTTGTCATCATCCTGATCCATGGCGGTTATCCCGTGGCTGCGGCACGCACCATATCAATCATCGCGGCGGTGCCTTTGCTGAATTCCAGAGGGCAACCATAGGGCACCCCATCACGGACAGAATGACCGAAATTCTGCACCTGTTCCACATATTGATTAACGCTTGTCCAACGCTCAACGGTTTTGGTCTGCCCACCTTGCTCAAGCGTCAGCTCTGACAGGTCATGCACATTGGCGTTGTAAGGACAATTGAGGTGGATACGCCCGCTCTCACCCGTGAAGGTAATGTGCTGGCTGTTGAACATGCGCATGGATACGGTGCCGCTGTAAGCAAAGCTGTCGAACTCCGCACTGACCTGTGCAAACACGTCGACACCGTTCTCGATCGTGAGGTTGGAATCGCGAATGCGCAGCGGCTCCTCGCCGGTCACAAAACGGGCAGCACCAAACGTGTAAACGCCAATATCATACAGCCCTCCGCCGCCGGTTTCTGGCCGATTGCGAATGTTGCCAACAGCCTCACGGTTATCAAAGCTAAAGGTCGAGTCGACGAAAACGACCCTGCCAATCGCGCCCTCTTGCACCAATTGCCGGGCCCGTAGGAATTGCGGGTGGTGGGTGATCATGAAAGCCTCGGCCGCCAGAACGCCGGTACGGTCCCGGCAGGAGATCAAAGTGTCATAGTCCGCCGCGGTAAGGCCCATAGGCTTTTCGCACAACACATGCTTACCTGCCTCCATCGCTTTGCAGCTCCACTCAACATGCAGGTGATTTGGCAAAGGAATGTAGATGGCATCGATACCGGGATCGTTGAGAAGCGCATCATAGTCATCAAAAATCTGGATACCGGGCGCGAAATCCTGGAAGCCTTTTGCTTTGGCCGCTGACGACGTGGCGAGGGCCGCGAGTTCAGCTCCATGTGCCGCGTGGATTGCGGGTGCCATGTGTCTGCGCGCAAAATCTGAAGCGCCCAGAACGCCCCAACGCATTGTGTCTGACATCATATTTACCTTTTCGATCCGAAAGTCATGTTAGCGCTAGCATTGCTGCAACAGGGGCACAAACAAAAAACGGCCCCACAACGCGGTGGGGCCGTATCAAATTGCTAATTTGAGTTCTTAGGCAGGGACCATGCCCTTCTCACGCGCAAGCTCAACCATACGCTTCTGCAACTTTTCAAACGCGCGCACCTCGATCTGACGGATACGTTCACGGCTGACGTCGTACTGGCTCGACAGGTCTTCCAGCGTCACGACCTCATCCTGCAGGCGGCGCTGTACGAGGATGTCCTTTTCGCGATCGTTCAGCACGTCCATTGCGGCAGCGAGCATCTCACGGCGCGTGTCCAGTTCATCCCGCGCTTCGAAATCAGAAGCCTGATCGGCATCCTCGTCCTCAAGCCAGTCCTGCCACTGCATCGTGCCTTCGCCTTCGGACCCCACGGTGGCATTCAGCGACGCGTCGCCGCCGGACATACGGCGGTTCATGCTGATCACTTCATCCTCAGTCACGCCAAGGTCGTTGGCGATGCGCGCTACGTTTTCGGGGCGTAGATCGCCTTCTTCCAACGCACCGATGCGGTTTTTCGCTTTCCGAAGGTTAAAGAACAGTTTCTTTTGCGCAGACGTGGTGCCGAGCTTCACAAGGCTCCAAGAGCGCAAGATATACTCCTGAATAGACGCGCGGATCCACCACATCGCGTAAGTCGCAAGGCGAAAGCCCTTCTCAGGGTCAAATCTTTTGACCGCCTGCATCAGGCCAACGTTGGCTTCCGACACAACTTCGGCCTGCGGGAGACCGTAACCGCGATAACCCATGGCAATTTTGGCTGCTAGGCGAAGGTGGGAGGTGACCATTTTGTGCGCGGCGTCCGTATCCTCATGGTCAACCCAACGCTTGGCGAGCATGTATTCTTCTTCAGGCTCCAAAAGCGGGAACTTCCGAATTTCCTGCATGTAGCGGTTCAGACCTTGTTCCGGCGAAGGTGCCGGCAGGTTTGCATAATTGGCCATGTATCCCTCCAGTGCTCAAACGCCTCGTTCTGCGAGGCCTTATGTTTAATCCATTAACATCGATATGGGGGCTGAGCGGCAGCGCTTCAAGAGGCTTTACTCAACTTCCGTTAACACTCAACTAATATGCACAAAGAAAAGTTCAAAGCAGATTGCAGTGCGCTCACGCACAAGAGATGCGTGTTACAGAACCGATCCGCCGAGCGCCGAAATGAGTGATTGCATATCCGCGGGCAAAGCGGCTGAGAATGACAGCTCGTCTTGTGTGACCGGATGAACAAAGCCGAGGGTGGCCGCATGTAGCGCCTGACGGGCAAATGCCATCGCTGCGGCCTGCCCGCCCTCGCCCACGGATTTCACCGCCAGTTTGCGGCGGCCGCCATAGACCGGGTCACCGATCAGCCCGTGGCCGCAATGGGCCAGATGCACCCTGATCTGATGCGTCCGCCCGGTCTCCAGCCAGCATTCGATCACGGCCGCCGCGATCGGATCGCCAAGCGTTTCTACAATGCGGGATCGAGTGACCGCATGTCGACCGGCTCCAAACAGAACTGCCTGTTTCTGTCGGTCTGTCTTGTGTCGGGCAAGATGCGTCTGGATCTTGAGGATATTGCCCGGCTCAAAGCTTGTCCCCTTAATCCCGCGCAGGCGCGGATCATTGGCGTCCGGCGCGCCGTGACAAACCGCAAGATAGCGCCTGTGGACCGTATGGGCGGCGAACTGATCTGCAAGCCCATGGTGGGCCGCATCAGACTTCGCCACGACCAACAGGCCGCTGGTGTCCTTATCAATCCGGTGAACGATGCCGGGCCGTTTTTCACCGCCGACGCCGGAGAGCGTTTCACCGCAATGATGGATCAGCGCGTTAACCAAAGTGCCCGAGGGCGTCCCAGGCGCGGGGTGAACGACCATACCTGCAGGTTTGTTCACAACGATGAGGTCGTCATCCTCCCACACTACATCAAGCGGGATGTCTTCGCCCACCATGTGGCTCTCTTCGGCCTCAGCGACGCTGATCTGTATAGTGTCGCCCTCAGCTACGCGGGCGCGCGGGTCTGAAATGACCGCTCCATTCACCCGCACTTGACCATCCGCAATCAATTTACCGAGCCGCGAGCGGCTCAGCGACGCCTCAGGCGGCACGTTCTGCGCGAGCGCTTTGTCCAACCGGGCGGCTGGTTGCTGACCAATCTGGAATTCTACACGCCGCTCGGCCATGGCCCCGCCCCTCACACGATTATAACTGGAGTGGAGTGGTACCACCTCCTGGTCTCGAACCAGGGACCTCTTGATCCACAATCAAGCGCTCTAACCAACTGAGCTAAGGCGGCACTGGCACGGGAATTAGCCGGGGCCGCGTGCGATTGCAAGGGGGCAGCCCGTCGTTTTTGGCGCAATCGATTGCCTTGCAAACACCCGGCCAGCCGCTGTACTTGACGGGAGAGTTGAACGATGAGGCCAGACCATGGGTATCGACACTGAACGCGACATCGAAGCCAATCTTCAGATCGGTCCGACCGATCAGGGGGCCGTTCGCATTTTTGTTGAGGCCAATGGGATTGAAATCCCGATGGACTTTGATCCTGACGAGGCCGATGACATTGCAGACGAGATCAAAGCTGCTGCAATGGCCGCGCGCGGACTCAGTACGCGGAAAAAGTGAACCCTGGATCGCGTGCGGCATGCCAACGCAACGCCGCATGCCGCGCGAACTTTTGCATCATCACTTTGCGTCGGGCGGGCGGCAGCTTGTCCTCCGGCGCCATGCGCAGAATTTCAGCGTCGTACCCGTCTGCAATGATGAGCCCCGTCTCGTCTGGCAATAACTCCGTCGGAAATTCAGCGTCGACCGCCCAGAAAAATCTGTCGCACCATTCCAGATAGCCCTGCCACTTGTGATCAGACTGGAAATCTGCGCGGCTGGACTTGCATTCAATCACCCAAATCTCGCCCTTTGGCCCAACAGCCATGACATCCACACGCAGGCCATTCGTTGGCACCAACTCTTCGACACTCACGAAATCATGGCTGATGAGATGACGGCAAACGCCGCGGGCGAGCAATTGGCCGGGCTTGAGGTCAGGGGGCGAGATATCCGTCAACATAGCGCAAACATGAACAATACGTGAACAAATTGCAATGCGGACGAATCCCGCGCGAATCTTGAGGTCAGATATCCAAACCGACCCGGTTCGATTTTGGGCGAGCCCGCAACACTCCCAAGTTCAGGACAATGATTGTTTTCAATCTGTCATAAGTCGCCCTTATCGACGCTTTGCCATATGTCGATCCCCGGGACAAACTTGAATAAAAGTGAGCCTTGCCGCCCAAATCTGCACCTGAACCGATGTGACAGCAACTATCTGTTTTTATTTATTAATTTCTACTTCCCTGCAAACATTGGGGCAGGAATAAGACTTTCGACCCTACGTCACAAACACAGCTTTCACAGCGAGGACATGATTGCGCCACGGGCATTGAGGACAACAGGATCAACAAATGTTTAGGAGCGACCCAATGACACTCTTTCAGACCTTGATCAGCGAAATCACATTCTTCGAAGTTGCGATGAGCCTGCTTGCCGTTGGCCTGATCGAGCGCGTTGTTGTCCGTTTGCCCGAAACCATGGTCGGACCTGAAGGCTGGTTGCTGACCACCGACAAGTAAGACCTTGCGAAGGGCGGGCCGCCGCCCTACCTGTGAGAACGGCGGGCTTCTGCCCTTCTCGTTACCAACGAACACAATTCCAGTGGCCTTAAGCAAATCCGAGGGAGCTGGCTCTGTCCTTGCCCTGGCTTGGTTACCTGGCGCCCACCTGTATATACAGGTCCTCGGGAATAGCTGTTCGAACGGATGCGCGCGGTTCCCGCCACCCGATCCCCCTAGCCCTCAAACGCCTCCGGTCGCGCCTCACGCGCCATGTGATCGAGCACGGCGTTGACGAACTGTGGCTCTTTGCTTTCAGGAAAGAACGCGCGGGCTACATCGACGAACTCGACGATAACAACCTTTGGCGGCGTCTTCTTGGCGAGGAACTCAGCCCCTGCGGCGCGGAACAGGCCGCGCAAGGTTGGGTCGATCCGCCCGATTGGCCATTTGGCGACCAAGGCACGGTCTGTCATCTGGTCAATTTGCGCCTGATGGTTCACCGCGTCGTTCATCAGCTGACGGAACGTGTCGACGTCCCCTTCCGCCATCTCGTCACCCTCGTAGACGGCGCCAAACCGGTGATCTTCGAACTCTCGGACCACGGCCTCTACCGTCTGGCCGGAATGCTCCATCTGGAACAAGGCTTGAACGGCGTAAAGCCTCGCGGCTGACCGCATCTTACGTTTTTGGTTGCCGGAAAGGGTCATACTGCCGTGCCACCCCGTGCGAGGATCTCAGAGGTGAAGCCGACCGACTTGCCCGACCCGCCCCATTCACGTGCGAGTGCGATCAGATGGAGCGCCGCAGCTGCCGCTCCGCCACCCTTGTTCTGTCCCCCCACTTCGGCACGCGCCTCAGCCTGCGCCATGTTCTCAACCGTCAGAATTCCATTGCCGATGGCATAGCCCTGAAGGCCCAAAAGCGTGATTGCCCGGCTGCTGTCATTGCAGACCGTATCGTAATGCGTGGTCTCGCCGCGGATCACACAGCCCAATGCCACGAACCCGTCGTAGTTTTTCATCCGCGCCGCCATGCCGATGGCGGTGGGGATTTCCAGCGCACCGGGTACTTCTACAACCTCGGTTGTCCCGCCAGCGGCAGCAACTTCGGCCTTGGCCCCCGCCACAAGCGCGTCGGCGATGTCTTTGTAATACGGTGCCACGACGATCAGGATTTTAGGGCCCTGGTCAAACGTTGGCCGGTCCAGTTGGTAGTGCGATGCGCCAGCCATTAACCTATCTCCGAAATTTTACGAGTGCCCACGATTTCAATACCATAGGCGTCAAGACCCACCACTTTTGGCTGTGGTGAGTTGGTCAGGAGCACGATGTCACTCAGCCCCAATGACGACAGGATTTGCGCCCCCACGCCGTATTGCCGCAAGGTCTGGGGAGAGGCC
Source organism: Flavimaricola sp. (assembly GCA_020629175.1). GTDB lineage: Bacteria > Pseudomonadota > Alphaproteobacteria > Rhodobacterales > Rhodobacteraceae > JALZWD01. The sequence continues at coordinate 59,201 of JAHDDU010000009.1, read as the reverse complement.
GCATCTTCAGCCGCTAGCTGCATGTGCAAGTCGCGCAGCAGGACCAAAGCACCCCTGCCCTCGTCCGCGATCAACTGCATCGCATCTCCGAATTCCTGGGTCCGCCCCACGGGCCCAAGGCCAATCACATCCAGCATTGGATCCATTGCATGCATCCGCACCAAAACCGGTTCATCCGTCGAAATATCGCCTTTGATCAATGCGATGTGCTCGGCGCCTTGGGTTTTGTCGGTATAAATCCGCATCTCCCACTCGCCGCCAAACTCGGACGTCACGGTTTGGCTGTCCCGCACTTTTACAAGGTTATCGTTGCGCCGGCGGTAGGCGATCAGGTCGCTGATCGTCCCGATCTTAAGGCCGTGAAGCTGGGCAAAGCTGACCAGATCGGGCAACCGCGCCATCTCGCCATCTTCTTTCATGATCTCACAGATCACGCCCGCCGCATTCAGGCCAGCCAGACGCGAAATATCGACCGCTGCCTCGGTGTGTCCTGCGCGGACCAACACACCACCCTCTTTGGCGCGGAGTGGGAAAACGTGACCCGGTGTCGCGATATCCTCTGGCCCCTTGGAATGGTCGATGGCCACAGCCACGGTGCGCGCGCGATCGGCGGCGCTAATCCCCGTTGTCACGCCCTCACGCGCCTCAATCGAGGTTGTGAAGGCCGTCTCATGCCGCGAGGAATTCTGTGTCGACATCAGGTTCAGGCCCAGCGCGTCAATCCGCTCACCCGGCAATGTCAGGCAGATCAGACCCCGGCCATGCGTGGCCATAAAGTTAATGGCATCTGGTGTCGCCATTTGCGCAGGGATCACCAGATCGCCCTCGTTTTCGCGATCCTCGTGATCGACAAGGATGAACATCCGCCCATTCCGCGCGTCATCAATGATCTCTTCTATGGAAGAAATCGCATCAGACCAATCGCGTTCTACGGGGCCGGGGTTTTCATAGGTGTCTGACATCTGGCTGGCCTTACATGCTTTGCCCGCCAGATAGACCAAGCAGCCCCACTTGCAAAGGGAGGGCGTTGCGTTCTTTGCCTAATTTTCGCGCGGGATGGCCCAGGGGTGAAGGGTGATTGCATCCTGCAGCGCTTTGGCCTCAGTTGCGAAGCCGGTGATAGGTGGCCCGGCCAGTGGGCGCCAACCGTGGTTTTCCTCCGGATCGCGGCGGTAGGCGCACCAGCCGAAAGTGCCGTCGTCAAAGGCCAGGACATCAACACACACTTGCCCATGCACATCCTCGTGCGAAGCCGTCACTCGGGGTTTCATTCCCATTCGCGCAATCGCGCGACATATCGCGCCATCGTGTCAATCTCGAGGTTGATGCCATCACCAACCGCGACGTTCGCCCACGTGGTGACCGTTTTGGTATGAGGGATGACATTGATGCCAAAGGTCACCCCATCAACTTCATTCACAGTGAGCGACGTTCCATTGAGCGCGACCGATCCCTTTGGCGCGATGAACCGGGCCAAAGTTTCGGGCGCACGAAAGAGCATGCGCGTGCTATCGCCTTCATCGCGCATCTCAATCAGATCCGCCACGCCATCCACATGGCCCGAGACGATATGCCCACCCAGTTCGTCCCCAACCTTGAGCGCACGTTCGAGATTGAGGGGCGTTCCAACCCGCCACCCCTGTCTGCCAATGTTGGTGAGGTTGACGGTCTCTGCCGATATTTGGACATCAAACCAGTTCTGAGGGTCCCGCCCCAAGGCGACAACGGTCAGACAGACGCCGTTGCAGGCGATGGAGGCCCCGATATCAATGCCATCAATGTCATAGGCTGTCCCAATCCGCGCACGCAGATCGCCCTGCTGCTCTACTGCGAGGACGGTCCCTACATCTGTGATGATCCCGGTGAACATTGGCGTCTCCTGCTTTGGGTCAGAGGTAGCCCGGTCAAAGCTATGCTGCAAGCGGAGCCGGAAAATTCCTCAATGCCGCAGGCCGCGGTTTATTGATGCTGAAACGGCAACAATAATACTGTGACCGCCACAATTGTGCCAAACCTTGAGGTTAGCCAAGGCTCACCGCATGATATGCGCCAACCTTCGAATGTGATTGTGTCCGTGACCAAACGTTTTTTGTTCCTCCAAGGCCCGCATGGCCCATTCTTCCACAGGCTGGGCAAAATGCTTCGTGCCGCCGGGCATGATGTCCTTCGTGTGGGGTTTAATGCTGGTGATCAGGCGTTCTGGTTCCGGGGGGCGGGGTTCCTGCCCTACACTGGCACGCCAGAGGATTGGCCCGCGAAGTTTGCAAGTCTCGTCAAAGATCATGCGATCACAGATATCGTCCTTTACGGCGACACGCGGCCCGTTCACGCAGACGCCATCCGACACGCCAAGTCCAAGGGGCTGACCGTCCACGTTTTTGAAGAGGGCTACATGCGCCCCTATTGGGTGACCTACGAACGGGACGGCGCGAACGGCCATTCGCGGTTAATGAACATGAGCATTGAGGATATGTCCAAAGCGCTCGCCCTTTCAGACCTTGATGTGCCAGAAGCGCCGACCCAATGGGGCGATATGCGTCAGCACGTGCTGTACGGCGCACTCTACCATTGGTTTGTGATGTTTCGAAACGGCAAGTATTGCGGGTTCCGTCCGCACCGAGAGGTGCCTCTGCGAACGGAAACATGGCTCTACACCAAACGACTGATGCTGATGCCGTTCTTCGCGATGCACCGTATCTTTGCCACGGCGCGGATCAAGGCGGGAGGGTATCCCTATCACCTCGCCCTGCTTCAGCTTGAGCACGATGCGAGCTTTCAAAAGCATTCCCCTTTCAATGAGATGAGTGACTTTCTTAAAGTGGTTATCGATGGTTTTGCCGAAGGCGCGCCCAAGCATCATCACCTCGTCTTCAAAGCGCATCCACTTGAAACCGGGCGCGCACCGCTGCGCCGGATCATCCGCGATTTGGCGAGGCAACATGGTGTCGAGGCCCGCGTGCACTACGTGCGCGGCGGCAAATTGGCAAAGCTTTTGGATGTGGCGCGCACGGCAGTGACCGTCAACTCCACCGCTGGGCAACAAGTGCTGTGGCGCGGAATACCAATCAAAGTGTTCGGCGACGCGGTCTATAACAAACCGGAATTTGCCACAACGCAAAGCCTGCAGGACTTTTTCGCCTCGCCCACCCGCCCAGACAATCGGGCCTACAGGGAATACAGGCGGTATTTGCTGGAAACCAGTCAGGTCCCGGGCGGGTTCTACTCGGCCAAAGGCCGCCGACAGTTGCTCCGGCAGGTGGTCGATATGATGCTCGCGCCGCACGATCCCTATGATGCGCTGACATCTGGACACCTCGCCCATCGCCAACCCTTGCGGGTGGTCAAGTAAACCATACCACCCCTTGTGTATGGGCCCTCAGCACGGGCGAATTCGGGCATTGACGCAACACATGGCAGTCACAAGTCCGCCCAATTGCCGGCAACAACTGGATTTTTGCTGCGGTTCCTGCGTAATCTTCAAAAAAAATACTTGAGGCAGACATAGGTCGAGGAGACCGCGCAGTGACTTCTATTCGCAAACGCCTGACCAAGGGCGTGGCCGTCGTTTCGGCTATCGCATTGGTGGCATCATGTACTTGGCTACCCCGTTCTGGCCCGACACGTGGCGAGATTTTTTCTGGCTCCGTCATGCAGGAGGGCGACAGCTTTATCCTCACCGTGGATGATCGCGTAAACGCGATCGCAGGCGTCACCCCTGCCCTCGGTTTTGCAGCAGGCTTCCGAAACGCAGCCCCCCTTGGGTCAGATACGCTACGTGCGGGAGACACGCTCTTGATCCGCGTTTGGGAAAACGTGGATGATCCACTTCTTGGCAACGCAACGACAGCTTTCGCCGTATTGGAGGAGGTTCAGGTCGATGGAAATGGGATGATCTTCGTCCCTTACGCCGGCCGCATCCGCGCCGCTGGCAACTCGCCAGAAGCTGTGCGTGGCACGATCACCCGCAGGCTTGAACAGCAAACGCCCGACCCACAGGTTGAAGTGGCTCGGACAGCCGGTGACGGCGCAACGGTCACGGTCGTAGGTGGTGTGGGTGCGCAAGGTGTCTACGCCATTGAACGCCCCACCCGCATGTTGACCGAAATGATCGGCCGCGCCGGTGGCATCGCGATTGAACCGGAAATTGCCCAAGTGACCGTCGTGCGCGGCAATCACACAGGCACCATCTGGTTCGAAGACCTTTACGATCACGCGGGCCACGACATCGCCTTGCGCGATGGGGACCGGATTTTCGTGCAAGAAGACTCCCGTGCTTTCACAGCGCTGGGGGCCACCGGCGCCCAGAACCGCGTTGAATTCGAGAGCCAGGCGATTTCTGCCATCGAGGCGCTCGCGCAGGTGGGCGGTCTCAGCACCGCCTCTGCCGATCCAACCGGCGTTTTCGTGTTCCGCAACGAACCCGAGGAAATTGCCCGCGAGCTGGTGGGCCGCAGCGATCTTACCGGTACGCAACGTGTAGTCTACGTGCTCGACCTTACCCGTCCCAACGGCATGTTCTTTGCCCGCGACTTTGCCATTCGGGATGGCGACACTGTGTACGTCACCGAGGCACCGATTACGCAGTTCAACAAGGTAATTGCGGCGCTGACAGGCACGCTGTCTGCCGTTGATACTCTCTCAACTGTGGGCGAGTAATCCTTGAACTCAAACGATAATTCTGCCGTCGCAGGGGAAACCTCGCGGCGGCTTTTCGTTTATAACGGTGGGTTCCTGACCCAGCCGCGCATAAAGCGTATCCTGCAGCTCTCTGGCTACGATGTCCGGCTCGGGCTCCCGGACGAAGAGGATATGGTCGGTGTCTGGGGTCAGTCCCCGACGAGCCCGCGCGGAGAGAAGGTTGCAGCGCGCAAGGACACGCCCATTTTGAGGGTCGAAGACGCGTTTTTGCGGTCGGTCCTGCCCGGTCGCGAAGGACAGCCTCCCATCGGGCTGCACCTTGACACGCGGGGCGTTCATTTTGATCCCTCGACCAAGTCAGACCTTGAGGCAATCCTGTCAGAAGAGCCGCTGGACGACACCGCTCTTCTCAATCGGGCGAAGGCAGCAATGGACAAGCTGCAGACGGCGCATCTGTCCAAATACACCTGTTTTGACCCTGCCTTGGCTGCGCCAGAGCCCGGCTATGTTCTGATCATCGATCAAACCTTTGGCGATGCCTCGGTCAAAGCAAGTGGCGCAGATCGCAACACATTCCTTGAGATGCTCTTTGTCGCGCGGGAGGAATGGCCGAACGCGCGGATTATCATCAAAACGCATCCCGAAACGCAGAATGGCCATCGCGACGGGCATTATAAAGACGAGCACCTGATCGACAACGCCACCTTTGTCAGTGAGCCAGTGTCGCCTTGGCACCTGCTCAGCGGCGCTCTGGCCGTCTATACGGTGTCATCGCAGCTGGGGTTTGAGGCCATCCTGGCCGGTCACAAGCCCGTGGTCTTTGGGCAACCATTCTACATGGGATGGGGCCTCACGGATGATCGCAAACCGTTGGACCGCAGACAGCGCCGATTGACCCGCGCGCAGCTCTTTGCCGCAGCGATGATCCTTTATCCAAAGTGGTATGACCCCTACCATGACCAGCTTGGCACGCTTGAGACGGCTTTAGACGCGCATGAGGCAGAGACGCGGGCGTGGCGGGATGACCATCAAGGCTGGGTTGGTGCGGGCATGCGGCTGTGGAAGCGCGGTGCATTGCAGACGGCGTTCGGTGGCTACCGCAAGATGCGGTTTGCTGAACGGCCGATGCCACCGCGCAAAACAATGGTATGGGGCAGCAAACCGAGCCCCGCAGACAGGGCCGTCCGGGTCGAAGACGGCTTTCTGCGCTCCAACGGGTTGGGTGCGACGCTTGTCCCACCGATGAGCCTCGTGCTGGATGACCTGGGAATTTATTATGACCCCAGTAGTGAGAGCCGACTTGAGCGATTGATCAACGAGAGCGATACGCTGACCGAGGGACAAAGGGCGCGGGCTGTAGCATTGATCGGAGCGATCCTTTCCGGCGGTTTGAGCAAATACAACCTTAGTGGCCACGCCCTGCCCGATCTGCCCCAAGGTCGACGCATTCTGGTGCCTGGACAGGTCGAGGATGACGCGTCGATCCTGCTGGGCACTGGAGAGGTTAAAACCAACGACGGGTTGCTGCGCGCTGTGCGCGACGCCAATCCAGCGGCAGTAGTCCTCTATAAACCGCACCCGGACGTTGAGGCGGGTCTGCGGCCCGGCAAGGTAGAGAATGCCGGTGCATATGCCGATGTGATCCTGGACGGCATCGCTGCCGTTGACGCCATTGAACTCGCTGATCATGTATGGACGATGACCTCAACGCTTGGGTTTGAGGCGCTGCTCCGCGATACGCCTGTCACCTGCCTGGGCCAACCGTTCTACGCGGGCTGGGGCCTGACCGATGATCGGGGGCTTTTGGTCGAACGGCGCACTGCACGACCAGACATCGTGGCCCTCGTCCATGCGGTTCTGATCGACTATCCCCGCTACTTTGATCCCATCACCCGCCGTCCATGCCCCCCGGAGATCATCGTCGAACGACTTACGAGCGGGGCCGTGCCACCCCCCGGCAGAGGCAACCGTCTGCTGTCAAAACTGCAGGGTGTTTTTGCAAGCTACGCGTTTCTTTGGCGCGGGGGCGGTTGACGACGCGCGGCCAAGCCCCGACATCAAGGGCACTCAACCGCAAAGGCAGCCTATGACCGCGCACACCATCAACCCCGCCACACCTCACCCCGAAGTTCTGGAGTTCTTGCGGTGCCGCCGGTCCCGCCCGGCTAAAACATTGACCGGCCCAACCCCAGACAGGCCTGAAATTGAGGCGCTGCTCGAAATCGCAGCGCGAACACCGGATCACGGCAAGCTGGAACCTTGGCGCTTTGTCGTGTTGGAGAAACCGGCGCTGGCGCGTCTGGCGGGCATGATCCCCGAGCGGGCCGCCGCGCTGAACATTGCGCCAGACAAGATTGACAAGGCCATCGCACAATACGCTAACGCCGATCTTGCTATCGCAGTCGTGTCCTGCCCTGACGCAAACGCCAAAGTTCCAGTGATTGAGCAGGTCTATTCGGCTGGGGCGGTCTGCCTTGCGCTGTTGAACGCCGCGCTGGCCTCAGGCTGGGGCGCCAACTGGCTGTCGGGCTGGGCCAGCCACGATCCGGTTTTCGTCACAGATGGAATGGGCCTAAAAGACGGCGAAACCATCGCCGGCCTGATCCACATCGGGACGGAAACAACCCCTCCGCCCGAGCGGCCCAGACCACAGGTGCCCGCGCTGACAACCTGGCTGAGCGCATGATCTTTAACGATTTCTTCCGTGCCATCGGGCAAATGGACGACCCCAAATTCCGCAATGTCTTGTTCCTCGGCATCGGCCTGACAATTGCGCTGCTTTTTGGTGCCTATGCCGGGTTCTTGTCTCTGGTCGAATGGGCCACGTCAGAGCCGATCGAACTGCCAATAGTCGGGCCCATCACGTGGTTAGGCGATCTCTTCACATGGGGATCGATGTTCCTGCTCGTCGTATTGTCGATGTTCCTGCTGATCCCGGTTGCCTCGGCCATGACGTCACTCTTTCTCGATGACATTGCCCAAGCCGTTGAGGACCGCCACTATCCGCATCTTCCCGTTCCGCCAAAGGTCAGCTGGGTGGATGCCGCCAAAGACACGCTGAGCTTTGGCGCGACACTCATTATTGCCAATGTGGCGGCTCTTTTCCTCTATGCCATGCTGCCACTGGCCACCCCGTTCATCTTCTTTGGCCTGAACGGGTATCTCCTGGGGCGCGAATACTTTCAGATTGCCGCCATGCGCCGCGAGGGGCGCGCAGGGGCCAAAGCATTGCGCCAGCGACATAATGGTGAGATCTGGATGGCAGGCGTCCTGATGGCGCTGCCGCTCACCATTCCTTTCGTCAATCTCCTGATCCCGGTGTTAGGGGCCGCGACCTTCACGCACCTCTATCACCGGCTGGCCGCTCACTCAGATATCGGCGACATCTGATTGAACCAGTCGATGTCGCGGACCGAGATCACACCCGAGATGATGATGCCACCGATGATGACCCAGAGCACTGCCGCGATGATCGTGGTGATCTTGGCCCGTTTTCCAATCTGAGGATTCTCGGGCGCCGATTTATGGGTGCCGGGAACCACTTCGCCGGTGTCGCCTTGTGTTGTCAGGCGCAGTGGCAGGACGATCAGGAACGTCATGAACCAGATGACAGCGAACAGGACGGCGGCGGCGGTAATGCTCATACCTGCTCCAACTCAATCAGGCAGCCGTTGAAATCCTTGGGATGCAGGAACAGAACAGGCTTGCCATGGGCACCGATCTTTGGTTCGCCTGTGCCCAGGACGCGGGCCCCTTTTTCAACAAGTGTGTCACGGGACGCAATGATGTCGTCCACCTCATAGCACATGTGATGAATGCCGCCGGATGGATTTTTGTCGAGGAAACCTTGGATCGGAGAGCCGTCACCCAAGGGATAGAGCAGTTCGATCTTGGTGTTTGGCAGTTCGATGAACACGACCGTCACGCCGTGGTCCGGCTCATCTTGGGGTGCACCGACATTGGCGCCTAGCGTGTCGCGATACTGAGCGGATGCCGCCTCAAGGTCTGGCACTGCAATGGCCACGTGATTCAATCGTCCGATCATGTCCCGATCCTTTCATTCTTCGCGCAGGTTATGTCGCGAGAGATGGTGCGGCGCAAGTCAGCGGGGCAATGCGCCACACCTGTTAAGATAACCTTCACAAGTTTTATGCAATTTAGAACTGTCGGTCTGATCCAAAGGGGAACTGGGATGGATACGCTGGACGACTTTATTCGCGCGCGGCCACCAACCGCGGCGCGCCCGCTTCTTGGCCTCACTGTTCTGCTGGTCGAGGATAGCCGCTATGCATCGGAGGCGTTTCGGCTGATGTGCCTTCGCTCCGGTGCGCGGATCCGGCGAGCTGACAGTATTGACGCCGCACGCAAACATTTGCGCATTTACATGCCAATAGCGGCGATCATTGATCTGGGTCTGCCGGACGGCAATGGGCTGGCCCTGATCGATGAATTGAACGCGGCGACCCCCCGGATTGACATCCTGCTTGCCACCAGTGGCGATACCAGCCTTGAGCATGCCGCGATGGCCGCTGGTGCCGACGGCTTTCTGGGCAAACCTGTAGACCGTTTGGCCGAATTTCAGGCGGCCGTTTTGCAGCACCTCCCCGCGGACAGACAGCCCCCCGGCCCGCGGGTCGTCCATGATGAGCGCATTTTTCCCGACAGCATCGCGTTTCGCGACGATCTTGAACATGTGGCCAATGTCCTCTCCGCCCAATCAGGCCGGGATACATTGGACTACGCGCAGACGTTTCTAGGCGGCATCGCCATCAGCGCCGGTGACACAGACCTTGAAGACGCGGTTAACCACATAGCAGCCGCGCAGGCGGAAGCATCTGACATTCATGCCCACATCGCCGCCCTCTCATCGCTCGTGCAAGAGCGCCTGGCATCGACATCAGCATTTTGAGGAGAGGTGGAGCGGGCGACGGGAATCGAACCCGTATCATCAGCTTGGAAGGCTGAGGTCTTACCATTACACAACGCCCGCAAGACCGCCCTCTGCCTAGGACACGTCCACCAGATCGTCAAGCCGCTAACCAGCGTCTTCGGACTCAATCGGTTCAATCAACATCGGTCCTTCGGCACGGTTGGAATTCACGGCACGATCAACCCGGTGGAATTTCAAGGCATCCTCGTCCGCGGCATCCATCAGCCGTGCCGCGCCTTTGCCCGCCTCGCCCAGCCACAGCGGCCATTCGTCCGGTTCGAGCACCACTGGCATCCGCTTGTGGATTTGTCCCATGACCGGATTGGCCGCGGTCGTGACAATGGCGCAGGTTGTGAGAACGTCTTCCGTTCCGGGCGCTGTCCATTCTTGCCAGATCCCGGCGAACACCATGGGCGCTGCATCCGCGCGCGTGATGTACCAAGGCAGACGCGTTTTGTCTGGCGTCACCGTCCATTCATAAAACCCGCTCGTTGGGATCAGACATCGCCGCTGACGCGCGGCAGCGCCAAATGCAGGTTTGTCGGCAATCGTCTCGCTTCTGGCGTTGATCAACAACGGGCCGTCGGTGGGCGACTTGTACCAATGCGGGATAAAGCCCCAGCGCATCGGGCGCAGCCGCCGTGTCCCTTCAGCAGATGTCACAGTGTGGACGTGCACCGTGGGGCACACGTTGAAATTCGGGACGTCCGGCAAATCGTTGTCGGGCGCGGCAGCAAACATTTGCGCCATCGCATCATGAGGAAGGGTAATCGCCATTCGTCCGCACATTGACTTAGTGTATGCCCCAAGTATTGGCATTGCCAGCACGTCAAACTCTCACTCGTTTGCCAAAGGACCTATGCCATGAACCGCCTTCTCCCCCTTCTGACCCTCCTCGCCGCTCCCGCCGCCGCTGATCCGATGGCGGACTATCTGGACCGGTTTGTGGGCCACTACTCCCCCCAATCACAATGCATTGGACAGGAATTCATCGTCAGCATGATGGAGGATCGCGTGAACCTGGGCGAAACGGGCTGCGCTCTGGACAGCGTTGTCGGCTTGCCCGAAGGCGCGCTGCAGCTGAACCTTGTGCGTTGCAACGCCGAAGGAGAGCCTTCGCCGGACAATCAGATCGTCGTGCATTTCACGGGCGAAGATCTCAATCTGCGCGGCGGTTATGATTGGCGTCTGGAGCGCTGCACAGACATCACAAACTAAAAAAGGGCCGCCCTTGGGCGACCCTTCCTAACGTGACTGGCAACCAGCTTACTCGCTGACGGAAATTCGTCCGTCAGTGTAGGGCTGGTAAGCTCCACCTTGGGCGACAAGGTAGTCGGCTACGACACGTTCCAGCCCGGGGCCAAAGTCATAGGCGTTGGCCGCGTCCTCGAACATCGAGTAGCCGTCGCCGCCGTTGCGGACATAGTTGTTCGTGACGGCAAGGTAGGTCGCGCCTTCGTCCAGTGCGGCACCCGCGATCATCACATCGCTGATACGGCTGCCGGGTTCGGCGCCCAAATCGACGGCAAAAGTCATGCCTGCGACTTGTGGGAACCGGCCAGCACCATCAGCGACCTGGCTGACGCCATTCTCAAGCGCCGCCAGCACGTCAGCACCCGATACTTCGAATGTCGCCAGCGTGTTCTGGAACGGCAGAACGGTCAGCACTTCGCCCATCGTGATCTCGCCTCCGTCGATGGAGGCACGCAGGCCACCGCCGTTTTGGATGGCGAACTGGACACCCTGATCGGCAACACGGTCAAGCATGGCGTCGGCGACGAGGTTGCCCATGGCACACTCAACAGCGCGGCACACCGAACGATCCCCTTCAATCGGCTCGGCTGCAGACCCAACCACCTCGGTCTTCATCTCTTCGATGGGACCAGCCAGCTCGGCGATGCGGGCCACAGCGGCTTCATCCTCTGCCACGCTGGCATCAAGCAAAATCGTGTCGCCGCTGGCGGCTGTCACGTTGCCTGCATCGTCAAAGGTCAGCGTCAGATGTCCAACGTATTTCGAATAGGCATAGGCCTGCACAACCGGCACATCACCCACCATTGTCGGATAGGCCATCGCCCCTTCGACAGTGTTCGACATCAGCGTGTGGGAGTGACCGCCGACCACCGCGTCAATGCCGTCAACCGCCTCGGCGATTTCCATGTCCATCGTGACGCCAACGTGGTTCAGCGCGATGATCATGTCGACGCCATCCGCCTGCAGGGCGGCAACATCGGCCTGAAGGCTCTCGATCTCATTTGAAAAGATCACGGCATCAGAGGGGCTGGAGGTTTCAACTGTGTCCGCCGCGAGGGCCGAGATGATACCGATGCGTTTGCCACCCACCTCAAGCACGACGTGATTGTCGACCTGCCCTGCGAGAATGTTGGACTGAGACACATCGATGTTGCCCGAGATGACGGGGAAAGAGACACCATCTGTCAGATCGCGCAGACCCTGATCGCCGTCATCAAACTCGTGGTTACCCACAGCCATTGCGTCAAAGCCCACGATCTCGGCAAACTCGGCCTCTACCGCGCCCTTGTAGGTCGTGTACATCAGGCTGCCCTGATACTGGTCTCCAGCATCCAGAACGATGACGTTCTCGCCTGCCAACTGCTCGCGCAGTTCATTGATTTTGGTGATGACGCGGGCATAGCCGCCAAAGCACTCGCCTGCCGCGTTGTCTTCGGCATTACAGGTCGAGTCGAAACGGTTGATGGGCTCGACCCGGCTGTGCAGATCGTTGATATGAATAACATGCAATGTGTAGTCCGCCGCAGCAGCGCTCGCGGTCAGCGCCAAAGCGCAGGATGAAAGTAGGAAGCGTGACATCATCAATAGATCCCCTGTTGTTCGTTATGCCGTCAGACTGAGCCTCTGTTTGCGAAGAGTCAAAGGCCAAACCCGCCCAATGCCGTAAGGGCAAAAAGAAACGGCTATGTGACGGTTGACGCGATCCTTGCGGCTGCGCATGAAAGGGCATGATGATTTACAAGCTCTTTCGCCCTTCCGAATGGGAGCAGATGCAATCGTCCGGTGAGACAACCGGCGCGCCAATTGATGTCGAGGACGGCTATGTCCATTTCTCGACCGCGGCACAGGTGGAAAAGACGGCAGAGCTGTACTTTGCCGATGTCGAAGGGCTGATGCTTCTGGCCGTGCCTTCTGATCCACTAGGCGATGCGTTGAAGTGGGAGCCGTCGCGCGGGGGCGATCTGTTTCCGCACTTGTTCCGCATGTTCCGCATGGAAGATGTGGCGTGGACCAAAGAGCTTGAGTTGGTCGACGGGCAGCACATTTTTCCTGAGCTGACATGAGGGCGCTAGAACAGGCGGGTCTGCGCGGTCTGCGCCAGATGGACCCTGAGACGGCGCATGGATTGGCGCTGCAGGCACTTCGCTTCGGATTTGGCCCACGCGGCGGGCCAATGGCAACACCCCGGTTGAGAACCACCGTCGCCGGGTTGGATTTACCGAACCCGCTGGGGATCGCGGCCGGTTTTGACAAGAACGCTATGTGCCTCAAACCGCTGTCACGGACAGCTTTCGGCTTTGTTGAGGTAGGCGCCGCTACGCCGCGCCCGCAGCCGGGTAATCCCAAGCCCCGCCTGTTCCGCTTGACCGAAGATCAGGCGGCAATCAATCGGTTCGGCTTTAACAACGACGGGATGGCGCTGATTGCCGGGCGTCTGGCGCGCCGGCCCAAGGGCATGATCACCGGCCTCAACCTCGGCGCGAACAAAGACAGCGAAGACCGTGCTGCGGACTTTGCGATCGTCCTGCGCACCTGTGGCCCGCATGTGGATTTCGCGACCGTCAATGTTTCTTCTCCCAACACCGAAAAGCTGCGGGATTTGCAGGGGCCAGAGGCGCTGGCCTCTCTGCTTGCCGGGGTGAATGAGGCCAACGCTGGCATCGACATTCCGATCTTTCTGAAGATTGCACCGGACTTGACGGACGCGGACCTCGCCGATGTGGCCAAAGTGGCGACGGACGCGGGCCTTGCCGGGATCATCACGACCAACACAACGTTGGACCGCGAGGGCCTGCAAAGCCCGCACAAGGACGAAGCGGGCGGGCTTTCAGGCCAGCCGCTGTTTGAAAAAGCCACCCGCGTTCTGGCCAAGATGTCGACGTTGACTGATCTGCCTCTGATAGGCGTGGGTGGGGTGGCCTCAGCTGAGCAGGCCTATGCCAAAATCCGCGCGGGCGCGTCGGCCGTCCAATTGTACACTGGGTTGGTCTATGGCGGCGTGTCGCTGGCCTCGGACATTTTGCACGGGCTGGACGCTCTGCTCGCCCGAGATGGTTTTGCCAATGTGGCAGATGCGGTGGGCACGGAACGTGATCGCTGGCTCTGATCAGTCGGCGATGCTGCGCTCAAGCGTCGGGAAGCGCCATGCCAGCGTCGCCCCGCGCACGACAAAGCTGATCAGCATGGCCATCCACAGACCGTGGTTCCCAAAGCTCCAGATCAGCGGCCAAACGACTGAGAAATAGACAGCCGCAGAGACGATCATCATGTTGCGCATATCGCGGGTGCGGGTGGCGCCGATGAAGACGCCATCCAGCATCCAAGCTGCACAGCCCACCAAGGGGGCGGCCACCATCCAAGGTAGGTAGCGCGCCGCTTCGGCCTGCACCTCCACCGATTTGGCCATGACGGCCACGACCCAGCTGCCACAGAGCCAAAAGGCCAAGGCAAGAGCAACGCACACGACACCACCCCAAAGGCTCGCCAGCCAAACGGAGCGGCGAAAGGCCTGCGCCGCCCGCGCGCCCACCGCCTGCCCCACCAACGCCTCAGCGGCAAAAGCAAAGCCGTCGAGCGCATGGGCAGTAAATCCGAGAAACTGGATCAGGATTTGATTGGCTGCCAAGGGCACGTCGCCGAGGCCCCCACTCCAGAACAGAAAAGAGACAAAGATCGCTTGCAGAAGTACCGACCGGATCATGATGTCGCCGTTCACCGCAATCATCCGGCGCAATCGATCTCGCGCAAAAATGAGCGCAGGATCGCGCCAGCTTGGCCCCCGAAACGCACCTCGACAAAGCCAGAGCCCCAGCGCCAAGCCACTCCATTCGGCAAGGAACGTCGCAAATGCTACGCCGTTTACACCCCATCCCAGCCCCAGAACGAACCACAGATCGAGCAGAATGTTCACGCCGTTCATCCAAAGCTGCAGCAACAGGACCGCCCGTGTCCTTTCCTGCGCAATCAGCCAGCCGGTGATGGCATAAAGCGAAATTGCCGCGGGCGCAGACCACAGACGGATCTGCATATAGCCGCGGGCCAGCTCCTCGACCTCTGTGCTCGCGGGTGACGCCCAAAAGCCAAAGGCCATAATCGGAACCTGAAACAGGATCATGATAGCTCCGGCGCCCGCCCCGATCAGCAGACCCCGCGCAAGAAGGGCCGCAACCTCAGCCTTCTCGCCCGCCCCGAGCGCCTGCGCGGCCAGGCCTGTGGTGCCCATTCTCAAGAACCCAAAGATCCAATAGGCCGCCGTCAGGATAATCGCGCCAATGCCCACTGCGCCGATGGGTGCTGCCTCTCCGATCTGGCCCACCACGCCGGTGTCGACCAACCCCAACAGAGGAACGGTGGCATTCGCCAAAACGATGGGAAACGCAATCGACACCACCCGCCGGTGGGTCAGCGCGGCCTCAGCCATCGCGTGGCGGCATCAGAAAATGACCGGTGGCCTGAGTGAAAAGCTTGGAGCGATTGTCCTGCCACCCCTCGACATGCACGCTGGCATAACGCCGACCCGAGCGGTTAACCCGTGCGCGGGCATAGGCATCCCTGGGCAAACCGGGACGAAGATAGTCGACGGTGAAATCAATCGTCTTGGGCAGCACCGGCACCCGCGCCTCGCCCCCTGCCTCCATCTCGGACCACATCATGGCCCAGCTGAGCTCAATGATGGCAGTGATCTCCAAAAAGGCCGCCGTCGCCCCGCCATGAAGCGCTGGCAGCGCGGGGTTGCCGATCAACATGTCCTGATACGGCATTGTCGCGGTCAGCTCGTCGCCACGCCGCTCAAACTCCACGCCCAGAAATCCGATGTACGGAACCGCCTTGATCAGACCGCTCAACGCCTCGTCACGCCTTTGTTTGATCACGTGTACAGGTTCAGGCGTTTTCATGGACGCACCACAGAGAAGGCGCCCGTCGCGGTGGCAACAGGACGCTCGCGATCCTCATCCATGGCAGTGGCGCGGACGAAAGCAACCGAACGCGTGACGTGATAGCATTCCGCCTCTGCGGTGATCGTCTGCCCCGGCGTGGCGGGGCGCATGTAATCAATCCGCAGGTCGAGTGTCGCCGTGCTGATGGGTTCGGCGGTATGGGCCATCACGGCTGCCCCACCGCAAGTGTCCATCAGCGCGGACACTGCCCCACCGTGGATCACACCCGTAGCAGGATCCCCGATCAGCTTGGCATCATAGGGCATGGTGAGCCGCGCAGTGCCTGCGCCAATGTCATCAATGCACATGCCCAATGCCTTGGCATGCGGCAACACCTCGATAAAGGTTTTGGCAATCATTTCCTGCCGCTTGTTTTGATCTGTCATTTTGGCCCCCGCAGCCCGGCGGGCCAATGTGGTGATACTGACGTCGCAAATATTTCTGGCCACCGCAACCCGCGGTCTATGTACCCAAACACTCCCAAGCACCAATTTGAACTGCACGGTTGCCCCGTCACACTCTCGACAGTAACCTTAAGGCAAGGAGATTTGCCCATGAGTGACGTTCGCCTGTCTTTCAAAGAGATGTGCGCCAAGTTTGATGTGACGCCGCGCACGCTGCGGTACTATGAATACATCGAACTGCTCTCACCTGAAAAGGAAGGCAGGTCCCGCTTTTATGGCAGCAAAGAGCTGGCGCGTATGACCCTCATCCTACGTGGCCGCAGGTTTGGTTTTGCTCTTGAAGATATTCGCCAATGGCTGATGATTTACGAGAATGAAGGGACCGAGGCACAGATGCAGGCCTGGGTCGAACTGGCGGATCGACAACTCGTCGAACTCGAAGAACAGCGCACACAGTTGGATGAAACGATGACCGAGTTGAAATCTTTGCGCGACTCGACTTTGGCCTCGCTGAAGTAGGCTAGCCCCCGAAACCGACCCTACGTCATTCCGTTCGCGTCAGGCTTCTGCCTTGGATCTCGGGCCCAAAGCGCTTTGAAAATTTCGCAACTTTTGCAGTGCCTTGCCAAGCGATGGTAAGGATTTCCATACCGCAAACACCAAAAAAATAGGCCTAAAGAGGGGAAAACAGAATAGTTTTCCCGGTTTTCTATTTGTGACATTCGCCGCATTCAGAACCTGACCTTTCGTAAAGCGATCTGTGACGCGGCGTCAGGTTTACGTTAACGTCAGTTTTGCTTGTAAGGTGCTCCCAACCTGCACAGATGACGTTCGTATCGGACAGTGACTCTGATGTAGGAAATTAGCGATGACCGAGACAACGATGACCATTCGGCAGATGTGCGACGAATTTGATGTGACAGCCCGCGCTCTTCGTTTTTACGAGGGCAAAGAGCTGTTGTTCCCGATACGCGAAGGGACAAAACGTCTGTTTACGAAGCGGGATCGTGCTCGGCTCAAGTTGATTTTGCGTGGCAAGCGGTTTGGTTTCGCCCTGGAAGAGATCCGGCAACTGCTCGATCTGTACGACATGGGCGACCAGCAAGCGACGCAGTTAGAGCAGACCCACAAGCTCGCTCAAAAACATCTCGAAACCATGAAAGCGCAGCGCGCTGAACTGGACGAAGCCATTGCCGAACTGACAGCAGAAATGGAATGGGGCGCCCAAAAACTTGCGCGCCTGACGAACACAGAACCCGCGGCTTAGCCGAAACCCGCGGACTTTAGGGAGACACCACCAAATGCCTAGCTACTCAGCCCCCCTCAAGGACATGCAGTTCATCTTTCACGATTGGCTGAAAGTGAGCGAGCAGGATATCCCTGGCTACGAGGACCTGGACCGCGATTTCACTAGCGCCGTCCTTGAAGAAGCCGGCAAAGTCTCCTCCGAAGTTCTGATGCCGCTGAACGAGGTGGGCGACCGCGAAGGCTGCGTGCTCGAAAACGGTGTCGTCCGTACACCAACAGGCTTCAGCGATGCCTTTACGCAAATGAAAGAGGGCGGCTGGACCGCGATGGACGTGCCCGAGCAATACGGCGGTCAAGGCCTGCCCTACATCATGCACACCGCTGCTCAGGAGCCTATGGTCAGCGCCAACATGGCCTTCAACATGTACCAAGGTCTGACCCATGGCGCACTGTCAGCCATCCTGGCCCACGGCTCGGACGCGCAAAAGGACATGTACCTGCCCAAACTCGCCTCCTGCGAATGGACCGGCACAATGAACCTGACAGAGCCGCATTGCGGCACCGATCTGGGCCTGATGCGCACCAAGGCCGTCCCGCAGGATGACGGCAGCTTCAAAGTCTCCGGCCAGAAGATTTTCATTTCCGCCGGTGAACACGACATGGCGGAGAACATCATCCACCTTGTCCTCGCCAAAATTCCCGGCGGGCCAGAAGGGATCAAGGGCGTCTCTCTCTTTATCGTGCCCAAGTTCCTGGTGAACGAAGACGGCTCTCTGGGCGCCCGCAATGGCGTCGCCTGTGGCAAGCTCGAAGAGAAAATGGGCATCCACGGCAATGCGACCTGCGTGATGAACTATGACGAAGCCACCGGCTTTCTCATCGGCGAAGAGCACAAAGGCATGCGCGCCATGTTCACCATGATGAACGAAGCGCGACTGGGTGTTGGCCTGCAAGGCTATGCGCAGGCCGAAGTCGCATACCAGAACGCTGTGGCCTACGCCAATGACCGCCTGCAGGGCCGCGACGTCACTGGCGCCAAAAACCCTGACGGCCCTGCTGATCCGCTGATCGTGCACCCCGATATCCGCCGAAATCTGATGGATCAGAAAAGCTTTGTCGAAGGAGCCCGCGCCTTTACCTACTGGGGCTCCAGCCTGATTGACCGAGCCCATCGCATGGAAGACAAAGACGCCGACGGCCTCGTCTCACTCATGACACCTGTCATCAAGGGATTCCTGACCGACAAGGGTTTCGAATACGCGACAGCGGCCCAGCAGGTCTACGGCGGCCATGGCTACATCGAAGAATGGGGCATGTCCCAATTCGCTCGCGACGCCCGGATTGCCATGATCTACGAAGGCGCCAATGGCGTGCAGGCTCTCGATCTGGTCGGCCGCAAATTGGCCCAGGATGGCGGCAAGCATGTCATGGCCTTCTTTGAGATGGTGAAGTCCTTCATCGCCGAGAACAAAGGCGACGAAGCGTTCGAAAAGGACTTCCTCGAGCCCCTCAAAGCCGCCTCCAAGGATCTCCAGGCCGCGGGCATGTACTTCATGCAAAATGGAATGAAGAACCCCAACAATGCGCTCTCCGGCTCCTATGACTTCATGCACATGATGGGGCATGTCTGCCTTGGCCTCGTCTGGGCACAAATGGCCAAAGCCGCAAAGGCTCAGCTGGATGCAGGGGCCTCTGATACGGCCTTCTATGAGACCAAGATCGCCACCGGCCGCTACTACATGGCCCGCCAGCTGCCCGCCACATCCATGCACCTTGCACGGATCAATACTGGCGCTGACACGGTCATGGCGCTCGAGGCCGCAAACTTCTAAAGTTTCTGCGTCGTCGAAATCAAAGGCCCGCCCCTTTGGCGGGCCTTTTTGTCACCACTCTCCCTTCTTCTGGCCAAAATAATCCCGGGGTGAGCCCGCAAGGGCGAGGGGCAGCGCCCCTCAAACGAACCGGGACGGCGGGCGGGGCGTATTTGCCGTCAGGCAAACAGCGGCGCACGGCGCTCCTCCCCAAAATGGCCACAATGAACCGGTCTAAGGGCACCAATCGTCTATGAGAGAAAAATGCCCAAACGCCTTCGCCTGACCCGCCGGTTCCCCGTCGCCATGACCGAAGACGGCTACCGTCGTCTGAAACGCTTCGCCCGCGAGGCCGGCCTTGATGAAGGAGAAGCGCTGTCCTTTCTGTTTGAGAATTTCGACAGCATTTTGAATGAAGATACCTTTGGGCACAGGCTCCGCATTTTCAATTCCGAGCTGGAAGCGCGCAAAAAATAACAGATGACACGGCTTCTGAACGGCCCTCCGGGGGGAGTTTCTCAGGTCAGATGAAGCTGAGACGCATGAAGACTTGGCCGTCATGCCACCAAGGCGGCCAAGTCCCAAAGCATGAATGACGCGCGGTAAATGGTGCTAGACTGCAGCCTGCCTTGGCAAACATCAGCAAGTCTCTACGATGCTCTCAAATCCGGCCCCGGCCATAACAGGAGAGTACCAGATGAAACTTCATTGCTTTGGCGAAAGCGGTAACGCTTATAAGGCGGCCCTGACCCTTACGTTGGCGGAACAAGAATGGGAGCCCGTGTTTGTTGATTTCTTCAATGGCGGCGTGCGGACGCCGGAGTTTCTGGCGCTGAATGACATGGGCGAAGTACCGGTGCTTGAGGATGGAGACCTTGTCCTCTCGCAATCCGGTGTCATTCAGGACTACGTCAGCTCCAAGTCCGGCAAACTGGGAGGCACGTCCGCGGCTGCACGGCGCGACGTGCTCCGGTGGATGTTTTTTGACAACCACAAACTGTCCAGTGTCGCGGGCAACCTGAGGTTTTTGATGAACTTTTTGCCGGAAAACAAACGCAGCGACGACGTAATCAACTTTCAGGCCGGGCGACTGGCCGCAGCTCTTAAAACCGTGGATCGCGCGTTGGGGCAACGCAAATGGCTCGCCGGTGAAGATGTGACCATCGCGGATCTCGCTTGTTGCGGCTATCTCTTTTACCCCGAGCCGTTCACCTTTGACCGGACCAATTATGCCAACATTGACCGGTGGCTCGACGCAATAGCCGCCCTGCCCGGCTGGAAGGCGCCCTACGATCTGATGCCCGGATCACCCGCTGACCGCGCGTAAGGATACCGATACGCCGCTACCTGACCAAAGGTCAGTCCGAAAGGATGACGCAACGGCAGAGCTTGAAATGACGCCGCTTGACGTGCACGTCAATTAGGCAACATCGCCGAGGAGGACACACCATGACCGAAGCCTACATCTATGACACTGTCCGCACGCCGCGCGGCAAAGGCCGCAAGGATGGCTCGTTGCACGAAGTCACCTCGGCTCGTCTGTCCTCGGGCGTTCTGAACGCCTTGAAAGAGCGTAACAACCTTGAAGGGCACGCTGTAGAAGATGTGATCTGGGGCAACGTCACACAGGTTGGCGAACAGGGCGGCTGCCTTGCGCGGACCGCCGTTCTTGCCTCTGATCTCGATGAAAGCATCCCCGGGCTTGCCATCAACCGGTTCTGCGCCTCTGGGATGGAAGCGGTAAACCTCGCTGCCAATCAGGTCAAAGGTGGCGCAGGCGGTGCCTATATCGCGGGTGGCGTTGAGATGATGGGTCGCGTGGCCATGGGCAGCGACGGCGCGGCCATTGCCGTTGACCCATCAATCGCCATGGACACATATTTTGTCCCACAGGGCATCTCAGCAGATATTATCGCGACGGAATACGGCTTCTCCCGTGATGACGCTGACCTTTTGGCCATGAAAAGCCAAGAGCGGGCCGCGGCCGCATGGGATGACAAGCGATTTGCCAAATCCATCGTTCCTGTGAAGGATCAGAATGGCCTCGAAATTTTAGCGCACGACGAGTACATGCGCCCCGGCACGGACATGCAAAGCCTTGGTGGGCTCAAGCCGGCGTTCAAGGACATGGGCGAGGTAATGCCCGGCTTTGATAAAGTCGCGCTGATGAAATACCCGCACCTCGAACGGATCAACCACATTCACCACGCTGGCAACTCGTCCGGCATCGTCGATGGCGCCGCAGGCGTTCTGATCGGATCCAAGGAGTGGGGTGAAGCCAATGGGCTAAAACCACGGGCGCGCATTCGCCAGACGGCGAAGATCGGGACGGATCCGACGATCATGCTTACCGGGCCGGTTCCTGTGACCGAAAAGATCCTCGCGGACAGCGGCATGTCGATCAGCGATATTGATCTCTTCGAAGTCAACGAAGCCTTTGCGTCCGTCGTGCTGCGTTTCATGCAGGCCTTTGATGTGGATGACAGCATCGTCAACGTCAACGGTGGCTCTATCGCTATGGGCCACCCACTTGGTGCGACTGGCGCAATCATCATTGGAACGTTGTTGGACGAGCTAGAGCGCACAGGCAAGGGCACTGGGCTCGCCACCTTGTGCATCGCCTCTGGCATGGGTGCAGCGACGATTATTGAGCGCATCTGATGCGCTCAATGCGTCAATCAATTGAAAGCGAACGCACGGGGCATTGCTGCACTGCAGCGAATATTTCAGCGTTTAAAACGTTTTCGGGGAACTCTTTGCTGCGGGTGCGCGTTTACGAACGATTGAAGTTTGTAGCAGGCAGTGCAAACCGTGGACTTTTTAACGGCCGATACCTTTATCGCCGAACACGTTCTCTACTTCGAGACCGGCGATTTGACGCGTCTTCTGCGGTTCTACAAACCGCCATTGGCCGTTTATTTTCGCAATCAGGTTCAGGTCTTTTCCGATACGGCGGCCTTTTCCAAAGATGTTGTGAAACGCCGCGAGACCTACACATCGGCGGGTGTTCTGGGAATTTCGGGCACAACCACAGCGCTCGAGCTGGTGCGGGACAAACAGTTCCGGCTTTGGGTGCAATGGGATTACCGGTTTGCGGACCGGATCGAGCATGCAGCCACCCAGTCAATTTACTACTGCCGTCAGACACCAGACGGCCCGGAAGTGCAGATCGCGCAAACAACGCATTCTTATCTGCACGAAATCGGCGTCAGCCTTGGCGAACAGGACGCGGCAACCCGTCCGGCCTCTGGCTGACCACACCGCAATCAAACACTTTGGCACCTCGGCTCGTTCGGCCCGCACAGGCGGCGCCGATCAGTATGATGCCGTCCCAATCACGATAGGAGACATTCCATGTCCGATTTTTCCATGACAACCGACAGCGACGGCGTCGCCACCATCGTTTGGGACACTGTTGGCAAATCCATGAATGTCATGAACCAGAAGGGGTTCGATGACCTTGATGCGCTGATTGATCAAGCGCTTGCTGATGACAGCATCAAAGGGGTGATCCTGACGTCTGGCAAAGAAGGCTCTTTTGCCGGTGGTATGGACCTCAACATCATCGCCCAGATGAAGGACATGGCAGGCGACAATCCAGCCAAAGGCCTTTTTGACGGGATCATGAAAACCCACCATCAGCTGCGTAAGATCGAGCGTGCTGGTATGGATCCCAAGACGAACAAAGGCGGCAAGCCCATCGCCTGTTGCCTGCCCGGCACGGCACTTGGCATCGGTCTGGAAATTCCCCTCGCCTGCCACCGGATTTTCGCCGCCGACAACCCCAAGGCCAAGATCGGCCTGCCCGAAATCATGGTCGGCATCTTTCCCGGCATGGGCGGCACCACGCGACTGGTCCGCAAGATGGGCGCAATGGCCGCCTCTCCGCTGTTGCTCGAGGGCAAGCTGAATGATCCGAAGAAAGCCAAAGCCGCGGGCGTTGTGGACGAGGTCGTCCCCGCCGACGAGCTGCTGGCGCGCGCCAAGGAATGGGTCCTGTCCGAGCCTGACATCGTCAAGCCATGGGATGCCAAAGGCTATAAAATGCCCGGCGGTGCGCCCTATCATCCCGCTGGTTTCATGACTTTCGTAGGTGCTTCCGCGATGGTCAATGGCAAGACCCAAGGCGTCTACCCTGCCGCCAAGGCATTGCTCAGCGCGGTCTATGAGGGGGCCATGGTCCCGTTTGATACCGCGCTCAAGATCGAGGCGCGCTGGTTCACGAACGTCCTGATGAACCCCTCGTCGTCCAATATGATCCGCACGCTCTTCATCAACAAAGAAGCGCTGGAAAAAGGTGCAAATCGTCCTGCCGTCGATGACCAGTCGGTCAAGAAGGTCGGCGTCATTGGCGCTGGCATGATGGGCGCGGGCATCGCCCTCGTCTCGGCCCGCGCAGGCATCGAAGTCGTCTTGATCGACGCCAAACAAGAGGCGGCTGACAAGGGAAAAGCCTACACCGAAGCCTACATGGATAAAGGCATCGCCCGCAAAAAGGCGACGCCAGAGCAGAAAGAGGCCATCCTTGGCCTGATCAATGCGACAACGGATTACGCAGCCCTCGCGGGCTGTGACCTGATCGTGGAGGCCGTGTTCGAGGATGTGGGCGTTAAGGCAGAGGTCACCAAGCAGGTGCAAGCCGCCTGCCCCAACGCGATCTTTGCCACAAACACATCAACTCTTCCGATCACCGAGCTGGCCAAAGCCTCTTCAGATCCTGCAGACTTCATCGGCATCCACTTCTTCTCGCCCGTCGACAAGATGATGCTGGTCGAAATCATCAAGGGTAAGGAAACCGGTGACAAAGCCGTCGCCAAGGCGCTCGACTTTGTGCGCCAGATTAAGAAGACGCCAATTGTCGTCAACGACGAACGCTTCTTCTACGCCAACCGCTGTATCATCCCCTACATCAACGAAGGCATTCGCATGGTGAAAGAGGGTGTCGAACCCGCGCTGATCGAAAACGCCGCCAAACTCGTTGGTATGCCGCTGGGTCCGCTGCAGCTTACGGACGAAACCTCCATCGATCTTGGCGTCAAGATCGCCAAGGCAACAAAGGCCGCCATGGGCGACGCTTACGACGATGCGCAGGATGAAGTGCTGTTCTGGATGTTCGATGAGGGCCGCCTCGGTCGGAAGTCAAACGCGGGCTTCTACGCCTACGATGAAAAGGGCAAGCGTCAGGGCCTCTGGGATGGTCTCGCCGCCAAATATCCGGCCGCCGACGAGCAGCCAGATCTGACCACCGTCCAGCACCGCTTGCTCTTCGCCCAGGTCCTCGAAGGGGTGCGCGCATTGGAAGAAGGCGTGCTCGAAGACATCCGCGAAGGCGACGTGGGCGCGATCCTCGGCTGGGGCTTTGCCCCTTGGTCCGGCGGCCCGTTCTCATGGCTGGATATGCTGGGCTCGGCCTATGCTGCGGAACGATGCGATGAGTTGACGGCCGAATTTGGCGACCGCTTCGCATGCCCGGCCTTGCTGCGGGAAATGGCTGAGAAAAATCAGGACTTTTATGGACGGTTTGGCCCTCAGGCCAAAGCAGCCTAACAGGAAAATCAGGCGGCGGAGCGCGACTTCGCCGCCGATGCTTCGCCTGCACCTGCTGGCATAATCTCATGGCTGAGAACCAGACCCGCCTCATCAGATGACAACGTCCGGTAGGGCGTGTCAGCGCCGCGCATCGCAGCTTCGATCATGCAGCCGCCGGCGGCGCACAAAAATAAGGCTCCGCCTGCGCCAAAGACCACCTCATCGTTCTCGAACTGAAGCGTCATGACGTCGACCCGCTCAGATGGTGCCACGCGGCTGATACCGCGGACACTGTCAAGGTCTTCCGCCCGGATGAGGGCGAACGGGTCGCCCATGAGATCCTCTGCCAGGTCGCTTTCGACCAGGACAGACTGCCCCGGCATCACGATGAAATCCGAAAGATTTCCAAGGGCTCCGGCGGGGACATACATGGGCCAGCCGCTGGGATCGCTCACGTCTGCGTCGAGGGCAAGTGTGCTGCGCTCAACCGCGACAACCTTTTGCATTCCATGATCAAAAGTCAGAACTGAGTCGCCCGCTTTGACCGAAGAAACCTGACGCCAACCGTGCGTGGTGGCGACGCGCGTTGATCCAAAGAGCCCTGTCTTTCCGCCTGATCCGATCTGCGACGCCGTGCCGTCCGAGCCCGGAGCTTCAGAATTCCAAATCAACATCACATATCTCCCCAAAGCAGCGCAGTTCAGAAATACAGAACCGCGATAAGACTGTTGTGACCACTCCGATCGATTCGCATGCCATGGGAAGGGCGGCATTGGGGCGAGTTTGTGTCATTGGTGGGGCATAGCTGCCCAATTTCAATAATTCCCTAAAATTGGAGCTTAATCAGAAACAATTGCGGAGGCGTGCTCGAATGTGTACCCAAACCGTTCGATATCTTCTGCACAGACCTCAGCAATAATGGCCTTTGACCGCTCACAATAATAGCGCGTCCAATCCCGCGCCCGATCAGAGGCATTTACCCTTGGCAGTTCAAGATCAAAGCCCAAATGCGCCACGACTGGGGCGATGTCTGCCGCAAAGTGCTCGATCCGGACAAAGACCGGGGCCGCTGCCCCCGTCACATAATGGCCATAGGGATTGGCGCGGAGCGCGGACTGCGTGGCTGGTGCACAGACGAAATCTGTAAACGACTGTTGCTTTGCAAGGGCAACAGCCGGGTGACTAAAGTTCTGGTCCTTCAGCCAGTGATAGTAGCTAACGACCCGGTCCCACGGATTTCGAACGAGCGTAAATACCAGTTTGTCGTCCAGAGGCACGACGCCCTCAATATCGGCCAGTGTCGCGTGTTTCCACACGCGGCCCGGCGCGTTGATTTCCTGCAAGCGACGTTTGCGCCGTTGCGCTTTGGGCGTATCCCCGATCAGGATATCGTCTTTCATCGCCCGATCTTCGAGAGCAAGGGCAAGCGATGTGCCACCAGTCTTGGGAATGTGAACAAAGATGTACCGGCGGCCAGGTGAGATAATCATAGCCCGATGCTGCGGGACATTTCTGGCGGGCGCAATCGCATTTCCTTTGGCTCAAAACATGCTAACCTAACGCCAGAAAAGAGGCGAGCAGGCCCAGATGACAGCGTTGGATGAATATGCCCGCCTTGAAAGCGGCGGCCTTTGGCGCCCCTCGCCTGAGGAGCAGCGCAAGAATGTCGTTCTGTCCTTTGGCAACGCCACGCTTGTGATCGCTGACACGGCGGGGCGCCCGTTGACCCATTGGTCGCTACCGGCGGTTCAGCGGCTGAACCCCACGATCCGGCCAGCGCTCTACAGTCCGGACCCGGATGCTACCGAAACACTCGAGATCGAAGATGATCTGATGATTGACGCGCTTGAACGGATACAGGCCGCGGTGCGTAAATCTCGGGGTCCGGCGGTCCGGCTTCGCCTTCTCACATGGGGAATTGGTCTCGCCGGGCTTGCCGCTGCCGCATGGGTGTGGCTACCCCCTGCGATGATGGCACAAACGGCGTCGGTCGTGCCCGAAGGCAAGCGGTCGGAGATTGGCGCAAGGCTCTTGGGACATTTGCAGGGGATCACAGGGCAGACTTGCCGCAATCCGCTTGGTGTCAGTGCGTTGGGAACGTTGCAGTCAAAAGTGGCCATTGGCGATGAGCCCTTTCAGGTCGTCGTGGCGCAAGGCGAGATGGCTGCGCCTGCGGTACTGCCCGGACGGATCATCGTGCTCCCGGCACGGGTGATTGCAGATGCGGACACTCCAGAGGTCGTCGCAGGCCATATCATTGCGGCAGCGGCCAGCAGCGAGGATTTCCCACCTTTGGAACGGCTCCTCAACATCGCGGGTCTGCGGGAGACGTTTCGCCTGCTGACCACAGGCGACGTGCCCGAAGTTGTTTTGCAACAGCATGCCCAGCACATCGTGGATCATGCGGCACCGCTGAGTGACACGCCGACCCTTGCCGCAGCGTTTGAAGGCGCACAAGTGCCCCTGACGCCGTGGGCTTTTTCGCTCGATCCGACAGGCGCGACCGTGAGCGATTTGTTCGATGCCGATTGGGCAACGGGGATTGGCGCCGACAGTCTGCTGACAGACGGCAGCTGGGTCAGCCTTCAGGGTATCTGCCAGTCTTAGCGGCGGCTGTAAGCGTCCGAGAAGCCCATGGAACGCGCAACTTGCAAGGCCCGCTGTACCTCTGAACCGGACGAGAAGGGTCCCGCCGCGACGATGCGCAAGGCCTGACCGTTCCGCGTGGTGTTGGCAAAGCTCACCGGCAGACCCGCAGCCCGAAGACGCGCCGCTGTCCGCTCGGCATTGCCTGCGTTGCCAAAGGTCCCAACTTGAACGAACCGATGCCCGCTTGCCACCTGAGGGGCCGACATAGTTGAAACCGTCGGCGTTGGTGCGTTAGCGGCAGGAATCCCACGCTGAGGGTTGACCCGGCCATCGTCAAACACCGCTTGGTAGCCGGGCGCGGGCGCTGCGGGCACAGGGGCCGGAACAGGATTGGACGCGGGCACCTGTGTGCCAAAGAAGGCCGCAATCCCAGAGACACGGTTGGTAGGTGCGCAGTTCACCGGCTGCCCCGTCGCTTGATTGATCACGGTTTGACCTGTGGCTGCTATTTCAGCGCAGATCTCGGCCAGAGTGACACGGCGAATGGCGGGTGCCGCAACAGTCGGTGCAGGAGCGATAACCCGAGCGGTTGGCACTGCGACAGGCGTTGTCACGGGCCGCACGGCGGAGGGCGCGGGCAAACTCGCCACCGTTTCAATCGGTGCTGTCGCCGCGGCCTGCACTGGCGCGGCGGCTACGACGGGTGCCTCCACTGCTGAGGCCGCAGGCGGCGCAGGAATTTCGATGATCGGTGCGGATGCTGTGGTTGCGGGTGCGTCCGGCTCAGGCGCTTGTGCAAACGTCGGCTGGAAGCCGCATAGCTGCTGGCGCTGACGATTGACGCGGGGGACCCAGTTCACGCTGCCCGAAATGCCAGCCCGAATAAAGGCGCAGCCGTTGCTGTCCACATATTGATTGCCGGTATAGCTTGCGGGCGGAAACTCCGCCGGGATCACATCGCTCGCGATCTGGGCGTTTGCCCCGCTCACAAAGCCCAGAGTGCCGCACACGGCTGCCAAAAGTGTCGTCTTCATCATCATATCCCCCGCAGAATATCACAGGGATGATGCCTGAGCAGTTAGCAGTGTGTAAAGCCGCAAGCTGGGGATAACTACACTATTTTGTGCCAAACATGCGGTCACCCGCATCCCCTAGTCCCGGAACGATGTAACCAAGCTCGTTCAGGTGGCTGTCGACAGCCGCAGTGACGATCGGAACATCGGGGTGGGCCTCTTTCATCCGGGCAATGCCTTCAGGCGCCGCCAACAGGCACATGAACCGGACATTCTTGGCCCCGGCCTTCTTGACCATATCAATCGCAGCCACGCTGGAGTTGCCCGTGGCAAGCATCGGATCAACAACAATCGTCACCCGATCCTCAAGTGCTGCAGGCACCTTGAAATAATATTCCACCGGCTCCAGCGTGTCATGGTCGCGATAGAGGCCGACGAACCCCACCCGCGCCGAGGGGATGAGTTCGAGGATGCCGTCCAGCAGCCCATTCCCTGCGCGCAAGATCGAGATCAGGGCAAGTTTCTTGCCCGCAATCACCGGCGCATCCATCTCGGTCAGAGGCGTCTCAATTTTACGCGTCGTCATCGGCAACTCACGCGTGATCTCATAGGCCAACAAATGCGAAATCTCGCGCAGCAGCTGCCGAAACTCGCTGGTGGAGGTCTCCGTCCGCCGCATCAAGGTCAGCTTATGCTGAACCAGCGGGTGATCTACCAATGTGCAATGTTCGGTCATGCGGCCTCCAGTTTTGCGCGAATGTTGTCCTTTGTCGCCGTATCACAAAACGCGGCATCAACCGCGGCGTGGTTCAGCTCCATCAAAACGTCCTCTTCCCAGCCAAAGGTTTTGGCCAGCATATCAAATTCATCCGTCATCGTGGTTTTGAAGAATGGCGGATCATCGGTTGAGACTGTGACCTTCACCCCACGCTCGCGCAGTTGCGCGATGGGATGTTGGGCCCAGCCATCCACCGCACGCAAAACAACGTTGGACCCGGGACACACCTCCAAGACGACGCCGGCCTCTGCAATCTGATCGACGAGTGCCAAATCCTTGATGCAATTGATCCCATGACCAATCCGCTCAACCTTTAGATCGCGGATGGTGTCGGCCACCATGTCCGGCCCACCCCATTCGCCCGCGTGGCAAGTCAGCCGCAGCCCGGCCTCGCGCGCCATATCGAACGAATAGGCAAAATCGCCCGGGCGGTGCATCATCTCGGCCCCGCCCATGCCAAAACCTGTGATGAACTCTCCGGCGGTTTCTGCCGCACAATGGGCCGCTGTCTTGGCCTGTTCCGGGCCAAAATGGCGAATGCAGGTAACAATGCCTTTCATCGTGATGCCAAACTTGGCCTCTGCCTCGCGCGCCGCATCCTGCATCGCGGCCAGATAATCGCGCCACGCGGCCAGGTCACCGCCACCGCAGAAATCAGGCGAGATGAAGCTCTCGGTATAGATCACCCCGTGCGAGGCGCTTTCCTCTAACACAGCAAGGGTCAGGCGCCGAAACTCCTCAGGGCCGGTAAGCGGCTGGCACGCCGCCTCGTAAACAGACAAAAAGTGATCAAAGTTGCGAAAGACATACCCACCATCCGCATCAAAAATGCCTGAGATGTCGATGTTCTTTTCCCGTGCCAATCCGCGGATAAACGCAGGAGGTGCCGCCCCCTCAAGGTGCATGTGCAACTCGACCTTGGGCATTGATCGATAGCTCATAAGAACGCCTTTCCCTTGCCTTGGATGCCAAGATGCGCTGCAACCCCGGCCGCGACATCTGTAAAGCCCATATGCCCAATCTCGCCTGAACCCAAGCCGTGAACGAGCACAGGAACACGTTCACGCGTGTGATCGGTGCCAATCCACGTAGGATCGTTGCCATGATCTGCCGTGACAACAAGCAGATCGCCAGGTCGCAGCCGCGCGATAAGATCTCCCAATGCGGCGTCAAACCACTCCAAATGACGAGCGTAGCCCGAGACATCGCGCCGGTGGCCGTATTCGCTGTCAAACTCGACGAAATTGGCAAATGTCAGCGCGCCATCTTCGGCCTCATCCACCAGCCTGCCGAGATGGACCATCAACTCGGCATCTCTGCCTTTGCAGACATCGGTGATCCCCCGCATCGAAAAGATGTCCCCGATCTTGCCAACCGCATGCACCGCACCGCCCGCGTCTTTGACCCAGTCACAAAGCGTCGGAGCCGGGGGCGCGATGGCAAAATCCTTGCGGTTCGCGGTGCGCTCAAAGCCGCCATCTACGGACCACGTAAAAGGTCTTGCGATCACGCGGCCAAGTTTTTGCGCATGAAGCTGTGGGGCAATCGCCTTACAGAGCGCCAGCAACCTCTCGAGCCCAAAAATTTCGGGATCCTCGTGCGCTGCAATCTGCAAGACGCTGTCGACGGAAGTGTAGCAAATCGGCCAGCCGGTTTTGACGTGACGCTCGCCATGATCAACGATCACTTGTGTCCCAGAGGCGTGGACGTTGCCAAGGGTTCCACCGGTGCCCGCGGCAAGGCAAATGTCGACAATCAGGTCTTCGTCAAAAGCCGGATCAGTCTTGGGGAAGGTCATCCAATCCCATGGCACTGGCACTCCGGCAAGTTCCCAATGCCCGGACGGCGTGTCCTTACCATTCGATTGCTCCGTCGCGGCACCCCAAGCGCCATCAGGCACGGCCCCGAACCCCGGCACCTCGGCATCCGAGGCGAGGCGCAGAGCTGCGCCCAGCCCTAACCTTTCCAGGTGTGGGACTTGCAAGGGCCCACTCCGCCCCTCCTCCGCCCGTCCGGCGGCACAGGCCTGCGCGATGTGGCCAAGGGTGTTGGCCCCTGTGTCCGGCTTCCCATCGTTGAAAAACGCATCGGCATCCGGCGCACCGCCGATACCTGCTGAATCCATCACAACCAGAAACGCACGCGCCATTACTCAACCCCGTCGTAAATCAAAGGCCCGGCCTTGGGCGCATCGCCAAAAGTTATCGCAGCAATTACCGCCTGTGCCGCCTGCTGAGCCGCCTCTTCGCTCGCTGCGTGGACAGTGGCCAACGGATCGCCGTGTTTGACCTTGGCTCCAAGAGCGACAAAGTCCGTCAGCCCAACGCTCGGGTCAATTCGGTCCGTCTCAACCTGACGTCCTCCGCCAAGGCCGACAACTGCCAGACCCACAGCTTCGCCATCAATCGCTGCAATCTGACCGTCCTGTGGTGCCACAATGTCGCCCACCACGGGGGCCACTCGCAGATGCGCGCGCCAATCCTCGGCCATATCGGGCGGACCGCCGAGCATCCGCACCATCGTGGCAAATCTTTCCATCGCCTGCCCACTGCGGATCGCGGCTTTAATTTTGGCCGAGCCGTCCACCATTGTTCCACCACTGAGGGCAAGCAATCGCCCCCCAAGTGCAACGGCCAACTCGTACAGGCGCGGAGCGGCATCAATGTTGCCCGAGAGCACCTCCATACAGATTGCCACCTCAACCGCATTGCCAATCGAGGGTGCGAGCGGCGCGTTCATGTCGGTCACGAGCGCCGCCGTCGGACAGCCCGCGCCATTGGCGGTGCCGACAAGCGCGCGGGCCAAATCCATCGCTTCGTCTGGCGTTTTCATAAAGGCTCCGCTGCCATATTTGACATCGAGAACAAGCCCTTCCAGCCCCGCAGCAAGCTTCTTGGACAGGATGGACGCGGTGATCAGATCAATGCTGTCCACCGTCGAGGTCACATCACGGACAGCATAGAGCCGCTTGTCCGCCGGGGCGATCCGACCGGTGGCCCCCACAATTGCGCAGCCCGCCTCTGCCACAATGGCCCGCAGCCGGGCCTCATCCACCGACGTTACCACACCGGGGATGGCCTCCATCTTGTCCAGCGTGCCGCCTGTGTGGCCCAGACCGCGCCCGGAAATCATCGGCACATACACGCCACAGGCCGCCAATGCGGGGGCGAGGATCAGCGACACACAATCGCCAATGCCGCCGGTTGAATGTTTGTCGAGCACAGGACCGGGCAAATCCCAGGACAGCACATCGCCGGAATCGCGAAACCCCTGGGTCAGCGCCACCCGCCCCGCCTCACCCAATCCATTCAGGCAAACCGCCATAGCAAAGGCCCCGGCCTGCGCATCGCTGACCGCGCCATCGGCCAACCCTTTGGCAAAGGCGTCTAATTCAGCGGCTGTGGGCGCGGCACCACGGCGGACATCGGCAATGATGCGCCGCACGTCCACCTCAGCTGCGCTCCATGTAATCTTGGGTAAAGGCA
The DNA here is from genome assembly GCA_020629175.1 of Flavimaricola sp. Taxonomy (GTDB): domain Bacteria; phylum Pseudomonadota; class Alphaproteobacteria; order Rhodobacterales; family Rhodobacteraceae; genus JALZWD01. The sequence continues at coordinate 26,585 of JAHDDU010000009.1, read as the reverse complement.
CCGGGCAGCAGCTCTGCCAAGGTGATGTCCTGACGCGCTCCGTCCATCGTGGCCAGCGTGACGACCACGTCCCCAGCCCCAAACTCAGCCAGTTTTTGCCGGCACCCGCCGCAAGGCGAAACAGGCAGCGGACTGTCGGCAATCACAGCCGCCTCAATAAAGCGGGTCTCGCCTGCTGCGACCATCGCAGCGATGGCTCCCGCCTCTGCACAGGTCCCTTCCGGATAGGCGACATTCTCGACATTACAGCCAACATAGACCGCGCCAGAGGCTGTCCGCAGTGCGGCACCCACCTTGAAATTTGAATACGGTGCATGGGCATTTTCGCGCACGGCGCGTGCATCATCAACGAGCGACATCCGACCTCTCTTTCATCGCAGCAAGGTGCCGGGCCAGCCCGCCAGATGCAAGCGTCTAAAGGGAAAAGTCGCTAGTCCCGCAGAGCTCGGTAGTGGCGGGGAACAAGCTGTCTCAAGGTGGTCCGCTCGATCGAGCCGTCTGGAGTTGCCATGATCACGACGGTCTCTTTTGTGCCGAATTCTGCCAAACGGCTGCGGCAGGCGGCACAAGGACAGATCGGGTGGGTGCCGCTACTGACAATCGCAGCCTCCGCTATCTCGCGGTCCCCATAAGCAATCATTGCGGCAATCGCAGCGGATTCGGCGCAAGTCCAATCCGCGTGATCCGCGTTCTCAACGTTCACGCCGGTGTAAATGCGCCCGGATGTGGCCTTCACAGCCGCGCCAACCTTCTGCTTTGAATACGGCGCATAAGCGTTTTGCCGCGCTTCACGCGCCCGCTGAACCAGTGACATCAACACTCCCCCAAGCCTTTGATGACGCGACGTTAAAACGCAGACGCGGGTCTGTCTTCGGGGCAAAGTGCGGGAAGTTTCCCCGCCGTGTCGGCAAAAGGTCGCGCTTAGCCCGCGTGGAGGAACTCAGCCCTGCTGCCAGGAATGTGCCATTGACACATCAGTGTTTCACCCAAGGCACCGATGCGTTGCGTCTCACAGGGCCTATCCGTTCGTTCCATTTCAAAGAAGACCGAAACACCGCTTTCCGCGTCCCCCCACCTTATGCCGAGGGATAAGTGACAAAAATAAGTGCCGGGGCGCAGCTCTTCATCACACCCGGCATAAAGCGACGCGCTGTCCCCTTCGGGATGATCATAAACGCCAAGCTCGTACAGAACTTCGGTCAGGAACAGCGTCGCCGCATCCTCGGGCGCGGCACTGTTAAGGGGGTTATCCATCGTCAACGTCGGCGCTTCCCGCACAAAGGTCGTGATCACCTCAATCTCGCTTGGAGCGCGCTCTTGCGCGGCGAGCGGTACGGGCATCGCAAGGCTTGCGGCAAGGACTAGGTGTCTCATTTGGCGATTTCCCTCGTCTCATACGTTCCGGGCAGCACGACCTGCAACACTTCCAAGTCCTCGGTCGGCGCGTTCCAGCAAGCTGCCATATCAGGCGGGATCACAAAGGCGTCGCCCGCCTCAAGCGGATGGTCTGACTGGCCATCTGCCATAAGCGTCATCCCGCCTGACATGACAAATCCGAACATAATATCGGCATTGTGCCGCTGATATGTCGGCGCATCTTGCCCTTTTCGAACAACTTGAACATCGGCCACTCCATTGGTGTTGGCGGCAATCGTCGTGTCGCGCGCCTCATAACCGATAAGACGGCTGCCCCCCCAGCTGGCCTTGGCGGCTTGGTCAAAAACAAATTTCTGCCCCTCCCATCTGCGGTCTGGCCGCAGATCTGGCGTAGGGAGTGTCAGATCATGATCAATCTCGGTCACATGATCCGCAGGCACACCGATCTCAATGACCTCGATCCCATCACTTGCCTCCAGCACGCGGTGGCGAATTTCTGGCGGCTGGATAAAGCAGTCGCCCGCAGTCAAGCGAATGGGCGGTCCCTGATCCTCATAAACCACATCGACCCAGCCTTTGATGCAAAAGATCAGCTGGAAACCGACCTTATGGAAATGCACCATGTCCGGCACGGGGCCACCATCGGGAATGCGGATATGGCTGGCGATAATCGCCCCGCCAAGCCGGCTGGGGATCAGATCGCGATACTCCATTCCCGCGCGGCCCACGACCCAAGGGGCCTGATCAGCCAAACGGCGAACAACAAACGCATGCTCGGTTTGCGGCAACACAACCGGCGGATTCAAAGCGGCGATTTCAATAGTAGACCCACCGGGCGCCATGAGCTGCGTCTCGCCTCCCGCCACGAGGATCGGATCATCGGCCAAGAGGCGCACGATCCCTGGCGCAGCCCCTCGCATAAGCCGCAGTCGCGTATCATGCCCCACTAGCAGAGCCTGTGCCGGATCATCCGCAGGGAAGATCTCGAGCATCCGAAAGCCCAGCGTCTTGGTAAAGAACCCGATGTCTGCGGGCAGGTCAGATGTGCCCACCACCACCTCAGCCCGAATGTTTTGCACAGGGTCCACCTTTCGCTGTTGTCGTGGCAAGATGACGCGACCGGAATGTTAGCGCAACCTTCGTTGCGCGGTAGCGAATTGCCCTTTCCTTAGGGCAACGAAAATAGTTTAACGCTAAACAATTATCTGAAGTGAGGCAGGATATGGTCGAGACACCAAGCGATGGTACGCAAAAGACACTTCGCCAAGCGGCGCTGGAGTATCACCAGTTTCCCAAGCCCGGTAAATTGGAAATCCGCGCGACCAAGCCCTTGGCCAACGGGCGCGACCTTGCCCGTGCTTATTCGCCGGGGGTGGCGGAGGCTTGCCTTGAGATTAAGGCCGACGCGACAACGGCCCGCGACTATACCGCGCGTGGAAACCTTGTCGCTGTGGTCACAAACGGCACGGCTGTACTGGGGCTCGGTAACATTGGCGGTCTTGCATCCAAACCGGTGATGGAAGGCAAAGCCGTGCTCTTCAAGAAATTCGCTGACATTGATTGCTTTGACATCGAACTGAATGAGCCAGACCCCCTCGCCCTCGCCAAGATCGTTTGCGCCATGGAACCTACATTTGGGGCCATCAACCTCGAAGATATCAAAGCGCCGGATTGTTTTGTTGTTGAGGAGTACTGCCGCAAGCACATGAACATCCCCGTGTTTCATGACGACCAACACGGCACCGCTATCGTCGTTGGGGCCGCAGCGACAAACGCATTGCAAGTGGCAGGCAAGTCCTTTGAGGAGATCAAGGTCGTCTCTACCGGCGGCGGGGCGGCGGGGATTGCCTGCCTCAATATGCTGCTCAAGCTTGGCGTCAAACGCGAGAACGTCTACCTCTGTGATCTTGCTGGACTGGTTTACAATGGCCGGACCGAGGACATGACCCCGCAGAAAGAGGCCTACGCACAAGGTACCAAAGCGGCAGAGTTAGATGAGGTTATCGCGGGTGCCGACCTTTTCCTCGGCCTCTCTGGCCCCGGCGTTCTGACGCCGGACATGGTTGGAAAAATGGCCGATCAGCCGATCATCTTTGCGCTGGCCAACCCCACGCCCGAGATCGCGCCCGATGCCGCCCGCGCGGTCAATCCCAAGGCAATCATCGCAACCGGCCGGAGTGATTTTCCCAATCAGGTCAACAACGTCCTTTGTTTTCCCTTTATCTTCCGCGGAGCTTTGGACGTCGGCGCCACGACCATCAATGACGAGATGAAGCTCGCTTGTATTGCGGGCATCGCCGCCCTCGCCCGTGCCACAACGTCGGCAGAGGCCGCCGCCGCCTACCGGGGCGAGCAGCTGACCTTTGGGCCGGACTACCTCATCCCCAAGCCATTTGATCCGCGCCTGATGGCCACTGTCGCCTCTGCGGTAGCTCAGGCGGCGATGGATACCGGCGTTGCCACCCGCCCGATTGAGGATATTGAGGCGTACAAGGCAAACCTCACGGCCTCTGTCTTCAAATCCTCAATGATCATGCGCCCGGTGTTCGAAGCCGCGCGCAGCACCGCTCGCCGGATCGTCTTTGCCGAGGGGGAGGACGAACGCGTCCTGCGCGCAGCTCAGGCAATTATTGAGGAAACGACCGATGCGCCGATCCTGATCGGCCGCCCGGATGTCATCGAACAACGTGCTGAAAAGGCTGGCCTGACGATCAAGCCCGGCACAGACTTTCAACTGGTCAACCCAGAGAACGATCCACGCTACCGCGACTATTGGACGACGTATCATCAGATTATGGCCCGCCAAGGCGTCACCCCGGATCTGGCCCGCGCCATTATGCGTACCAACACCACCGCAATCGGAGCTGTGATGGTACAGCGAGGCGAAGCGGATAGCCTGATCTGCGGGACGTTCGGCCAATTCCTGTGGCACCTGAACTACGTCCAGCAAATCCTCGGCGGCGAGGACCTCCACCCCATCGCCGCCCTCTCGCTCATGATCCTCGAAGACGGCCCGCTCTTTGTGGCGGACACCCAGGTGCACCCCGAACCAACGCCGGAACAAATTGCCGAGACGGTGATCGGGACGGCGCGCCACATCAAACGGTTCGGCGTCACGCCGCAGATCGCTCTCTGCTCACATAGCCAGTTTGGCAACCTTGATTGTGACAGTGGACGGCGGATGCGCGCTGCCCTCAGGATCCTCGACAGTGCCCCGCGTGACTTTGCCTACGAGGGCGAGATGCACGCAGATGCCGCTCTCGACCCAGAGCTGCGCGACCGCATATTCCCCGGCTCCCGATTGTCAGGCGTGGCCAATGCGCTCATCTTTGCGAATTCAGACGCAGCCTCTGGCGTGCGCAACATTCTGAAAATGCGGGCGGGCGGGCTTGAAGTTGGGCCGATCCTGATGGGCATGGGAAATAAGGCTCATATCGTCACGCCCTCAATCACCGCTCGTGGGCTGCTGAATATGTCTGCCCTCGCCGGCACCCCGGTCGCGCACTACGGCTGATACGGAACGTGGGAGGCCATGCTGCGTCCCGCCATTAGAGGTACCTGATTGACCTAGCCGATCGGACAAGCGGCCAAAACATCGCGCAAGGCCAGTGAGGAGCCGCTTAGTGACAGCCGCTGCTCGGCATCTCCTACGCGCAAGTCAATCGCCCGCCCGTTCAAAAGCCAATATCGCAATGTATCATCCTGGGCCGCAGCCTCACTACGATAGCTCGATGCCGTGCCAGGCACAGACTGCGCAAACTGATGGACGCCGCGCACCGCCCCATTGATCACAAACTGCGCCTCCAGTTCCTCTGCCAACCAAGCGCCCGAACGTGAGATTTCAACAGCCAGCGGCTGGTCAGGAGAGCAGGCCAATTCAACGCAAAAGAACCCACCCTGAGAAGGATCACGCGCATCACAGATATAGGCACCTTGCCGCTCCGTCGCCGCATGCTCAAAGGTTTCCCACCGATCCTGCGCCGCGGTTGAGCCCGCCATCGATGCCATCGCGGCAACAATCATGCCAAGGGGGATCACTCGCATAATACTCTCCAAACCATTCATCCAAACTTGCCGCGATATTAGCGAACGAATCCGGCAGGATTAGGGACAGAATGCGAAACTCCAAACGTTAGCGAGAACATGCAATCACGCCCTTGCGCCCTGCAAAACGGCTCTGCATAAATCCCCCATGATCTGGGAGGACATGTGATGGGATACGCTGAGATTTACGACGCTTGGAAAGCCAACCCGGAAGACTGGTGGATGGAGCAAGCGCAAGCGATTTCATGGACAACACCCCCCTCCAAAGCGCTGACGGACAAGGGTGATCACCTCTACGAATGGTTCGCCGACGCCGAGGTTAACGCCTGTTACAACGCCGTGGACCGCCATGTTGAGGCCGGTCGCGGCGATCAAACGGCCATCATCTACGACAGCCCTATCACGGGCAGCAAACGCACCATCTCCTTTTCCGAGCTGCAATCCCAGACAGCCTCCCTCGGCGGCGCACTGATCGCCAAAGGCATTGAGCCCGGTGATCGGGTCATCATCTACATGCCCATGGTACCAGAGGCGCTCGTGGCTATGCTCGCCTGTGCCCGGATTGGCGCCGTGCATTCCGTCGTCTTCGGCGGATTTGCGGCCAACGAACTGGCCGTTCGGATCGACGATTGCACGCCGAAAGCCATCATCGCAGGCTCTTGCGGGATCGAGCCGGGCCGGATCGTTGACTATAAACCACTCCTCGACGGCGCCCGCGACATTGCCGACCACAAAGTTGATTTCACGCTAATATTTCAACGGGATGAATGCCCAGCGACACTCGGTCCGGACGATTTCGAGTGGCACGCCGCACAGGCAGGTGTCGATCCCGCAGCCTGCATTCCCGTGGCCGGCAACCACCCAGCTTATATCCTCTATACCTCCGGCACGACTGGCGCACCCAAGGGCGTTGTGCGTCACACCGCAGGCCACCTCGTCGCCCTGCACTGGACTATGAAAAACATCTATCAGGTCGACCCCGGCGATGTCTTCTGGGCCGCCTCTGACGTGGGCTGGGTCGTTGGCCACAGCTACATCTGCTACGGCCCCTTGATCGCCGGAAACACCACAATCGTATTTGAGGGCAAGCCCGTCGGCACCCCGGACGCCAGCACCTTCTGGCGTGTGATTGCCGAGCACAACGTCCGCTCCTTCTTCACCGCGCCAACCGCTTTCCGTGCCATCAAACGCGACGATCCGACAGGCGCAATGATCAAAGATTTTGACATGTCCGGCCTGCGCGCGCTCTACCTTGCGGGCGAGCGGGCGGACCCTGACACCATCGAATGGGCGCAAAAGGTGATGGGCGTGCCCGTCTATGATCATTGGTGGCAAACTGAAACCGGCTTTACCATCGTGGGCAACCCCGCCGGGATCGAGGCGCTTCCCGTCAAGATCGGCTCCCCCACGGTGCCGATGCCTGGCTACGATGTTCAGGTTCTGGACGAAACGGGCCACCCGATGCCCGCGGGCAAACTCGGCGCCTTAGCTGTGAAACTCCCGCTTCCCCCCGGCACTTTACCCACTCTCTGGAAGGCCGAGGCACGGTATAAATCCAGCTACCTTACGACCTTCCCCGGCTACTATGAAACAGGCGATGCGGGCATGATTGATGAGGACGGCTACGTCTACATCATGGCCCGCACCGATGACGTCATCAATGTTGCCGGTCACCGTCTATCGACCGGTGCCATGGAAGAAGTGCTCGCAGGCCATCCGGATGTCGCAGAATGCTGCGTCGTAGGTGTCGCCGACACGCTCAAAGGCCAATTGCCGATGGGCTTTCTCTGCGTCAACAAGGGGACAGACCGCGCCAGCGAAGACATCATCGCAGATTGCGTCACCCGCATGCGGGATCAGATCGGCCCAGTGGCCGCGTTCAAGCTGGCCACCGTCGTTGACCGCCTGCCCAAAACCCGCTCCGGCAAAATCCTGCGCGGCACAATCGCAAAAATCGCCGATGGTGAGGATTTCAAAATGCCCGCAACAATCGATGACCCAGCAATTTTGGATGAGATCAAAGCAGCACTTCAAGCCATGGGCTACGCGAAGCCGTAATCTCATCTTGCCGCAAATACCTCGGGGTCTGGGGCAGCGCCCCAGCCCTCACCTCATGAACGCCCAGCGCGTCATAACGTCCTGCCCCAAGGGCCGCAGCTCTACCAGTTCAAACTGCGCTGCATCTTCCAGCCGCCCCAGCCCCATCGGCCCCACACCCGGCAGGCCCTCTGCCCCGATGGTTTTGCCCGCCGAGAAGACGACCAGCTCATCAACAAGCCCGGCCGCCAGCAATGACGCCGCAACGCTTCCGCCACCTTCACAAAAGATCCGGGTAAGACCCCGTTCTGCCAGTGCACTCAGCACCGACGTCAAGCTCACCCGCCCTTGGGACACGCCGCAACTAATACATTTGGCGCCCAGTCCGGTCCATGTCTCAACCAATTCCGGTGGCGCACCGCCATGACACAGCCAAACGGGAACATCCTTGGCGGTGCGCGCAAGCGCACTGCCCAGCGGCACATCCAAAGCACGCGACACCACCACCCGCACCGGCTGCGGCACCTCCCCCAATCCGCGAACGGTCAGGCTGGGGTCATCGGCGCGCGCGGTACCGCCGCCGACCATCACCGCATCATGCCGCGCCCGCAGAGCATGAACCGTCCGACGCGCCTCTGGCCCGGTGATCCACTGGCTTTGCCCGCTGGCCGTCGCAATTCGTCCGTCAATAGTCATGGCGAGCTTAAGAGTGACAAAGGGTTTGCCGCGCAGCTTGCCAAAGAAACCAGCATGATCGGCGCGTGCGTCCTCGGCCATCAGATCGGTCGTCACATCGATCCCAGCAGACCTCAGCCTCTCAATCCCGCGCCCCGCAACCCGGGCATCGGGATCACCACAAGCCACCACGACCCGTGACACGCCTGCCGCGATCAAGGCCTCTGCACAGGGCGGTGTCTGCCCATGGTGCGCGCATGGCTCGAGCGTGACATAGGCCACGCCCCCTCGCGCCGCGTCGCCTGCCTGAGAGAGCGCCACGGTCTCGGCATGAGGCCGTCCACCATCCGCGGTCCGACCACGTCCAACGAGGCGTCCGTCCGTAACGATCACGCAACCCACCGCCGGATTGGGCCAGACACGGCCCATCCCGCGCCGGCCCAAACTCAGGGCCAGCTGCATCCAGCGGCGGTCTTCAGCCGGGCTCAACTTTCTTCGGGCTTAATGTCCGGGCGCATCTCTTCCATGAACTTCTCAAAGTCATCAGCCGCCTGGAAGTTCTTGTAAACGCTCGCAAATCTAACGTACGCCACGGTATCAATCCGGGCGAGGCTCTCCATCACGATATCGCCGATGGCCTTGGATTGAATGTCCGTCTCGCCCATGCTTTCCAACCGCCGTACAATGCCGCTGATCATCTGATCCATGCGCTCAGGCTCGACAGGGCGTTTTTGTAGGGCGATGCGGATCGCGCGTTCCAGCTTGTCTCGGTCAAAATCTTCGCGGCGGCCATTGCTTTTGATCACCACCAGATCGCGAAGCTGTACGCGTTCATATGTGGTGAACCGCCCGCCACAGGCCGGGCAAAAACGGCGGCGGCGAATGGCAACGTGATCTTCGGCGGGGCGGCTGTCTTTGACTTGCGTGTCGACATTTCCGCAAAAGGGGCAACGCATATCCTGTCCTCATGTCGTTTGGGCTTGGGGTTGGCCCCCACTTATCCACAGCCCTTATAGGCCACACGGCAGGTATAGAGTAGCCCCCGTGTTGCCCTCACCACATATCGGCGCGGCACCTGAGTCCTACGGGATACACCACCCCCGCCCCCGCGCGGTCTCAACGTACTCCGGCCAGGCGAAATCAATCGGCGGCGGATAATCACACAAGGGCGGAATGTCAGTCTCGGCCTTGCGACGCTCGAACTCGGACCACGCCTCTTCCCGCGCCTGTGCATCCTCGATCAGCCGCAGCGCAGACACCGCAAGCACCTTGGCCGCAACCTGTACCATCGGATCAATCGTGGCCGGGATACCGCCCAAGGCATTCATTGCCCAAGGCGGATACGGCCCACCTGCTAATGCAGGCCGCGCCACATAGAACCGTGCCGTGGGGCAATGCCACGTCATGTCCGTGTAATCATCTGAGGTTGAACTTATCTGCGACGGCGGCAAATCCTGCCGCAGAATCCGCTCTGCCTCGCGCGGGTCAACCAAAGCCTCGCAGGCGGGAAGCAGAGGTTCTCCCTCACCTCCACCGCAGGCGTCACGCACCTGCCGCATGATGTCGCGCGCTGCCGCATCCCATTGCGGCGCGCCCACATCCTGCAACCCCTCCCAAACAATCTCGGCCATGCGGTGATTGGTCAAACCGGGCCGCGACTTGCAGACCCAATGGCGCGACCATGTGCAGCCCGTCATCGCAGCGACCGCCGCGGCATTCCGGTCCAACGCAGCGGTTACATCCTCGGCCATCTCAACCGTGGGCACGCGGATCATATACTGCAAATCGGCCTGCAATGCGGGCAAATTGTCGGCCGTAGCCTGCCCCGCGCTCAGGATCGCCTCACTGATCGACCAGCCACCGCGATGGGGCAACATGCTGTCGCGCAAGGTCTTGCCCATCTGAAACATCGCCATGAGCGCCTCATTCGCGCCGGGCGCGCGAATATCGGAATGACTTTGCGGAATAGGTGCCCCGTCGCGCGCGCCCCAAGTCTGGGGCGCATGGCACTCAAACCGGTAAATCATCGAATAGGCCGCACCGCATTGCGTGTCCCACCGCACCGTGTTGCACAGCGGCAGCATGTAGAACGGATGAAACGACAGCATGCCCGCCAGCCCGTCATAATACCCTGCCGCGGCATGGATGGGTTTGGACCCGCGCACCTTTTCCGCAGGCTCGCCGGTAAATCGCAAGCCGCCCCTCAGCCCGTGTTTCTCCATCGCAGCCTTGGTCGCAAGAAGTCCACCCAAGGCACTGATCCCAAGGGCGGAATGCGGGTCTGTATGGCCTGCAGCGGTCAGCGGCAGCCCGACGCGGGGCTTGGGCTCGGGGGCTGCGGCCTGACAATTGGCCGGGACCGCATCATATTCGGCGTACATGCCGACGACCGGTCCATCGCCGTTGTGCCACTCGGCGCAAAAGGCCGTCGGCATCCCGGCGGACCCTTCCTCCACCGTAAAACCCTCGGCCCGCAACCGCTCCACATACCAAGCGGCGGAGCGATACTCCCGCCAGGCCGGTTCCGCGAATTCAAAGATGGTCGCACAAGCCTGTGACAGATCCGCCGCCATTGCTGCGACATGCGCCTTTGCGTCATTTTGGGCGGGGGTCATGGCATGCTCCGACGTATAGTTGTCGCAACACCCTGCCCGTTCTCGCCTCAGGTGGGCAAGTGCAACTGATGCGTTGCATTCGCCTCGTCGCATGGCGTCCAGCCGTGCCGCAGGTAAAACCGCGCGGACGCAGGACTGTCAGACCGCAGTCGAAGCCGGTCGAAAGGTGGAGATGGTCTGAGAATGGCGTAAAGCAGCCCCGCACCGACGCCGTGTCTCCGAAGACGTGCGGACACATATAGATGCCGCAATCGGCCTACCTTTGGATCGCTGTGATAGGGATCAATGTTCAATCCGCAGAATGCCACGAGTTGACCGTCCTCCCATACCCCCAGCAAACGTTCGCCCAGACGGTCAAAGCGGTTTTCTGCAGACATCCAGCGGTCGCGAAATCTGCCGACGAACCCAAAGCCTTCGTTCCTCGCCTCTGTGACCAGCACATCAAGGCCTGGCGTTGGCAAAACAAGCGGTGCGGGATCACTCGGCACGTGTCATCATCCCAACCACCCGTCTCAGGTGTGGAGCACTTCGATGTTCGAAAAGGTAAACTCCTTGCCATGTACCGAGCGTCATTCGCCCATCAATCACAGGAATTGACAAGCTGACCGGCATCATCGCAGCCTTGATATGCGCGGGCATGTCGTCCGGGCCCTCATACGTATGGGTCAGATAAGCCATACTCGGGTCCGTGGTTGGCGGCACCAATCGCGCAAAGAAATTCTGAAGGTCAGTCTGGACTTCGGGGTCAGCGTTCTCTTGGATCAACAACGAACAGGACGTGTGCTGCACAAAAAGTGTCAACACACCAGTTCCCTGAACCCAGCCCTCCACGTCGCGCGTGAATTCGTAAAGCCCCGGGCCACGGGTTGGGATGGAGAACAGCGTATGCATGGCCTCCCTTTTATCGCCGAGCTATTTGGCGGCACAAGCCAGTTCGATACGCGGGGCGCCATTCTCGCCCGTCCCAATCACGACCTCGCAGACCTCAGCATCATAGGCTGTCGGCGCCTCCAAAGTTGTCGCGAGCGCGAGCTGTAACCGCTCTAGCGCGGGCGATGGCTGTTCGTCGAATGTGGCATAGGCTTGGGCGGCTGGAGCAAGTGTGACGACGAGAGCGCTCATCGCGATAGACATTTTCAATGTGGTCATGGGTGCAATCCTTCGTGTTGCACCTCAGATGGAGCGCACCCCCACCATGGACAAGGATTTGCGACAATCGCTCACGCGGATGTAACCGCGCGCGACCCTTCATTACAAAGACTTTTCGAAAAACTCAGCGAAAGATCGCGTCGCCTTGCTGATCAATCACCTGCTTGGCCTTGACGATTGAGTGCGCCACTGCTTCGTCCCGGTTCGCAATCGTATCCGCGCGAATAAGGTGATGCACCTTCACCTCACCGTCCACGTCCTTTTCGATCCGCGCACCGACGCGAAACTGGCCGCCGTCCTGGGCAGGCTCTGGGAAGATGAGATAGCCAGAGTATTCCTCCGGTGTGACCTCAGCGGCCGCACCAGACTTCCCACCGAACAAGCGCGAAAGCAGCGACATCCCTACTGATCCAGGAACGAGCGCAGTTTGCGCGACCGGCTTGGGTGCTTGAGCTTGCGCAGCGCTTTCGCCTCAATCTGGCGGATACGTTCGCGTGTCACGCTGAACTGTTGGCCCACTTCTTCAAGCGTATGGTCGGTGTTCATCCCGATGCCAAAGCGCATACGCAGCACCCGCTCTTCGCGCGGCGTCAGGCTTGCCAGGACCCGGGTCGTCGTCTCTTTCAGGTTTTCCTGAATGGCCGAGTCGAGCGGCAGGATCGCGTTCTTATCCTCGATGAAGTCACCAAGCTGGCTGTCTTCCTCGTCGCCAATCGGCGTCTCAAGGCTGATCGGCTCTTTGGCAATCTTCATCACCTTGCGAACCTTCTCAAGCGGCATTTGCAGCTTTTCGGCCAGCTCTTCGGGCGTCGGTTCGCGGCCAATCTCATGCAGCATCTGGCGGCCTGTGCGCACCAGCTTGTTGATCGTTTCGATCATGTGTACCGGAATACGGATCGTACGCGCCTGATCGGCAATAGATCGGGTGATAGCCTGCCGGATCCACCACGTCGCATAGGTCGAGAATTTATAGCCGCGGCGGTATTCAAACTTATCAACCGCCTTCATCAGGCCGATGTTGCCTTCCTGAATAAGATCAAGGAATTGCAGGCCACGGTTCGTGTACTTTTTGGCAATCGAAATCACGAGGCGCAGGTTCGCCTCGACCATTTCTTTCTTGGCCTGACGGGCTTCTTTTTCACCCTTCTGAACCTGCTGCACGATGCGGCGGAATTCGTTGATATCAACGCCAACGTACTGGCCCACCTGCGCCATGTCGGCTCGCAAATCCTCAATCTTGCCAGAGGATCGCTCGATCAGCGCCTGCCAGCCACGGCCAGACTTCTGGCTCATCTCATCAAGCCACGTCGGATCAAGCTCGCGGCCTCGGTATTCGTCGATGAACTCGCGTCGGTTGATGCGTGCCTGATCGGCAAGCTTCACCATGCTGCTATCAATCGACATGATCCGCCGGTTGATCCCATAAAGCTGGTCAATCAGCGCCTCAATCCGGTTGTTGTGCAAATGAAGTGACACCACCATCTGCACAATTTGCGAGCGCAAGGTTTGGTAGGTCTTCTCCGCCTTGTCCGAGAACGAGGAGTCCTCGTTCAGCGTGGCCGACATCCGCGCGTCCTGCATCTCGGACAGTTCGGCAAAGTCGTGGGCGATGACCTCAAGCGTTTCCAGCACACGGGGCTTGAGTGCGGCCTCCATCGCGGCGAGCGACATATTCGCCTGCTCGTCCTCGTCATCATCATCGTCAACCTGAATAGGGTTGCCATCCGCATCCAGCTCTTGCGCCGCCTCCGCCTTAGGCGCCTCACCGCCGGCTGCAGGAGCAACAACGGTCTCTTCCTCACCGTCCTCGCCCATTTGGTTGCCGAAAGTCGCTTCCAGATCAATCACGTCACGCAGAAGAATGTCTTCTGACAGCAATTCATCACGCCAGATGGTGATCGCCTGGAACGTTAGCGGGCTCTCACAGAGCCCCAAAATCATCGTGTTGCGGCCGGCCTCGATCCGTTTGGCAATCGCAATCTCGCCCTCTCGGGAGAGAAGCTCGACGCTGCCCATCTCGCGCAGGTACATGCGCACCGGATCATCGGTCCGGTCCAGCTTTTCGGTCTCACCGCCGCCAAGTGCCACTTCACGGGCCCCAACGGTGGCGACCTCGCGGCTCTTGCCGTCGTCCTCGACCTCTTCGCTTTCTTCGTCTTCGGTGACCTGGATGCCCATCTCGGACAACATCGACATCACATCTTCGATCTGATCCGACGACACCTGATCAGGCGGCAAAACGGCGTTCAACTGATCATACGTGATGTAGCCCCGTTCTCTTGCCTCGGCGATCATCTTCTTGACGGCGGCTTGGCTCATGTCGAGAGAGTGCGCGCTGTCGGCATCTTGATCTTTGGTGCGGTCGTCAGTGTCTTTGGCGGCCATTCAAACGGGCTCCTGATATGTCGGGCGTCATAACGGGTGATTCGTCACCAGTGCGTTAACGCGAATCAATCTGTAGCGGTTGTGATTCGCAACCACGAATCATCTTATTTCGTTCACATGTTGCACAGCGAACGCTGGGCCGTAATGTGTCATTTAGCGCGGCGATCCTTCTTGGCGAACTCGATACCGCCCAAAAGATCATCGAACGCAGAGCGTTCATCGCGGCGCAATTTGGCACCATTATGGCTGGTCTCATATTCCGTTCGATCCTCGCCGTCTCCGCGCCCTGCTTTATCAAGGGCTGCCACGCCATCGCTTAACCGATGGGTCAGCCGTTCGTCTTCTGCGTGGTGGATATCTTCGATGGCTTCTTGGACTTCACGGGCATGACCCCGACGTGCGTTCAATTTTGCAAGCTCTTCGACCAAGCACATCCGCGCGGCATCTGTTTCGCCGGGGCGTCGAATTGCAGGTACGATGGCGACATGGCGCTGCCCGAAAAGCTTTTCAAGGGGGGCAGCGCCCAATTGTTCAGAAATCGCCACGCGCAGATCATTGGCCCCGGCATGACGCAACACCGCATCGCGGAGCATCCCATGCCCAGGATCACGACATTCCATCAACTCGACCTGATGCTCGAACTCAGCGATGTGGCCCGGATGGGTAATCAACACAGCAAGGATAACAGCTTCGCGCAGATAGTCCTCAATACCGTCAGGACCAGCCGCAAATACACTGCTCTTGGAGCTCGTCGTCACTTGCGCTGCTTGCCCATAAGGCGCGGGTCCGCCTTTGCGCCAAGGCGTACGCGCGCCACCTGTTGGTTTGCGCGGATTGAACAAGGCCCAGCGCAAATCTTTGATTTCCTGCCCGTAATGCGCACGAAGGGAGGGATCGGGGATCACCTTGATCGCATCACGCAAGACCTTATCCAGCGCCGCTTTCCGCTCGGGGCTGTCGAACACTTTGCCCTCCGTCTCGCGCCGCCAGAGCAGCTGCACCAGTGGCAAAGCGCCATCGATCACCGCCTGCATTGCCGCGGGACCCTGCGCTTTGATCAGATCATCCGGATCAAGCCCCTCCGGCATCAATGCAAATCGCAGCGACTTACCGGCTTCCAAAAGTGGTAGCGCCAGATCAATCAAGCGCATCGCCGCCCGCAGGCCCGCCTTGTCCCCATCCAAGGCGATCACAGGCTCGGGCGACATCCGCCACATTAGCGCCAGCTGCCCTTCGGTGATCGCTGTGCCCAGCGGTGCCACGGTCGAGCGGAACCCCGCCTCAACCAGCGCGATCGTGTCCATGTACCCCTCAGAGACGATGAGCGTCGCCCCCTTGCCCGCCGCCTCACGCGCAGGTTTGTGGTTGTAGAGCGAGCGGCCCTTGTCAAAGAGCGGCGTCTCCGGCGAATTCAGATACTTGGCACGCGCATTCGGGTCCATCGCCCGCCCGCCCAGTGCAATTGCCCGCCCTCGCGCGTCGCGGATGGGGAAGATGATGCGCCCGCGAAACCGGTCGAACGGCTGCCCCCCGTCATCCGGCCGCGCCGCGAGCCCTGCCTCGACCACATGCTCGGCAGGAACACCTTTGCCCGTCAGCGCCTGAAACACGCCCTGCCGCAGATCGGGGGCAAAGCCAATCTCCCACCGCTCGAGTGCCGCCGCATCAAACCCGCGCCCCGCCAAATAGTCTCGCGCGGCCGCTGCCCCGGCCGAGCGCAGTTGCATCTTGTACCACTGCACCGCCTGCTCCATGACCTCAGCCAGTACGCTGCGATGATCGGCCTTCTCTTGTGCGCGCGGATCGCGCTCGGGCATCGGCATCCCGGCCTCATTCGCCAGAATTTGCACGGCTTCCATAAAGCTCACGTTCTCGGTTTCTTGCACAAATTTAAATGCATCGCCTTTGGCATGACAGCCAAAGCAATAGTAGAAACCCTTCTGATCATCGACGTGGAAGGACGCGGTTTTTTCCTGATGAAACGGGCACGGGCTCCACAAATCGCCTTTGCCGGGGTTCGATTTGCGGCTGTCCCACATCACCTTGCGCCCCACAACCTGCCCAATGGACAAGCGCGAGCGCAATTCATCAATGAAACCCGGTGGCAAACTCATACCCGTTTATCCCTCGCACGAGGTCCAGAGTCGAGCACGACCCTGACTTCTTCTGGCCAAAATAATCCCCGCCGGAGGCTCCGACATCCGCCCCTAGCGGCGACCGTCAAAAAAGGAGCGCAACATATAAGCCGCAGCCTCCTCACATATCCCATCATAAACCTCTGGCACATGATGGCATTGAGGATGCGCAAAGACCCGCGCGCCCTGTGCGACGCCACCTGATTTGGGATCGGCAGCCCCATAATACAACCGCGCCACCCGCGCCGCCGAGATGGCCGCTGCACACATCGGACACGGCTCAAGCGTGACATAAAGATCCGCCCCGATCAGCCGTTCGCTTTCCGCTTCGGCACAAGCGGCGCGGATCGCTAAAACTTCAGCATGCGCTGTGGGATCATTCAATTCGCGCGTCCGGTTTCCGGCCCGGGCAAGAATGACGCCGCCCCTCACGATGACCGCCCCAACGGGTACCTCGCCGCGCTCGGCAGCGGACCGCGCCTCCTCTAACGCCAAATCCATGTAGGACGTAAAAACCATGCTCCGTGTGATGCCTCACCCTGCCTGCGAACACCAGTCAGACATTGCGCCACACGTCCAACCGCACTACGACGCAGCCATGACAGACACACCCACCCCCGGCGACCGGATCGCCAAGGCCCTTTCGCGCGCAGGCATCGCCTCGCGACGCGACGCTGAAAAGATGATCGCCGAAGGCCGGGTGCGTGTGAACGGCAAGGTGATCGATACGCCAGCCATGAAGGTGACGTCGGCAGATAAAATCCTCGTCGATGGCAAACCTGTGGGCCCGCCCGATCCGCCGCGCCTTTGGCTCTACCACAAGCCCACCGGCGTTGTGACAACGGACAAGGACGAGAAAGACCGCCCCACGATCTATGACGCCCTGCCCGAGACGATGCCGCGCGTGATGTCCGTAGGCAGGCTTGACCTCAATTCCGAGGGCCTTCTGATCCTGACAAACGACGGCGGCGTCAAACGCCAGTTAGAACTTCCCTCCACCGGCTGGCTTCGCCGCTACCGCGTGCGCATCAACGGCTCGGTCAGCGAGGCCAAACTCGACATCCTGCGTGCAGGCATCACGGTCGAGGGCGTGCGCTATCAGCCCATGGACGTCACCTTTGACCGTCAGCAAGGCGCCAACGCCTGGCTCACCGTGGCCATCCGCGAAGGCAAGAACCGCGAAATCCGCCGCACGATGCAGGCGCTCGACGTCAAGGTGAACCGCCTGATCCGCATCAGCTACGGTCCCTTTCAGATCGGCACCCTCGCCGCCGGCGAGGTCGAAGAGGTCAAGCAACGCGTTGTCCGCGATCAACTCGGCCTCGACAAACGCCCCAAGCCGCAACGCAAGCGTCGCCCACCCCGAAAATCCGCAATTTAGTCCGCCTTGCCGGGCACCCCAACGCGGCTATGTGTCAACTGCGACATGTCGAGGCGCAAGGCAGGGTTTGATGGACGACTGGCTAACCTTTGAGGGGACGATCATCCCAATGGAATGGGGTAAGAGTGTGTATACAGTCCTGCCAATCCCAACCGGTGTGATGGAGACCTTGAACCGGCAAAGCGCCAAGCGGGTCGATGTTGAACTTAACGATGTGCCCTTCAACATGGCCCTGACCAAAGCCCCTGCACTTGACAAAACGTTCATCTACACCGGCAAATCGGTCCTCAGGCAGGCAGACATTACACCTGGCGACGTAATCGACGTCCGAATGAAAAAGGCTGACCCGGCCGCCGTTGAGACACCGGCAGATGTTGCGCAATCCCTATCGGCCCACGGATTGACCTCGACATGGGTCGCTCTTACCCCCGGCAAGCGGCGCGGACACCTGCATATGATCGAAACAGCCAAACGCCCCGAGACCCGAGCCAAACGGATCGCAGCGCTAATGGAGACGGTTGGCTCAGGCGATTGATCAGCACCGCTCAGCTGTTGAGCAACCCTCACTCACTTTTCCCCCGAAATTAAACCTTTTCGCGCTTGGCGTGTTGAGGCATCAAAGACTGAACATTAATCCAACCCGCCAAAGGACAGGCCATGGACTATTTTGCTGATCTTTTGACACTCGAAAACGCGATCAATCTGCTGATGCTGTGCTTTTTGCAGGCCGTGCTCGGGTTCGACAACCTTCTCTACATTTCAATCGAAAGCCAGCGCGCGCCGGTCGCCCAACAGCAGTCGGTGCGGCGCTGGGGCATCATCCTGGCGGTGGCGCTGCGGGTCATTCTGCTCTTTGTGATGGTCAGCCTGATCGATGCTCTCTCTGAACCGTTCTACCGATTTACGTGGGAAGGCATTCTCGAAGGTAGCATCAACTTTGCGACCTGCGTGTTCATTTTTGGCGGCGCGTTCATCATCTACACTGCGGTCAAAGAAATCCGCCACATGCTGTCGATCGAGCACATTGGTCACGATGTTGAGGGCAAGTCAGGCAAATCCGCGACACAAGTTGTGATGCTGATCATCTTTATGAACCTGATCTTTTCGTTCGACAGCGTGCTCTCCGCCATCGCCATCACCGAAGTTCTTCCGATCCTGATCACGGCTATCGTGCTCTCTGGTGTAGCCATGCTCGTCCTTGCTGACGGCGTGACCCGCTTTTTGCAGAAGAACCGGATGTATGAGGTTTTGGGCCTCTTTATCCTTCTGATCGTCGGTGTCGTTCTGCTGGGTGAGGCCGGACAAGCGGCCGTTCACGGGCTCGAAGCGTCTGGCGTGGACCATGACATTGCCAAGGAAGAAGCGTTGAAGATCTTTGGACGTGAGATCGTGCCAATGTCAAAATCGACGTTCTACTTCTCGGTTGTGGTGCTCTTTGCCGTCGAAATTCTGCAATCGGGCTACAGCCGCAAATTGAACGCTGAACGAGAGGCTTTGCAAAAACACTCCTAAAATTCCCCGTAAAATCCCTGCACTGGGCTTATTGTTTAAGAGCCGTTAACAATTAGCTCAGTGGGGTTGGGGACTTTGGGTTTTATGCTGCGCCTTATTTTCTTTGCCCTTGTGGCAATCATTCTTGTGATCGTCGTCGCGGCTGCGATGTCGATCATGCAGCCGAACCAAGATACGCGTCAGAAGGGGACACAGGACGCCATGCCAGATCAGCTTAGAACCGCGGCTTTCATTGCCTTGCTTGTTGTGATGTTTGGCGTCACCTCCGGCGCGATTGGAGGGCTGTGATCATGGCCCAGCGATTTGGCGGCAAGTATAGCCGCGGCGGCTCCACCACTCCAAAAGAAGACGCGATCCGAGAAGCGCGCGCTGCCGAGCGCGCGGTAGATGCGGCAGGGTCTCGCACCAAGATCCTCTTTGTGCCGGCCATTGTTTTGGTCGCAACATCCTTCAACGATGGGGCGACGGCGATTGCCATGTCTCTGGTTGGCGCAGCTCTCTTGACCCTTGGCGCATGGCTGATGCGGGACGGTTTGCGCGCGGAGGCGGCCTTCAACGCCCGCGCCATGGCCCGCAAACCCGCGATACCGCGCAAAATTCTGGCGTCCCTCGCGATCGGCCTCGGGATCGCAGTGGCGGCATTGACCGGACCATCGGGCGTTGTGGCCAGCGTTCTTTACGGCGTCATCGCATCCGGGCTCAGCTTTGTGGCCTTCGGGATCGACCCGCTTCAGGACAAACGCGTCGAAGGCATTGATACCTTTCAGCAAGACCGCGTGGCCCGCGTGGTGGATGAGGCTGAGGGACATCTGGCTGCAATGTCGGATCACGTGGCAAGCCTGAATGATCGCAAGCTTGATCTCAAAGTCGCGGGCTTTCAGGCGATGGCCCGCAAAATGATCCGCACCGTCGAAGAAGACCCGCGCGACCTGACGGCCGCCCGCAAGTACCTGGGTGTGTACTTGATGGGCGCACGGGACGCGACGGTCAAATTCGTTGACCTCTACAAACGCACCAAGGACGACAGCGCCCGCGCTGATTATGAAGCACTGCTGACCGATCTGGAAACCAACTTCGTCGCCCGCACCGAGACCCTGCTTGATGGGGACCGTAGCGACATGGACATCGAAATCAAAGTGCTGCGCGACAGGTTGCAGCGCGAAGGTGTGACGCCAAAAGATTAACGGGGAACAAAGGAGAATATTATGTCCGAGACCGTCCGCCAACAGGCGCAAGAGACCCTCGCCCAGGTCGAGAAAATTACCGCCGTGGTTCTGCCCGAACCCGCGCCCGCCAACGAAGTGATCACGCTCGAACAGGCCGACGCACCCGTGACCGCCGAAATCCGCAAACGGATGGGCGAGCTCGACATGACAGACACGAACTCCATCGTGCGGTTTGGGTCCGGCGCGCAGGCAGAGCTGCAGACGATCTCGCAGTCCATGCTGCAAGGTGTGCGCAACAAGGATGTTGGCCCCGCTGGCGACAGCCTGCGCTCTATTGTCACCACGATCCGCGGCTTCTCGGTCTCCGAGCTCGACGTCCGGCGCGAGCGCAGCTGGTGGGAAAAACTTTTGGGCCGCGCTGCCCCCTTTGCAAAATTCACCGCGCGTTTTGAAGAGGTGCAGGGCCAGATCGACCGTGTGACAGACGATCTTTTAAAGCACGAGCATGTGCTCCTAAAAGACATCGAAAGCCTTGATGTCCTCTATGACAAAACCCTCGCCTTCTACGACGAGCTGGCCCTCTACATCGCCGCGGGCGAGGCCAAAATCGCCGAGATGGACAGCACCGACATCCCCGCCAAAGAGGCAGAGGTGCAGGCCGCTCCCGAAGAGCAAGGCGTGATGAAAGCGCAGGAACTGCGTGACATGCGCTCGGCCCGCGACGATCTGGAGCGCCGGGTGCACGACCTCAAGCTCACGCGTCAGGTGACGATGCAGTCCCTGCCCTCCATCCGGTTGGTGCAGGAGAACGACAAGTCGCTGGTGACCAAGATCAACTCGACCCTCGTCAACACCGTACCCCTTTGGGAAACCCAGTTGGCCCAAGCCGTCACCATCCAACGCAGCGCCGAAGCCGCCGCCGCGGTGCGTGACGCCAATGATCTGACGAACGAGCTGCTGACAGCCAACGCCGAAAACCTCCGCTCGGCCAACAAGATGATCCGCACCGAAATGGAGCGCGGCGTCTTCGATATCGAAGCGGTGAAATCCGCCAACGCCAACCTGATCTCGACGATTGAAGAAAGCCTGCAGATTGCCGACGAAGGCAAACGTAAGCGGGCCGAGGCCGAGGCCGAGCTTCAGTCCATGGAAGCCGAACTAAAGAACACGCTCGCCGCAGCCTCCGCGCGCGGCACCGGCATGGGCGGTCAAGTTGGCGAAAGCGTCAGCTAAGCATGACTATGGGCGGGGCATTCGGGCGCGGCATCGCGGGGCTTTTTGCTCTGACAATGCTCGCCGCTTGCCCTGACCCGCAGGTTACAGCCCCCGAGGCGCCACCGGTCCGGCCCGAACCACCCGCCGCACCGCCCGCCCCGACCGTCACAGAGCCAACGGCCGAGAGCGCGGCCCTTGGTGTCTTTTTTCAACGGCTGCAAAACGATCTGCTGGCACAAGGCCTCCTGCGTGGTGACGGTGGCGGTCCGGACACACCTTTCACCGACACCATGCTCACCCGCAACTTTGTGCGCGTGGCACTCTTTGACGAATACGTGCTAGGCAACACAGGCGAATTCCGCGCCGAAACCACCGTCAGCCGCCTGCGCCGCTGGGAACAACCGATCCGCATGTCCGTGGAATTCGGCGCATCCGTCCCATTGGATCAACGCAGCCGAGATACCAACACAATTAGCACTTACTCTAACCGTCTCGCCCGGCTGACCGGCGTTCCAATTCGCCAGACCGACACGCGGGCCAACTTTCATGTCATGATCCTTAACGAAGGGGACAAGGACGGCTATGACGCGCGCCTGCGCGAGCTCGTCCCCGGAATTGCTGACGCCACTGTCCGCGCCTTTCTCAACCCGCCGCGCGGCACCTTGTGTCTGGCCATCGCCTTTGCCGAAGGCGACGCCGCATCCTATGCCCGCGCGGTCGTCCTGATCCGGGGCGAGCATCCTGACCTGTTGCGCACGGCTTGCATCCATGAAGAGCTGGCCCAGGCCATGGGCCTTGCCAACGATAGCCCTCAGGCGCGGCCCTCCATCTTTAACGACGACGAAGAATTCGGCTTGCTGACGACCCACGACGAGCTTCTCCTGAAAATCCTCTACGACGACCGCCTCTCCCCCGGCATGTCCGCCGCCGAAGCAGCCCCTATTGCACGCGAAATCGCAAGCGAGCTGATGGGGGGCGAAAGCTGATGTCTGACACACGAAATTCATCCTCTCAATCCGCGCTTGACTGGATCGTCTCCAATACCCAAGCGCGCCTAACGATCACGGATTGCGGTGAGTTCCCTACGCCAGAGGGCAAGGTCGTGTTTCTAGACCCACTGGCCCACCCGCCTTCCCCAAACTTTGTGGATGTTCCAAAGAAAAGCAGCAGGTTAGTTGTGCTGCATGACGAAGACCAAGGCCGTAATTCCAAACTGGTCTTGATCTTCAACGACAACGCCATTGCTTCGGGTGCCGATGTCGGTACCTGTCTTGTAAGCACTGGGCTGGCCAGCGTCTTCACCCCGACGACCTTCGCTGGGCTCAAGGCCTTTGCTGCATCGTTGAAGCCCGGACAGGACCCTTACAATAAATTCTTCTGTAAATTCGACGACCCAAACGGCGGCGAGAGAAAAATCGTTCTTCTTCCAGATGGGACACCCGTGCCTTATGTGCATGCAGGATGGGGCGACGGAGGATATCCGGTCTTCACATTGACCGACACACAAGGCACAATTTGCGCAATATTTGCCGACTTCATGGGCTGTGACCAAAACGGCAAATGGCTGACACCACCTGGTGTCACACTAGAATAATTAAGGAGACTTCCCTCATGGGCATCCTAGACTTCCTCTCCGGCCAGTTCATCGACGTTATCGAATGGACGGACGACACCCGTGACACGATGGTCTGGCGTTTTGAGCGCGAAGGCCATGAGATCAAATACGGCGCCAAGCTTACAGTGCGCGAAGGGCAAGCTGCTGTCTTCATCCACGAAGGCCAGCTGGCTGATGTGTTCACGCCCGGGCTATACATGCTCGAGACGAACAACATGCCGATCATGACGACGCTTCAGCACTGGGATCACGGCTTCAAATCGCCGTTCAAGTCGGAAATCTACTTCGTCAATACAACCCGTTTCACATCTATGAAATGGGGGACCAAAAACCCGATCATGTGCCGCGACCCAGAGTTTGGCCCCGTCCGCCTGCGCGCCTACGGCACCTATACAATGCGCGTGGCCGATCCAGGTCGCTTCATGACCGAGATTGTCGGCACTGACGGCGAATTTACATCCGATGAGATCAGTTACCAGATCCGCAACATTGTGGTGCAGTCGATCAGCCAGACGCTGGCAGGCTCCGGCATCCCTGTCCTCGACATGGCGGCGAACACCTCTGATCTGGGTAAACTGGTGACGTCTGCGATCCAGCCCACGATCAACGAATACGGCCTTTCGATCCCCGAGTTTTACATCGAAAACATCTCGCTGCCAGAAGCGGTCGAAGAAGTCCTCGACAAGCGCACCTCCATGGGCATCGTCGGCGATCTGGGGCGCTACACACAATTCTCGGCAGCCGAGGCGATGACCAAAGCCTCCGAGAACCAGGGCGGCGCAGGTGCCGGCATGGGGGCCGGAATGGGCATGGGGATGGGCATGGCCATGGGCGGCATGATGAACAGCCCATGGGGTGGCAACGCACAGCGACAGCCCGCAGCAGCGCCTCCACCTCCGCCGCCGCCACCTGTAGAGCATGTCTGGCACATCGCCGAAAACGGCGAGACTTCAGGCCCGTTCAGCCGCGCTGACATGGGGCAAAAGGTGGCGTCGGGCGAGCTGACGCGTGATACCACGGTGTGGACCGCGGGTCAGGACGGCTGGCTCAAAGCTGGCGACATTGAAGAGCTTGCGACCCTCTTCACCGTCATGCCCCCACCACCGCCGCCTGCGGGCTGAGCCAAATTTATTCAAATTTGGCCCACCTAGCGTTGAAACTCATCAGGGGAGTTGTCCGTGTCATATAGCATGACCCATCCGACTGCTCCCCTGTTGCATTTGTTTCAAATGCAGCGTCGCACCGCCGTCAAATGGCTGCACTGGCTGACGCTGCCGCTGTTTATCTGGTTTGTGTTCGTTACCCCGGATGACGTGCTTCAATTCGGCAAAGGCGCTTTCCGCGTCCACTCCTTCCTTGGCCTGATTTTCGTCAGCCTCGCCTTGATGTGGACGGCCAGCCACATGCGCCATGGCCTAGTGGGCAAGCCCGGCCCCAAACTCTCGCCCGGCCTCAAACGCCTGCATCGAGCCCTGCACATCACCCTGATCTGGGGCCTCTTCGGTGTTGCCCTCACGGGCTTCCTCCTCGGCCTGACCTCCACCACACAACTCTGGGCCGGAGGGCTTGTCCCTATCGGCTACCCGCTTGGACTGCCCGAGCTGAACCACCTCATCGGTGCGATCCACATCTTTGAATTCTATGCTCTTGCCCTCATCGCCATAGTCCACGCCGCCTTTCACATCTGGCGCCACCTGCGTCTGCGCGACAATGCGTTACGGATAATGGCGCCCCGCGCCCTACATCGCTTTCTATGACACGCCGCAGCCTGCACATCCTGCTTCATTGGAGCATCGTCCTCCTCCTCCTCGCCATGGTCAAAGGCGGCACCGCCGCCCCGTGGGTGCGCTGGACCTATTCCCTGTCCATCGCACTTTGGATCGCCATCGCCGCCACGCGCGGTCTGATCGGGAAACCGGGACCAAAGCTCTCGCCTTCCATTCGCGCGGCTTACCCGTGGATGCACCGCGCGCTCTACGCGGCCCTCGGCGTCTCCGCTGCCCTCAACATCGCTGAACTGACAGGCCTGATCACGCCCGGCCCCGCGTGGATATCGCTCCTCGTCCTGCTCGGGCTCGGCTCTATCCACGGCCTTTTCCACTTTTGGCGGCATACAGCGCTCTATGACAACGCTTTGCGCTTGATCACCCCGCGCGTCATGCACAAATACCTCTGATATGACTGACACCACCGTCCCCATCGAAGAACACCGGTTTCCCTGCGTCAATTGCGGGTCGAGCCTGAACTTTGACCCCGGCGACGATCAGCTCCTTTGCCCCAACTGCGGCAACACCGAAGACATCGACACCGCCCGTGGCCGCGCCGCAGCCATCCGCGAACGGGACTACCTCTCTGCCCTGTCCAAACTGATGAGCACGGCGGAGTATGAAACAACCCGCGTGGTCACCTGCCCCAATTGCGCGGCCCAAACCGAGTTTCAGGACCACGAGCAAGCCGCCCGCTGCCCCTTTTGCGACACGCCCGTGGTGACCGACACCGGCACCCACCGCCATATCAAACCCGCAGCCCTCCTGCCCTTCACGCTCGAAGAGCGCGAGGCGCGGGCCGAGATGACCAAATGGATGGGCCGTTTGTGGTTCGCCCCCGGTGGCCTCAAGGAATACGCCCGCAAAG
Organism: Flavimaricola sp.; assembly: GCA_020629175.1. Classification (GTDB taxonomy): domain Bacteria; phylum Pseudomonadota; class Alphaproteobacteria; order Rhodobacterales; family Rhodobacteraceae; genus JALZWD01. Next base: position 645 of record JAHDDU010000009.1, on the reverse strand, counting down.
GACGCCGGATGAACGGCATCTACGTCCCCTATTGGACCTACGACAGCGACACGCACAGCCGCTACCGCGGCCAACGCGGCACACATTACTATGAAACCCGCACTGTCATGCGCGACGGCAAGCGCGAGCAGGTCCGCGTCCGCAAGACCCGCTGGCGCAACGTTTCAGGCCGGGTGTCACGGTTCTTTGACGACGTGGTCGTCCTCGCCTCACACTCCCTGCCCAAGAAATACACCGACGCGCTGGAGCCTTGGGACTTGGACAACCTTGTCGCCTACCAACCCGAATTCCTCGCCGGTTTCCGCGCCGAAGGCTATCAGGTCGAACTCCCCCAGGGCTTTGACGAAGCCGCCGCCTACATGGACCACGTCATCCACCGCGACGTCCGCCGCGACATCGGCGGCGACGAACAACGCGTGGGCCACATCGACACCGACCACCGCGACATCACCTTCAAACACATCCTCCTGCCGATTTGGCTGGCGGCGTATAAATACAACGGCAAGACCTACCGGTTTGTGGTGAATGCGCGGTCCGGCAAGGTCAAAGGCGAGCGGCCCTATTCCGCGTGGAAGATTGCTTTTGCGGTGATCCTGGGGGCGATCGTGCTGGGGGCTGTGGCGTTTGTGGTGGCGAGTAGTCAGT
>JAHDDU010000047.1 GCA_020629175.1 Flavimaricola sp. | reverse complement strand
TGCCATTGGCTGACATCTTCTCTGCGGAAAACTTTGACCTTGAGACAGCCCAGACAGCTCTTGCTGGCTCTGGTCTCGACGAAGGCACCATCGCGACGCTGTCCACAGCGCTCGAGAATGCCGCCGGGTCTGAAGCGCTTCTGCCGCTGGTTCTCCAGCAGGTGCGTACCGCTCTGGGTCTCTGATCCAAACACCAGTCATGAAAGGGCCGCCGGAGTCATTCGGCGGCCTTTTTTGTGTCTGTGCCCATGGTCCGGCATGCGTTACATTCGCCATGGGGGCGCGTCAGAAAAGAGGTTCCAGGTGAGCGGAGAAGAAAACCTAGACACATTGATCGCGTCGATGTCGGCACAGCTCGTTGCCGATACCTTCGTTTTTGCAACCGTCCCAAAGGGGCAGGCGGTGCCCGACGACGTGTCACCAAAGATGGTGTTTCAAGAGGCCGAGGGGACGACACTTGTTTTGCCAAAAACCGATGCCCGAAGGGCCGGGCTGGACTTCGAATACCCCTGCCGCATGATCACGCTCAACATTCATTCTTCATTGGAAGCTGTTGGTTTTATGGCGCGAATTGCCACAGCCTTGGCCGCCGGCGGCCTGAGCGTGAACCCGGTGTCCGGGTTCTATCATGATCATCTGTTTGTGCCCGAAGGGTCCGAGATTGAGGCGCTGAACATCTTGCGCAGACTCAGCGCCGCGGTAGCGTAGAGGGCGCACCGTGGTGCGCCCACAGATCCGTTAGCCTACAAAAGCCTTCTCGATGACGAACTCGCCGGGCTCGGAATTGGCGCCTTCGTTGAGGCCCGCCTTTTCAAGCAACGCCTTGATGTCGAGGTTGAACTCGAGTGAGCCGCAGACCATCGCGCGGTCTGTCGCAGGATCGAGCGCTGGCACACCAAGATCGCCAAACAGTTCGCCGTTTTCGATGAGCGTTGTGATCCGGCCCATCTTGGGGCTCTCTTCACGGGTGGTGGTGGGGTAGTATTTCAGCTTGCCAAGGTTCTCTTCACCCAGCAGCTCTTGCATCATCTCATCTTGCTTGAGGTCGGCGATCAGATCACGACCATAGGTTAGCTCGTCCACATCGCGGCAGGTGTGGGTCATGATGATTTCGTCGTATTTCTCATAGGTCTCGGGCTCGCGCAGAAGCGAGGCGAAGGGGGCAAAGCCTGTGCCGGTCGAGAAGAAGTAGAGCCGCTTGCCGGGCAACAACGCGTCGTGCACCAGTGTGCCGACGGGCTTGGGCCGCAGGATGATTTCATCGCCGACCTTGATGTGCTGCAGTTTCGAAGTCAGCGGACCATCGGGCACTTTGATCGAATAGAACTCCAATTCATCATCCCAGGCGGGCGAGGCGATGGAATAGGCGCGCAGCAACGGCCGCCCATTGTCGCCCATCAGGCCGATCATTACGAACTCGCCCGACCGAAACCGCAGGGATTGCGGGCGCGTTACGCGAAAGGAGAACAGGCGGTCAGTGTAGTGCTGAACCGAGGTTACGGTCTGGGCATCGGGCAGCGTTGGCACTTTGGTGGCGGTGGTTTCTGTCACGGGTGTTTGCTCTGTCATAGTGTCATGGCGGCCTGACAAGACCGCCCTCCGTTTAGGATGAATTTTGGAATTATAAAAGGGTTAGGCGCGACGCTTGAGGCGCGTCTGATAGTCATGGTCCTGCCAGTCGGCCCGGGCCAGCCATTGATCTTCGGGCTGACGGGCCGCCAGATCGTCACTGATCTCGACCTCGTCAAAGCCAGAGCGGCGGGCCATCGCATATTGATCGGCGATCACATGGCCGCGCGCCCGCAAGGGACCGGAGTAGCCCAATTCGCGCAATCGTTTGGCGATGGTAAAGCCGCGGCCATCGGCGAACGACGGGAAATCCACGCGCACGGCAGCAAAGCTTGCGACATGGGCGGCCAGCGTCGAAAGATCCGCGTCCGACGGGATATCGACCGCGAGGCTCGCCGTGTCGGCATTGGCCGGCACGGTGTTGAGCGCCACGTAGGTTGATGGCTCCGCCTTGGCGAAACCAGTGTCAGTGACAATGATGGTCATCGTGTTCAGGTCCTTTGAAGGCTGCCGTCTTCGGCAAAGTGGATACCGCATTCTGTCTTGGTTTGCCCGCGCCAGCGACCGGCACGTGCATCCTCGTCTTCTGCGACTTTGGTAGTGCAAGGTTTGCATCCCAAAGAGCGAAAGCCGCTTTCAACCAACGGATGGCGGGGCAGGTCATGTTCAGCGATGTAGCTTTGCACATCGTCCGACGACCAATACGCCAGTGGATTGATTTTCAACCGCGTTTCGCTTTCCGCTTCAAAGAAGCCCAAGGTGCCGCGCGCGACCCCTTGATAGCGTTTGCGGCCCGTGATCCAGCCCTCATACCCCTTGAGTGCGTTTTGCAACGGCGCGGTTTTGCGCAGTGTGCAGCAGGCCTCAGGGTCATAGAGGTGTAGCAGGTTCTCGTTGTCCTCGACGATCAATTGCGCCCGGGATGGGCGGATGACCTGAACGTTGGTCAATCCCAGATGCGTGCTGAGCTCGGTCTGGTAAGCCAGCGTTTCTGGGAACAGCAGTTCGGTGTCGATAAACAAGACAGGGGCCGCAGGAGAGGTCACCGATAGCATGTGCAAGAGCACAACGGATTCCGCTCCAAAGGAGCTGACCATTGCCACATCACCGATCGCACCATTGTCCAGAGCATAGGTCAGGACAGCTTCGGCCTTGGCACCGTCGAAACGGTGGTTCAGGTCCAGAGCACGTTCGCGCAGGGGTGTCTTATGCAGCATTGGCTTTCTCCTCAGACGGATAGAGAACTGCTTTGAACGGGGCCATTCCAAGGCGGCGGTATGCCGAAAGGAAGGTTTCTTCGGGAGATTCGCGCATTTCGATATAGCCAAGAACCAATCGCTCGATTGCGGGCACAATGTCCTCGGATGAGAAACCGGGACCAGCGCGTTCGCCGATGGTCGCATCCTCGGATCCGTCGCCGCCCAGCGTGATCTGGTAGTTCTCAACACCCGCACGGTCGAGGCCAAGGATCCCGATGTGTCCCACATGGTGGTGGCCACAGGCGTTGATGCAGCCCGAGATCTTGATCTTGAGCGGGCCAACTTCATGCTCGAGCTTCAGCTCTTCGAACCGCTCGGCAATCTCTTGCGCCACGGGGATGGAGCGGGCGGTGGCCAGCGCGCAGTAGTCCATGCCGGGGCATGCGATGATGTCGCTGATCAGGCCGATGTTGGCTGTGGCCAGGTCTGCCTCACGCAGGGCCGTGTAGATTGCGTGCAGGTCGGATTTGTGGACATGCGGCAGGATCACGTTCTGCTCGTGGCTGATGCGCAGCTCGTTGTGACCATAGCGCTCGGCCAGATCGGCCATGACGCGCATCTGGTCTGAGGTCGCGTCGCCCGGCGTGTTGCCGTGCTTTTTGATCGAGATCGACACAATGGCATACCCATCCGCCTTGTGTGCGGAAAGGTTGGTGTCCGTCCAGGAGCGGAACGCCGGGTTCGCAAGGCGCGCGGCCTCGTAACCGGCGGTATCGGCGGTTTTGAAGGTGGGGGCAGCAAAATGCTGCTCGATCCCAGCCAGCAGTTCCTGATCGACGCCGTCGAACTGCGCCTTCTTCTCGGCGAAGGCGGCCTCGATCTTGTCGCGCATCACATCAAGCCCGTTTTCATGTACGGTGATCTTAATGCGAGCCTTGTACTTGTTATCGCGGCGGCCCAGCACGTTGTAGACGCTGACAATCGCCTCGCAGTAGGGCAGCAGGTCTTCGCGCGGCAGGAAGTCACGAATGACCTTGCCGACCATGGGCGTCCGGCCAAGGCCGCCGCCGATGATCACCTCAAAGCCGGGCTCACCGGCTTCATTGCGGACCATACGCAGGCCGATGTCATGCGCCTTGGTCACAGCGCGGTCTGTGCTGGAGCCTGTGACGGCGATCTTGAACTTGCGCGGCAGGAACTGGAACTCCGGGTGATCCGTGGACCACTGGCGCAGCAATTCAGCGACGGGGCGCGGATCTTCGATCTCGTCCGCGGCGGCACCGGCGAAATGGTCGGCTGTCACGTTGCGGATCGTGTTGCCGCTGGTCTGGATGGCGTGCATGCCGACATCCGCCAAGGCGTCGAGCATATCCGGTACGTCACGCAGCTCGGGCCAGTTGTACTGGATGTTCTGGCGCGTGGTGAAATGGCCGTAGCCCTTGTCCCACTTGTCCGCGATAAAGGCGAGCTGGCGCATTTGGGCGCTGTTGAGCGTGCCATAGGGGACCGCGACCCGCAGCATGTAAGCGTGCAGTTGGAGATAAAGGCCGTTCATCAGACGCAACGGCTTGAATTCATCCTCGGTCAGCGAGCCGTCAATTCGGCGCTCCACCTGAGCCCGGAACTGGGCCACGCGGTTGCGGACAAACGCTTCGTCAAAGTCATTGTAGGTATACATGATCAGAGTTCCACTTGTTTGCCATGGGCATAGTTGGAAGGGCCGCGCGTGCGAAAAGCTTCGCGGAAGTGTGTTGTTGTCGGTCCGTCTGCGCTTTCCTTTGCGTCAGCAAGGTAGACGCCGACGGCCACATCCGGTTGGGACTGGCCATGCAAAAGGCGGATTGTGGCGTGCGCCTCATCCTCGATCAGTTCAGCCTCGCGAATGTCGCGGGTCCAGCGGTCGTCTTCGGTCAACCAGATCGCGTCGCCTTCAAGCAGCGCGTTGGCGGTCACGACCTTAGGGGTAAAGGTGCGGCTCATTGGGCAAGCTCCTGTTGGGGAAGGGTGTCGGCAGCCTCAAGCGCGTGACGCGGGGCGAGGCCGTAAAAGGTGATGGCAGGGCCCGAAAGGCCTGCGTTAGAAATCGTGGGTTCCATCTGTGCGAGCGTGGTCGAGAGGATACGCTGATCCATCCGGCTGGCGTTTTCGATCACAGTGACCGGTGTGGCGGGATCGGCGCCATGCATCAGAAGGCGGCCTTGAATGAAACGCGCGGATTTCTTGCCCATATAAATAGCGGCCACCTCACCGGGCTGCGCCAATGCGCGCCAATCGTGATCAGCGTAGCCTTTGGTGTCATGGCCTGTGATGATCCGCAGCGCAGAGTTGCGGCCGCGCTTGGTAAAGCTCTGGTTCAGGCTCGCCACAGCGGCGGAGGCCGCCGTGATGCCGGGGATGATCCGGTAGCTGACGCCTGCAGCTTCGCAAGCTTCGATCTCTTCGTCGAGGCGGCCAAAGACGGTTGGATCGCCAGATTTCAAGCGCACGACCTGTGCGCCGGTCTGCGCGTGCTCGACGATCAGCGCATCAATGTCGCCCTGCGCCATGGACTTGCCAAAACCTTCTTTGCCAGCGTCCACCATCAACGCCTCGCGGCGGGCGAGTTCGAGGATTTCAGGCGTGACAAGACGGTCGTAAATCACGACATCGGCCTCATTGATCGCCTTGCGCGCTTTCAGCGTCAACAGCTCCGGATCGCCGGGGCCTGCGCCGACGAGGTCGACGTGGCCGCGGCGGGCCTCGGTCTTGAGGTGGTTCTCAAGCAGATCATGTAGCGCGGGCTCAATGCCGTCGGTGCCGCCCGCCTCAATCGCGGCGGGGCCCGCATTAAAGTAGTAGTCAGACCAGAAATCCCGGCGCTTGCGGCCCATAGGCAGCGCGTCGGCCATCTTACGGAACGTCTTGCCGATCCGGGCGAGGGTGCCCAGCTGGCTCGGCAGCTTTTCCTCAAGGTCGGCCTTGATCGCACGGGCGAGCACGGGGGCCGCGCCCTCGGTGCCGATGGCGATTGTGACCGGATCGCGGTCTACGATGGCAGGCGTGATGAACTGGCTGTCAGCCAGATTGTCCACGATGTTGACCATGGCGCATTCGCGGTGGGCGATGGTGGCCACGCGGGTGTCCTCAGCTTCGTCATCATTTGCTGCGTAAAATAGGGTTGCGCAGAGCGCATCGCCTGGCTCCATAGCGCGGGAGATCAAAGTGATCCGGCCCTCATTGGCGAGCTTTCGCACGCCATCTTCGGCCTCAGCCGCGACCACGGTGATCCGCGCCTCGGTCTTGAGCAGAAGCCGGAGTTTCGCCAAGGCGCATTCCCCGCCGCCAGAGACGACAACGCGGCGACCGGCGAGGGCGACGAAGACGGGAAAATGTTGCATTGCGGGCCTCATTGGCTGTTTCACCTCTCAATATAGAATTTTGTTCTGGTATTTGACCACATGAGCGGGCAGATAAGGACATATGTTCCGATTGAGACCTCGGGGCGGAGATATGTTCCAACTTTGCCCAAGAGGGAGAATGTCATTGCGACTGGACGACACAGACCGAAAAATCCTCGCAGAGATGCAGCGCGACGCCTCACAATCTCTTGATGAGATTGCCAAAGCCGTGGGGTCGTCAAAGACCCCTGTGTGGAACCGAATCCGCAAAATGCGCGAGGCAGAGATCATTGGTCAGCAGACTGTGATCCTCAATGCCGAAGCATTGGGGTTTGAAGCGACATTCTTTGTGCTGATCCGCACGTCGGAGCATGAAGCGGAGTGGCAGGTAAAGTTCCTCGAAGCACTCAAAGCCCGGCCTGAGGTACAAGAGGCGCACAGGCTGGCAGGGGACATCGACTACATTCTGAAGGTCCGGGTCAAAAACGCCCGCGCCTATGACGCGTTTTATCAGGCCCTAATCTCGGAGGTGCGGGTCTACAACGTCACTGCCTTGCTCTCCATGGAAGAGATCAAGTCGAGCCTGGCGCTCCCGCTATAGCCGCACCATCAGCCGTTCGAGCCCGTGGAAATGGTAGACGTCTGCGTATTGCGGCGTTTCAGAAAGGGAGAGTGTCGGGCACCGCTCCATCAGAATCTGCAGGGCGATCACCAGTTCCAGTCGGGCAAGGGGCGCACCAACGCAAAAGTGGATGCCGCCACCGAAACTCGTGTTTGCAGAGCCTTTCCGCGCCGGATCAAACCGCGCGGGCGCCTCAAAGGCGGCAGGATCGCGATTGGCCGCGGCCAACAAACAGGCGACCTGATCCCCGCGCTTGAAATTATGATCAAAGAGCGTGACATCCTCATAAACCCACCGGGTGAACATATGCAGCGGCGGGTCAAACCGCAGGATTTCCTCAACACATTGCGCATCAATGGCTCTGTGATCCTGTGTCAGCAAGGTCGCCACACCGTTGCCGATGGTATGGACCGTTGCCTCATGACCCGCGTTCAAAAGCAGGATGCACGTCGTGATCAGCTCTTCTTGCGTCAGCTTTGCGCCGTCTTCCTCGGCTGCAATCAACTCGCTGAGCAGATCATTTGTTGGGGCTTTGCGTTTCTCGGCAATGTACTCGGTAAGAAAGGCAGAAAACGCTAGGGTTGAGGCCGCTGCGGTCTCTTCGATCTTTCGTGTGCGCTTGGCCTGATACATGGCGACCATATCGTTCGACCATGTGAGCAAATCTTCCATCCGGCTTTCCGGCACGCCCAGCAGGCGGCAGATGATCACCACCGGAATGATGCGGGCGTAGGAGTGGATCAGATCGAAGGGTTGATCCGTCGGGAACCGGTCAATCAGATCATGACACAGCGTTTCGATCTCGGGCCCGAGCTCTTTGATACGGCGCGACGTAAAGGCGCGCAGGACAAGGCCGCGCAAGCCAGTGTGACGCGGCGGCTCCAGCTCGAGCATCGAGTGCGCCTCGACGTCATAAAAGGGCTTGGTATGGGGGGCGATTTCAGGGGCAAACTCGGGCGGCGCTTCTCGGCCCAATCGGCGGTCTTTGAGCAGGGACATAACCGCCTGATGTGACGTGGCGCAGACCATGTCGTAGTCCGTCCAGAAAAACAGATCGCCACTTTGCCGCGCGCGGTCGTAAAAGGGGTAGGGGTCTTGGACGAAGCCTGGCTCCGTCGGGTTTTGACTGAGATGCTGCATGCTCTCGGCGTCCCGCAGTTGGGGCCGAAATGCAAGCGCTAATGAGTGGGATGACCAGTTCTCTTTGGGCAGGCGAGAAGGTCAAAACGGCTACCAGCCTTGTCTTTGACAGACCGAAACTTGATCCAGAGCTGGATTGCCTGGCGTTCAACATCGGTCCAGCAGTTTGCGGCGTTGATGCTGTTGCGCGACTTGCGAATGTTCCGGATCAGGACCTCGAGCTCTGCGGCGAGGTCGTCATCCGTGGCTGGCAAGTCGACGTCAAGGCGCGCCTCGCTGGCAAAGGCCCGTTCGTTAATCGCCGCCACAACCGTCTCGCGCAAACGCTCTGCAGTCAGCGCATCTTTGGCGATGTAGGCGTCGCAGGCCTCGCGCATGGCGGCGGCCCCTTCATCATAGGTGTCGTCCCCGGCAATCATGATCGCCGCACAATTGCGATGCGCGGCATGCGTGCGCAGCATTTCAATCGCCTCGTGTCCTGACCCTTCGGGCAAGAGGTAGTCGAGAAACACCACGTTGAATTCAGCACCATCAAGACGTTTGGCCATCATAGACAGGCATGAGACGGATTCGATGTGCAGGCATAGACCAGTATCCCGCGCCATGCGCTCGATCCTTTTTCGGTCAAACAAGCTGTCGTCCAGCAGGAGGGCCTTGAGCGGCATGACAGGCAAATGATTGGGAAATTCCGTATAGGCATCCAGTCGAAGATTCAGCGTCATAAGTGTCTCTCTCACGATGTCAGTCTGGCTCGTGACGATTTATTTTCCACAGGAGGTTTAAGCAGTTCTAAATCGCTCGGACGGAGAGGCGTCGAAGTTGTCTAAAATTCAAAATTTTATCTGAAAGGATTTGGCAACTTCCCATTAAGGACGTCTTAGGAAATTGCCCGATATGGTGAGATCATCGCAAACAAGAAATGTTGGCCATCATGTTTCAGCACTCCGTTCTTTCCGAACCGCAGGCGCCGCGCGCGCAGCAAAGCACAACACAGGATGAGCTGGAGGATCTGATTTACCTGATCAGCCATGATTTGCGGTCCTCGCTCAGGGCGCTGCTCGAAGTGCCCGGCTGGATTGAAGAAGATTTGACGGACATCGGCATTCGTCTGCCCGAAACGCTGACCGAAAACGTGCAACTCATGAACACGCACACACGCCGCCTTGATCGGATGTTGTGTGATCTTCTTGCCTTTTCCCGGGTCGGCCGGATGCAGCGTAAGACGGACGTGAACCTGCATGCGATCGTTGACGAAGTGATTGAGAGCCTTCCCGTCCCGTCCGGGTTCAAGGTGGAGCGGGATTTTCAATGGGATGGGCTGCGGTTTGGTGAACGTGATATCGTAACGCTGGTGCACGCCTTGGTCAGTAACGGGATCAAACACCACCATGCCAAGCGCGGGCGTATTCTGATCCAGACGCGCATGGAGGGGGACATTCCAGTTCTCTATGTGTCAGATGACGGACCGGGGATTGACGACAAATTCTCCGAGATCGTCTTTGACATCATGCAAACGCTCAAACCGCGCGAAGAGGTTGAGGGCAGCGGCATGGGCCTTGCTATCGGGCGCAAGATTGCGACGACCTATGGCGGCACGATGCGCCTTGTTGATCCCGTCCTTGATGTGGGTACAACGATAAAGACGACCTTCGCTGCGGCAAAATAGCGGTGCCTTTGCCCAATGATCAAAGCAGATCAATCATGAGGGGTGCGCAATCCCATACCAGTTCCGGTGCGCATCCTGACCTGCCGATTAAGGCATTGGTTTTGGACGATGACGATTTTGATCGTCGTCGTTTTTGCCGGATGAGCGCTGCGACTGGGTTACCCATTGATGTCGTGACCGTGGGGGACATCCCTCAAATGCAAACACATCTTGATGCTGCGGCCTATGACATCGTCTTTCTGGACTACCGATTGGGGCAGGGAACGGGGCTTGATGCGTTGGGCGCGTTGCGCGCGCACCGTCGCAACGCCGCCGCCTCCGCTGTTATGTTAACGGGGGAAACCCAGCTCGACGTGGCAGTCGCCGCACTCAAGAGCGGGTGCGTGGACTACATCTGCAAAGACGGGCTGACACCGGAATTGCTGCGTGATGTGTTTGAAACCACTTTGCAGCCCGCACCTGCAACTGACGAGGCGCTGGATGCAGCGCTTTATCGTCTGGCGACGGACCGATTGCCCCACGTCGTGGCGGATGTTTTGGGCTCACCCGAAGTGGTCACTGCGTTGCATCCCGTGCTGGACACGGCTTTGTCGAGCAGCCTGCGCAGAGTGCTGGACGGGTATGGCTTTCGCGAGGCTCTGTCACCGGGCGAAGAGATCGAAGCCTTGATCCAGGCGATCAAACAGTCTGATCAAATTTCGTTGCCGCAATCGGATCCACGCCACAGATAATTTAGCGCAGCGCTTAGGCGACACGCGGATGGGCGACATCGCTCCTGCGTGGAAACATCAACGCGATGCAGGTCCCGCGTCCAAAGGCCGACGGCTCAATCCTCGCATCGCCGCCAACGTTTCGCATTGATTGCTGCACAAAGGCGAGGCCGATGCCCGAGCCCCGTGCCGCCCGACCTGATGGGTGGGACGTAAACATTTCCCAAACGGACGTATGATGTCCTTCCGCAATACCCGGCCCGTCGTCATGAAACCGCAGGATCACATGCCCTGACGTCACAGCCCCATCAACGCGGATCGCGCCCGCCGGACGATCGTGATGCTGGACGGCATTCGCCAAAAGATTGCGCATAACAATCACAAGCTCTTGCGGATTGCCGTGCAGGCGGGGCAGATCGGGTGCGATCTCAATCCGGAAACTGTCTGGAACAGCCGCCTGCGTGATACTCTGCGTCAACAAGGGTGCGGGATCTACCCCGGCGCGTTGTTTGCCCACTTCGGCAGGCTGTTGCTGGTTCAGCATATCTGTGGCCATTTGATCGATCTGGCGACACTTCTCCGTTATGCCTTCAAGGTCGCGGCGGATGTCACCAGGGATAGCCCCGAAATGCGCGATCAGATCCTCGGTGATCCAGCCCGGCAGCTCTGACATCGCCCGCAAAGGCGCGCGAATGTCGTGCAGGACCATGCGGGCCCAAGTCTCAAGCCGCTCATTCTCGGCCGAGAGCGCCTCAATCCGCGACTGCAGATCAGCGGCCTGATGGGTGAAGGGGACTGTATGCAACATTCTGTTATCTCCCAAACATTTGCGGCGCACCATGTCCGTGCCGCCCTGTCCTCGCGCGCAACCTGCGCGACAAAGGTGAGGCTTTGATTAACATCCAACAGGTCAACAGCGGGATTCTGGCAACGGCGTAAATGGAACACGACCGTGCGCGCGATCAACGCTTGGCCCTGCGCAGACCGCGCCCTATAAGCCGCGCATAACCCATGTGGAGACTGGCATGCGCACCGCAACGATCACTCGCAAAACCGGCGAGACAGACATCACAGTGACCATTAACCTCGATGGTACCGGCAGCTATGACAATCAGACCGGCGTGGGCTTCTTTGATCACATGCTGGACCAGTTGGGCCGCCATGCCTTGCTAGATCTGACGGTCAAGGCCACGGGCGATTTGCATATTGATGATCACCACACGGTCGAGGATGTGGGCATCGCGCTCGGTCAGGCGCTGGCAGAGGCCTTGGGCGACAAACGCGGCATCAATCGATATGGTGAATGCAGCCTGCCCATGGATGATGCGCAGGTGCACTGCGCGCTCGATCTCTCGGGCCGGCCCTACCTCAACTTTGACGTGGCCTTTGCCGCGCACAAAATTGGGACGTTCGACACCGAGCTGGTGCGCGAGTTCTTTCAGGCGCTGTCTACACACGGCGGCATCACGCTGCACATCACGCAGCGCAGCGGCTTTAACGCCCACCACATCGCCGAGGCGGCGTTCAAAGCCGTCGCACGTGCGCTGCGGATCGCCATGGAATCGGACCCACGTAAATCCGACGCGATCCCGTCGACCAAAGGCACGCTATGACGCTGACGGCGCTGGTCGACTACGATAGCGGCAACCTCCACTCGGCACAGAAAGCCTTTGAGCGTATGGCGGCAGAGGTCGGCGCGGGCGAGATTGTCGTGACCTCTGACGCCGACGTGGTGGCGCGCGCGGACCGCATCGTGCTGCCCGGCGACGGGGCCTTTCCAGCGTGTCGCGCGGCCTTGCTCGCTGTCGACGGGCTGGCTGACGCGTTGACGCAGGCCGTCGAACAACGTGGGGTGCCGTTTTTGGGCATCTGCGTCGGTATGCAAATGCTCGCCAAACAGGGGCTTGAGTATGAGACGACGCCCGGGTTCGGCTGGATTGACGGTGAAATCACCAAAGTGGCCCCAGCTGATCCGACGTTCAAAGTGCCGCACATGGGGTGGAATGATTTGGTCGTGACGGGCAGCCATCCCGTGCTGGAGGGGATCGAAACGGGCGAACATGCCTATTTCGTGCACTCCTGGGCGATGCAGATGGCGGATTTGTCTCAGCGTTTGGCGCATGTCGATTATGCGGGCGATATCACCGCAATCGTGGCGCGTGACAATATCATCGGAACGCAATTCCACCCGGAAAAGAGCCAACAGGCCGGGCTGAGGTTGATCGGGAATTTTCTGCGCTGGTCACCCTGAGGCTGGGCGCAGGCCTGTTTCGACGAGCAGCCCGCGGTCACGTGCCTCATAGTAATAGCCGCGAGCGTACCACATGACTGCAGCATCAATGTCGCCATCCGACACAATCCACGCGCCCCGCAAGTAGCGCCCGGCGTAGATCAGATTTGTTTCCGCATCGAGAAGCTCTTCTGGCGGGCCGCGGTGGCCCATCGTCCGCGCCGTTTCGGGCAAAATCTGCATTAACCCCCAATAGGGGCCGTTGCGTGCGCCGGGTCGATAGTCGCTCTCGCGTTGAATCACGCGGTGGAGGAGTTCGACCGGGATGCCATGAATGGCGGCGTATTCGTTGATCAGCGCGCGCAAGGCTGGCGTTTCACCGGGGTAGAGTGGCAGGTCAGCGCGTGGCGCTTCCCGGCGGCCAAAGCCGCAGCCAGAGAGGCTCGCTGCGCCCAAAAGGCAAAAGCTGCGCCGGCTTAGGCTCATGGCGCGGCCTTTGCGGCAGGAAGGCCGATCTGGTCCATCATTTTTTCGAATTCAGACAGGCCACTGTCAAAGCAGCTGCGCTTGATCTCATCAAATTCGGCGCGGAGCGCCTTCTTTTCTTCGCCCTTGCAATCGTTCCACGGGCGGCCTTGCAGCCCCATGACAAGGACATAGTAGCCGATGAAATGCGGCTTGGTTCCGCTTTGTAGCAACCGCGCGTAGGCCGCCTTTGCGCCCATGTCGCGGATTTCTTCGGCCGTGGTGATCCCGGCCTTGGCAAAGGCCTCCTCGCTGGCGGGGCCGAGGTTCGGAATGCTGGATATCGCGGTCATGGCGGCAGAGTAACAGGCCCTGTCGCGCAGGCCAAACAGCATTCGGGGTGGCAGGCCTAGATGCTCGCGAGATCGACGATGATCGGCTTTTTCTCGCCGGTCTTGTCCTCGGGCTTGGCGGCCTGTGTCTTTTCGTCGGTCGTCGTCTTGTCTGACATATCCATTGCGTGTCCTTTCTGGCGAGAACGCCAACTCATTACGCGGGTGTCCCCGGAATGAGCGTCACGCGGCATGCCGACATTGATATGGTTCGGAAAAGGTCATGCTGCGGCGGTTCTGGGGCGCGTACAAACAATTTGGGCAGGACATTGACGTCAGACAGGCCAAATGGCGCGACCGTGATCGCGCGTCATCTATATTACAAAGAAAGCGTGCGGTGCCTTAGCGGCCCCAGGATCGCACTGGCCCACAATCCATATGGACAAAGTTGGAGCCAGAGTAGCTGCCCACGCCGCCGGCGCCGCAGGATTGGGCGGCACGCGCCATCTGACGGACAGAGCGATCGCTCAACCGCAAGTCTGCGGCCTGACCACGCATGTGCAGGGAATTGCGGGCAACACCCGAAGACTGCGAGCGGAGCATGGCATTGGTCGCAGGAGACCGGTAGCCGGACAGCAACTGGTAGGGTTGGCTGGACTCCATCAGATTGTGCGCCGCTGCCATGATGTCGACATTACGGCTGTCGATCTCGATCGTTTGGCTGTTGCGCCAGTCACGCATGAAGTGATTCACCTCACGCAGAGCTTCGCCGATGTACTGGCCTTCGATCCAATAGACAGTGTCGATGCTTTCACCTGTCCGGCCAGAGTACATCCGCAATCGCCGGATATCGCCGCCGCCGCGCAGGAAGCCTGCCGCATTTGAGTAGGTGGGTGCTGCAACTACAGCTGTTGCGGCGAATGCGCGCAAAATGCCACGCCGCGTAAAATCCGTCGAAGGTGTCTTCGTCATATGTTCAGCGCCTGTCCCGTCGCTTACCGTAGTGGCGATTGCCTCGCCGTTTTTGTGCACTTTGTCCCCAGGTGCAGTGCAGTTATTACACAGCACGATTCGCCTACCAAGCGAAGATTGCCCCGGATTTCATAAACAATCCCATAATCGGCGGAAAACTGCGCAGGTTTTGCCGCAGGGACGCCATGAATTTTGCATGAACTGCGCCACTCTTGCCACAGGGGCGTGGCGACAACGCAACTGCATTGAATGTGATTGGACTGTTTGGCCAAAACCTCAAACATATCGACCACATCCAGATTCTATGTACGGACGTGTTATGCTGCCAGCTGCCTTGCCTTCCCTGACTAAATTTTCACGCGCTGCCATTTTGAGTGCGGCCTTTTTGTTTCCAAATATTTCAACAGCTGACTTGTCCTTCACTGGCTTTCGGCAAGCCGTCGCCGAAGCGGCGGCACGCGATGAGGCCCTCTCGTCGTTTTACCGAACCCATGACTTTGAAGGTGTCTGGATTGGCGCCTCTGACATTGCCCAAGAGCGCCGCAATGCTCTGATCACCGCGCTGAGTGAGGCGCCACTGCACGGTCTGCCGGCCGCTCGGTATGATGTTGAAGGGCTCGTCGCGCAACTGCGCGCCGCGCGAACAACAGCCGATCAAGGGGCCATGGACGTCACGCTCTCGCGTGCTTTGCTGCAATATGCGCAGGATGTGCATGGCGGTGTGCTGGATGCCTCGTCCGTCGTGTCAGCGATCAAACGAGAGGGGCCAGAGCTGGATGGGGCCGAAGTGCTCGCCGGATTTATGGCGGCCAGCTCGCCTTCTGCCTATCTGCGCGGCCTTGCGCCGTCCTCCCCCGAATACACCCGTTTGCTGCGGCAAAAACTGGCGCTTGAGGGCCTTATCGCGACAGGGGGCTGGGGCCCGAGCGTGCCGGTCAGCACGTTGCGCCCGGGCGCAGAGGGGCCGCAAGTTGTGGCCTTGCGCAATCGTTTGATGGCCATGGGCTACCTCGAGCGCAGCGTGACGCGCCAGTATGATGACGCGATGACCCGCGCCATCCAGGCCTTCCAGACTGCCCATGGGCTCACCTCAGATGGTGTTGCGGGCGAAGGCACGATGCGCGCCATCAACGTCAGCGCGGCTTCCCGGCTTGAGCAGGTTCTTGTCGCGCTCGAACGTGAGCGGTGGCTGAATATTGATCGCGGCGATCGGCATATCTGGGTCAACATGGCCGACTTTTACGCCAACATCATCGATGATGATCGCGTGACATTCACAACGCGCGCCGTGATCGGTGCGGTGGATGCAGACCGCGAGTCTCCCGAGTTTTCCGATGTGATGACGCATATGGTCATCAATCCCAGCTGGAACGTCCCGCGCTCGATCACTGTGAATGAATATCTGCCGGGCCTGCGCCGCAATCCTGGCGCGCATGGACATTTGCAGCTGCTCGATAGCCGTGGCCGCGTCGTGAGCCGCAATCAGGATTTCAGCCAATACACCGCGTCAAATTTCCCATACCGCATGCGGCAACCCCCATCGCGGAGCAACGCGCTTGGCCTTGTGAAGTTCATGTTCCCCAACCAGTGGAACATCTACCTGCACGACACCCCGGCCCAAAGCCTGTTCCAGCGCGAAGTACGCGCGTTCAGCCACGGCTGTATCCGTCTCGATGATCCGTTTGACTTTGCCTACCACCTTTTGGCGGCACAAGAGGCTGATCCCGTTGGATTTTTCCAAGCCCGCCTGCGGTCGGGGAGCGAGAGCCGCGTGAACCTTGATGAGCCGGTTCAGGTGCATCTGGTCTACCGGACAGCCTTTACGACGGTTGAGGGGGATCTTCAGTTCCGCGCCGACATCTATGGCCGTGACGCCCTCATCTGGCGCGCGTTGAGTGCTGCCGGGGTGGTGATCGGCGGCGTTCAGGGGTAGGTCTGGCACGTCAACAGACGAGGTGTGCCATGCTCAGTGTTAAAGAGATTGCCGAAGCCCTCGGGGCCGAGTGGCACGGCGATGGCACTCTGATGGTCAATGGCGCGGCAGAGCCAGCCTCCGCCCGGACTGACCAACTCGCCGTCGCGCTGACCAAAGGCTTTCAGGCGCAGTTGGGCCAGGGTGCCGCCAAAGTTGCCCTTCTTCCCACCGGTGTGGACTGGACTCAATTCGCGCTTGAGGCCGCGATCCAAGCTCCACGCGGCCGGCTGGCGATGGCGCAACTGACAGCAACTCTGGCGCCGAACCCTGTGCCACCCGGTGTGCACCCCACTGCCGTGTTGCATCCAACAGCAGAGATCAGCGAAACGGCCGCCATCGGCGCGTTCGTGTCGATTGGCGCGGGTGCAAGCATTGGCCATGGATGCCAAATTGCAGAGGGATGCCGGATCGGCGCGAACGTGCGGTTGGGGCAGGGCTGTATCCTTCACCCGAATGTTGTGCTCGGAGCTGACGGCTTCTCTTTTGTGACGGCCACGCCTGCGCATGTGGAGGTTGCCCGGACGAGCATGGGGCAGGAGGCGCCCCCGCAGATGGACGACCCGACATGGCACAAAATCCATTCGCTTGGCGGTGTCGTCATCGGCGACAACGTCGAAATTGGTGCAAATAGCACGGTCGACGCGGGCACCATCCGGCCCACCCAGATCGGCAACGGCACCAAGATCGACAACCTTGTTCAGGTTGGTCACAACGCTGTCATTGGCGACCATGTCCTGCTCTGCGCGCAGGCTGGAGTTGCAGGCTCAACCGTCGTGGGCGACCGCACGGTGATCGGCGGCAAAGCGGGGCTGGCCGATAATATCACGGTGGGCGAGGATGTGGTCATCGGCGGCGGGTCGGTCGTTCTGTCCAACGTGCCGGACGGTCGGGTCATGCTCGGCTATCCGGCAGTGAAAATGACAACCCACGTCGAAAGCTACAAGGCGCTGCGCCGCCTGCCGCGGCTTTTGGCCCGGCTCGCAGGGCAAAAAAGCGGTTCCCAAGCGCCCAAGGACTGACTACATCCAGCGATGACAGGCTTGTGACGGAAAAGGTGTCCCATGGATGTGCGCGCAAAAGTCATTGAGATCATCGCTGAACAGGCAATGCTTGAACCCGGCGACGTCACGCCACAGCACACGCTGAGTGATCTTGGAATCGACAGCCTTGGACTCGTTGAGAGCATTTTTGCGATCGAAGAAGCGTTCGATATTTCCGTCCCCTTCAACGCCAACAACCCCGAAGACAGCAGCTTTGACATCTCCTCGGTGGAGGCGATCATCGGCGCGGTTGAGGGGTTGATCAAGGACCAGTCATGACAACGGGCCGCCGCGTTGCGATCACCGGGGCAGGGACGATCAACGCCCTTGGCCGAGATGTGCCGAGCACCCTGCAGGCCATGCGCGACGGGGCCTGCGGCATTGGACCGCTCGATATCCGTGACGCGGATCGGCTCTCCGTGCAGATTGGTGCACAGGTACGGGGCTATGACGAGCAGGCGCATTTCAACCGTCAGCAAATCTCGCTCTATGACAGGTTCACCCAATTCACGCTTCTGGCCGCCAAGGAGGCGGTCGCCCAATCCGGGCTGACGTTTGAAGGGGCTGCGGCCAGCCGGTCTGGCGTGGTCTTGGGCACCTCTGGCGGCGGGCTCAATACGCAGGATGAAAACTACCGCGTGGTCTACGAAGAAAGGAAGAACCGCGTCCATCCCTTCATCGTGCCCAAGCTGATGAACAACGCCGCCGCGAGCCACGTGAGCATGGAGTACAACCTCAAAGGCCCGTCCTTTACCGTGGCCACGGCTTGTGCTTCGTCCAACCACGCGATGGGGCAGGCGTTTCAGATGATCCGCACTGGCATGGCCGATGTGATGCTGACGGGTGGGTCCGAAGCGATGCTCTGCTTTGGCGGGATCAAAGCGTGGGAGGGGCTGCGCGTCATGTCCCGCGATGCCTGCCGCCCGTTCAGCGCCAACCGCAATGGTATGGTGCAAGGTGAAGGAGCCGCTGTCTTTGTGTTTGAAGAGATGGAGGCCGCACGTGCCCGTGGGGCGGATATTCTGGGCGAGGTCGTGGGCTTTGCGATGACGTCGGATGCCGCAGACATCGTAATGCCAAGTGCCCAGGGGGCGGAGCGGGCTATCACCGGGGCGCTCGCAGATGCAGGCCTCAGCGCCGAGGCTGTGGGCTACATCAACGCACATGGCACCGGTACCGCTGCGAATGACAAAACCGAATGCGCCGCCGTTGCCCACGCCTTTGGCGCGCATGCGGACAAATTGATGATATCGTCCACAAAATCCATGCATGGGCATCTCATTGGCGCCACTGGCGCGGTCGAGCTTTTGGCTTGCATCATGGCGGTGAGGGACGGCGTCATTGCGCCAACGATTGGCTACGAAGAGCCCGATCCCGAATGTGCATTGGATGTGGTGCCGAACGAGGCGCGGGAGGCGAAGGTCGATGTCGCCTTGTCCAACGCCTTTGCCTTTGGCGGACTAAACGCCGTCCTGGCCCTTCGGTCAGTCTAAAGCGCCGCGCCCCGCGTAGGGCGCAGCGCCAAAATTTTTATTGCTCAACCGTCGTCGCGTTGAAGCCCGCGGTAAAGCCCGTGAGCGACATCTCAAGCGTCACACGCTGATCGGGCGCCACGGCAGGAACGATCGACAGAGTGCCGGCAGCTCCACGCTTGAACTGATCAATCTGGCCCTGCGTCATACCAAAACGGGCCACGCAGCCTGCAGCGGTGCAGAAATCAAATGGATATCGGCGTGCATCTGCGCCGTCGATGGACAGGGTCAACTGTGCGGTCAGCTGTGTTTCCAGCGGAACTACAACGGTCGCACCCGCGACGGCTTCGCCGCCTTCTGGCAAAGGAATGATCAGCACTTCAACCAGCGGATTGCCTTCTTCATTCAGGAGAAGCTGGTACAGCTGGCACGGCTCAGGGCCTTCTTCAACGCGCAGGCAGCGCAAGCCCCAATCGCCAAAAGTCTCACGGATGTATTGCTGACCTGGCTGCGGCTCATCGCTGATAACCTCGCCTAGATCGAGGGTGTCGTCCGTCTCGGCGGTCTCTTGCGCCATCCCTTGGGTCGCAAGGGCGAGCAGGGCAGCTGTGGTCAGTGTTTTCAACGACGAAAGGGTCATCTGAGGGTCCTGTTATCAAAGTTTCAGCGAGCCATATCATGATGAACGGGGCATGTCAGGGGGCATTTCACCTCACCAAATGGTGATTGCAGAAAGGCGCTTAAGTCCGCCGCCTGAAATGAAAAAAGAGGCCCGAAAGGCCCCTTTTCCCGTATCTCCCTGTCGGACTTGGCCGACTTACGGGCAGAAGCTACGAAATGGATTCGGAGGGGTCAACATAAAAAGTGAAGATGTGATCAGAACAGCGGTTTGAAGCGGGCGCCCGCAGCTTTCCAGTGCTAAATCACTCGCACTTCATCGCCGCGCGCTGCGAAGGCGCAGGTTAAGGGTTGGCAATACGACACTTTCCACCTAAACACGCGCCAGCGAGTCACCCCCCGGGTGTCTTGCGTTTCGTCCAAGACGGTGGGCGCCACCATAGGGTGGCTTAATCTCCTGCCTGAGACGGGTAGACCAAGGAATTTCCCGCAGGGTTAACCTCGGGCGATTTTGGCATCCCCCCGTACATATGGACTGTACCGCCGGGCAACCGGCAAACGAGAGCCGGAGGGGGCGACCCTTCCAAATTTGGAGTGAAACTGTGGATAGAGCCCAGAAAGAGAAAGTGGTCGAGGAACTCGGCCAAATCTTCGAAAGCTCTGGCGTCGTTGTGGTAGCCCACTACGAAGGCATGACCGTTTCCGAAATGCAGGACCTGCGCGCGAAAATGCGTGATGCGGGTGGGTCTGTGCGCGTTGCCAAAAACAAGCTCGCCAAAATCGCCCTAGAAGGTCAGCCCTGCGCAAGCATCGCTGAATACCTGACGGGCATGACTGTTCTTGCCTCTTCCGAAGACCCTGTCGCTGCGGCGAAAGTGGTTCAGGACTATTCCAAGGAAAACGAGAAACTCGTGATCCTCGGCGGTAGCATGGGTGAGAACGCTCTGGACCCTGCCGGTGTCAAAGCCGTGGCCGCCATGCCAAGCCGCGAGGAGCTTATTGCCTCCATCGTGGGTTGTATCGGTGCCCCTGCTTCGAACATCGCTGGTGCCATTGGCGCGCCTGCTTCGAACATCGCGAGCATTCTTTCGACCATCGAAGAGAAAGCTGCATAAGCGGAACCAACATGTCGGCTGGGGCCATTTGGTCCCGATGCTGGAACACACATATATCAAACGGAGCCCATCAAAATGGCTGATCTGAAGAAACTTGCTGAAGAGATCGTTGGTCTGACCCTTCTCGAAGCACAAGAACTGAAAACCATCCTCAAGGACGAGTATGGCATCGAGCCCGCAGCTGGCGGCGCAGTGATGGTTGCAGGCGGTGGCGGCGACGCTGGCGGTGCAGCAGAAGAAAAGTCTGAGTTTGACGTCGTTCTCAAGAACGCCGGCGCCCAGAAAATCAACGTGATCAAAGAAGTTCGCGGCATCACTGGTCTTGGCCTCAAAGAAGCCAAGGACCTGGTCGAAGCTGGCGGCAAGATCAAAGAAGGTGTCGACAAGGCAGAAGCCGAAGACATCAAAGGCAAGCTGGAAGCAGCTGGCGCCGAGGTCGAACTGGCCTAAGCGTTTTGCCTTTACGGCAATGCAAGGCGGCGGTTCCTACGGGAGCCGCCGTTTTTTGTTTGGATAGCTGATTTAGCAACCCGTTGACGCGTCACACGGTGTTCGATTTCTTTAAGAAGCAACCCCTAAACAGCATTCTCGGCAAGCATCGGAGTAAAGTAACACATCTCTGGTAGAACAGCGTCGAGAGCGTCTTTGAAAACATCATCGCAGAACCAATTAGAGGTGTGATAATCACGCCAAATATGAACATCTTCAACGACTGAGGGGTCAAAAAAGAACTCATAGTTTGCGTTACCTTGCGATGCGTACCTTTGTTTAATTTCTGGGTTCGTTATCTTCTTGACAGGACTTCGATCGATATCAAGGAACTTGCGAGCCTGGTAAACGTTTACGACAAAATACTCTACCGTCACCGGTACGTTGTCCTTGACGGAATATAGATTGTCGAGCTTGAGAATTTGGCACTCACCATTGGAGTACTGTTCAAACACATCTGCGATGTGCCGCTGCGCAATGTAACACCCAGAAAAGTGATGAGCCTTAATTCGGCCATAGAATGGCGGCAACTCATCGAGGCCGCGATCCGTAAGTGCCCAGTTGGAGTTCAGCTCCTGTATGACGCTGTCAGGAAACGGGCCAAGCTCAACAACGTCAGAAAGTGTTGGGTGCCATTTTCCACGATTATGCGGTCCCGGAGTCATCAATTCGGGAATATCATTCCAGTGTAACGCCCTCCCAAGATTTACGTTGCCGCCCCTAATCCAGTAGTGATTTTTCATACACCCAAACTTCTGATTTTTGTTGAAACGACCCTGGTTCAACTTAAGCGGTTTCAGCGCCAGCTGTGAAGTCCGCATATCTTCGCATCGCCAATCCGGCCCCGCCCCCAAAAAAAACCGCGCCACAAGGGGCGCGGCAAGTCTGACAGGGAGGAATTCGCCCC
>JAHDDU010000081.1 GCA_020629175.1 Flavimaricola sp. | reverse complement strand
AACCTACGACCAATTGATTAACAGTCAACTGCTCTACCGCTGAGCTACGCCGGAAAACCTGTGGCCGTATAACAATGGGTTTTTGGGGCGTCCAGAGGGTTTTTCGGGTTGGTCAGAGTTTTTTGAAGCCCGCGTTCTGGCGCAGTTGACCAACCGGAGAGACGAGGCCCCGCGTCGTAAGGTCAATGAGGTGAGCAAGGACGTTGCGGGTGGCAGCGGGGAGGAGTGCTGTTGGGGTGTCAGTGTAGATTTCGGTTGCGAGATCGGCGGCAGTTTTGACAGCTGTCAACTTTTCAAGGATTTGATATTCCCGGGTTTTTCTGTGCGCGATGAGGTTACGAACCGTTAACTCCGGCTCATCGACCACGCCGCCATGACCGGGGTAAAAGGCCTGGGCGTCTGTGGGCAGCATTCGCTCGCAGGACGCCATAAAGTCCGTCAGATCGCCATCAGGGGGCGAGATCAGGGTGCTGGCCCAGCCCATGATGTGATCGCCGGTAAACATCGCGCTGCGCCATGCAAGGCAGATGTGGTTGCCCAGATGGCCGGGCGTGTGCTGCACGCGCATTGGTGCGCCGTCAACGTCGATCTCAGCTCCGTCGGGCAAGAGGATGTCGGGGCGGAACGCGGGATCGATGCCTTCGCCACCGCCGATGTCGCCCAACTGCTGCATCACTGCGCTGCGGCCTGCACCGCTTGGGCCAAATGCGGAGACGGGTGTTCCGGTGGCGGTTGAGAGCGGACCGGCCAGCGGGGAGTGATCGAGGTGACTGTGGGTGACGATAATATGCTGCACCGGGCGCCCGCCGATGGCCGACACCAGGGCCGCGAGGTGTTCGCTATTGTCAGGGCCGGGGTCGATCACGGTAACCTGACGTTCGCCCACAATGTAGCTGTTCGTGCCGTGATACGTCATGGGCGAGGGATTGGGGGCCAGAACGCGAAGGATGCCGGGAGCAAGTCGGTCGGCCTTGCCGGTTTTGGGAGCGTGGTCGGACATTGCGCAGCCTTTCTTTGCGGTTTCCCCCGGCGGGTTTGCGCTTTAGCCTTAGCGCATGATGTTCGGGTGGCTCAAACACTACATGCCAAGGTCGCTTTATGGGCGGGCGCTGCTGATCCTTTTGCTGCCGGTTTTGACGCTGCAACTGGTGATTTCCATCAGCTTTGTGCAGCGCCATTTTGAAGGCGTGACACGGCAGATGACGCGGTCCGTGGCACTGGAGTTGAACTTTCTGGTCTCGGAAGTGGCGGCGGCCCCCTCTGTGGCGCAAGCACGGGCGCGTGCGGAAGCGCTGGGCGCGCCGCTGGAATTGGATGTGGTTTTGCCTGCGGAGGTGGATCCCAGCGTCCACAATCGGGTGTTTTATGATCTTGCCGGAGGTTTTGTGACCGAGAGCCTCGCCGCTGAGGTCCCCGCGTTGCTAGATGTGGCGCTGTTGGGGACGCGCGGGGTGCGGGTCTGGCTTGAGGTGCCTCAGGGATCGATGGAGGTCTCGTTCAGCCGTCAGCGGGTATCGGCGAGCAATCCGCACCAGCTGATTGTTTTGATGATTGTTCTAGGGGCGTTGCTGACCGTTATCTCCTTCTTTTTCCTGCGCAATCAGCTGCGCCCGATCAAGCGAATGGCCGCCGCAGCGACAGCTTTTGGCAAAGGGCGCATGGTGCCGTTTTCGCCCTCTGGTGCGGCCGAAGTGCGGATTGCAGGGACGGCGTTCCTTGACATGCGGGCACGGATTGAGCGGCAGACGCAGCAGCGCACGATGATGCTGTCAGGGGTCAGTCATGATCTGCGGACGCCGCTGACCCGAATGCGCCTTGGGCTCTCGATGCTGGACGATGCCGAGGCCGGACCGCTCAAACGCGATGTGGACGAGATGCAGCGGCTGCTGGATGGGTTTCTCGATTTCGCGCGAGGGGACGCGGGAGACGATGTGCAGCCGGTGGATGTGGCAGGGTTGGTTACGGGTATTGTCGAGGAATGTCAGCGTGTTGGGCAGCCTGTCTCACTTGGTGCGGTGACAGGGACTGCCGATCCGGTGCCGCTGCGCGATATGGCGGTGCGCCGAGCGGTTGAGAACCTGATCGGCAATGCGTTGCGCTATGGAACGCAGGCGTTGGTGTCGCTGCAGATCGGCGAGCGGTCTGTTCGGATCACAGTAGAGGACGACGGGCCGGGCATTCCGGAAGAGCAACGCGAAGAGGCTGTGAAACCATTCGCTCGGCTGGACCCGTCGCGCAATCAGGACCTTGGCAGCGGCGTCGGGCTTGGCCTTGCCATCGTGTCTGATGTGGCCCGCGCCCATGGCGGGATGCTGCGGCTGGGGCAGAGCGCGCGCCTGGGCGGGTTGCAGGCGGATCTGGTGCTGGCCCGTTAGCCGGGGAACGCGGTGATGGGGTCGCCGGGATGCCATTGCGGGTACTTTTGCATCATCGATGTGAACCGGGTGGAGGCGAGGTAACCGTCCAGCCAGCGGATCACATTGGGCAGGGGTTGGGTGTCAAACCACGCTTTGTCGATCATCGCGAACTGTCGGACAAAATTGATAATCGCCATATCCGAAATTTTGATCGTTTCTCCATGAATCCATGGGTTTGTCCCAATGTCTTCATCCAGTTTTGTCAAAAGCGACACAGCCTTCGCCCGTTCTTGAGACGTATCAATCTCGGGGTGGCGACTTGCGTATTTTGTGTGATCGAGAGCCGCTTTGAAGGGGCCGTCAAACGTTTTGATCAGAGTCCAACCGCTGTCGGGGACGTCGAGCCAGCCGTTTGGATCGTTCTGGCGCAACGCCCAAAGCATGATGTCGAGGCTTTCGTCGATCACACCATTATGTGTTATCAGAACCGGCACCGTGCCCTTTGGAGATGCCGTGAGCATCTCTGCTGGTTTGTCGCGCAGGACAACCTCGCGCAATTCGCAGGCAATTTGCGCCTCGGCGATCGCCAGACGCGCGCGCATGGCGTAGGGGCAACGGCGGAATGAGTAGAGGATTGGCCGGGTCATGAGGGTGTTTCTTGGCGTGTCGGGGCGATGTGTCAACGACAAACACGGTGTGTCTGCTCACGGAATATTTCACTTAGCCAAGGCGTCCGGTCTGTGCGTAGAGTTGCCATATGGCTTATGATTACGATGCGCTCTACCGCGAAACTCCGGATGCCCTCGGCGCGCCGACGCCTTCTGTTGTGGCAATCTTTGACACCTATTTGAACCGGCCATCGCGGGTGCTTGATATTGGCTGCGGGCAGGGCCGCGATGCGGTGTTTCTGGCGCGGCGGGGGCATAGCGTCATTGGCATCGATCTGTCGCCACATGGTATCAAAGCGATGAATCAGGTGGCTGCGAGAGAGGGGTTATCCATCGTGGGGGTCGTGGCTGACGTTGCGGAATATCCTGTCGAGGGCGAATTTGATCTGCTCTTGATTGATCGTACGTTGCACATGTTGGATCGGGGTGTTCGGCTGGGACTTCTTGGCCGCCTGCTCAAGCACGTTACGTTTGGGGGCGCGGTATTGATTGCCGATGAGCCGTCGAACATGGCTGAATTTGCTGAAATTTTCGCGCAAAGTGACAGGGCGTGGCAGATCACAAAAGCCAAACCTGGCTTGATGTTGGCATTATCGGATGGAGTGGTAGGCCCGGCAGGACTTGAACCCGCAACCAAAGCGTTATGAGCGCTCTGCT
>JAHDDU010000046.1:13127-22635 GCA_020629175.1 Flavimaricola sp. | reverse complement strand
ACGAGCGGATCAACCCGGCCAGAGAGCGCGCCGCAAAGGCACCGCGGGAAAAGCCAAAGATGTAAATGGCATCTCCCGGCTCGTAGAGAAAAATCAGCTGCCGATAAACGTCCTCGATGATCTCCAATAGGCCCCAGCCAAGCGCTCCGCCAAGCGTCCGGTCCAGCCAACGGCCAAGCGCCGTGTTGCCCCGGCCTGACCCGACGCCCGCAGAATAAATCACCACCTGGTCGTTTCCATCTGCATCGTGATGCTGCACAGCGCGCGACAGTCGCAGTACATTTGTCGGGTGTTCCGCATCCGGGCGGTTCCAGGTGCCGTCCATGAATATGGCAATACGCTTCATGGTTTCCCCTCAAATAGCCCCAGATTGCGGGCTAGCGTGTCCACGCGCAAGTCCGGGATCCCGGAGTTTTTGAACCAATGGCCAGTCAAGGACGTTTCACTGTTATGACAGATCTCAAAGCCGCCCTCACCTTCCTTTTCACCGTGACGTTCATCGCCTCACCGCTGCTGACGGACCCGTTCATGGGGTTCAGCGAAAATCAGTTGCCAATCCCACAGATTAACCCTCCTGTGCAGCCTGCGGGCTATGCCTTCGCGATTTGGGGGCTGATCTACGCATGGCTGTTTTTGTCCGCGACCTACGGCCTCGCACTGCGCGTCGACGACCCCGATTGGGAGCGGGCGCGCACACCGCTGATCATCAGCCTCTTGATCGGCACCCCGTGGCTCATGGTGGCCAACCAGAATGCCGTCGCCGCCACTGTGATGATCTTTGCGATGGCGGGCTTTGCCATTCTGGCGGTTTTGCGCGGACCGCGGCACGACCGCTGGCTCTTTCAAGCGCCAGTCGCGATCTATGCAGGCTGGCTGACCGCCGCGAGCTTTGTCTCGCTGGGCAGCACCGCTGCGGGCTATGGCCTCGTGTTTGATCAGATAGGCTGGGCCTATGCCGCCGTTGGGGCCGCATTGCTCGTCGCGTTGACCGTTCAGAACCGCGTCAAAACCGCGCCTGAGTACGGTGCGACTGTCATTTGGGCGCTGGTCGGGATCATCGTGGCCAACCTTGCAGGCGTCACAGGCGTGGCGATTGCTGCGGGCGTGGGAATTGTGGTGATTGGTCTTACGCTTGCGCGCAATATCGCCAGAGCACCCGCTGTTTAGCGGTGTGCAGCCTCCGGCGGGGGTAATGGCCCAAAGAAGTCAGGGTGCGGGCCGCTATGGCTTGCCCTTGTTTCCCGACAGATGTTTGGACAGGCGCGACGGCTGGGCTTTCTTCTTGTTTTTGTAGGGGTTCTTCTCCCCCTGATCCCGTAGGGTCAACCGGATCGGCGTGCCCGGCATGTCGAAATCCTCGCGCAAGCCATTGACCAGATATCGCGTGTAAGACGCTGGCACCTGATCGGGGAACGACGTCATGACCACAAAGGCCGGAGGCCGGGTTTTTACTTGTGTGGCATAGCGCATTTTGATGCGACGACCGCCCGGTGCGGGGGGTGGGTGCTGCTCTAACATGCCGGTCAGCCAGCGGTTCAACTGCGAGGTGGTAACGCGGCGATTCCAGACCTCATGCGCGCGCATAATGGCACCTTGCAGTCTGTCGAGCCCGCGCCCGGTTTTCGCGCTGACCGTCACCATCGGTGCGCCGCGCAATTGCGGCAGAAGTCGGCCAAAAGCCTCACGCAGCTCTTTGAGCTTTTCCTGTTTCTCGTCCTCGAGGTCCCATTTGTTGACGGCGACCACAACGGCGCGTCCTTCGCGCTCGGCCAGATCTGCGATGCGCAGGTCCTGCTGCTCAAAGGGGATTTCCACGTCGAGGAGGACGACCACCACTTCGGCAAATTTGACCGCCCGCAGGCCATCCGAGACCGAGAGCTTTTCGAGCTTTTCCTCGACCTTCGCTTTTTTACGCATACCGGCGGTGTCAAAGATGCGCATGGGCACACCGCCCCAGTCCTGCTGCACCGAGATCGCGTCACGTGTGATCCCGGCTTCAGGCCCGGTGAGCAGGCGTTCCTCACCAATAATTTTGTTGATCAGAGTGGATTTGCCCGCATTCGGACGGCCCACAACCGCGATTTGCAATGGTTTGGCGCGGGTTGGTACACGCGGGGCATCATCGTCTTCGTCCGTGACTTCGACATCTACATCCGGCGCGTCGCGGGCTGCGCGCTCTTCAAAGGCGTCCGACAGGGGACGCAGCTCGTCATACAGATCATCCAGCCCCTCTCCATGTTCAGCAGAGAGCTGGATCGGGTCACCGAGACCGAGAGAGAAGGCTTCAAGATAGCCCGCCTGCCCGGCTTTGCCTTCGGCCTTGTTCGCGGCGAGAATGACATTGGCGTTTTTCTTGCGCAGAATGTCCGCGAAGACTTCATCAGTTGGCGTGACACCTGCGCGCGCGTCGACGAGGAACAAGCAAACGTCTGCCATCTCAACCGCGCGTTCGGTCAGGCGGCGCATCCGGCCTTGCAGGCTGTCATCCTGCGCATCCTCGAGCCCGGCACTGTCCAGCACTGTAAAGCGCAAGTCCATCAGGCGCGCCGCCCCTTCGCGCAGGTCACGCGTCACGCCCGGCTGGTCATCGACCAGCGCGAGTTTTTTGCCGACGAGGCGGTTGAACAATGTGGATTTGCCCACATTCGGGCGGCCCACAATAGCGAGGGTAAAGGTCATCGGTCACGCATCCATCAGATCAGAGGCCGCGCATACACCCTTAGCGATATGCGTGCAATCGTCCATCCCGACTGATGACGTAGAGCGTATTGCCCGCCACGACTGGGTGCGATGCGGCACCGCCGGGCAGCGCGATATCGCCGAGAGACGCGCCGCTGTTGGGATCAAACTGCCGCAGCACGCCGTCAGACGAAGCCACGATCAATCGCCCACCGGCAAGGATCGGGCCATAATGCACGGGGCGCGCCGTAATGCGCTGGAACCAGCGACGCTCCTCCTGCTCGGTCAGTTGCGTGCGCCAGACGGGCACACCGTTGGAACCGTTCAAGCGGACAAGCTGGTTGAGATCGTTGATCAGAAAGACCGAGCCGCCAACGGGCCAGACCGGGCTCGTAGCCCCTTCTGTTGCCGTCCACAGCCTTTCGCCATTGGCCACGTTCATGGCCACAACGCGGCCTGACATGTTGCCTGCGTAGACTGTTGCGCCGTCAATTACCGGGTCGCTGGCAATGTCGGTGGCGGCCACAGCCCCCGCCTCGCCCGAGCGCTCGCCCGCGATCACGCTCGACCAGCGGCGCAGACCGCCCTGCGGGAAGGCACCAATGACTTCGCCGGATGGGAACGGGATCACTGCAATCTCGCTTGTCACCGCAGCACCCGAGCCGCCTGCAAGGTTGGCCCCCGATGGTGTCCCGGTCAATTGCCATGCAACGCGGCCCTGTGCTTCATCAATGGCCCAAGCGCGTCCATCGCGGGCCACCACATAGACCAAACCGTTCGCAACGGTCGGCGCAGCGCTGCCGGGCGCGTCAAGATCCTGCACCCAGTTGACCGCACCCGACGCCGCATCAAGCGCCACGACGCGGCCAAAGCCGGTGCTGACGTAAACCTGCGTGGCCCCCAGTGCGACGCCGCCGCCCGAAGCCTCACGCGCGCCATCATTTGGTGGCGTGACATCGGCCGTCCACTGCACCTGACCGTCGAGGCCCGTGGCTGTGACAATGGCGCCTGCATCCAGCGTGACGATGCGGCCACCGCCGACAACAGGGTCAGATGTGATGCGGGCGCGGCGGCTGTTGCCTGCGCCGATGTCGACTGAAAAGAGCGGTGTCAGAGCGGGACCCAATGCTGGGTGCGTAACCCGGCGGTCGGCATCACCACCACGGTGCGTCCATTCCGCATTCACGCGCGGGGCGGGAAGAGGCACCGCAGTCGCGTTCAGCCCATCCGGGCTCGCCGCAACTGGCAGCCCGTCGCGCAGATCGAGCCGTTCGCCGGGCAGGATGATTTCGGGTTCCGCGCAGGCCGCAAGCAGACCGAGCAGGCCAAGTCCTACCACCCCATGTTTGAGAGACCGCCCGCGTCCCGTCACCTCATTGCCTGCCATGTTGCCACCCATCTTTTTGCGTGTTTAGCCTGATTTGACACCACTTCACGGCACCGCGTCCAGTCTTATTCCGTCGCGGCATCCGCCGAACCACCCAGGGCGATGATCAGACCCTGCGCCCTGTCGCGCAGTGTTCCGGTGACTTCTGCATCCTCGACAATGCTGGTCAGTGTCTCAACTGCGGCGGCCGTCTCACCCGCTGCCACGTCGAGAAGCGCCAGCTGTTCAAGCGCCAGCAGGCGATAAGGCTGGCCCGGAACGGCCATGGCCTCAAACCCCGCGCGGCGCACGTCGGGCTCGGCAATACCATCAGACAGCAACAGCGACTTCAGCTGTGCGAGGTCGCGGTATTCGCGGCCCAGCGAACTGTCAGCGGCCAAGGCATCAAGCGTCGCAATCGCCCCCTCAACATCCCCCGAACGCTCTTGCTCGGTTGCCTGCAATAGCGCGACCACGGCGCCAGCACCTGTCTCCGTCTCGATCTCACTCAAGGCAGAAGCGCGGCTTTCCGGATCTTCGACCTCCAGCGCGTCCAGTAACTGATCGCCGAGCGCCTGAGCTGCTTCAGCGGCCTGCGCTTTCGACCATTCGTTGTAGGTCGCCCCGCCGACAAGGCCCAAGATCAACAGAACTGCAATCCAGCCATAGCGGCGCAGATATCCGTAGAGTTTATCGCGACGAACCTCTTCGCTGACCTCATCAATAAAGCTGTCTGTGTCGCTCACAATTGCCCCCTGCGCCCCCCCGTCCGGGCCGCTTCAGAATTTCGTTGCCACTCCATATCGCACAGCGACCAGAAATGCCAAGAGCCACAAGACGGGTGCCATTGCTGCACCTGCGAAATGGCCCTTGAGAAAATCGCGAAAAATTTGTAATCTGAACTAGTCAGTTTAGCGTACGACCATATATCAGACACAGTTGCCGGGCATTTTCCCGGTATCGAGCTATGCACGCCAAGAGGCAGTTATGAAAACGACACCCCTCCTCCTCGCCCTCCTTGTGGCCTTTTCGTTGTACATGATCGTGTTTGAGCGAGACACGCTCGCCGCTTATGCACAATCGGATGAGCCCGAGGTTGTTGAGGCTTCGGTCGAGGAGACGGCGGAAGAGCCCGCTCGGGTTGTGCGGGTCGTCGTGATGAATTCAGTGGCTGAAACAGTGGACAGCGCAGTGATCCTGCGCGGCAGAACAGAGGCGGCGCGGGAAGTGGCCGTTGCCTCTGAGACCTCAGGTCAGGTGGTTTCAGAGCCGCTGCGCAAAGGGGCGTTGGTCGAGGCGGGTGACATCATGTGCGAGCTCGACCCCGGCACACGGCAGGCCACGCTGGCCGAAGCCCGCGCGCGGTTGGCCGAGGCCCAAGGCCGGGTGCCAGAGGCTATGGCCGCAATCGCAGAGGCGAACGCCCGGGTCCGAGAGACCGAGATCAATCTCAGCAACGCCCGCAGGCTGAGTCAGGACGGCTTTGCCTCTGAAACACAGCTGATCAGCGCTGAGGCCGCATTCGAGGCCGCTACAGCCGGCCTGAGCCGGGCCGAGGCTGGGATCGCCAGTGCAGAAGCCGGGATCGAAGCCGCGGAGGCCGGTGTCGCCGCTGCCGAGCGCGAGATTGAACGCCTGACCATCCGCGCGCCCTTCGCCGGAATTCTGGAGACCGACACCGCAGAGCTTGGCAGCCTTATGCAACCAGGCGCCCCCTGTGCCACGATCATCCAGCTGGACCCAATCAAACTCGTGGGTTTCGTCCCCGAAATTGACGTGAATGAGGTGCAAGTCGGCGCTATGGCCGGTGCGCGGCTCACTTCCGGCGAAGAGCTGCAAGGCACCGTAACCTTCCTGTCGCGGCGTGGAGACGATCTGACCCGCACCTTCCGCCTCGAGATTCAGGTCCCGAACCCGGATCTCGCCATCCGCGATGGTCAAACCGCTGACATCATCGTCGCCGCCGAGGGGCAGGACGCACACCTCTTGCCGCAATCCTCGCTGACGCTCAACGATGACGGCGACCTGGGCGTGCGCACCGTAGACGCGCAAAACATCACCACCTTTGTGGGTGTCGAGATCATTCGCGATACTGTCGAGGGTGTCTGGGTAACCGGCCTGCCCCAAGAGGCCACGATTATCACCATCGGCCAAGAATACGTGATCGACGGCGTCACCGTTGATCCGCATCTGGAGGATTCCGAATGACCGGCATCGTCGATTGGGCAGCCTCCCGCGCCCGCATGATCATCGCCTTTGTGTTGCTCTCGCTGATCGCGGGCGGCACGGCTTATGTTGGCCTCCCTAAAGAAGGCGAGCCCGACATCGAAATCCCGGCGCTCTTCGTCTCGGTCCCCTTCCCCGGCATTTCGGCAGAAGACTCCGAGACTCTGCTCGTGCGACCGATGGAAACAGAGCTGGCCGATCTTGACGGTCTGAAATCCATGTCGGCGACAGCGGCCGAAGGCTATGCCGGTGTCGCGCTTGAGTTTGAGTTCGGGTGGGACAAGACCAAGATCATGGCCGATGTCCGCGACGCGATGAACAACGCCGAAGGGCAGTTCCCGGCGGGGGCCGAGACTTATTCAATTAACGAGATCAACTTTTCCGAATTTCCGATCATCATCGTGAACCTGACGGGCGAACTGCCTGAACGCACGCTGATCGACGTTGCCAAAGATTTGCAGGACAGGCTCGAAGGCATCGACGCTGTACTTGAGGCCTCGCTCACGGGACAACGCGACGAAATGCTCGAGGTCGTGATCGACCCGCTGCGGCTTGAGGCCTACAACGTCACCGCAGCCGAGCTGATCAACGTGGTCACGCAGAACAATCTGTTGATCGCCGCAGGTACGGTTGAGACGGAGCAAGGCGCCTTTGCCGTCAAAATCCCATCGTCCTTTGACGAGCCGCGCGACATCTACGACCTGCCTGTCAAAACCGAAGGCGACCGTGTCGTCACGCTCGGCGATCTTGCAGCAATCCGACTGACGTTTGAAGACCGCGAAAGCACCGCCCGCTACAACGGCGAAACAACTGTGGCCCTGCAAGTGGTCAAGCGCAAAGGCTTTAACCTCATCGACACCGCCGCCCTTGTCCGCGAAGCGGTTGAGGCCGAGCGCGCCACTTGGCCCGAAGAGCTGCGAGCGGCGATCAACGTAGGCACGTCTAACGACCAGAGCCGCGAAGTGGGTTCGATGGTGAGCCAGCTTGAAGGCTCGGTGCTAACGGCAATTGCGCTGGTGATGATCGTCGTCCTCGCCTCGCTCGGTCTGCGGCCAGCGCTTCTCGTGGGCTTTGCGATCCCGACGTCGTTCCTTTTGTGTTTCGCGCTCCTTGCGGTCATGGGGATCACCATTTCAAACATTGTGATGTTTGGCCTGATCCTCGCCGTGGGCATGCTGGTGGACGGCGCAATCGTGGTCGTCGAATATGCCGACAAACGGGTGCAGGAAGGCTCCGGCCCGATGCAGGCCTATACCGAGGCCGCCAAGCGGATGTTCTGGCCCGTTGTCTCCTCCACCGCCACAACGCTCTGTGCTTTCCTGCCGATGCTGTTTTGGCCGGGTGTGCCGGGGCAGTTTATGGGCATGCTGCCGGTAACATTGATTTTCGTGCTCTCCGCCTCGCTCGTCGTGGCGCTGATCTACCTGCCCGTCCTTGGCGGTGTCATTGGTCGCTTTGCCCGGTTGGTCGACCGTGCCTACGCTGGCGTGCAATGGTTCCTGCCGCGCTGGTTGCGCATGCTACTGGTCCTTCCAGCCTTGGCCGTGATGGCCGCCGGTGTCGTCCTCGCCTTTAACCCCGGAGCCTTTGGGCCAGAGCCCGTGGGCACCGATTGGTTGTCGCTGCGCCTGCCCGGCCTGTTCCTCTTTGCATTTGGCTGTGTGCTCGCCACGCTCTTCATCAACCTCGCCCGCTCAACCGAGCGGCGCGGCAAGGT
This sequence comes from Flavimaricola sp., assembly GCA_020629175.1. Taxonomy (GTDB): domain Bacteria; phylum Pseudomonadota; class Alphaproteobacteria; order Rhodobacterales; family Rhodobacteraceae; genus JALZWD01. Next base: position 14,647 of record JAHDDU010000046.1, on the reverse strand, counting down.
GCGCTCGGGCTACAAACGCTCACTCTTTGGCAGCTTCATCCGCCTGTTGACCGGCAACCCGGTGATGCCACTGGTCACTGTGGCCACCGTCTTTGTCTTTGTCATGGGCACGTTCAGCTACTTTGGCCAGAACAACCTTGGCGTGGAGTTCTTTGTCGAAACCGAGCCAGAGCAGTCCATCGTTTACGTTCAGGCCCGCGGCAACCTCTCGATCGAAGAGAAGGACCGGCTTGTTGAGCGGGCCGAGCAGGTCGCCCTGCAGGTTCCCGGCATCCAGTCCGTCTTTGCCTTTGCTGGCGCTGGCGGGTTGAACCAGAACACCGCTGGTGCTGGCGGCCCAAGCGATGCCATCGGTCAGCTTCAGATCGAGATGGTCCCATGGGAGGACCGCCCTGCCTTTGCCGAGGAGAACGACCTCGACATCAACTCACTGGGCGGCAACGCGATCATGGCCGAACTTCAGTCGCGGTTGGAACTGCTCCCCGGCATTCGGACCGAAATCCTGAACCTCGCACAAGGCCCCGGCGCGTCCAAGCCGATCCACCTGCGCCTGATGGGCAACAATTGGGATGATCTGACAGAGGCCACGCTGATTGCTCGCGCCCAGTTTGAGGAGCTGCCCGGCCTGACGCTGATCGAGGACACCCTGCCCCTGCCCGGCATCGACTGGCAAATTGACGTCGACGTTGAGGCCGCTGGCCGCTACGGCGCCGATGTGGCTACTGTGGGCGGCATGGTCCAATTGGTAACGCGCGGGATACTTTTGGACACGATGCGCGTCGACAGCAGTGACGAAGAGATCGAAATCCGCGTTCGCTTGCCCGAGCAGGATCGGGTGCTGTCAACGCTCGACAGCCTGCGCGTCCGCACGCCGTCAGGTCTGATCCCGCTGTCCAACTTCATCACCCGCGAACCCGTCGCCCGCCTGGCCGAAATCAACCGGATCGACCAGCAGCGGTACTTTGACGTGAAAGCGGATGCGGAGGCAGGGTTTGTGAACCTGACCTTTGATCGCATTTTGTCAGAAGACATGGCGAGCGACGAGCAACTGGCCCTCATGGCCACCATCGAAGAGGCGATTACGAACGGCGACGACCCTGATCCCGACGGCACTGGGTTCAAGGCGCCTGAGGATGTGCTGACCGAGAACCTCTATTCCGTTCTGGCTTCAGATGTGACCGAGGCAGTGAACGCATCACAGGCAAGCTATGACGTGGCGATCACGACGCCGCAAAGCTTCCCGCTGAGCCTCTTTGCGGACGACCTTGTCGCATACTTCGACGTCGTCAGCACGAACGACAGCGCAACGCTGACCGAGCTTCAGTCACTGGCCGATCAGAGCCTCGAGGAACAGGCCGAGGACGGCACCTCCATCGCCATCACACGCGAAGTCGTCAACCCCAACGAGCGGATTGAGCGCCTTACCGAATGGCTCGAAACCGATCCCCTGCCTGCGTCTGTGTCTTGGGAATGGACTGGCGATCAAGAGGATCAGGCTGAATCCGGCGCGTTCCTCGCGC
>JAHDDU010000046.1:0-13027 GCA_020629175.1 Flavimaricola sp. | reverse complement strand
TGGGAATGGACTGGCGATCAAGAGGATCAGGCTGAATCCGGCGCGTTCCTCGCGCAGGCTTTTGCCGGTGCATTGGGCCTGATGTTCATCATCCTGCTCGCGCAGTTCAACTCGGTTTATAATTCGATCCTTGTGTTGCTGGCGGTGGTCCTCTCTACAACCGGCGTTTTGATCGGCATGTTGGTGATGGACCAGCCCTTCTCAATCATCATGACAGGCACGGGTATCGTGGCGCTGGCCGGGATCGTGGTGAACAACAACATCGTGTTGATCGACACCTATCAGGAATACTCGGCCTATATGCCCCGGACCGAGGCGATTGCGCGCACGGCACAGGACCGTATTCGCCCCGTGCTGCTGACCACGATCACCACGATGGCGGGCCTGGCTCCGATGATGTTCGGCCTGTCGGTCGATTTCTTTGGTGGCGGTTACACGCTGAACAGCCCGACATCGCTCTGGTGGAAACAGCTGGCCACCGCCGTGGTCTTCGGCCTTGGCATCGCGACGGTGCTGACGCTGGTGTTCACGCCTGCCATGCTCGCAATCCGCGTCTGGGCGACCAGCTACGCTCTTGCTCTAGCCCGGCTGCTGGGTGCCCTGTCACTTGGCCGTTCCAGCCGCGCCGCGCGTGATTGGGCCGTCAACCGCAAGGCCAAACGGGTCAAGGCCGCTGAGTTTATCTGGACTGATGACGAAGAGCCTGCGCAGCAGCCCGCCCCCGTGACGCCGACGCTCCGAGCAGCGGAGTGAAGACTGGCGCATCCTGAAAACAAATGCGGCGGCCCCTGTGGCCGCCGCAATTCATTTACGTAGATCGCATCACCGTTCCGTTACGCCGCCTCATCCTCAGACTGCCGATTCCACAGGTGGGCGTAGCGGCCATCGCGGGCGAGCAGGTCATCATGGCGCCCCTCTTCAACGATGACGCCATTCTCCAGCACGACAATTCGGTCCGCATCCGCGATGGTGCTCAAACGGTGCGCGATGGTGATCACCGTGCGCCCTTCGCCCATCGCCTTCAGCTCGGCCTGAATGTCCATCTCGGTTTCAGTATCCAGCGCGCTCGTCGCCTCATCGAGCAGCAGTATGGGCGGGTTCTTGAGCAACGTCCGCGCAATCCCGACCCGTTGTTTCTCGCCGCCCGATAGTTTTAGCCCGCGTTCGCCCACCGTCGTGTCGTAACCATCCGGCAGCGCCACGATGAAATCGTGAATGCGAGCAGCCTTTGCTGCGGCCTCTATCTCGGACTGGGCCGCGCCGTCCCGGCCATAGCCGATGTTGTAGCGTATCGTGTCATTGAACAGCACCGTGTCCTGCGGGACGACCCCGATCTGCGCATGCAGGCTGTCTTGCGTCACGTCACGTACGTCCTGATCATCAATTGTCAGCGCACCGCCGGTGACGTCGTAAAACCGGAACAACAGGCGTCCGATCGTGGATTTGCCCGACCCGCTAGAGCCTACGATCGCCACCGTCTGACCGGCAGGCACATCAAGGTCGATGCCTTTCAGGATCGGGCGCTCGGCGTCATATCCAAAGTGCACATCCCGCAAGGCGACATGACCTCCTTGTACATTCAGAACCTTGGCGTCCGGCTTGTCCAAAACTTCGGCAGGCTGCTCTAACAAATCGAACATGTCGCCCATATCAATCAGCGCCTGCCGGATCTCGCGGTAGACTGTGCCCAGAAAGTTCAGCGGCATCGTAATCTGGATCATATAGGCGTTGACCATCACAAAATCGCCCACTGTCAGCGTGCCGTTTTGGACCCCAATGGCAGCCAACACCATCACCACAACCAGCCCGGCAGTGATCAGAAACGCCTGTCCAAAGTTAAGGAAGGCAAGCGAATAGTTCGTCTTGATCGCCGCTGCGGCATAGGCCTTCATCGCCTCGTCATAGCGTGCCGCCTCGCGGGCCTCTGCGCCAAAATACTTCACCGTTTCAAAGTTCAGCAGGCTGTCTATCGCCTTTTGATTGGCGTCGGTATCCTGCTCGTTCATCACTTTGCGGATTTTCACCCGCCATTCGGTGACGGCAAAAGTAAACCAAACGTAAAGGCTGATCGTGATCAGCACGACGAACAAATAGCTCGCATCAAACAGGAAAAACAGCACCCCCATGATCATCACCAGCTCGAGGATCAGCGGGCCGATGCTGAACAGTAAAAACCGCAAAAGGAACTCGACACCCTTCACACCGCGCTCAATGATCCGGCTAAGCCCGCCCGTCTTGCGCGTAATATGATACCGCATCGACAAGCGGTGAATATGGTTAAAGGTCTCAAAGGCGAGCTTGCGCAGCGCACGTTGGCCGACGGGGGTAAAGATAACATCGCGCAGCTGCTGAAAGCCCACGTTCATCAACCGCACCATGCCATAAGCCACCGTCAGCCCTACGGCCCCAAGTGCTAGGAACATTGCAGGCGCGGTGGCCTCGCCGCCCAAGCTATCGACCGCCCACTTGTAAAACAGTGGTGTCGTCACCGCGATAACCTTGGCCAAAAACAGCATGGCAACGGCTGCCACAACCCGAACCTTAACCCCTGTCTCACCCTCCGGCCAGAGATAGGGGATCACCTTGCGGATCACCGCCATGCCCTGAATTTGGTCGTTGTTGAGATTGGCAGAGGTCTTGGACAGTCGGCGCATCGGGGCTCCTGGCTTGGTCAGTCCTCGTACCTAGGACGGCAACGCCGGAATGACCAGCCCCTACTCCGTCTGATCCGGCAACCGCAGGATTTGACCAGGGTAGATTAGGTCCGGATCACGGATCAGATCGCGATTGGCCTCAAACACCTGCACGTAAAGCACGCCGTCGCCATAGCGCTCGCTGCTGATGCCCCACAGGGTATTGCCCGGCTGCACGGTGCGCACCGCAATCTCGACGTTGGGCTGAGCCAAATCCTCGGCCAGAACGGCGGCCAGCGTTGCCCGTTCCTCGCGCCGGAACGGCGTCTCGATGCGGCTGGCGACAGTCCCATCCCCGTCCACCTGATCAACGCGCAAAGTGTAGACTGCAGGTGTGATACCGGCGAGTGCGATGTTCCAAGTGCCGTCCGACGCGACGAGTGATTGCATCACAAAGGCATCATCCAGATAGACCCGAACCGCACTTTGGGCAGACGCCCGTCCGCCCAGCACGACGTCCCCTGCCGCATCGTATGAAATCGTATCGAGCGAGACGGTGCGCAATTCTCCGGCGCTAGCACCTTCTGCCAAAGCGGGCTGCAACACGCGAACGCCTTCATCCGTGGCCAGCAAGGCGGGCAAGGGCGCGGTCAATGCCTCAACGTCGGGCTGCATGGGTCCCGCAACCTCGCTCCCCACGCCTTCCACTGGGAGCGGCGTGTCGAGCGCCTCGCTTTCCACGTCGAGCGACGGTACCGCAAGGCTGTCCGGCGTCACCCGCTCTAAATCGCTATCAAACACTTCACGTGGCTCAGCCGCAGCAACCTGTGCAAAATCAGACGCCGGCTCATCAACGGTGTCGGCAACACTCACATCGATGCGGTCTGTGATCCCAGTCACATCCGGGCTGGCATCGGTGATCGGAGCGTCAAGCGGCCGGGCTTGCATCGGCGCGAGGATGACGCGGTCTTGCGTCAGGACACCGTCAACGGCCAGTTGCAAAACCTGCGGCGCATCCGTCGGGATGATGTCGACAAAAGTGACAAAAGACCCGCTATCATCGACGACGGTTTGTGCGATGTCCTCGCCCTCGACAATCACTGACACAACCGCTTCGGCTGGTGCCGTCCCGGCCACAAGGCCTGCGCCATCAGGTTCAATTCGGACAATATCAAACCCTGCACTAACCTGTTCTTCAAGAGTACTTTCGGCAGGCGCTTCAATACTTACATCGAGCGGATCAGGTTCAGGGGGCAGTCCGATGGGCGGCGCAAGATTCGCTGTCGAGAGTGTCCAAGCAATCCAGCCACCAAAAACCACGACACCCGCTAAAAATACACCCGCAACTTTATGTGTCCGCGTCACGTATCCCCCCAAGGCCTAACGGCCGGTCCGTGCTGTTGAGCAACCCTAGCAACACCGTTACAACCGGTCAAAACACATCTGGACAGATAGCAATGACTGATCTTCGCTCTGTATGCGTCTACTGCGGCTCTCGCGATGGGGGCGATCCTGCCTATGCAACGGCGGCGGAGGATACCGGCGCGATGCTGGGCCGCAATGGCTGGCAGCTGGTTTATGGCGCGGGCGATGTTGGGCTGATGGGTCGGGTCGCCGCGGCAGCGCAGGACGCTGGCGCGCGTACCTTCGGCGTCATCCCCACCCATTTGTTTGAGCGTGAGGTCGGGCGCGCCGGACTGGACACTTTCATCATCACTGAAACCATGCATGAGCGCAAAAAGGTGATGTTCATGAACGCCCACGCGGTCGTCGTCCTCCCCGGCGGCGCGGGGTCACTGGATGAACTGTTTGAAGTGCTGACGTGGCGGCAGCTCGGTCTGCACGACAAACCGATCTACCTGCTGAACACAAATGGCTACTGGTCGCCGCTGGTGACCCTCATCACCCACGTCATTGAACAGGGCTTTGCCGACGCCTCGCTGATGGAGTTTATCACGGTGGTGAATGATGTCCCCACTCTCGATAGCATGCTGCAATCAGCCCTCGCATAGAAAAGGCCGCCCCACATCATGGAGCGGCCCAAAAAACATTCCGGCGAAGATTACATGCGCGAGGCAACGTTCTCCCAGTTGACGAGGTTGTCGAGGAAGTTCGTCAGATATGCAGGCCGCTTGTTGCGGAAGTCGATGTAGTAGGAATGCTCCCAAACATCGCAGCCCAAAAGTGCTGTCTGGTTAAAGCACAATGGGTTTACGCCGTTCTCAGTCTTGGTCACAGCCAAGGACCCATCTGCATTCTTCACCAGCCAGCACCAGCCAGAGCCGAACTGGCCCGCACCCGCAGCCGAAAACTGCGACTTGAACTCATCAACCGAGCCAAAGCTCTCGTTCAACGCGGCTTCCAGCTCACCAGGCATCTTGCTTTCGCCTGGGCCCATCATCTCCCAGAACTGGTTGTGGTTCCAAAGTTGGCTGATGTTGTTGAAGATACCGTTCTGCGCCACGGCGTTCGCGTCGTAGGTGCCTGTGATGATGTCTTCCATGGACTTGCCCGCCCACTCGGTGCCCTCAATCGCCTTGTTGCCGTTGGTGACATAGGCGTTGTGGTGCAAATCGTGGTGATACTCGAGCGTCTCAGCGCTCATGCCTTTAGCGGCAAGAGCATCATGGGCATAAGGAAGATCGGGAAGGGAGAAGGACATAGCGGCCTCTTTTCGGTTAGGATATTTGCTGCGTCATAACAAAGGGCAGTTGCGCCAAAGGTCAATGGCGATTGCGCCCCACACCGAAAAACCGGCGGAATGTTTGACTTGCAGCGCGGCACATACGTATAGACTGATCAAACCAATTTCAGGCCCGCAAACGGTGGACTGATGGACTTTCGCGCGTCGCGATCAATCAACAGGAACGCTCATGCCGCCCGCCAAATATGCTCGCAACGATGCCCTCCGCGAAGAGATTATCACCGTCACAAACGGCCTTATCGTCCCGCCTGAACGTGACTTGCCAAATGCGCCAACGCAACGGTCCGGTGTCTTTGACCAAACTGGGGCATTCATCCCCGCGTCACACACCTACCGGCCCCATGGGCTGTTTAATGACGTCCCCGACATGCCTGCTGATGATACGATCCAGACACTACAAGGGACCTGGATGTTTGGTGGCACTTTCTTTGGGCACTTTGGCCACTTTTTGATGGACACCCTCGCCCGCATCTGGGCCTGGGGCGTGCTCGAAAACAAAGTCGACGGCATCCTTTTCACGCCGAAAACCAACGCGGGCAACATTGAAAACATGGTGCGTGTACAGACCGATCTGCTGAACGCTCTCGGGGTGAATGCACCACTGAAAGTGCTGCAGGACCCGACGAGGGTGCAAACGCTGCATGTGCCGTATCAAGGGATTGGAATTGGCGGTGGCTGGGAAACGGGGACGCCGTCTTTCCGCGCCTACATGCGCCAGCACGCCGGCAAGTCCGTCACGCCCAAAGGTCCCAAGAAGGTCTATCTCTCCCGCTCTGCGCTTGCCAAAAAGCGGGCGAGTTTTTTGGCCGAAGCCGTCCTTGAGGAACACCTGCGCGCAGCTGGGTATGAGATTGTCCATCCCCAAAAGCTGTCAAAATCCGAGCAAGTGGCACTTTATCAGGCCGCCACACACATCATCTCCCCTGATGGATCACCGATGCATCTGCTTGCCTATGCGGGCCGCAAGGACCAACACGTTGCCGTCATCGCGCGGCGCAGCGCCGAGGCCAATTCAATCTTTGCCAATCAGATCAGCCAGTTTCAGGGCAGCCATGCCATCACGGTTAATGCCTTGAAACATGATTGGGTGCCCAGTGACCTTCCCCGCCCCGGGCGCACGTCGTGGGGCGAATTCGATATGACCTCCGTCTACGAACAACTCATGGCCGGCGGCTTTTTGCCCGAGGGGACCGACCCTTGGCCCACTGTGCCGGATGATGTGCTCGAAGCGGAATTGGCGGAAATCACAGCAGCCGAAGGCAAAACCTACACAAGGTTCGAAGGCTAGGGCCGCACGATCTTTGCCATCTCGGCCCGGCAGTCTTCGACAAGTTGCTGGACCGCAGGTTTTTTGATCATCTGCGCGTAAATTTTGCGGTGATAAGCGACTGCCTGCTCGTGCAAATGTGCGAGGCGACGGTCTTTGAGCAAATCCTCACGCCACGCATCAGACTTGCGGGACATTGGATAAATCGTTTTGTCCTGTACGCCGTTGCGATCATAGCTGCGCCAATAGCCGATATCCCGCCGCACTTCTGCATTCACGGCGTCGCCTCTCAAGCTTTGCATTACAAAACTTTCCAGCGATCTCAGCGAGTAATGGTTCACATACCCCACGGAATGCGTTCCGGGTTCTACCGGGAACATCTGCCGACGCTTCTTACCTTTCTTCACCCCGTCCACATCGACCCGTTTCATGTAAACGGGATAGCTGCGCGGCTGAGCCTGAACGAAGTCCGGATGCATTTGGCGCCCCGACCCATCGAGCCAACGCACGCTGCTTTCGGCCTTGGATTTCAGCCTCGGCAAATGGTTTGAATAGCGTGAGAACAGCTCCTCATCGTTGCGCGACAAAGTCTTGAGCCCATACATCATCGGAAACTGGCGCGGGTCGGCTTCATACTCAAACCGCATGTCAAACTGGCGCATAACCGGCTTATCCGCGAATTTCTCAATCCCGTTGCTGCCAAAGACAACCTGATTGAATGAAATTGCATCAAACGCACCCAATGCATCGAACAGGCTGGGTAGATCGTTGTTGCCAACGCGAATGTTGAGGAACTCGTCCGCATCCACAACCAAAATCCACCCGGCCTCACGGACTTCTTTCTGGAGGGCTGCGTATTTCAACGCAACGTTTTGAACGGTATTGGTAAAGGTCTCAACCATGGTGGGGTTGGGCACGTGCCGCACAAGGCCCATCTCGTCCAAGCGGTCGAGGATTTGATCCGTGCCATCACTGCAGTCATTCGTCACAACCACGATCTGCGAAACGCCGATCGTTTTGTAGTAGGCAACCCATTCAAGGATAAAGGGCCCCTCATCCTTCATGCAGGCGATCAGAACCACGTCGTCAGACGTCATTTTATTGTCCTCGGTGGGCTGCTCAGCCCGCTTAATGTTCTTGTTGCCGTGATCCTAACGAGGAAAAACAACGGCAGACAAGATAGGCGGGACGTTTGGCCCGCCCTCGTGTCCCGAAAACATCAAAAGACGCTGACAGGCCCTGCCTCTGCGGATGCGGATAAGAGCGAGAAGCAATAATCCCCGACAGACCGGAAGCAGACGATCTCAAACGTCTCTTCGTCGCGCATCCAGAACGCCGCGGCGACCTGGCCCAGGCGGCTCCGGCGGAAGTCTCCAACCTTAAAGTGATCAGGGTGCAGATCGACGGGGGCAAGCTTGGCCACAACTTCACGTGCGCCCGCCCCTTCAAGAAACATAACGCTGCGCGCGTCAGAGACGTTTTCCGCAGCATAATGCGTGCCTTGCAGCGCGGAGTGAATGTCGCTCAACGCCATCTGCACATCAGCATATGGCACCATGACGAGCATCTCGTCCGGCGACATCCAACACAGGCCGCTGCGGCCATCAGCACCGGCGCTCAGCGGCTTGGGGAATGCAACCCCCGTGACCTTCTTGCAGATGTCCTTGACGGCTTTGCTCTCCAGGTCGCCCCGGAGCGTGATCATGCCGCAAAGCCCCGCGTCACGCACCGTAACCCAACCCTCGACGACCTTGCCGCCCAATTCTGTTACTGGCTCAGACATTCTGCTTCTCCCCGTCCTTGTCGTAGAACACGGGGTCCACGATTTTGGCTTTCACTTCGCCACCGTCCACCTTTGGAAAGGTAAGAATTTCGCCCATGCGCTTGGGACCATGCAGAACAAGGCCCATCGCAATACCGCGATCCAGCGTTGGGGAATGATAGGTCGAGGTCACCCGACCTTCGGTGTTGCGCTGACCGTTGGCGTTGTCACCCTCGGCCACCGCATAGGCGCCATCAGGGATAACCGAACCATCCAGCGTCTCAAGTCCCACCAGCTTCCAGCGGTTTGGATCTGCCATGAACTCCCGCTCATGCGCGCGCTTGCCCAAGTAGTCGTCCTTTTTCTTTGACAGCGCCCAATTGAGGTTCAAGTCCTGCGGGATGATCGTGCCATCCGTCTCGTCCCCGATCATGATAAAGCCCTTCTCGGCCCGCATGATGTGCAGACATTCGGTGCCGTATGGCATCACGCCAAATTCTTCGCCCGCCTCCAGCAGCGCTTCCCAGAACGCAAGGCCATGGCCCGCATCTACGGCGATCTCGTACGACAATTCGCCTGAAAAACTAATGCGATAGACGCGGACCTTAAAGCCGCCGATCTCTCCATCCGCCCATTGCATGAACGGCAGCGTCTCTTTCGAGACATCCATCCCGCCAAGCTTTTCCAGAACCTTGCGCGCGTTAGGGCCAACAACGGCCACCTGTGCATATTGCTCGGTCACGTTGGTGACATAGACTTTCCAGTCCCACCACTCGCACTGCAGCCAATCTTCCATGTGGGCATGAATTCGGTCCGCCCCGCCTGTCGTGGTGTGACACAGCCACTCATCCTCGGATATCCGGGCGACAACGCCGTCATCGCTGAGGAACCCATTCTCCGAACACATCAGGCCATAGCGGCACTTACCAATTGGCAAGGTGCTCATCATGTTGGTGTACATCATGTCGAGGAACTTACCCGCATCCGGGCCCTTTACGATCAGCTTACCCAACGTGGAAGCATCCAGCAAACCAAGGGCTTGGCGGGTGTTCTTCACCTCGCGCATCACCGCGTCATGCACGCTTTCCCCATCGCGCACAAAGGCATAGGGCCGCCGCCACTGTCCCACAGGCTCAAAGTCCGCGTCATGCGCCACATGCCAGTCGTGCATCGGCGTTTTGCGCACGGGCTGGAACAAGTCGCCCTTGGCAACGCCAGTGATCGAAGCCAGCGAGATTGGCGTGTATGGTGGGCGGAATGTCGTGGTGCCCACCTCGGGAATGGGCTTGTTCAACTCGCCCGAAAGCGTCGCCAAACCGTTGATGTTACTCAGCTTGCCCTGATCCGTGGCCATCCCGAGGGTCGTGTAGCGCTTGGTGTGTTCGACGCTTTCATAGCCTTCGCGCGCTGCCAGCTGCACGTCGCTGACCTTCACATCGTTCTGGTAGTCCAGCCAGGCCTTCTCGCGCAGTACGCGCTTGGCCCCTTGTGGCATCATCCAGACCGGCGTCATCGGCTTAGTGCTTTCATCCGACGGTTCAGGCGCTTTGCCCGAGACTTTGGCACCCAACGTGTCCACCGTCGTGCAGGCCGCGGCCCAAGCGTCGTGCACCACATCGTGGTGCAGCAACGCGCCGTTGGCAGCCCCCGCCGGAACGACAAAGCCTTCGCCGTTCGCGCCGAGTGGCGGGCGGGCTGGATCGGGCCGGAACATGGCGTGTTCCTCATCCCAATTCAGCTTGCCCCCGCAATGGGACCACAGGTGCACAACGGGCGACCAGCCGCCAGACATGGCGACCGCATCGCATTCGATGCTCTCAAGGACTGCCCCTTCGCCGGCCTGAGAACAGACGTCAACGGATGTGACCCGCTTGCCGCCATGGACTTTGGCGATCCCGCGCCCTTTGTGAACCGGAATGCCAAGCTCGTCAGCCCGCAGCCCTGCATCGCCCGCGCCTTCTGGCCGGGCGTCAAGAACGGTGACGACCAAGCCCGCCTTGTGCAACGTGATTGCGGTGCGATAGGCATCGTCATTGTTGGTGGCAACCACCACCCGATCTCCAACACTTACGCCAAAGCCCGTCAGGTAATCCCGAACAGCTGAGGCGAGCATCACTCCGGGAATATCGTTCCCGGCAAAGCTCAGCGGGCGTTCGATGGCGCCTGTGGCGGTGATGACCTGATGCGCCCGCACATTCCAAAGCCGGTGGCGGGGGCCATCCGCATCCGGCTGGTGATCGCCGGGACGCTCGTAACAGATGACATAGCCGTGGTCGTAAACGCCCGCGCCCATTGTCCGCGTGCGCACGGTGACATTGGGCATGGCGTTCAGCTCGCCCCATGTCTGGCCAACCCAGTCGGCGACATCCAGACCGTCAATCTGGCCCCCATCAATCAGCGCACGCCCACCGCAGCGCGACGTCTGCTCGACCAGCAGCACACGCAGCCCAGCGCGCCCAGCGACCAAAGCGGACGTCAGGCCCGCAACACCAGCGCCCACAACCAGCACATCCACATGCATGTGGAAATGCTCGTAGGTATCCTCATCCCGCGACTTGGGCGCCTTGCCCAGACCTGCGGATTTGCGGATGAAGGGTTCGTAAACATGCTTCCAAAACGACCGCGGGTGGATGAACATCTTGTAGTAAAAGCCCGCAGGCAGGAATTTTGAGAGCTTGGCATTGATTGCGCCAACATCGAACTCAAGGCTTGGCCAGTGGTTCTGGCTCTCAGCCTGCAAACCGTCGAACAGCTCGGTCGTCGTGACCCGCTGATTTGGCTCAAAGGTGCCGAACTTGCCCATGTTCACCAGCCCATTAGGCTCTTCCGCACCAGAGGCCACGATGCCGCGTGGACGGTGGTATTTGAAAGACCGGCCCACCAACATCTGATCATTGGCCAGCAAGGCGCTGGCCAGTGTATCGCCAGCAAAGCCGCTCAGGCGTTTGCCATTAAAGGTAAAGGTGCGCTTTTCGCTACGGTCCAGATAGATCCCGCCCTCGGCCAAACGTGTACTCATGAGAGTGTCCCCCATGTCCAGCCAGGCCGCTTGGCCGTGATGGCATCTTTGATGGTCTGTGGCGGTTCGGTGGTTTGCGCGCTGTAGGTGCCAAAGACCTCAAGCGTCATGGTGCACCGCGCGGCAAGAAACCATTTGCCGCAGCCATAGGCATGCCGCCAGCGTTCAAAGTGAACGCCCTTGGGGTTTTGGCGGGCAAAGAGGTAATCCTCGAACTCTTCGTCCGTCGAACCGGGGCCAAACCGCTTGAGATGTGCCTCGCCACCAGGCGACAGCTCGGTCTCATCTGCATCGACCCCGCAATAGGGGCACTGCAATGTCAGCATAGATTAGCGGCCCTCCCCGGCCTTGGTCAGTCGTCCTCGCCCATGCTTTCCAGCTTGGACATGATTTGTTTACCCGCGAGCGCGGACAGCAATGGTGTGAGCGCAAAGAGCAGCGTCTCGCCGCCCCAGATGAGCATCGTCCGCCCGTGGCCACCGTCGAGGTTCGTGCCGCGGCGCGATGTTGAATATGTGTAATCCGCCGACAAATCGACGAGGTATTGATAGAGGAACGTCGGGCCCCCTTGGTACAGCACGACCGCATCGCCGAACCCAAACTCCTGCCAAAGCCACCCGAACCAAAGACCAGCGACGGCGGCAACAGCGCCTAACAGCCCCAAAACGGCGTTAAAGACTAGCCCGCGCTTAAACGCGCCTACGACAGTGCCACAGATGGCAACGGCCACCACGATCAGCAGCACTTTAATGATGATCAGCGGGATCAGTGGGCCCAGCGCGCCATAGCCACAGGCGGCCACAAAGCACACCAGCGGGACAACGATGAGGCCTAGGAAAGCCGGCATTTGGCCCGATGGCTCTGATTGAATGGGGGAATTGGTCATTGGTCTATTCCTTTGTCAAAATCTGCATAGAGGCGGCGAACCTCTCTGTCAGTTCGCCGCGCACAGATTTGGACGCAATGGCTGAGCCATAGCTTGGAATAGACCTCTAATTTACTCGGTGATGGGTTCGACCGCGTCACTTGCGGTATCGGCAGCATCATCCAGCGCTTCAGCCCCCGCGTCGATGGCGCTAGGAACATCGCCGCCACCGGCCAAGAGCCAAAACGCCGCGATCGCTGCGATAACGACGACGGCAAGAATGAGAAGTGTCGAGAAACCGCCCGAGCGGTTGACGTTGGGATCTGACATAGCATTACCTCCATAAGGTTACCCTCGTGGAAAGATATGCGCGGCCCTGCCCGATTACGCCCTTGCGCAACGAGAGTAGGCGAGAGCCTGCCTTATGCCGCAAAGCGGTCGGCATTAATGTGCCACCCCGGCGGCTACGCTTTCATCAATGAACTGGCCGCGCTTGAACCGGTCCATGGTAAAGGCTTCGGCCAGAGGCCCCGGCTCTCCCTTGGCGATCAGCTCGGCCATGGCCCAGCCGCTGCCCGGGATCGCCTTGAAACCGCCAGTGCCCCAACCGCAGTTGACGAAGACACCGTCGACGGGCGTTTTTGAGATGATGGCAGACCGGTCTCCCGTCATATCGACAATGCCGCCCCACTGGCGCAGCATTTTCAACCGGCTGAGCATCGGGAAGGTTTCGACCAGCGCGCGCACGGTTTCCTCGATATGATGGAATGAGCCGCG
>JAHDDU010000080.1 GCA_020629175.1 Flavimaricola sp. | reverse complement strand
AACCTTACCGCAGCGCACGCCTTCCCCGTGGGGAAGGTCTGGGCATAAAAGTACCCCCGCAGCGAGGGGCTACGGGGGCACGGGCTGCCAGAAGACTTGGGGGACACCCGGCAGAACTCTTAAAGGGCTTACATGCCTTGCGACACCGCAAAGCCAGTGAAGCCGCCCATGCCGAGGTCCGCCATCAGCGTCACAGCACCGCTTGACAGATCGACCGAGTAGAGACCGGCTGTGTCGTCGCCATCGATCTGCAGGATGGCATAGGCCTCGTCCGTGCCCTCTTCGGGCGAGACGATGTCAAAGCCGCCCATGGGGATCACGTCGGCTGCGGCACCGTCCACGGTGATCAGGCCGATGGTGGCAAGAGTGCCTTCGTTGTTGGCCAGGCTCACCAGAGCATTGGCGCGGCTGTCGATGGCGTATTGGAACGTGCCGCTGGCCTTCGCACCTGCAATGGCGTTGGTGTAGGCGTTGGCAAAGATCGACGGCTCTGCGCCTTCACTCGCGTCGCCCTCGGCGTAGAACAGGGACGAAAAGCGGCGCACGCTGCCGGCGCGCTCATCATTGTCGCCAAACCCTTCAGGGAAATAGACGAGGTTGTCGCCTGCGGTCGAGACAGCGCGCACAGCGTCGATCTTGTTGTTGAAATCAAACCCAACCATTGCGCCATCGGCCATCATCGCGTCATCCATGAACGCCGCATTCAGATCTGTCAGCTCACCGGTGGTGGGATCAATGGTGTAAATAGCCCCATCGGCAAATCCCAGCAGATCACCCGTCACAGGGCGGTAGGCGATGGAGTCCAGCGATGTGGTGAGGTCTGCCGTGCCAATCTCACCCGGGTTGGCAATGTCGGCCATCGTGACCAGTGTCATCCCATCATTGACGAGCGCATAGCCCATCGTAGGCGTCGCATGCCCATCGGACCATGCGGGCGTGGTGCCAAGAGTGAGGGCAAGTGTCGAGGTGAGGGTCAAAGTGCGTAACATGCATAACTTCCTGTGTACGTGCGCAGCGGACTGCGCTGTTTTGGTTGTGATGTGACTAACCACGGCGCTGCGGGCGCCAGAGTTTCAAGGCAGATGCAATATTCTGAGATATGGCCCAGCCCCCATGCTTTCTTGACCCATCCGGGGCAGGGGGCTATACGCCGCTAGTCGGAGCTTTGCGCCCCGATTCATATGCAACGCCGCGTGCCCCATTTCCGTCGCTGGACGGGGTCTTCCGGCAAAAGGAGAAGCGACATGAAACTGAACGAACTTCACGACAATCCCGGTGCAACCAAGCGCAAAAAGCGCGTTGGCCGTGGTCCCGGCTCTGGTCTGGGTAAAATGGGTGGCCGTGGTATCAAAGGTCAGAAATCCCGCTCCGGTGTGGCCATCAACGGCTACGAAGGTGGCCAGATGCCCCTCTACCAGCGTCTGCCAAAGCGTGGCTTTAACCGCCACAACGCCAAGACATTCGCCGTTGTGAACCTCGGCCTGATCCAGAAATTCATCGACGCCGGTAAAATCGACATCAAGAAAGACCTTGATGAGGACGCCATCGTCGCAGCTGGCGTAACCCGCCGCAAAAAAGACGGTATCCGCGTTTTGGCCAAGGGTGAGATCACATCTAAGGTGAACCTCGTCGTCACTGGTGCCTCCAAAGGCGCTGTTGAGGCGATCGAGAAGGCTGGCGGCAAAGTGACCGTCACTGCCCCTGCCAAAGAGGCGGCTGCCGAGTAAACGACTTGTAGCGCGGCCCGCCCGCGCTTACATTCTCGCTAACGTTTCCGCGCCGCCGACAGGGGACACCCTGTAAGGCGGCGCTTGCATGATAAGAGAGCGCATTCGCAATGGCATCAGCAGCAGAGCAAATGGCCGCCAACATGAGCTGGGGAGCCTTTGGCAAGGCAACCGAGCTTCGGCAGCGTATTTTCTTTACCATCGGTCTTCTGATCGTCTACCGCCTCGGCACCTTTATCCCTGTGCCTGGCATCGACGGTGTCGCTCTGCGTCAGTTCATGGATGAGGCCGCCGCCGGTATTGGCGGTATCCTGTCGATGTTCACCGGTGGCGCACTGGGCCGGATGGGCATCTTTGCCCTCGGGATCATGCCCTACATCTCGGCCTCGATCATCGTGCAGCTATTGGGCTCCATGTGGGAGCCGCTGAAAAACCTCAAGAAAGAGGGCGAAGCGGGCCGCAAAAAGCTCAACCAATACACGCGCTACGGCACTGTGGTGCTGGCCACGTTCCAGGCCTACGGCCTTGCCGCATCGTTGGCGTCGGGCGGTCTGGCGACAAACCCCGATGCGTTCTTCTATGCCTCCACCGTGATCACGCTGGTGGGCGGTACAATGCTTCTGATGTGGTTGGGTGAGCAGATCACGGCGCGCGGCATTGGTAACGGTATCTCTTTGATCATCTTTGTCGGCATCATTGCCGAAATCCCCGCCGCCATGGCGGCCTTCTTTGCGACCGGCTTCCAAAGCGGCTCGGCCACGCTGATCATCGGCGTGATCCTCATGGTCATCGTCACCCTGACCTTCGTGGTGTTCATGGAGCGCAGCTTGCGCAAAATCCACATCCAATACCCGCGCCGTCAGGTGGGGATGAAGGTGTATGATGGCGGCTCCAGCCACCTGCCGATCAAGGTGAACCCCGCAGGCGTGATCCCGGCGATTTTTGCCTCGGCACTTCTGTTGCTGCCGACCACGCTCAGCACGTTCAACACCGGCACAACCGGCCCGGTCATGTCGACGCTGCTCGCGTACTTTGGCCCCGGCCAGCCGCTCTATCTGATCTTCTTTACCGCGATGATCGTCTTCTTCACGTACTTCTACACCCGCGAAGTGGCGTTCAAGACCGAGGACGTGGCAGAGAACCTCAAGAACCAGAATGGCTTTGTCCCCGGCATTCGGCCCGGCAAGCGTACCCAAGAATATCTCGACTACGTCGTAACCCGCATCCTTGTTCTCGGCTCCGGTTATCTGGCGCTCGTGTGTCTCCTTCCCGAGATCCTGCGCGCCCAGCTGTCCGTGCCGTTCTATTTCGGTGGTACATCGGTTCTCATCATTGTGAGCGTCGGCATGGACACGATCCAGCAGGTGCAATCTCACCTCTTGGCCCATCAATACGAAGGCCTGATTGAAAAGTCTCAGCTGCGCGGCAAGCGTGGCGGAGCCAAAGGCCGCAAAGGACCAGCCCGTCGATGAATATTATCCTTCTCGGACCGCCGGGTGCAGGCAAAGGCACGCAGGCGCAAAAGCTGGTCGATGGCCGCAACATGGTGCAGCTCTCTACCGGTGATATGCTTCGCGAGGCCAAGACCTCGGGAACCGAGATGGGTAAGATGGTTGCCGCAGTGATGGATCGCGGTGATCTGGTCACGGACGAAATCGTCATCGGCCTGATCCGCGAAAAGCTTGAGGCCGGTGGTGATCACGGAGGCTTCATCTTTGACGGCTTCCCGCGCACCTTGGCGCAGGCCGATGCTCTGGGTGAGCTGTTGGCCGAAATGGGCCAAACGCTGGACCACGCGATTGAGCTGCAAGTGAACGACGACATCCTCGTCGAACGCATCCTTGGCCGCGCGGCCGAAGCCGTTGCTGCCGGTGGCAAGGCTCGTGCGGATGACAATGAGGAAAGCCTCAAAGTACGCCTTATGGCCTACTACAAACAGACCTCGCCGCTGATCGGGTACTACCATGCCAAGGGTGATCTGAGCAGCGTGGATGGCTTGGGTACGATGGACGAAGTTGAGGCGTCGATTGCAAACGTCTTGGGCTAAATGAAGGCGACAGCCGTTTTGTTTGGCGC
>JAHDDU010000045.1 GCA_020629175.1 Flavimaricola sp. | reverse complement strand
GCCACAGCTTGAGCTGATCGAAATCCGGACACGCGACGAGGCTGAGGACAGCTCTGCCGCTGCTGAGATGCGCGGCGTTGATGTTTTGCTGATCGACACCGCGGCGCGCATTCGCGAACCGCAACTTGCGGCTCTTGGCTTGGCCGAACTAATCATCGCACCTGCCATAGGTCCCTTTGAGGCCAAGTGCATCGTTGACGGTATCAGTGAGTACCTGGGCACGCCTGAGGACCTGATGTGTTTGGTGAACGGATGCCGCAATGGTGCGGCTGAGGCCGCGGAAACGCGGGCTGCCTTTGGCACCAACACTGTGTTCCAGGCAGAGCTTCCCTGGACAGAGGCGCTATCCGATCAAATCCTCAATGGCGACATCGACCACTTCGTCTCATCCCTTGCTTGCAAGCCAGACAAACCTGGCTTTGCGCGCTATCGGGACGCCCTGAATGCCTGGGTTGCCGTCCAACGTCTGACCTTCGAGGTCGAATGGGCCTTGAGTGGCCAGCGCCTTGAACCCTTCGTCGGCGATCAATCCCCCTTCGCTTACAAAAGAAGAGCCGTCGCATGATGTCTTTATCCGCCGACCGGACCGGTCACGAGGTCGAATCCTCGGATATGGACCTGTGAGAATGGATAGCCAAACACCCGCGGGACAGCTATAGCACCCGCATGATCATCAAGCGCAAACATATCACCCTGTAACGCTCGCACTTATGGCGGGCGGCATCGCGCTGTTCGCCTTTGATGATGGTCATCTCCGCACCGCCAGATTGCCGCTCCGCCGACGATAGACGACGGAGAGACAACATGACCAATTGGTACACCGCAGACCCGCACTTCGGGCATGAGAACGTCATCAAGTTCTGCAATCGACCCTTCCGCTCGGCCAATCACATGGACGCGGTGCTGATGCAGAACCTCTGGGCAATGGTCGGCCCAAAAGATGCTCTCTGGATCATTGGCGACTTCGCCCACGGGCCAAAAGCCAAAGACACAGACTGGCTGCGCAAGCTCTTTGACAAGTTGCCCGGCGCAGAGAAGCACCTGGTTGTCGGCAACCATGATCTGGAGCCAACGCAGGCCCTGCCCTGGACGAGCGTGACGCATTTGGCAGAGGTCCGAGACGGACCGCAAAACCAGGCGCACACGCTCTGCCATTACCCGATGATCACCTGGAACCACGCTCGCCGCGATGCGCTCCAGATCTTCGGGCATGTGCACCAGAACTGGCGCGGGTCCCGCAACAGCGTGAACGCGGGTGTTGATGTCTGGGACTACATGCCTGTTCGGTTTGAGGATATCGCCCGTCGCGCCAAGGCGCTGCCCTTGAACAAGCATTGGGCCGATGTCGAGCACAATGCGAAGGAAATCTAATGCCCCGCTTTTTGGTCTGGAGTGATCTGCACGATGAGTTCTGGAATGGCTTTGAACTGCCAGATCTGGAGGCACCGGTGGACGGTGTTCTGATCGGTGGGGATACTCATACCCTTGGACGGCACCTTGAAATCCCAGCAGCGGCCGCACGCAAGTACGGCTGCCCTGTGGTCGTGATCTGGGGCAACCATGAGGCATATGGATCGGTCTGGTCCGAACTTTGTGCCCAGGAGGCTGTGCAGCTGGCCAAGCTGCACGCAGGAGGTCTCGACATCCGGGTCCTGCACCGGGCTGCAACCGAAATCGCCGGCGTTCGGATTATTGGCGCGACGCTCTGGACTGATCTCAAGCTCTACCCACCGTTCGAGCTGCTCGCTCGCACAATGGTGTCTGCCTACATGCAGGACTATCGGGCCATCCGCACAAGCACAAAGATCCGCTTCACGATTGACGACATGCTCAAGATCCATGCCGAGGACAAAGATGCAATCCTGAGTACACTCCGTGACCCACATGACGGCCCTAACCTCGTGTTGACCCACCACCTTCCCGTCCGCGAACTTATCGCGCCTCACCGCACGATCGGGTCACACGAACAGCGCGCCCTCAGCGCCGGGTTCGCAAACGACCTATGGGACGAGATCCGAGGCTACGACATCCATACGTGGATCTGGGGGCACAGCCATGAGGGGGAAGCTTGGACTGGTGATGGCGACTGCGGACCGATCCGGTTTGTGACCAACCAACGTGGGTATCCGCATGAGCGGACGTCGTTTGATCCGGAGTTTGTCGTCGAGGTATAGCTGAAGATGCGTGGCTGAGACCGTCAGGCGCCCATCACTCCGATGGTCGCGAGCCACGGCATGGGTCACAGCTGTTCATCAAACACCGCAGGTCCGGCTTGATGATCAGGTGGGACATCGCACCATTTGGGCGATAGGCAAGTCGTGGAACACGATGCGCAGGTCCGCGCAGCCCGGACCGGAGAGCCCGCGCAGCGGCCCTCGGAGAGCACACATGGGGTTGAGCGGAGGCGCGGTTCAAATGGGACATTTGATGCCCAATCCCTAGTGTGCTAAATGACATGCATTCCGTTCACTCCAATATAGGTCATCTGGGTGCCTGAGAAAAGACTATTTGCTTTTGTGCGACAACTCAAAAAGGGATCTGGGGCCAACCTCAAAACAATCTCTGATATCAAGTCTGCAGAACGGCATGCCAAACGACAAGACAAGACGTCTGTGATGCGGCAACGCGAAGGAGCGTCGCACGAAGATAACCACTTCTGGTCACTGTGTGGAGACAGTCTGTTCGAGGGTGGCGCCGATTACTTCAAGGCCTTTAAGGCGCACAAAGAGGTTCACGGCGTTACCTCGGAACGTAAGAATGCGGCTCTTGCGTCCCACGCCCTCGTTGGGATCAGCCCTGAGTGGTTGCAGGAGACAGGGAGCCCCTATGATCTCAAAAACCCTCGGGTACAACTGCTCATCGCAAAAGCCAAAGACTGGGTCGAAAGCTGGTGTGGTGAAGGCGCAGTCTGGGCGGTCCGCTATGATACGGATGAGGTCGGCTCCGGCATCGTTGATGTTTTGGCCAGTCCGATCCGGACTGCGTATCACAAGAGCGGATCTGCAAAACCGTCCATCTCAATCAACAAGGCGAACTCGGATCTCGTCGACGCCGTGAATGACCAGCGTCGTGCATTATGGGTCGAGGCGGGTCAGAGCCCGGATGACTATGTCCCCATACGCAAATCTTTCCGGGCCATGCAGGACTCTTGGGCATGGTTTGCGCAAGAGCATCTCTCCCCTTCTCTTGAACGTGGAGATCCGAAGGAAGAAACGCGGCGGGAACATCTGTATCCTGAGGAGTTCAAAGAGGCGCTCGCGGCAGCCAAGAGCGCTGAGGAGTTTGAAGCGAAAGCTACAGAGATGGCGGATCAGCTTGTGCGAATGCGGCAGGAGGCAGAGCTGGCTGCGGCGGAAGCAGAAGCAAGGCGAGTGGAAGATGAGAGGCGTGCAATTGAGGCGCGCCGTGCTCGGCGGGAGGACGAAGAGGCTGCTCGCTCTCTGCGGGACGAGCAACGCCAATTAAAGGACGGCATCGCGGATCTCGAACAAAGACGCGACGAACATAAGAGACTGCTAGCCGCGATCAGTGTGGGCAAGAAGCAGCTTGCCGAACTACGCGATCAGGCCAACCAAATTTTGGACCGCGCGAGACAAGAGGCGGCCGAGATTGTCACGGGAGCAAAGCAGAGAGCAACCCAGATTGCCGAAGAAGTCCTGAATGCCTGGCCGCAGTTCAAAGGCATTCCTCACCCCTTCAAGCAGGCGATGAACCATTACACGGGTCTGCTCGAGGTGGTGAAAGACATCTTTGGCAAAGTCGACCTGCGCGGCAACGCCGCGTACCGCACCCAAGTGAACGACGATGAGATGACAGACGAGGGCGATCCGCCCCCTGCCCTGGACCTAGTCCTTGACCGGGCCAAGAAACGCATCGAGGCCAAGAATGATCTGATCAGCAGAAACGAACCAGGAGGGCCCTCACGATGAGTCGCTTTGACTTTGAAAAGATGCTCGCTGCAGCAGACGTAAAGCTGACGCAAGAACAGACAGGTCATCTGCATGCCGCCATGGATCGTGTGATTGATGACGTGGAACTTGAAGCCAAAGAAACCGCACGCAACGTTTTGGCTGCCGAATTGGAAGCCGCACAGTCAACACGCAACGAGGCCTTCGATAGCCTTGCCGCACTCCAGGCTGAATTGAAGGCCATGCAGGATGATGTGGCCCTTGGCAGGCAGGCCATTGCGGATGAAAGACAGGCGGCACTTGGCGATATTGGTCTGGAGGCAAAGGTCGCCGCATCAGACGTCCGCAAGCTGCGCGCCAGCCGGGTCGCAGCCGAGCTGGCTTGGAACGACTTGCCCAAGAAGGTCGCCATTGGCGCAGCGGCATTCCTTGGCCTCATAGTCGGCGCCGGTCTCACTATCCTCGCTGCCGCCTCCGAACGCCGCAGCATCAACAGCCAGATCGACTTCGCTCAAATGCAAGTCACCCAACTCCAGCAATATGTCGAGCATTGGGAGCAAACAGCTGGCTTTGCGCTCGGACAATACCGCGGAGACCCTGTCGTCAGGCTGAACCCCGGACAGGAGTTCGTAAGGTTCGTGCCACCCATCGGCGCAAGCACAGCTGGAAATCTGTGGAAGGTTGAACCGGAGTAGCGCGAAGAAATATGGCTGCTAGATGCCTTTGATCAATACGTTCAAAGAGCTGCTTGTTCCTGGATTGGCTCTAGTTCGAGCACCAAAGAAAGGGCTCCAACGTTGAGTCCGGCCCGAACCGGACATTAGTGGTCGCCTCACCTCCCCGTTGTGCATCCCATCAGAGGAGACATTCACCGCAACTGCGAGTTCTGAGCAGCGCGGAATTCACGATTGGCGGGATGGGATGGATATATGATAGACGTTTTAAATGACCGCTTTCGTGTGTTTATCGTAACAATTGCATATCCTTTGCCAGCATTTCTTCGTTGCAAAGAAGGCCCAAAAACCTTTGCCGTATAGATACGGGTTCCGATGATCCCACACTACGGATGAGGCTTTGCTAAGGTTGAAGCCGCGGAACGATCTTCTTTTTCGCGATATTTTGCCGCTCAATAGTCACCTGTCCCCAACGCCGAACCAGCCAACATTAAATGACAACCTTTTTTGAATTGTCGAGGCTCGACCGTTCAGCTGCGTCCAAAACTGACTGTAACCGCGCGCCGGTTTCAAAGTCTGGAAAGCAAGGTACTTTCATTTGAACTGATGTGACAAAGTGGTCAAAAAGATCATACCCTGTTTCACATGCAACCTCGGTCCAGGTCTCGGTTTGTAAGTCCGCGCCAAGACACGTCTTCAGAACACCTTGGCCTTGCTGGAACGACACCTCCAGTCCGCCTCTATCACCGTAAATACGCAGTTTCAGGTCATTGTGATGCCCGGACGCAAAGCGCGACGCACTCACCAC
The DNA here is from genome assembly GCA_020629175.1 of Flavimaricola sp. Classification (GTDB taxonomy): domain Bacteria; phylum Pseudomonadota; class Alphaproteobacteria; order Rhodobacterales; family Rhodobacteraceae; genus JALZWD01. Next base: position 19,480 of record JAHDDU010000045.1, on the reverse strand, counting down.
GCCCATCGCACCGTTCTCGAGTGTCAGGGTCATTGCGCAGCTGTCGTTGGCATCTAGAACATAGTCACCAATTCGATCATCTTGCGCTTTTGCGAACGTCTTAAGCTGGCATGATACGTCCGCCGCCTGACTGCCTGCGATGTAGCTGACGAAATCGAGTATATGGATACCAACGTCCCCCAGCACCCCTTTCGACCCGTGCGACGTTGATAATCGCCACAGCCAGACCGGGCTGGTTCTCCAGTCACCCCATGCGGGTTGAGTCAACCAGCTTTGTAAATACGACGCCTCAAAGTGCCGACAGTTGCCAAGCGCGCCTGTCGCGACAAGTTGGGCTGCCCCTTGCACAGCGGGAACATTCCGATAACTGAGGTTGATCATGTTGATGATACCAGAGGTCTTTGCAAGGCTAGCCAATTCTTGTGCTTCAACCTGTGACGTTGCTAAAGGTTTTTCGCAAAGGATGTCTTTCCCCGCAGCGATCAGCGACTTGGTCGTCGCAAAATGCGCCGCATCTGGTGTGACGTTCGAGGCTGCGTCAAAGCCGTCCCAATCAATAGCTTCGGCCAGATCGGTAAACTGATGCGGGATGTCGTGCTTATCGCAAAAATTGGCACATTTGTCCGCGTCCAGATCAACGGCAGCAAAAATCTGGGCATTCGGATGCGCCTTGTACGCTTTGGCATGTTCGTTCGCCATGCTACCCGTTCCCAAAATGAGGATCCGTACCGGAGCAATGGAAGTGTTACCGAAAGCCATCTTCACCCTCCCTATGGAGTTTTGCACCGCGCTGCGTAAGCGGTTCGAGAGACTTTTCAATGGGCACATTCGGGGCATCATGGACATCGGCGATCCGCTGTTGCGGATTGTGCGCCCAAAGAACCGCGTTTGTGAGGATGCGTTGCACGGTATCGTGGTGAAACGTCGGGTAGGTTTCGTGGCCAGGCCGGAAATAGAATATGTTACCTGCGCCTCGTTTGTAAGTCAGACCTGACCGAAACGCCTCACCCCCCTCGAACCAACTGATCAAGATTGTCTCAAGTGGCTCGGGCACACCAAAGGGTTCACCGTACATCTCTTCGTTCTCCAACTCGAAATGATGGGGCACACCATCAAGTATGGGATGGTTTGGCGCAGTGGTCCAAAGCCTTTCGCGTTCGCCCGCCTCTCGCCACGTTAAATTGCACGACGTCCCCAGCAATTTTTTGAAAGGTTTGGCAAAATGTGCCGAATGCAGAAAAATGATGCCCATCCCGGACAAAACCGCATCACACACCATATCGCACACGTCGTCGGACACATCGCCATGTGCGGCATGCCCCCACCACAGAAGTACATCCGTCTCCGCCAACCGCTGCGCAGTGAGCCCATGATTTTCCTGCTGAAGCGTGGCGGTTGTGGCGGAAATCTTGCCGGACGCATTCAACGACTTCGCAATGCAGCCATGGATGCCGTCGGGATAGTTGTCCCTCACGACCTGACTTTTTTGTTCGTGAACGTTTTCGTTCCAAACGACAGTACGGATCATCACAATCCTCCTTGTAAATTGGGTAAGGGGCAATCGGGTTCGGTTATGTGATCAAGCGATCATCAGGACCAAACCGATAGATATGGGGCTCAGACGGCGCGAGGCCGACCATATCACCGACCGCAAAACGCGCGCCTTGTGACTGACGGACAACCAGCGGATCATTCAAACCGACATCGACAAAAAGATACGTGTCAGAGCCGAGATTTTCGATGAACTTGACGAGCCCCGACCAAGTTGGCTCGTCCGGATTTACGTCAAAATGTTCAGCGCGAATTCCGACGGTTGCGCAGCCAAAGCGCTGTGCCGCATCGCCTCGCAAGAGATTCATTTTGGGCGAGCCGATGAAGCCTGCAACAAACACTGACTTCGGTCTGTCATAGATTTCTGATGGTGTGCCAACCTGTTCAATCTGACCATCGCGAAGCACGCAAATCCGGTCTGCCAGTGTCATCGCCTCGATCTGATCATGAGTGACATAGATCATCGTCACACCACTGAGGTCCTGATGCAGCTTCGCGATCTCCAGACGCGTGCTGGATCGCAACGCCGCATCTAGATTGGAAAGTGGTTCGTCAAACAGGAAAACGCTTGGGTTGCGCACAATCGCGCGGCCAATCGCAACGCGTTGGCGTTGACCACCTGACAACTCACGCGGCAGCCTGTCGAGCAGTTGATCAAGCTCCAGCATTTTTGCGGCGGCCAGGACGCGTTCTTCAATCGTTTCGGTGGAGGATTTGGCAAGTTTCAGCCCAAACGCCATGTTGTCATAGACCTTCATGTGCGGATAAAGCGCGTAGGACTGAAACACCATCGAGATGCCACGGGCGGATGGCACCTTTTCATTCACGCGGGCACCATCGAAACACAGCTCCCCGTCAGAAATATCTTCTAGCCCCGCGATCAATCGCAACAAGGTGGACTTGCCGCAGCCGGAAGGTCCGACAAAGACCATGAACTCGCCCTTGGCGATCTCCAGATCGATGCCCTTAATAACGTTCACCGCACCAAAGTTCTTGCGGATATTCTTCAGATTGACGTGCGACATAGCGCTATCCTTTGACCCCGCCAGCCGTCAGGCCGGAGACGATTTTACGTTGAAAGATTAGAACGAGGATGATCAGGGGTGTGGTCACGATGACCGAGGCTGCCATGATCGCGCCCCAAGGGATTTCTTGCGGTGATGAACCTGAAATGAGTGCGATGGCCACGGGCACGGTGCGTTGCGTTTCTGAGACGGTGAACGTCAACGCGAACAAAAATTCGTTCCATGCGCCAATAAAGGCGAGCAGTCCGGTGGTGACCAAAGCAGGCCACATCAGCGGAAGAAAGATCTTGGTAACCACCACCCAAGGTGTGGCACCATCAACAATGGCCGCCTCCTCAAGCTCTTTCGGCAGATCACGCATGAAGGTCGTCAGAACCCAAATGGTGAACGGCAGCGTGAAGATTGTGTAGCTGAGGATCATCGCCCATGGCGTGTTGTAGATGCCCAGGAACCGTACGAGTTCGAACAGCCCCGCCAACACGGCGATCTGCGGAAACATCGAAACCATCAGGATCGTGACAAGCAACAGACTCCGCCCTTTGAAGTTCACTCGCGCCAGCGCAAAAGACGCTGTGACAGCGATGAAGAGCGAGAAGGCCACCGTCGTACTCGCAATCAGAACCGAGTTCGCGATGCTGCGCGTAAAGCCGCGACCCGACAGAACAGACGCATAGTTCTTCCAGTCGAGACGAACAGGAAAGTAGTCCACCTCGAACAAGCCTGTGCCCGATTTGAAGCTGGTGATCACCGCGTAGTAGAATGGAAATGCTGCGGCACAAACGACCATGATGACCGCCAGATAAAGTGCGCAGGTTCTGAGGATACCTGTCATATCATCGTCCCCCGTCCGCAAGATTGACTCGGGCTATCCAGATATAGAGCGAAACAATGACCGCGATGATCGCAAAGAGCAGTGTGGATTGTGCGGCGCCATATGCAAACTTGTCGAACTCGATCAGGTTTTCGCGCGCGATGACAGACATTGTTTGCGTGGCCCGCGAATTTGGTGTCAGAACGTAAACAAGGTCGTAAATCCGCAGCGCATCCAGCATTCGGAAGATGATCGCGACCATCAACGCCGGTCTGACCAATGGTAGCGTAACACGGAAAAACACGCGCACCGGATGGATGCCGTCCACCCGCGCAGCTTCATACATGTCACGTGGGATCATCTGTAGCCCAGCAAGGCAAAGCAAGGCCATAAATGGCGTCGTCTTCCAGATGTCGACGATCAAAACTGCGACCATTGCAGTATCGGCAGAGGCTGTCCACGCGATCTTGTGATCGATAATTCCCAGCCCAATCAAAGCGTGATTGATCACACCGAACTGATCATTCAGCATCCAGCTCCAGATCTGCGCCGAGACAATTGTTGGGATGGCCCAAGGAATAAGGATGGCGGCTCGGACAACGCCGCGACCACGGAATTGCATGTTCAGCAACAGGGCGATCATCATGCCCAAGACAGCTTCGACCGACACGGAAATGACCGAGAACCGTAAAGTGTTCCAAACCGCATTCCACCAGACCGGATCGACCAAAGTGCCACGATAGATCACGCGCCCAGACGGAAGTTCTCGCCAAGTGAGGTAATTGGCAAAGCCGATCCACTCGCCGTCATAAATGCTGGTAAGCGAGGTGTCAGTGAAAGAGAAATAAATGGTGCGCAAAAGCGGCCAACCGGCAATCCCCGAGAGGGCGACGAAGGTTGGCAGCAAAAACCACATCGCGGAGCGGTTTCTTTGTTGCTGCAAGGTGGGCCCATAGGGCTGTCTAGAAGGCATAAACTTACCTGTCGCGAGCACTGGTGGCCCGTCAAATCGTGGTCTAGGAACTGGCATGGTTGGGCGGAGCATCTGTTGCTCCGCCCAGGGATCCGCCTACCAGCTGTCGCCGCGCAGGTCCGTCAGATCAGCCTCGAGAATTTCAAGGTTCTCTGCGGCGGACCCTTGGCCCGAGAGGGTATTGTGCACCGCCGTCCAAAACAGGGATGACACCTCGTTGTAGCTGCCCTTCGTTGGAGCTGACGGCCGCGGAACCGCCTGCAAGAATACGTCCTTCCAACGCGGGATGATCGGCAAGGTTTCCCCGATTTCGGCATCGTCATAAAGCGAAACGATGGTTGGCAGTGTGGACGCCATCAGTGTGCGTGCACGCTGCGCCTCTTCACCCGCAAGGTAGCGCGCCAAAGAAATGGCCACGTCCTGATTATCGGAGTAACGGGAGACAGCGACATTCCATCCGCCAAGTGTAGCAGCAGAGGTGTCGTGATCGCCACCCGTTGGCAAGGGGGCCACATCAAACAGTCCTTTTACCGCGCTGCCTTCGTCATTGCCCAAACCGTATGCATAAGGCCAGTTACGCATGAAGACAGCATTACCAGCCTGCCAAATGCCCCGTGCATCTTCCTCTTGATATGCGAGCACGCCTTCGGGAGAGATTGCACCAACCCAACTTGCCGCCAACTCAATCGCCGCGACAGCGTTAGGGTTATTGATCGAGATTGTGCCATCGGGTTCGATGATCTGGCCACCTCCGAAGGAGCTGACGAATTCAAGTCCGTTGCAGGTCAGACCCTCATAGGCGTTGCCCTGCCAAACGAAACCCCACAGATCGTCATTGCCCGCCGCGCGTTCGGCGTCTTGGATTTCCTGCGCGATGGCAGTCATCTCTTCCCATGTGCTGGGCGCGTCGTATCCATAGGCTTCGAGCAGATCGATGCGGTAGTAAAGTGCTGGTGCGTCGGTCATTAGAGGTAGTGCAACCAGTTTGCCATTGACCGTCTGCGATTCAATGATCGACGGGAAATGCAGTGGGGCCAGATCGCTTGCGACATCTGTCAGATCAACAAAGTGATCAGCCAACTGCGGGGCCCAGATGACATCGGTTTGATACAGATCAATATCGCCATTTTCAGCAGCAAGCCAAAGCCGGTACTGTCCGAATTGGTCCGTGGATGAGGCAGGCATAGTGACGATCTCAACCGTGTGCCCTGTCTCCTCTTCCCACGGCGCAACCAATGCTTCGAGAACCTCGATAGCGTTGCCAGCGGCACCTGTCGCATAGGTCACGACATCAGCCTGACCGGTCGTTGCCATCACACTCAATATCGCCGCCACCGACGTCATAGATTCTATTTTCATTTGTATTCCTCCCACTCTCTTGAACGCGCGGCAAATCCGAAACGTTTCGGTTATTCCTTAAATCCGAAACGTTTCGGGAGTCAAGCCGCTAATAGTTCATTAATTCTTAGATGCTTAAGGGAAGGTCTTCGGGCGGGATGGCATATGACATGCCCCAAATCACCCGAATCCAAGCGCGCATGCTAGATGAACGTTGGCTTGATCAACCGGTAAGAGCAGCGACTGATGCGCGATCAACGAAGTCGATATCGATGATTTTTTGAAGGGTCTTGACGTCCTTGCCAGAGATGGCACCTACCAAGAATTCCGCCACAGTGTCCCAGTGTTCGTTCAGCGGCGATGCCGTGACCGTGAGTGGTGGTTTCATCTCGTCAGTGGCAGCCCCATAAAGATTATCATCATGCGCGACGACGGATACGTCATGAGGGACACGTAGATTGAGCGCATCAGCTGCGTCATAAATGCCTTTGGCGATCCAAGTGTTGCCAGCCACTATGGCTGACGGGGCATTTTCACGGTCGCTCAATAGTTCGGTGGCGGCGTCAAACCCATAGTCGACAATCATCGTCGCGTTGCGAACCAATGAAGGATCAAAGGGTACACCTGTTTCTTGCAAAGCCCGACAATACCCACGTGCGCGGTTCTCGGCGTAGGTTAGGTCTTGCACGCCATTCAAGAACGCAATTTTGCGATGGCCCTGAGACAGCAAATGCCGCGTAAGGATATAGCCCACCTCTTCATTATCGATGTCAAAATAAGGATACGTATGGTCCGAAAAGTCGCGACCATGCATAACAAACGGCACGTTCCGCTTTCTTAGAAACGTCACGCGTGGATCATTTTGCACAGGCTCGCCAATGAAAAAGCCATCCAGCCCACCATCGTCGATCAAGCTGCCATAGACATCCAGCAGGTCTTCCTTTTCAGGTGCGATATGCAAAATGAACTGCAAACCACTCTTGGCAAAAGCCGTCGACAAATGGCCCAGCATTTGAATGATCAGACCATCGATCGGTGCGGCAGGCGGTTCTGGCAACACGAACCCTACCATCCCTGATTTGCCCGATACCAGTTTGCGTGCAGACAGGTTGGGGCGATAATTCAGGTGCCTGGCAGCCTTCTTTACGCGTTCCCGGGTTTTTTCACTTACGTCGGCGTGGTTGTTCAAAGCACGACTGACCTGCGTCACTGATAAGCCTAGATGGGCTGATAAATCCTTGAGCGTTGGCAACGTGTCACCTCGAATCAGACATGACCTATCGAGTGCCCATTCAGCCCCAATAAGGTCCTTATCGTCCACTGATCTAGCACTGTACTCATTTCGCTAAAAGGGTGACGTCTCGGTGCATTGGAAATGATCGGAAGCTAGAGATCTGTTTGGGATTTCGGGTAGCGGAAGACCAACTACTAAAGGTGCCAGGCCAGCCCCCTGTGTTTGGGCACTGATTTGGACTTTCTCGAATATGGTTTCTGGGATTGGTGGGCGCGCTTCTGATCGGGATTGCTCCGGCAATGATCTTCCTCACCTTCTACAAGTTGTCCAAAGACTACTTCGGACATTGGCTGTCAACGCTGGATTCATTCGGACTCATCCCATCGTCGTGGCCGACGTATTCGCCATGTTCACCGGGGTATCATCAGTCCTGACTGGTGAGCTCGGCGACCCGGAAGGCGCCTCAAACATCGGCGCGCTCGTCCCCTTCTTCATGATGGCGCTCATGGCCGAGGACCTCATTATCGCTACGCCCTTCATCGTCCGCGCCGCAATGGGCAGCCGACAGGCCTGCAACCGCTACCTATTCAGCGAAACGAGTTGGGCGGAATATGTCGCCCTCAGAGCCCGCCATTTCTAGGGTGTGCAGCAGATGTCCTTGCGGCAAGGGATGGGCCAGACTCGTCAGGCAAGCAGCCCAGGTTCACTTGGGCTGGACCTCAGATGCCAGCACAATTAGCCCGATTGAGAAGATTGGGCCGGCGTTGACGGCCTAGAGCCGCAATTGACCGGCGATTGCCAACGCTGCGCCGCGGTCCGTCAAACCGGACTTTCGCCGCACCGCCATAATCCTGACCCGTTCGAACTCGCGGATCCGGGACGAAGCCGACTTTGGGCATACTCATCCAATGGCCGCCTTTTTCAGGTTGCTGATGCAACGAAAAGCAGCACGGGCGGTGAAGCGGTCATTCGCTGCGGGTGCATCAACAACAAGAATGTCTGGATAAGCTGCCGTTCAGGCAAGAGACAATTGGCTTGGAGAGAGGTCGCTAGGGCAAAACTAGGCAGCATCGGGCATCGAGAATAGATTGCATGGAACTGCCCTTATGTTAGTGTCGATATATCAGCAATATACCGACAAAACACATGGAAAAAATTTCAAAACGAAAGATTGTATCCTCTCGTCATCTTGCAGATGGGGAGGGGTGGGAGGCCTCGGAATTCGAGTTCGGTCTCATCATCGCGTTCAACGCGTTCTCGCGCTGGATGGTGAAGTGCATGGCCGCAGCAGGCCACACCGATATGAGTCCGTTGGAAATCCTGGTTCTCCACAACGTTAATCATCGCGGGCGCGATAAACGTTTGAGCGATATCTGCTTTCTGCTCAACATCGATGACACCCACACTGTCAATTACGCGCTGCGCAAGCTTTCAAGGGCCGAATTGATCGTGTCCGAAAAACGCGGCAAGGAAGTGTTTTACAGCACCTCAAGCGAAGGGGCCGGACTGTGTGACGAATACCGAACCGTTCGGGAACGCTGCCTTATCGACGGTCTTGGTCGAATGGACATATCTGGAGAAGAGCTAAGTACCATCGCGGCAAGCCTGCGCGCTTTGTCGGGCCAATATGATCAGGCAAGTCGCGCCGCGTCATCTCTGTAGAGCGGCCCGCTTCAACCTTAGCGGCTCATCGCGTTGGGGAGGTAGGTCACGATCTCGGGGAAGAGCGTGATCAAGACCACGGCCAACAAGAGCAAGAAAAAGAATGGCAAGGCCGCTTTCGCAATCCTCAAGATGTCGATCCCCGTTAGTCCCTGAATGACGAAAAGGTTGAAGCCAACGGGCGGTGTGATCTGACTCATCTCGACCACAAGCACCAGGTAGATGCCAAACCAGATGGGATCGATCCCAACAGCCAAAACCATAGGCATAATGATCGACGTCGTCAGGACCACGACCGAGATGCCATCAAGAAACAACCCGAGAACAATGAAGAAGATGGTCAGGACAGCCAACAGAACATAGGGCGACAGCCCCATCTCTCCGATCCAAGCGGCGAGGTTACGAGGCAACCCAGTGAAGCCCATAGAAACCGCAAGAAAGGCAGCACCTAGCAGGATGAAGGCGATCATGCAGGATGTGCGCGCGGCTGATAGAAGCGCATCCATGAAGTCACTGCGCGTAAAGCTGCCCGTCAGGACGGCTAAGAGGATCGACAACAACACGCCAAGCGCCGCCGCGTCGGTTGGGGACGCAATACCAGTATAAATTGCACCAATAACGCCAGAGATCAGCAGTGCAACTGGGATCAGCCCACGCGCCTCCCAAAGCTTTTCCTTAAAGTTGAGCTTAACCGTTTCAGCCGGGATGAGATTGGGGTCCATCCAGGCGCGGACAGCGACATAAGCACTAAACAAGCCGACAAGCATCGCGCCAGGGATCAATCCAGCCACAAAAAGCCGCGCAATCGACTGTTCGGTGGCCACGCCGTAGACGATCAGAATGATGGAGGGGGGGATCAGAAGGCCAAGCGTAGCGGATCCCGCGAGGGTACCAAGGATGAGGCTTTCAGGATAACCACGCGATTTGAGTTCAGGAATGGACATCTTGCCAATCGTGGCCGCGGTGGCAGCGGACGAGCCCGAGACAGCGGCGAAGATCGCACAACCCAGCACGTTCACATGCAGCAGACGTCCGGGAAGACCGCCGAGCCATGGGGCAAGGCCGTTGAACATGTCCTTGCTGAGCCGCGACCTGAGCAGGATTTCACCCATAAGGATAAACAGAGGAAGCGCAGTCAGCGACCACGAATGGCTGTGCCCCCAAAAGGTAACAGCAAGGTTCAAGCCAACAGACGAGTTCGAGAAGAATGCAAGGGCGACCGCGGCAACAGCCGACAGGGACAACGCGATCCAAAGCCCTCCCGCCAGAAAAACGAACAAGAGCCCAAGCAGGACAAGGCCAACGACTGGGTCAGACATTTCAGGCTTCCTCGGAGGCAGCGATGACGGGCTCGCCGCGCAAAAGTGTTTCGATCAGGCTGTGGATGACAGAGACGCAAAGTAGCGTCATTCCGATGCCCATTGCGGTTTGAGGTATCCAAAGCGGGATTGGAATTGTCCCGTTGGAAACGTCTCCAAAGTGGATGCTTTCTGCGACAAGGACCCAGATATAGTAGACCGCGAAAACGGTCAGCGCGGTCGCGGCCAATAGCGCGATGATTTCGGCGATGAGGCGCCCTCTGGCAGGCAGTCTTGCTGTGACTAAAGACACTTTAATGTGGCCACCACTGCGGAATGTGTAGGGCATCGCAAGAAACGTAGCCGTTGCGAGCATGAAGCCCGAAAAGTCTGCATACGACGGGATCGTCGAGGGCAAAGGCAGGCCAAAGACCCGCGTCGCAAAGTTCAAGAAGATCTGCGCACTGATCAAAACGGCGATTGCCAGGATCGTGAATGCCGATACCCACCCCGCCGTCAGATAGATGCGGTCCAAGAAAGTTCGCATGATGTATTCCTCATGAAAGGGCCTGGCGCTTGGGCGGGAGAAGACCAGCGCCAGGCTCTCTTTTGCAAACGAAAACCGACGAGACGCCAGTATTCGCCCGACATGCTATTCCTGATAGGTGGTCAAAATAGAGAGCGCGGCATCGGATGCGTTGGCTTCCCAGTTTGTAAGCATCTGTGCACCGATCTCTTGCAATCCAGCGGTCAATGCTTCGCTCGGCTCTACGATGATCATGCCATTTTCTGCCATGACGGCCGTTTTCGCATCCGCTTCGGCGGCTGACATTTCCCATCCACGTGCCTCGGCCGCACCTGCAGCTTCCAGAACGGCAGCTTGTACATCGTCAGGCAAGCGCTGGAACGCGCGCATGTTCACAACGACGATATTCTTCGGAACCCAAGCGTTGATTGGTGTGTAATGTGTTACGAAATCCCAAGCAGTGGAGTTCGCGCCGGTCGAAGGAGACGTGACCATGGCCTCGACCTGACCGGTTGCGAAGGCCTGCGGGATGTCGGGTGCTTCCACTTGAACAGGAGCTGCACCTGCCAGCGTTGCGAATTCCTCGAGGGCTGCGTTGTATGCACGAAAGCGCAGACCAGCGAGGCCCTCAACGGTTTCAATTTCCCCGTTGGTGTAAAGTCCTTGTGCAGGCCATGGCACGGAGAACAAAGGCATGAGCCCTTGTTCTGCCAGCAACTCCGTCACGACGGGACGCTGTGCGGCCCACAAACGTGCGGCGTCGTCATAGCTTGTCGCTACGAAAGGTTGGCTATCAATCCCGAAAGCCGCGTTATCATTGACGAGACGCGACAGGAAGAACTCGCCAATCGGAACCTGCCCGGACCGGACAACATTGCGGATTTCACCATGCGGGAACAGCGAGCCGCCGGAGTGGACGGTAATCTCAAGCGCCCCGTCCGTCGCCGCCGCGACATCCGCCGCAAACTGAGAGATGTTTTGGGTATGGAAGGTTGCGTCACCGTACGGCGTCGGCATGTCCCAAGTGTCTGCAGCTGCAGCACTGCTCAGACCTACCGCAAGGCCAGCGGCAAAGATGAAGTGTTTCATTGTTATGCTCCTCTGTTGAACCGAACTTGGAAAGTTACCGCCAAATTCATTACGTTGACAAATTGTCAGCGTTTTGCACATAAAGCAACAACTTTATATTTGGGAGGTACGAATGACCTTGCGCGCTGATTCTAAGTGGGACTTCTGGATTGATCGTGGCGGCACGTTCACGGATATCGTGGCGCGGACACCAAGGGGCGACCTTAAAACACACAAAATTCTTTCAGAAAAACCAGAGTCTTACAAAGATGCCGCTGTCCAAGGCGTGCGCGAGATCATGGGGCTTTCAAAGGGTGATCCGATCCCTGAAAACGCGATCAGGTCAATCAAGATGGGCACCACAGTCGCCACGAACGCCCTCCTTGAACGCAAGGGGGAGCGGACAATTCTGTTCATCACTCGCGGCTTCAAGGATCTGTTGAGAATCGGGTATCAGAATCGTCCCGACCTGTTCGCCCTGAATATCCAACTGCCGGATCTGTTGTATTCGGACGTCATTGAAATCGATGAACGGACTGATGCCGACGGATCCATAATCGAAGCCATGGACCTGCAAAGAGCGCGGGCCGCCATCTGCAGCGCCTACGGCAAGGGATACCGCTCCGTCGCGATTGCGTTGCTCCACAGCTACCGCAACCCAGAGCATGAAAAGAAGTTGGGCGAAATGGCGGTTCAGCAGGGGTTCGAACAAGTCTCCCTTAGTCATGAGGCCAGTCCGCTGATCAAACTGGTGTCGCGGGGCGATACAACTGTTGCGGATGCATACCTGACGCCGATTCTGAAAAGGTACGTCAATCAAGTGCGCAGCGCGCTTGGCGAAGGCGCAGTCGAGCGGTTGATGTTCATGCAATCGAATGGCGGTCTGACCGATGCTGAACTGTTCCACGGGCGCGATGCGATCTTGTCCGGCCCGGCGGGGGGCGTTGTGGGGATGGTCGGCACGGCCTCCCAGGATGGATTCGATAAACTGATCGGCTTCGATATGGGCGGTACCTCAACGGATGTCTGCCATTACGCTGGGGAATACGAGCGTAGCTTTGAAACCGAGGTTGCCGGTGTTCGGATGCGCGCACCGATGATGAATATCCACACCGTCGCTGCCGGTGGCGGCTCTATCCTATCTTTCCGGGATGGGCGGCTTCAGGTTGGGCCCGAAAGTGCTGGCGCGGACCCCGGTCCGTCATGTTATCGCCGCGGCGGTCCGCTGACAGTCACCGATTGCAACGCAGTCCTGGGCAAGCTGCAGCCAGAGACGTTTCCAAGCGTCTTTGGGCCAGACAGCAACGAGCCCCTTGATGTTGACGCCCCGCGCCGATTGCTTGAGGAACTGGCGCAGGACATCGCCGCGCAAACGGGCGAAGCCCCTATGTCAGTTGAGGTTCTGGCCGAAGGGTTCCTGCGGATTGCTGTCGACAACATGGCGAACGCGATCAAAGAAATCAGTGTCGCGCGCGGATATGACGTGACCGGCTACACCTTGAATTGCTTTGGCGGTGCAGGCGGACAACATGCCTGCCTTGTGGCTGATGCCCTTGGTATGACCTCGGTCTATTTGCATCCCTTTGCGGGCGTTCTATCCGCATTGGGAATGGGGCTGGCGGACATCGTGTCGATGCGCGAACAGCAGTTGCTTGTCCCCGTTTCTGATCTTGCAGCAATCACAGCCGCCTCTGTTGCGCTGACCACCGAGGCAACGCAGGAGGTCCTGCAACAAGGTATTGAAAGCGGCAACATCGCGGTTCGCACAAAAATCTACCTGCGGATGTCCACATCTCAAACGACACTGCCAGTCCTGTTGGGCTCGCCCGAAGACATGATCGAGGCGTTCCGCGCATCCCATGAGGTAGAGTTCGGGTTCCGCCCCGAGACTGATGATATCATCGCCGAAATGATCTCGGTCGAGGCGGTCGGGGCCTCCGGAGCGGAGGCCAAACTGCCCAATGCAGAAAACCAAGATAGTCAGCATGGCACGACAAAAATGTGGGCAGAGCGAGAAATGCGATCCGTTCCAACGCATGATCGCACCAAAATGGGTGTGGGCACCGTTGTGACGGGTCCTGCTGTCATTAACGAGCCCACCGGCACGACGGTTGTTGAACAGGGGTGGGACGCGACTTGCATGAGCGGCGGTGCACTGGTTTTGCGGCGCGCGGTCCCACTGGTCCGGGCCGAAGCGATTGGCACATCAGTCGATCCGATCATGCTTGAGGTCTTTAACAACCTCTTCATGTCTATTGCCGAACAGATGGGCGCGACTTTGGCCAAAACCGCGGCTTCCGTGAACATTCGCGAACGGCTCGATTTCTCCTGCGCCATTTTTGATGCGCGCGGTGACTTGGTGGCCAACGCGCCACACGTTCCTGTCCATCTAGGTTCCATGAGTGCCAGTGTAAAATCGATCCTGGCTGAGAACTCCGGCACCATTCAGCCCGGTGACGTTTTCATGATGAATGATCCGTTCAATGGTGGCACTCACTTGCCGGATGTAACCGTGATCACGCCGGTTTTTGATGAAACGGGTCAGGAGATTCAGTTCCTCGTCGCGTCTCGTGGGCACCACGCCGATATTGGTGGCAAGACACCCGGATCGGCTCCTCCCGACAGCCGCCACATTGATGAAGAAGGGGTTCTAATAAAGAACTTCAAAATGGTCTCAGGGGGCCGTCTCTTGGACGCCGCAACACGCGCTCTTCTTGCCTCTGGCCCCTATCCATGCCGTAACATTGATCACAACATGGCCGATCTTACCGCACAAATTGCGGCCAATGCCACAGGCAGTGCCGAGCTTCAAAAGGCCGTAGGGCAATTCGGCGCTGATGTTGTGAAGTCTTATATGCACCATGTCCAAGACAATGCTGAAGAATCTGTCCGCCGGGTCATTGATGTTCTGGAAGACAGCCACTTCACGTATCCGCTTGATAGTGGCGCAACGATTGAAGTTGCCATTAACGTGGATCGCCCATCGCGCAGTGCGACAATTGATTTCACGGGCACCACCGAACAAGACAACCTCAATTACAACGCACCCTTGGCAATCTGCCATGCGGTCGTGCTGTATGTGTTCCGCACACTTGTCGGGTCTGACATCCCCATGAACGAAGGCTGCCTAAAGCCGATCAAGATCATCGCGCCCGAAGGCAGCTTCATCAATCCCACCTACCCCGCCGCGGTCATCTCAGGAAACACCGAAGTCAGCCAAAGCATTGCGGATGCACTCTACGGCGCGCTCGGTGTTGTCGCGGGCAGCCAAGGCACCATGAACAACTTTGTCTATGGGGACGAAACACTGCAAAACTATGAGACGATTTGTGGCGGCACAGGGGCTGGGCCGGAATTCGATGGGTGCTCGGCCGTTCATAGCCACATGACAAACACGCGTATGACCGACCCGGAGGTATTGGAAAGCCGCTTTCCTGTGCGCGTTCTCAGGTTTGCCATCAGGCAAGGCTCAGGCGGGGACGGGCTGCACAAAGGCGGCGACGGAATCATCCGCGAGATTGAATTCCTCTCCCCCATGACCGTGACCGTTTTGTCGTCCCACAGAAAGACCCAGGCCTTTGGTGTCATGGGCGGAATCCCAGGTGCGCGAGGTGAAAATCATGTACGCCGTAAGGATGGCGCCATCGAAAACCTGTCCGGGAACGATCAGCGCGACATGGCACCCGGTGATGTCTTCGTGATGAAAACGCCTGGTGGCGGTGGCTTTGGCGCGGCCGAAACACATGCCAAGGTCGCCGCAGAATGAGTAGTTCATTCCTATCCAACGTTGAGGCCTTCTATGATCTCGCCGTTAAAAGCTTGGCCCTGCCTGAAGGGATCGGTGAGAAGATCAAAGTCGCCAACGCGACCTCGCGTTGTTCAATATGGCAATCGACAGCAAGCTGCGCGGCTGTGACCTGGTGAAGATGAAGGTGGTTGACGTCATGGCATCCGGCCAGATCAAAGAACGGGCGTCGGTGCTACAAAGCAAGACACAGAAACCTGTGCGATTTGAGATTTCCGAAGGCACACGCGCCTCTGTCGAAAAGTGGATGGAAGATGAGCTCATGGTCGGCTCGGAGTAACTATGGCCCGGTCGGTTCCATGAGCGCCTGCATATCTTGACCCGGCAGTATGCACGAATTGTTCGCGACTGGGTTACTTCAATCGGTCTGGAGGCTAGTGCGTATGGCACCCACTCGATGCGCCGAACCAAAGTCACCCAGATATACAAGAAGACCGGCAACCTTCGAGCCGTTCAGCTTCTTCTCGGTCACACAAAGATGGACAGCACTGTCCGATACCTGGGTGTTGAACTCGAGGATGCTTTGGCCATCGCGGAAGCCATTGAAATCTAGCAAATTTGGGTCGCTTTCACTAGCGGCCCGTTCCTGCCGTTAGACAGGCTTTAGCGCGCTTCGAGGCAGCATCCCCAAAGCAGACCTTGGCGAAAATCTCAGGACTGTTTGGTTAGTGCCTGCCAAGGTTACTCAGCTTCGGGGGGCATTGGTTCAAAATGGCGCAAACCCGTCACTGTCAGCAGACACCATAGTCCATCGTTTATGCGGATCAACTTGCTCAGGCTTTGCCCCATGCGGCGGGATCTGGCCTTGATCGCCATAGAGCCATAGGACGAAGTTTGACCGTTCGCCTTGCGTGATCGGCATCGATTCATGGGGTACGCTGCCGTGGTGGATCAACGCCGTACCTGGGGCGAAGGTCAGTTCGCTCACTCGGCGCGTTTCGCGATCAAAGAAGCGCACGCCAGAGCCTGCGAAGTCTTCGCCCGGCAGGTTAAGATTGATGTTTAGCGTGACCGATGACGCATCGGTGTGGGCGCGCAGCGATGTGTCGGCATCGGCCTGCCACTGGATCGAAAAGCCAAAGGTTTGCGTGTCATAGCCCATCACATCCGGGAACAAGAGCCGCGAGATCGGGCGCATGTATGCGTCCATTAGCTGGCGGTAAAAGGTTTGGAAGTTTGGTGCGGCGAGGTAGCCTTCGGATCGGCTATCGAGCATTGCACCACCTCTGTTCAGGGAGATGCCGTAAGGCGGGCGCAGCGGGATACCTGCGTCAGCGACCTTGGCCATATAGTCCCGAAGGATTGAGAGCTTGGCAGGGTCAAAGAACTGGGCTTCATACACGCCGGGGAATACCTCTTTCCACAGGTCTTTGACGGCGTGTTCCTTGGTGGGGTCAGCCCACGCCTGCGCAATCGCTTCACGCAGTTTTGGATCATAGAGCGACGCGTCCAAGGCATGCCCATTGCCCCCCTGTTCCCATTCCACCCAAGCGTCCTGAAACAAGTCACGGTTTTGGTTCCAAAAGTGGTGAACAGAGATGTCACGTTGCAGCATTGCTTCGCGGGAGGGGCGCGCGATCGCGCGCGCGGTTTCAAGTGGTTTGCGGTCCATGGTTTTCATCTTTCCTGTGTGGCGTTAGGCCAGCGTGTTTGTGATCTCTTCAATGACCTGCATGACGTCTGCGTTGTGTTGCGCATCCAATGCTGCTGCGTGCGGTTGCGCGAACTGCTGGCTATCGTTGTCAAAGTACTTGCCGGTGGCGTCGGCAAAGGACGCGCCTATTGCGGCCTCTCGTAGGATGTCGGCACCAATTTGCAGATCGTTGCCTGCGACGCCAAAGCCTTCCTTGACCATCTTTGAGGCGAGGAGTGAGCCCGGGTTTACGGCCACAACGACCGTGCCACCCGCTAAGTCTTTGGCCATTTCGCGCGACCAGATGGTGATGGCTAGCTTGCTTTGCGCATAGGCTCCCATGTCGTCCAGTTGCACGCGCCCCTGCATGGCGTCCAAGTTAACAGGCGCTTGTGCGGCGGAGGACAGGTTCACGATCCGCCCGTCCGTGGGGATGATCGGCAATAGGGCGCGGGTCAGAACGTAGGGCGCAAAGGTGTTGACCATGAAACGCGCGTCGAACCCTTCGGCGGTCATTGTATCTTTGAGCTTCAACACGCCAGCGTTGTTGATGACGACATCAAGCTGCGTGTGATCCTTGCGGATCGCAGCCGCCATTGCCGTTACATCTGCCATACGCGATAGATCGGCAGAGTAACTTTGAGTGGTGCCACCAACCTCTTTCGTTGCGGCCTCTAGCTTTGCGGTGCTGCGGCCGTGCAGCAGGATCGTATGGCCTTCCGCAGCCAGATTTTTAGCGGTGAGCAGTCCAATGCCGTCCGTGGCGCCGGTGATGAGAATAGTTTTGGTCATGGTGATCCCTTTCAAAAGGTAACGTGTCTAGTAGCGCACCAATGTGCGGCTCTCGATGCTTTTGCGCACCGTGTGGATGGATGGGTCCTCGGTCATGTCCAGCGCGCTATGCGCGACGGATGGCTGGCCCCGGTTGTCATATATGTTGAAGTACACGACCTCATCCGGTGTCATTTTGGACATGTAGATCCAGCGATGATCCGGGTTTGCGGCAAGCCCCATAATTTGCCCCATACGGTCTGGATAGATCAGATCGAGTGTGATCCAATCCGCCTCGGCCACGCTATCGGGGACGATAAACCCTAAAGGGGCGGAATTGATTGGGGCCCCTATCGGCCGCCATATGTTGATGAATGCGTAGTGCCCCTTGACCCAGTCTGCGGCGGCATCAGCGCCCAGAAGATCAACCAAACGCTTTTCGGCACCGTTTTGGCTGTAGTCGCTGTGAACATTGCGTGCAGGCTTACGGTCGGCGTTTGGGTCATCAATGCGGACGGTGTGGTCAAAGACGATGACCTCTTTTGCATTCAGTTCCGTTTGCAAAAGCTGTGTCAGCTCAGCGTCATAGGTAGTCCGCCAGTCTTGCGTATCGTCAAACGACTGCACGTTCGTGACCGCATGTTTGAACCCCACCGATATGTCCGCGAACGCGGCGCTTTGCGTGCTGCGTACATCCGCGACATGGATCTCTGTTGGGGCCAGTTCCGGGGCAATCAGGTTGCCAACAATCCCGCCCGCGTCCAGTTCAAACGCCTGACGTTCTTCTTTGTGAACATGGTAATTGACCGTAGCGGTCCGGGTCATTGGAATGCTCCTTTGCTTGCTTGACCCTTCATCTAGACTTTCCAAAATTTAAATAAACAGGCATCATGGGAATTCAGTATTCGGGAATTCTATATAATATGGACACGCAAAGTCTTCGCCTGTTTGTGCTTGCCTGCGAGACGCTGAACATCAGCGCGGCGGGGCGCGCGTTAGGCATGGCCCCGGCTGTAGCAAGCAACCGGATTGCCAAATTAGAACATCTCGTTGGCGCGGACCTGTTGCACCGCTCGACGCGCAAAGTTTCTTTGTCGTCCGAGGGCCAAGACTTTTTGCCCTACGCCCGTGAGATGATCGCACAAGAAGAGGCCGCGCTTGCCGCCTTAGGGAAAGGTCAGGCGCAGATCTCAGGCACGCTCCGCTTTGCGGCGACCAGCACCTTTGCGCAAATCTATATTGCGCCGCTTTTGCCGCTGTTTATGGATCAATATCCTGACCTGACGCTCGACATGCATCTGTCGGACACGCGTTCTGACCTGATTGAAGGCAGTTATGATCTCGCTTTGCGCAATGCTATTCTCGAAGACAGCAGCCTGACCGCCCGCAAACTTGCTGATGATCGCCGCATATTATGCGCTTCGCCGTCATATCTGGACCGTTTTGGCGTCCCGCAGACGCCTGACGACTTAGATGCACATCGCTTGATTGCCTTTAGCGACTTGGAGCCACGGGGCCTTATCTCAGAAGACGGAGAGACCGGAGAATTCGATCCAAAGCCCGCAGCGCAAAAGCTGGTGCTGAACGACGGGCTGACACAAAAGAAGGCGACGTTGGACGGCGCGGGCATCTCGCTCAACTCACTGTGGCTGGTGCATGAAGAGATCAAAAACGGAACACTGAAACGCGTGCTACCCACCTTTGAGGCCGCGGACCAACCCGCCCTGTGGTTGATCTATCCCAAAAGCAACGTCGTTTCGGCCAAAGTGCGGGTCTTTATGGACT
>JAHDDU010000008.1:94255-103382 GCA_020629175.1 Flavimaricola sp. | reverse complement strand
CCCTTCAGCGGCACCAATTTTCATTAGAGCACTAGTTGCAAGTAGGACATTAACTTGGATTGGGCGATGCTCGCCCCATCAGCAGACTTACATAAGATCTTGATCGAATTTGAGGGAGACCTCGGGGTAATTGATAGCATTGTTCAATCTAGTGCCTTTGAGGGCAGAACGGACGTCCCATAACCATTTCGCGGAAGACTTTTGTAGGTGTTTTCCATCCGAGGCAAAGCCGCGCGTGTTGTTCAGTCGATCACTGAGTGCCGTGATGTCGCGCTTGTGGGGCTGCCATCAGCCAGATTTCTGAGCGTCCTGCGCTACATCCCACCCTAGGATTGCCGACATTTCGCGTGCAATCTGAGTGATCTCCGGGCCAAGCTTTTCGCGGAATGCTGGAGTAAAGACCCGTGTCGATCCCGTCGCACCGATGGACAGCGTGGCACCCGGACCGCTTGGCGCAAGGGGCGCCGCCACGGAACACATGCCGCGCTCGATCTCCTCGACGCATTCGGCAAAGCCGCGCTTGCGGATAGTTTCAAACTCGGCTTCCAAGTCCTGCACACTTGTCAGTGTGAATTCGGTGTAAGCCCGCAAGCGACCCTCCATGTCGCTGGTCAAAAACAAGTCGGGCGAGAACGCAGCAACGGCCTTTGAGCAGGAACAGGCGTGCAAGGGGCGTTTGCCCAATCCGGGATGGAGGTAAGATACGCCCGTTTCTGGTGTTTCGACGTGGATGATCTCGACCGATTTTCCGCGCAGACGTGACAGGAAAAATGCCGAACCGTATTGGCCAGCCGCCTGTTTCAGCGCCGGGCCGATGATTTCGAGCAGGGCGCGATCGGATTGTTCACTATGAGCGATCTGCTTCAGGCGAAGCCCGATTGAGAATGTTCCTCGTGCGACGGGCTCCAGCAATCCAACGCTGACAAGGTCTTGAACCAGCCGGTATGCGGTTGGCTTGGGCAGGTCGGAATGTGCACAGATATCCGCGACTGTGGCTTCTTTCTTCTGACCAACGATCTCCAAGATGAGCGTGAGGCGTTCGAGGTGCATTTTCTTACCTTGCGATAATTTAGTTATCATTATATGAGCATACTCGGGAGATCGCAAGGGAGGATAGAATGTCAGAATGCTGTGGACCGGGCTATGCATCGCCCGCAGAGGCGATCCGTGCGCCCCGTGAAACGCTACTCTACACAATTGCGATCTACACCGGCACGGGCATTCAGAAACCCGACTATCTGGCCACTGTGGATGTGGACCCGGACAGCCCGACGTATTCCCAGGTGATCCACCGGCTGGAAATGCCGGGGATCGGGGACGAATTGCACCACATGGGCTGGAACGCCTGCTCATCCTGTTTTGATGATGGGTCGATGTCGCGCAAGTACTTGATCCTGCCGGGGGTGCGCTCCAACAACCTTCATATCGTTGACACCGCGACGGACCCGCGAGCGCCGCGCCTTCACAAAGTTATCGACGGGGCCGAAATCAAGGCGAAAACCAACCTGTCCGGGCCCCATACCGTGCATTGTTTGGGTTCCGAGATCATCATCTCGATGCTGGGCGATGCCAAGGGCGAAGCGCCGGGTGGGTATCTGCACCTCAACAAAGATTTCGAGATTCAGGGCCGGTGGGAAAATTCCATGGGCGAGATCAAGTTCGGATATGACTTCTGGTACCAGCCCCGCCACAATGTGATGGTCAGCTCGGAATGGGCTGCTCCCAATACCTTCATGCCGGGGTTTGATCTGGAAGAGGTCGGCCACCTGAAATACGGGCGCGAGCTGCACTTCTGGGACTT
This sequence comes from Flavimaricola sp., assembly GCA_020629175.1. GTDB lineage: Bacteria > Pseudomonadota > Alphaproteobacteria > Rhodobacterales > Rhodobacteraceae > JALZWD01. Next base: position 101,581 of record JAHDDU010000008.1, on the reverse strand, counting down.
TGAAAAACGCGAGCCGGTCGAGAGTTTCTACCTTGGCGAGGATGGCCTGCTGCCATTGGAGGTGAAGTTTCATCATGATCCTGACAGCACCCACGGGTTCTGTGGGGCGGCCCTGTCGACCAATGTGATCCACTGGTGGAAGGACGACGCGGACAGGTGGCAGTGGGAAAAGATCATCGACGTGGAAAACGAGATGCATCCCGACTGGCCCATCCCGTTGCCCGGCGTGATGTCTGCGATCCTGATCTCGATGGACGACAAATACCTTTATCTCAACAACTGGCTCCACGGCGACATGCGCCAGTATGACATCAGCGATCCGCATAACCCTGTTTTGACAGGGCAGGTGTTTATGGGCGGCCTTCTGGGTAAAGCGCCGCAGGTCAACGGGGTTGAGGTCGCGGGCGGGCCGCAGATGTTCCAGCTGAGCCTCGACGGCAAGCGGCTCTATGTGACCACGTCGCTGTTCAGCACTTGGGACAACCAGTTCTATCCGGAGATCCGTACCAAAGGCGGGGTGATGGTGCAGATCGATTGTGACCCGGTGAATGGCGGCATGTCGATCAATCCCGACTTCATCGTCGATTTCGGCAAGGAGCCAAATGGCCCCTCCCGCTGCCACGAAGCGCGCTACCCGGGCGGCGATTGCACAAGTGACATCTGGCTATGACAATCCATACCGTCACGATCGCCAACCGCGCCGGCGCGACCTACCCGGTCAATGCCCGTCGCCCGCTGCTGGAACAATTGCGCGACCAAGGCGTCGATCTGCCCTATGGCTGCGAATACGGCGGCTGCATCACCTGTGCGGCCAAGCTGACCGAGGGCAAAGTCGATCAGCGGCGTCAGGTCGCGCTCAACAACCGGCAGATCGGGAACGGCTATGTGATCCTTTGCGTGGCGCGGGCAACATCCGACATCACGCTGGAAATCGGGGTCGAGAGCCATGACCAGCTTTATCGGAACCCGTTCCTTGATCCGCTCAAACCCCACGAATTGAAGGCGGATATCGCCGCTCCAAAGGAGGGCTGACCTGTGCCCGAAGCAGACGTTGATCATATCTACGACTACGATCCGAAATACCTGGCCGATATTCTGAAATCGGTGAAGACCATCGCCATGGTTGGTGCCAGTGCAGACAAGACCAAGTTCAGCTATGGAGTGCTTCGCCAGTTGAGCGAGATCGGCTATGACATCTTGCCGGTGAACCCCAATCCCCGGCTTGAAGAGATCCGGGGTCTCAAGGTGTATCATTCTTTAGAGGAAATCGACAAACCCATTGATATGGTGGACGTCTTTCGCCCCAAGGAAGAATTCTATGGTATTGCTGAGCAAGCGATCGCAATTGGCGCCAAGGTGTTGTGGGGGCAGATTGGTGTCTATGATGATGCCGCTGCAAAGCTGGCCGAAGACGCAGGCCTGAAAGTGGTCATGAACCGCTGCCCCAAGATCGAGCTGTTCCGTCCATTCTGGAAACCCCGGCTCGACCTCGCAATCTAATACGCCCTTCACAGGATTGAAAACATGGCACAAACCATCACCAGAAGCGTTAAAGACATCGTCAAGCAAGCCCTATCATCCGTGCCAGCGATCAGCGCAGAAGATGCGCTGGCGCTGGCCAACTCTCCCGGTCACGTTTTTGTCGACCTGCGCGATGGGACAGAGCAGGCAAAAACCGGTGTGATCGCGGGCGCAGTCGCCTCGTCACGCGGGATGATGGAATTCCACATTGATCCGGAAAGCCCCGCACACAAACCGGAATTCAATCAGGACAAAACATACGTCTTTTATTGTGCGTCCGGTGGCCGCTCTGCTTTGGCCGCGCAGGTTGCCATGGATATGGGCCTTACGCCTGTCATGAACATGACGGGCGGTGTGGCGGCATGGAAAAAGGTCGGGGGGACTTTGTCGTGACGATTGCAGAAACGAAAACCGAGCAAGACCTGATCCTGCGCGCCGACGATGACGGCGTGGCCGTCCTGACTCTGAACGCGCCCAAATCGATCAACGCATTGTCCGAGGCGATGTTGCACGCTCTGTCCGATACATTCGACCAGATTGCAGAGGATCGGAGCGTCAAGGCGGTGATCCTGCGCAGTGGCGGTAAGCACTTTTGTGCCGGTCACAACCTCAAGGAAATGTCAGCGCGCCGCGCGGATGCCGACGGCGGGTTTCAGTATTTTCAAGACCTGTTTGCAACCTGTTCGGAAATGATGCTGCGCGTGGTGCGCCTGCCGCAACCAGTGATCGCCGAGGTCAAGGGCATCGCCACGGCGGCGGGGTGTCAGCTTGTGGCGTCCTGTGATCTCGCCGTGGCCGCTGACGACGCGACCTTTGCCACGTCGGGCGTGAATATCGGGCTCTTTTGCTCGACCCCGATGGTCGCGCTGTCTCGAAATGTGCCACGCAAGCAGGCGATGGAAATGCTGCTATTGGGGGAATTCCTGCCTGCCGCACGTGTCGCCGAGATGGGCTTGGTCAACCGAGTGGTCCCATTGCCCGAACTCGAGACCGTCTCCATGGAGATGGCCCGCATCATCGCCGATAAATCCCCTTCCGCAGTCAAGATCGGCAAGCGCGCGTTTTATGAGCAACTAGAGATGCCGTTGGAGGAGGCCTATGCCTTTGCCGGGCGCACGATGGCCGAAAACATGATGGCCAAGGATGCCGAGGCCGGGATAGGGGCCTTCACCCGCAAAGAGCCGATGCCGGAATGGACCGGAGAATGATGTACGAGGGCGCGGAGCTCGCCCGCACGGCAGCAAATCACACGGCTCTGTCACCGGTTTCGATCCTGAAACGCGTTGAACGCGTTCATCCTGAGTTGCCCGCGCAAATCCATGGCTGCATTCAGCGCAACTGGGGTGAGGTCGCGGAGCGCTGCAAACGGCTGGCCTCTGCCTTGGCCAAGCGCGGTATCGGCAAGGGCGACACTGTTGCCCTGATTGCGCCGAACATCCCCGAGGCGCTGGAATGTGCTCTGGCCGTGCCGATGCTGGGGGCCGTTCTGAACGCCAACAACACGCGGCTCGATGCGGGGACGATTGCCTATATTCTGGAGCACGGTGAGGCCAAGGTTTTGCTGGTCGATACGGAATTCTCTGGCATCGCAGCTGAGGCCGCAGCGCAATCAGGTCGTGATCTGCTGATCGTCGATATCGAAGATAGCGAGGGACCGGGTGGTCAGAAAATCGGCACGCTGACTTACGATGCGCTGCTGGCGGAGGGCGATGCGGATTTCGCCTATGCTCTGCCGGACGACGAATGGGACGCGTTGGCGCTGAACTATACATCAGGCACCACGGGGCGGCCCAAGGGCGTTGTTTATTCTCATCGCGGTGCCTGGACCAATGCGGTCAACAACGTCGTGACATGGGAAATGCCACACCATCCCGTCTACCTTTGGACGCTGCCGCTTTTTCACTGCAACGGGTGGTGCTTTCCATGGACCATCACGATGCTGGCGGGAACACATGTGTTCCTGCGCGCCCCGAGGGCCGATGCGATTTATGACGCCTTTGCCGATCATGGCGTCACGCACCTCTGTGGCGCGCCGATCATCATGTCCATGATCTCAGGCGCATCCGAAAAACGCGACTTTCCGCAAAAGATCAAGATGATGACCGCAGCCGCCCCTCCGCCCGCTAGCGTCATCGCGGGGATGGAGGCGATGGGGATTTCGATCACGCACGTTTACGGGCTGACGGAAGTCTATGGTCCCGCCGTAGTTTGTGCGGAGAAACCCATTTGGGCGGACTTGCCACCAGAGGAACAGGCAAGCCTGAAGGCCCGCCAAGGTGTTGCCTACGAATTGCAGGAAGACGTACTCGTCCTGAACCCCGATACCGGCGTACCGGTGCCTTGGGACGGCAAGACGCTGGGTGAAATCGTGTTCCGCGGCAATATCGTTATGAAGGGCTATCTGAAAGCCCCTGAAGAGACCGCTAAGGCCTTCAAGGACGGCTGGTTCTGGTCCGGCGATATCGCGGTGCAGCACCCGGATGGCTACATCGAAATCCGCGACCGGTCCAAGGATATCATCATCTCGGGCGGGGAAAACATCTCCTCTATCGAGGTGGAAAAGGCGCTGTATTCGCACCCAGCCGTCAGCCTCTGCGCCGTCGTGGCGATGCCGGACGAGACATGGGGCGAAGTGCCCTGCGCCTTTGTCGAATTGTCGGGCGACGCGACCGAGGACGAGTTACTGGCCCACGCCAAGACCCGCCTTGCCGGATACCAACGCCCCAAAAAGGTGATCTTTGGCGAATTGCCCAAAACCACCACAGGGAAAATCCGAAAAAACGAACTGAGAGATCTGGTCCGCTCCAAAGGCTGACCCCTGACATTAACGACTGGAAAAATACCATGGCCCAAACACCCGACTTCGCCCAATTCAGCTTTGGCACGCAGGTGCGAAAATCCCCCTATTCCGACGCCGCTTTGCGGTGGGGGGCCAAGGGGTTTTCAGTCTATAACCACATGTACATCCCGCGTGATTTTGGCGATCCGGTTCAGAACTTCTGGAACCTCGTCAATGAGGCGATCCTGTGCGACGTTTCAGTTGAACGTCAGGTCGAGATCAAGGGGCCGGATGCGGCGAAATTCACGCAGTTCCTCAGCTGCCGCGATCTGTCCAAATGCCAAGTGGGACAATGCAAGTATGTCCTGATCACGGACCAGCATGGCGGGATCATTAACGACCCGATCCTGTTGAAACTGGCAGAAGATCATTTCTGGCTGTCCATCGCCGACAGTGACGTGTTGCTCTGGGCGCGGGGGATTGCGGTGAACGCAGGCATGGATGTCGAGATTTCCGAACCCGACGTATCGCCCCTGCAACTTCAGGGCCCGAAGTCTCGCGACATTCTGCGCGCAGCCTTTGGCGATGCACCGACAGAACTCAAATATTATCGGTTCATGGAATATGACTGGGACGGAGTGCCTCTGATCATTTCGCGCACGGGGTGGTCAAGCGAATTGGGTTACGAGATTTTCCTGCGTGATGGATCACAGGGTGACAAGCTTTGGGAGCACCTGATGGCAGTTGGCGGTCCCCTAGGTTTGAAGCCCGGCCACACGTCGAGCATTCGGCGGATTGAGGCTGCCATGTTGTCCTACCATGCCGACATGACCCTTGCGAACAACCCATACGAATTGGGTATGGATCGCCTTGTCGATCTGGATATGGAGGCGGATTTTGTCAGCAAGGGAGCCCTGAGCAGGATCAAGAAACAGGGCGTGTCGCAAAAGCTGGTCGGTCTGGAAATTGATGGCGATCCCTTAGTTGGCTCCAACGATTTCTTCTGGCCTGTCCTGAAAGAGGGCAAGCAGGTCGGCATGGTGACGTCTGCGATCTATTCTCCACGGCTGGAAAAGAACATTGCACTTGCGATGATCAGCATCGATCACACAGCATTAGACACAACGCTTCAGGTCGACAAGGTGAGCGAAAAGCGTGCCTGCACTGTCGTGCCCATGCCCTTCCACGACCCAAAGAAGTCGCTTGCTGTGGCAGGTTGACAAGTCTGTTGTGACGCGGATCCGGGGCAAGTTTCCCGAAGGCATGCCCCGGAAGCGAATACCGCTGTGACCAATCAGATGGGGTCACCGCCAACACGAACGACTGCGCGCCATATATCCATTTCTGTCCGGATCTCGTTCAATGTAAGGGTAGGGAAGGGACCAAGCTCCACTTACAACGGCGGTTGCCAGCGCGAAAGATCAACAGCCGCCCGTCGCGCTGCGCAAATGAAGCCGGTAGGTACAACGTCCCCATATTTGCCCGCATTGGCCCCTAGAGCAAAAAGCCGGCTTTACTCGCTCACGCGTAGCCTACGGCTCCATCTGGGATGTAGATAAAGGGCGCGAACCTCGGACGCTTTACGCGACAAAATTTTGGGTAAGCCATTGTACTACAAGCATATGTGGAAGGACCCGGACAGGATTGGAAACTCAAGGCACGATCCTTCAGCGGCACCACACCCTTCTATAATTCGCATTGCGTCTGTTTCTGACCGTGAAAGAGGCGCTATTGAGCGTGATTCGGAACAGGGGAAGAATTCTGATTGAATTTTAAGGGAAAAAATTAGGCAAATTTCCTCAATATTAGACAAATTAATGAAATAAAAATTAAATGAAAACAATCGATTAATGATATTTTTGATCGATAAGTAAGAAATGGACAGCCTGAAACGTATTGTTTCGAAATCACGGGATGAATGCCAGAGGTTCCTGGATCAATCTGTTAGACAAGACACAACTTGATCCAACCAAAAAAGGGTTCGATACAATGACAGATACACTTCAATCCCGGGCACGCAGCCAACGTCAACTTGCGCTTCAGGTCCTTAATCATCGCAAGTCCAATGGTGAAGTCGTTGGCCGCGCGGGCCGCCTTCCAGCCCTGATGCTGGGTGACGTTGAAAACCTTTTCGCCGAGACTTTCGCTGTTGAAGTTGCGATGCCAATCGCCGCTTAAAACGTATTCAACACGGTGCGGGGGCGCCGTGGCAGTTCTTTGAACCGCATCAAGCCCAACAAGAGACATTAAAGACATGCTCAACTGGTCCCCCAATACTGATACCGACTATGCAATGCCGTTTGATACGGTCGTGACAGAGGGAATTGCTGCCAGCACCCTTGTTGCAACGCCGTTCGGATGGCGTCCTGTTCAGGATCTCGCCGTTGGCGACCTTGTTCTGACATTTGATAATGGCATGCAGGCCATTACAGGGCTGAGCAGCTCCAGCCAGACTGTAGGTAGCTCTTGGCCAATTCACATCGCGGCAGGCGCGATTGGCAATAAGGTAGACCTCGTCGTTTCAGCCCATCAGCCAGTCCTCGTCGAAAGTGACATTGCAGAAGATCTGCTAGGTGATCCATTTGCGCTTGTTCGGGCCGAAGCATTGCTTGACCTGGCAGGCGTTACGCCAGCGATCCCGGATGATGCTGCGAAATTCGTCGAATTGGAGTTTGCAGAAACCCAAGTGGTCTATGCCGCAGGGGGTGGGCTTTTGATGTGTCGCGGAAACAGAGACAGCGGAGTGCTTTCCAACGTCATGCCCCATGTGACAACCTACAATGTCTTACACGACATGGAGGCCAAAGCTGTGATCGAGCCTCTGCGCGCTGCCTGACCTTCGAAAAACTCGACTATAATCGCCGGGCTATTCGCCCGGCTTCGTCGTTTGGATTTCAACGATGTTGTGTCGCCAGATCGCGATGCTGTCGATAAATTGGTGCTTGACGATGGGCATAGGATGAAGCCTCACAGCCTCACAGCCTCACAGCCTCACAGCCTCACAGCCTCACAGCCTCACAGCCTCA
>JAHDDU010000008.1:67353-94155 GCA_020629175.1 Flavimaricola sp. | reverse complement strand
AGCCTCACAGCCTCACAGCCTCACAGCCTCACAGCCTCACAGCCTCACAGCCTCACAAACAAAAAAGGCTGGTCCAAAGACCAGCCTTCTCTGGAATGCGCACCGAGGAAAATGCGCTTACCCCGAGGAAATCACCATGGGTGGAGAGAGCTTGCGCGCAGTCTGTCGCCTTTCGTTTCAAGGACTAGGCTTACGGCCTGACCACCTTCAAGTGGCGCCATGCCTGATTGTGCAAAGATATCTGCCGTCACATATACGTCGTCTGGGAGCCCGAAGACGTTGGCAAAGCCATAGCCACGGTTCTCGTCAAACCATTTGATCCGAGCTGGATGCGTCTGGCCCACATCGCGAGCGACCTGGTTGTTCTGGTGTGATCCAAGCTCGACGGACAGCACTTTGTTTGCTCGTGGGCCCTTGTCAGACATCACCAACTCAAACTCGACCTTCATGCCCTCGGCCAAGATCATATTGCTGAAATTCCGGATGGTATTCTGATGGATCAGTATGTCGCCTTCCACGCCAGGGGATTTGAGAAAGCCAAATCCCTTGGCAGCGTTATACCACTGGACCTCGCCAATGAGAGTATCAACTGTTTCGAAGGAATCGTATGAACTCAGCATCTGTATCTCCTAGATAGGGGGCGATTGCGGGCCATTAAGCAGCGACACGGATGGAGCTGGACGTGGATTGATATCCGCGCGGCATCGCATCTAAGCTTCGGAATGGTGCGGCGGCACAGAATGCCTTTCCACCAAAGCCACAGTGAATGATCTGGTCGCTTTCAAAGTGCAAGGCGACACCCGTTACATCACTGGTTGGCACAATCCGACTGATGGCATTGTAATTCTTCAAATCGCACGCACGGAAAAGGTGGTCTGCGCATGTGTCTGGCCCTGGCAGCATACGGTCCGTCCCAACAAGAAGCATTTGATCGGGCATAACGATGACGCGTTCGTCATTGCCGATGGCGTGAGGTGGGATGAAGATAGGCCAAGCATTGGGCTGGCGATCAAGTTCGTCCATGGTGTAGAAAACCGGGGTCACTGCGGTCACTGTTTGGAGCCCACTGTAGAGCGTATGAATGTCGTCGCCCGGCGAAATGCTCGCAGCTGACCGCCAACCGTACGCGGTTGCAATCTTTGTGCTGGGATACAATCCGTCGATGGCGGCGGGCTGAAAGTCGCGGGGCATTACTGACATCTGTCGGCTCCTACTGAATACGTGTTGGAGCCATTGGGTCATATCCGATCAAAGAGGCGGGCCGCTAAGTGAGGAACAATCTGTTTCCAAAGCCCTCACAATGCCGTCTTTCTGACACATTGCCAAAGTTCTCAGTGTTTACTGGGGTCAAATGAGGCAAGCGGAACACAATTAATATTACCAAATCTTATCCCAGCGTAGGCAGGCTAAAAGCCAAAACACCACGGGAAGACTTGTTGCGTTGGTGGCGCAAGCTGATTCGAAAACACGCGAAGATCAGATGCGATCAGGATCCCAAATTAGCTTCTTTCGTGCCTCCTCAGACACGATACTGGCCAGCTGACGAAGCAGCTCGCTGCCGCGAGCGCTTGACTGCCAGTGCAATGGGGTACGCACTCTTTTCTTGGGGACCAGCTCGATCAAGCGGCCACTGCGCACGAGTTTCTCGACAGTCGCAACCGGCATCATCCCCCAGCCGGCGCTGTTGAGGCAACATTCCAGGTAGCCGTCGTAAGACGGGATCATATGCCCTTTGAGTTCGCCAGTTTCGCCCAAGGCTGACAAGAGCCATTGTTTTGGCAGCGTGTCCTTGCGGTCAAACAGGAGCACCGGGGCGCGCTGCAATGCCTCTGAAGTGATGCCATCCGCCAAATGCTTGCGCGCAAAGTCTTGCGATGCGACGGCCATGTATTCCATTTCACCCAAGGGCATCCGTCGGAAGCCCTGAATTGGGTCCTCGCTTGCGGTCACCGCGGCGAGCGCTTCGCCGGATGTCAGTCGCTCGTTTGTATATTCCTGGTCATCTGCGATGATATCGAAGTGGATGTTCAACTCTCGCGCCGCACGTTTTACAACCGTGGGGAACCAAGTTGCCAGGCTGTCACTGTTGACGGCGATCCGAATTTGGGCCGCCCGGTCATTTCCCTGGCCTGACGCAGATTCAATGTTTCGGCGAAGTTGATGTTCAAGCAGGTGAACCTGCTCAATGTGGTGACAGAGCTCAAGGCCAAGTTCAGTTGGTGCGCAAGGCCGGCCGCGCACGACGACGATCGCGCCCAGGCGCTCCTCAAGATGTTTGATTCGCTGGCTGACCGCGGATTGAGTCACGTTCAGTGAGCGGGCCGCAGCTTCAAAGGTTCCTTCGCGGACAACCGCCGATAGCGCGTGAAGAGAGTCATAGTCGAAGTCAGACAATTCGCAGGTCCATTGATAAGGTGCGTTAATGATATCTTAGCGCACGCATGAGATTTTCAACAGTTATTGTATCGAGAGGTCCAACATGGACGATACTGAGTAGACAAACTTATATCTGGATAAGCAACCCTAATGTAAAATAAGGAGAAGTGGTTTTTGTCTAAACCACCAACAAGCTACCCGTATAGGAGGACACTATATGGGGGTATCGATGTCTGGACAAACTCTACGCCAAAAATATATGCGCCGTTTTGTCGGTTTGGAAAAATATAGTCGTTTTGGCGCCACTCTTATCGTTGGTTGGTACATCACGCAAATCGTACTTGCGGTTGTGATTGGTCATCTGCTTCTTGCCGGGTCGTACACCGGTTGGGGATATGCTGCGATGGCTGGCTTGGCCATTTTCATTGCCACGCGTTTGCGCGGGCTCAACAATATCGTTCACGAATGCAGCCATATGACGTTCTCGGCGCATCGGGACAGCAATGTCGTGCTTGGAAGTGTCGCGGCCTCAATGGTGCTCAGCTGCTACAAAGACTACCGCGATGAGCATCTGACGCATCATGCGCATTTGGGGGACTACGAACATGACATGGACTTGCAAGGGATCGAGGATCTCAAACTGCATGATCCGCTCACGCCCGGAACCATTGCCCGGCATGTGATCACGCCATTGATCGGCCGTCATTTGCCCTACTATTTGGGGCTCAACTTGTCAGGACGGGATGGATCGGCGTTCCGGATGATGAAGATCGGGCTTCTGGTTGGAACTGGTGTTTTGCTGCTCGCGGCGCCTTTGACGGCAATCTTGTTTGTTATTGTGCCGTTCGTCTTTTTGTATTCAGCGATGAACTATTGGACCGATTGCATGGATCATGCTGGGCTTTTGGCCTCTGCGGACGAACTTGACGCGTCTCGGAATATTCTGGCGCCAGCTGTGCTGAGGGTTTTGTTCTTTCCCCGGCACGATTGCTATCATCTTGTTCACCATCTCTTTCCTCACATTCCAGCGCGGCATTTGCATGACTGTCACGAAGTTCTGGAAGAGGAAGTTGCGTATCGGTCTAAACCGAATGCAACGCGAAAAGGGTCTTCGAAATCTGTGCGTCCTGTTGAGCTTGCGTCTTAAGGACGGAGTGGGTCGTAAGCCGATGAATTCTCGTCACCGGGTGGGTGGGTGTTTCAGGCTTAGGTGAAGGCGCAGTTGATGCGTGAAAGTGAATGACGCTGTGTGTTGCGTGTAATCAGTGAGGGGTTGCCCAATGTGGCGGCCTCTTTTTTCTGTGTAAGGTGACGTTGCATCGCGGTTCTCCAAATGTCGTTTCGGTTCTTCATCTCCGGTGTGTGGCCCCACGTCACACACCGGATGAGGAGAGTTGGTTAGCCTGCCAGTGGCATGGCCTGTGCGTTCATGCCGCCGTCAAGGTCGGCTGCGGCTGCTGAGCGGACGAAGGCAGGAAGACGACCTGTGCGACCGACGGCCTCGCCGCGTGCTTTGCGGTAGCTAAGTGTTTGAATTGCTGAGTGACGCTGGCTACGGGCGATGTTGTTGAAGTTCGTTGTCATGGGGGCTCTCCGGTGTGTGTTGCGTTGTTCGATGAGTTCACGTTCCACCAAAGTTTTGCCGTTTTCATTGTGAAAAAACGAAACACAGTGTTTCAGAGGGGATTTTCTTAACTGTTTGTTAAAATATAGACATAACACATTGTTTTAAAACGATATTAATATCTTAAGTTATGCTAATAGTTCGAAATTTGACCCTAATGTATACTGATGTACACGAATGTTTCTCGGCATTGCGTCAGGATTAAGTAAGGGAATCTGTCGGCCATAAGGCGATTTCACCGACAAGAATCGGAATTGTGGCGGGGGATTCTGACGCGCATAAGAGCGATTCCACCCAAACCCTCGAGAGAGACTCGCCGCAACTAGGCAGGTATCACGGTTTGCTGCGCGGAACTGCGAACCCATGCATGCGTTTTGCCCACTGCAAGCCGATGAAGGCCCCTTTCACACGGGGCAGCATATAGAGCGACATGCCGACTGAAACGGGGATCAGAACGGCTATCATCCAGAACGGGTCGCGGTTGAGGAGATCAAAGAGCAGGTGAAACAGTAGCCCGACGATATGTGCCACGATCAGAATGACGACATATGCAGGGCCGTCGTCCGCGCGGTGATGATGCATCTCTGCTCCGCAGTTTTCGCATGTATCCACGGCTTTGAGGTAGCTCTGAAACAAGTGTCCTTTGTGGCAATTCGGGCATTTTCCCCGCAGGCCATCCCAGATGGCTGGTTTCGTCGGCCGTTCCTGCGCATCGATCATCGACATCTCACCAGCCCCTTTCACTGATGCCGCGTCTCTAGCGCGAACGCCCGTCGGTTTCCAGTTGGGCGGGTTGTCGCAGGGCTTTAGCTTGGAAATTTTATGCGCAGCGCCGCCACGGCCTCAGGGCTCAGACCAATGGCTCCCATTCCCCGGGTCATCATTGCAAGTTTGGCGCCTTCCTCGAGCTCTTCCATGGCATAGACCGTGGCCTCTAGCTCTTTGCCGGCCACCACTGGGCCGTGGTTGGCCAGCAACACGGCTGAACGCTTGCCAGCAAGCCCACGGACCGCAGCCCCCATTTCCGGATCCCCTGGCAGAAAGAATGGGAGGAGCTTTACCTGGCCCAACCGCATGATCGGATAAGGTGTCAGCGCAGGAAGGACATCCTCGGTATCAATGTCTGGCATCATGGAGAGCGCAACGGAGTGGCACGAATGCAGATGCACGACCGCCCCCGTTTCCGCACGTGTGTCATAAAAGGCGGCATGCAGCGGGATTTCCTTCGTTGGAAGATCTCCCCCCAAATGCTCCAAATCCTCCGACAGATGGCTGATGCGGGCGGGATCCAGACATCCCATCGAACTGCCCGTAGGCGTCATCAGAATACTTCCATCAGACAGGCGCGCAGAAATGTTTCCCGTAGATCCAGAGGTCAATCCACGGTCGTAGATGGATTTGGCGAGCAGAGTGATCTGCTCTCGCAGACGGCTTTCTTCGCTCATGTCGCGGTCTCCATCATCGCAAGGGCTTCGGCAAAGAAGGCTGGTCCGCCAAAGTTACCTGATTTTAACGCCAGGCCGATGTCACGCTCGGGTATTAACAGTGCTGGAACACCCGCTGCGAGTTTTGGGCCGATCTGAAAACGGTCCACGGCAAGGCCCCCAACGGCAGCGCCCGATGTCTCACCGCCGGCTACGATTAGGCGTTTGACGCCTCTCTGCGTCAACTCTGCAGCCAAATCACGAAACAGCGTTTCGATCTTACTTGCGATGATGTCTTTGCCATAGGTCGATTGCGCCGCCGACACGACGCTTGGATCGGCTGAGGAGTAAATGAGCGGAGCCGTGTCCTGAGACAGGGCCCAATCGGCAAGAGAGGCTGCGGTTATACTGCCCGCCATCGCCGCTTCCGCACCTATTTCGAACGAGGGCCCAATTGCGCGGTAGGCGTCGACCTGTGCACGAGTCGCACGGCTGCAGGAACCAGACAAAATGGCAGCACGCCCCGCAATGCCGGGCCAGCTTGGGATGCTGCGTTCAATCCCAAAGTTCTGGGGTAGGCCAAGTGCAATGCCCGATCCCCCGACAATCAAGCGCAGGTTTTTGGCTGCGGCCCCGATTGTTATCAGGTCATTGTCAAATACTGCATCAACAATTGTCATTTGCCGGGCATCAGCCATCGCCGATGCAACAGCTGCCGGTCCTTGCGTCACAAGGCGTAGCGGTATGTGGCCAACTGGGTTGGATGATTGTGTCGCCATCACGCGCCGTAGGTCCGGGTCAGTCATTGGCGTCAGCGGATGATCCTGCATCCCGCTTTCGTTCAACAGTTTATCGGCCACGAAAAGGTGGCCTTGATACACGCTGCGCCCATTTTCGGGAAAAGCGGGGCAAACGAAGACTTCCCGTGCGCCAAGACGTTCGGCCAAGGCGTCAGCTACGGGGCCAATGTTGCCCTCCGACGTGCTGTCAAAAGTGGAGCAAACTTTAAAGATGATTTGCTCGGCCCCCTGAGCAATCAACCAGTCACATGCGGCCAGGGATTGAGAAATGGCCTCATCCACCGGGGCCGTGCGGCTCTTGAGCGATATGACGCCTGCCTGAACGTCTTTGGTCGCCGTCTCTGGCACGCCGACGAACTGCATAGTCCGCATGCCACCTTCTGCCAACGTCAGGGCGATGTCCGACGCGCCGGTAAAGTCATCCGCGATCACCCCGATCTTCATAGCTGAAACCCCGCGACGGGCCCGATATCAAGGCGATGGATATGTGACGCAACATCTGTCGGAAAGGCCTCTCTCACTCGAGGGTCGTGCCCGGGTATGATCAGCTGTGGCGCAGTTGCGAGACGATGGAGCGTGTCAAAACCATCGAGCATATTTTGCAGGTCGACAACGATTGGGAAGGGCTTTCGCGCGACAAAGTTCTCATAGTAATGCGCGGCGTCTGACGCGAGGACCATCCAGCCACTTTCGGTACGGACACGCACGCATTGCAGCCCACGCGAATGGCCACCAATGCAATGCACGGTGACACCATCGGCAATTTCGGCATCGCCATCATAAAATCTGACCTTGCCAGAGTAGAGGCGGGTCACAGCCTCGCAGATATGCGGCGCGCTAAAGGGCATGCGCAGGGTGTCATGACACATGCAGGGGCCGGTGGCGTATGCCATCTCAGCTTCCTGCATATGTAGTGTAGCATTAGGGAAGAGATGCAGGCCGCCTGCGTGATCATAGTGAAGGTGGGTGACGATGACATCGTCAACCTCAGCTGGTTTGATGTCCAAGGGCGCAAGCGCTTCGGCTGGCTCCATCAGGATTGGGCGGTCGCGATGTACTGCTTCTTGGCTGTCATAGCCTGTGTCTACAACGATTGTCCGATCCCCGCGCCGCAGGACCCAGATAAAGTAGTCCATTGCATGTGGTGCATCGTGATTGTCATCAAAGATGAAGCTGTCTCGCCGCGTGCGTGCGTTGCGGTCGGCGTATTTCACCGCATGGATTTGCCACGTGTTCATTGCACGACCTGCGCATAGGTTTTGATCTCTTTCTCAAGGACCATTTCTTTTATGGCGTTGTCGAACGCCTTGAAGTGCAAGGTTTCGAGGTGTGCCTCAAACGCAGCGCGGTCGTCATAGAGTTCATAGAGGAAGACTTCCCCAGGCCGTTCCGCATCTGTTGCGACGTCGAAGACATGACAGCCTTCCTCGTTGAGCCGGGACGCCTGAGCGTTCGCAAGCATGAGGACCATAAAGGCCTCAAACTGATCCGGCCTGATCTTAAACGTGACGGTAACAGCGTATCGCATCATGCCCCCTTTCTGATGAGACGGCGGTACGCAGAACGTACCTGTGGAATCTGGCTGGCGATCAAGGCGATATTCAATGCCAGCAAAATGGCAGCACCGGGGCGACTAATAAAGACCCCAAGATCTCCATCCGCGATCAGGAGGGAGCGCCGGAAGGTTTCATCAAAGAGCCCGCCGAGGATAACGCCGATGACCAAAGGCGCAATTGGGTACCGCATCATGTTCATAAAGTAGGCCACGATCCCAACCCCGAACATCAGGTAGAGATCGTTGATCCCGCCGCCCACGCTGAACGACCCTATGGTGGTCAGCACCATGACAACCGGCAGAAACACAGTTTGTGGAATGCGTAGGATCTTGATGAAAATCCGCGCGGTGAACAGGCCCATGATAAACATGGTGAAAGACGCCATCACCATGATGGCCACAACCCGGAGGATGATCTCGGGATCAATGGTGGGGCCAGGTATGATGTTGTTGATTTTGAACGCACCCATAAGTGCAGCCGCAGGCGGCGATCCGGGAATGCCAAGAACCAGCAGAGGGATCAGCGCGCCACCGATACAGGCGTTATTGGCCGTCTCGGACGACAAGAGCCCATCAATGGAGCCTTTGCCGAAGTTCTTGCCATCCGGGCTCACTGATTTGCCGACGCCGTAGCTAACCCAGCCTGCGACATCCTCGCCAACACCTGGAAGTGCACCGACACCGGTGCCGATAATGCCAGACCGGGCGATGGTGGGCATGTGCCGGCGGATGGCTTTGCCGTTGGGCAGGATGCGGCCTTGGAGCTGCACCATCTTTCCGATCTGCATGTGGCGAAGGCCATCAATGATCTGGGGTACCGCAAAGGCGCCCATCAGGACGGGGACCACCTGAAACCCGGACAGAAGGTAGGACCATCCAAAGGTGTAGCGCGGCTCGCTTAGCAGAGGGTCAAGCCCGACCATCGCCATTGCAAGGCCGATGAGGCCTGCGATCCAGCCTTTGATCACGAGGTCTTCGGACATGAGCGTACCGGACAGAAGGATACCAAAGAGCGCGAGAAGTGCTTTTTCTGGACTCGCAATGTTCTTGGACACCAGAAGAAGGAGCCACACAAAGATAAGAAGCGCAAAGGTGCCGATCAGGGTACCGATGAAACTTGCTGTAGTGGTTAGGCCCAAAGCCTCCCCGCCGCGGCCCGCTTTGGCCAAAGGGTGCCCATCCATTGCGGTTGCGGCAGATGCGGCAGTGCCGGGAATGTTCAAAAGGATTGTGGGGTAGGACCCGCCATATATCGCACCGACATATGCGCCGAGCAGTGCGATCATCGAATATTCGAGCGGTATCTTGTTGCCAAAGAAACCGGTGAGGATTGTCACCGCGAGCGTGGCCGTCAGACCGGGCAACGCGCCGAATGTGATGCCCAGAAACACTGAGATGATGAG
Source organism: Flavimaricola sp. (assembly GCA_020629175.1). Classification (GTDB taxonomy): domain Bacteria; phylum Pseudomonadota; class Alphaproteobacteria; order Rhodobacterales; family Rhodobacteraceae; genus JALZWD01. The sequence goes on along the minus strand of JAHDDU010000008.1, from coordinate 84,973 downwards.
GTACACATAGGTAATGGGGTCTCCCGCCAAATCGGCGAATGCAGCTCCAAAACCTGCAAGCTGAGTGAGAACGAAATCCATCAGTTCCTCCACAGGGGACGCAGGGTGACGTAGTAGTGATATTCGATCTGGCTGAAGATCAGCCCGCCGCGGTTCGGCACGTTCTGGCGAAAGCCGAAAGCCATAGCGCAAACGAGGATCAGCGGCGCCATGACGGCGATCGCTGGGATCGAGCGCGACACGGAATCACGTGGACCGCGTAAGGCAATCAGGCTCAACACCACCCAGGCGGCCAGCGTGATCCAGTCATCATCATGCGGATCGTTCCATTCGGCACGGGGCAGGTGGACGATCAACGCATAAAGCGCAGGGATCGCGACAGCGGCTGTTGCGACAATCATGCGCTGGGGCAAACCGCGGTGGAACCCATAAATGAGAGCGGTGATTAAAAGCCCGCTGCACAGGACAAAGTCAACGCGCGGCACGAGGCCAAATATGTAGAGGCCAATGATAATGCTGATCGTAGAGAACCGGAGCGCTTCGCGCGCATCCCAGCCTATTCCTGCGGCCTGCAGGGCTGTCTGAGCCCCACCAGCCCGGATGGCGATGACGAGCAGCACGACAGAGAGGATGAACATAGCCCCAAAGATGCCCAAGGGCACGAGAGCTGCGGAGTTATACCAGTCAGCGCCACTCACTCCGGCGCGATTGTCGCCGAAGAGGGGGATATAGCTCGTCTGCCAGAGGAAGAAGGCGGACACCGTCATCAAGAATAGCGCGGCCCAAAAGTCGCGGGCGCGTAGGATAGCATGGTCATCTTGTGTGTGCATGTCGGCTCCTCCCAAGGCCTTAGAGTGCAACGGGGCGCACGCGGCGCCCCGTTACGTGATGCTGGCGAAGCGTCTTACTCGCAGCTGATGCCGAGAGCGGAAGGATCTACTTCTGCCGCACCAAGCTCGGCCAACGTGCAAGCAAACGTGGTCTCAAGGTTTGCAAAGAGAGCGGCAGCCTCTGCACCGGATTGGCCGCCGATGTCGTAGTTGTTGGCCTCTGCCCACTCCGCGACCGTGTCGCTGGCCATGGCCAGATCAAATGCGTCAACGAGTGCTGCCTTTACATCGTCAGATGCAGAGTTGTGGACCGCAAAACCGATCGCTTGTTTGAGCGGCAGGTACGCGTCCAGACCATCATAGATGTCGAAGGCGGATGGCACCGTGATACCGGCAATCTCTGCGCTCTCAGGTGTCAGCATCGCCAGGGGGCGCAGCTCGCCACCTTCGATTAACGCAGCCTGCTCGGCCAGCGAGGTAACAACCAGAGCAACTTCACCTGCGAGAGCCGCTTCCTGACCAGGAGCCGAGCCGCCGTAAGGAATGAAGTTGAATTCTGCGCCTGTGCCGTTCTGAATAGCCAGTAGGTTCAGGTGATGGATAGACCCCGCGCCCGAAGCTGCGGCAGGGATCGAACCCGGATTGGCCTTGGCGGCATCTACCAAGTCCTGAATGCTCATGTAAGGGCTCGCGGCAGGAACCGAGATCAGGTCAGGTGAGCCGCCAACGATGAACGGATGCCAGAATTCAAAGCGCTGATCCCAGCCGCCTTGCACGGCTGCCGTAACATTGGACTCAGACAGACCGACGAGTGTGTAGCCATCATCAGGCTGGTTCATCACATAGACCATACCGTTTGAGCCTGCGACACCACCTGTCTGGTTAATGACGTTGATCGAAACGGGGAGATGTTTTTCCATCTCGGCCATGATCATGCGGTTGATGCTGTCCGTGCCACCGCCAGCGCCCCACACAACAGCAGTCGTAATGTCGCGATAAGGATAATCCTGCGCCATTGCCGAAGTGGCGAGCCCCGCAGTCATCGTCGCAACAGCGACCATCCGGCCAAACATATGTGTCATCTTAGTTCCTCCCATTGAACACAGTGTGTTTATTATTGCATTCATTTACGTATGCATTAATAAATCCCCTGTCAACTTATGGATGCGGAAAGCGGCGATTTATGCCATGCAAGGCCCAACGGTAGAGGGAACGAAATGACTCAGAACTTTGATATTGCTGTGTTTGAGGGGGATGGAATCGGCCCTGAAATCATGCGCCCAACCGTCAAAATCCTCGCGGCCATGGCGCAGTCTTCGGGCTATTCCTTGTCATTCAACACCGTGCCAGCAGGCGCCGCGCACTATGCAGAAACGGGCGAATCACTGCCAGCCGCCTCCATGGCTGCGGCTAAATCTGCTGACGCGATTCTGTTGTCGGCGATGGGTTTGCCCTCCGTTCGATACGAGGACGGCACAGAAATATCGCCGCAAATTGATCTTCGCAAAGCTCTCACTCTCTTCGCAGGCGTCCGGCCGGTTCGGATTTTTCCGGGACAAAAGACGCCACTCAATATTCCAGAGGGACGAGAGGTTGATTTTGTACTGATCCGCGAAAGCACCGAAGGGTTGTTCTACACCCAAGGCACCGGCGAGGTGACTGAGGATGACGCGCGCGAGACACTTCGCATCACCCGCGACATCTCGGAAAAGCTGTTCAAGTTTGCCTTTGGATTGGCTGCCGAGCGCAAATCAAAGGGTCGTGGTCCCGGCAAGGTCACTTGCGTGGACAAGGCAAATGTGTTCCGGGCCTTTGCGTTCTTTCGGGACATTTTTGACGCCGAGGCCGCCCGACACCCGGACCTTCGGGCCGATCATGCCTATGTGGACGCGACGGCGCTGTGGATGGTGCAAAAGCCATGGGACTTTGACGTCATGGTCACCGAGAACATGTTTGGCGACATTCTGTCAGATTTGGGCGCAGGCCTCATGGGCGGGCTTGGTGTGGCACCCTCTGCGGACATCGGGCTGGACAATGCTGTCTTCCAACCTTGCCACGGTTCTGCCCCTGACATTGCGGGTCAGGGCAAGGCAAATCCGATGGCGATGATTCTATCGGGGGCCATGATGCTGGATTGGCTCGGCACCCGCCACAACAATGACGCGATCACACGTGATGGTGCCCGGCTGCAAGCCGCGGTGGAGCAGGTCATTGCGGATGGCACCGTCCTGACGCCAGACCTGGGCGGAGCGGCACAGACCGAGGACATTGGCGCCGCGGTGCTGGCGCAGCTTGGCCACGTATGACCGTTCGTGTCGCATGCCTTGGCGCAGGCTATTTTGCGCAGTTCCACTACGACAGTTGGGCGCGGATCGAGCGGGCGACTGTGGTCGGATCCTGCGATAAAGACATTGCAAAGGCAGAAGCGACAGGCGCGCTAGCGTTCGACACGCTAGATCGAATGTTGTCCGAAACGGCGCCTGACATCCTCGACATCATCCTTCCGCCCGTGGCGCAAGCGGATGCAATCCGAACTGCGATCAGACACGGCATCAAGACAATCATTTGCCAGAAGCCCTTTTGCATTGATCTGGCAGAGGCGTCAGACATCACCGATCTGGCCGAGACGGCGGGCTGCCGCATCATCATCCACGAGAACTTTCGCTTTCAGCCGTGGTATCGAACCATTCATGCAGCGATCCGCGACGGTCTGATAGGCGATGTGATGCAGATTACCTTCCGCCTACGACCGGGGGATGGGCAGGGACCTGATGCGTATCTGGACCGTCAGCCCTATTTTCAAAAGATGCCGCGCCTGCTGATTCACGAAACGGGCGTCCATTTCATTGATACCTTCCGGTTTCTCTTGGGGAACCCGGTCTCCGTCTATGCCGATCTGCGTAAACTGAATCCGGTCATTGCGGGTGAGGACGCCGGCTATGTCGTTATGGAACATGCGGGTGGCGTCCGGTCGATCCTAGACGGCAACAGGCTCGCGGATCACAATGCAGACAACATGCGACGCACGATGGGCGAAGGGCTTTTTGAAGGGACCAAAGGCACGCTTTACCTCCATGGTGATGGATCAGTGTCGCACAGAGCCTTTGCTGACCAGGGCCTGAAAACCCTTCTGCCGCCGGATACCTGGGACGGTTTTGGAGGTGATTGTGTGAACAACTTGCAAAATCATGTGATTTGCGGCCTTCTGGATGGGAGCCCGTTTGAGAATGAGGCGCGCGATTATCTGACCGTCATTCGGGCCGAGAACGCGATCTACACCTCCGCTAAAACGGGCCGGAAATGTGAGATTTGAACATGCAGACCACCCCCGGAAAACCCGCCACCAACAGTCACCGCGCGGCGGAAGAACTGCGCGCGCTCATCTTCAGCGGTGAATTGCCAGCCGGGTCCAACCATCTGGAAACTGAGCTGGCTGCTCGGCTTCAAATGTCCCGCACACCGATACGGGAAGCGGCTCTAACGCTCGAGGCTCAGGGTCTGGTCGAGCTAAAGCCGCGCAAAGGCGTTCGGATATTGGGTTTAAGCGCCGAAGATATGGCCGAGGTCTATGACATCCTGACCGAACTTGAGAGCCTCGCAGCCCATCAAGCCGCAATGAAGGGCTATGGGCCCTTGGCCCTCGCGCCGCTCACCCAAGCGATCTCTGATATGGAGGCAGCTCTTGGCAGTGATGATCTTAGGGCTTGGGCGGATGCGGATGATCGATTCCATAGTGAGCTTGTGAAACTAGGGGGCAACAGCCGCGTGGAGATGATCGTCGGTATGATGGCTGATCAAGTGCGCCGGGCGCGTAGCATGACGCTTTTCATGCGGCCAAAACCGTCGAAATCCAATTCCGATCACCGTCAGGTCTTGGACGCGATTGCCTCTGGCGATGCAGATGCCGCGCGCGCTATCCATCACGCGCACCGCACAGAGGCCAAGAAAATCATTCTCGCGCTGCTAGAGACGCATCAACTGCGCACGGTTTAGGTGCGTCCAAAACATGGGAGCAGGTCACCATCGGCGGGTGTTGCTTCAACCACCGCGCGGCCGATTGCGCGAGAGAGACACAGTGCAGCGGCATGGCAGATCTGGGTCAAATCAACATCCGAGCCCCGATCACCGGTTGAAACACCGAAAACCAAATCGCCATCCATCGGTGTGTGGGCCGGAACAATGGCGCGGGCAATCCCGTCATGTGCTGCAATGGCCATGCGCTGACACTGCGCTTTGTCTAGCCCAGCATCCGTTGCAACAATCGCAATCGTTGTGTTTGCGCCCTCGCCTGATCCGAGCATCATCGCGACCTTTTCGCTGACAAAGGGGTGCACGTGGCCAGTGGTCGCGTCAGCCGCGACATTGCCAAATTCACCCCTCATCTCAAACGGGGCGGCCCAAAGGTGGCCGTTCGGGGTCACGACATGCCCGACAGGATTGGCGGCGACCAAGGCGCCGACTGTCACGCCATTGTCGAGCATAAGGGAGGCAGACCCCAATCCCCCTTTTAGGTTTGCCGTCAGTGCGCCGGTGCCTGCACCAACACTTCCGATGTCGAACGTTTTGGCGGCGTTCGCGTATGCAGCGCGCCCGAAAGCGGGGTAGGGGTTCACCGGCCAATCTTTGTCCCCGCCGTTGACCAAATCGAACAGGATGGCCCCCGGCACAATCGGCACAGTAGCGGGACCCACCGCAAATCCACGCCCGTCCGCGCGCAGTCCGTCTACAACACCCGCGCAGGCATCGAGGCCAAAAGCCGACCCGCCTGACAGCACCAAAGCGTCCACTTGGGCCACGGATTTATCGGGGGCGAGCAGGTCCGTCTCGCGCGTGCCGGGTGCGCCCCCCATCGTGTGGTGGCTGGCCGTGAAAGGAGCATCGGCTGTCAGGACGGTCGTACCTGACTTCAGTGTGTGATCCTCGGCATTGCCCACGCGGAGGCCCGAGACGTCTGTGATCAAATTCAGGGGTCCAGGGATCATGGCTGTCTCTTTCATGTCAAATCAGGAAGGACGGGCGCTGCTGCCAGCAGTGTCTGCGTGTAAGGGTGCTGGGGTGAGGTAAAGACCGTTTCGGTGTCACCTTGTTCGACGATTTGCCCGGACTTCATTACCAGAACCCGGTCCGTGACAGACCGGACGACAGACAAATCATGGCTGATAAAGAGGTAGCTGAACGGCCGTTTGCGGCAAAGCTCGGCCAACAGATCGAGGACCTGCGCCCGCACCGACACATCAAGCGCCGAGACCGCCTCATCAAACACAATCAGATCGGGCTCGGTGATCAAGGCGCGCGCAATGGCAATGCGCTGCCTTTGGCCGCCCGAGAATTCATGAATGTACTTGAGCGCATCATCGGCCGCTAGACCAACATCCTCCAGCGCGGTCGCGATTGCATGCTGCCGCGCCTCGCCAAGTGGCGGCGTATCCAGCAGATGAAACGGCTCGGATATAAGCCTGTCCACGCGGTGGCGGGGATTGAAAGACCCGTATGGGTCCTGAAAGACCACCTGCATCCGCCGCCGCACCGCGCGGTTTGGGGCCTTGCCCGTGTAAACAGGGGCGCCCCCCATGGTGATGCTCCCACCTTGGATCGGATCGAGCCCGAGGATGGCTTTGGTCAGGGTGGATTTGCCGCAGCCGGATTCACCTACCAAACCGACCCGCTCACCGACGCCTAAATCAAAACTCACATCATCAACGGCCCGAAAGACGCCTGGCGGGCTGAACAGACTTTTGCGAGGGACGGGATAGTCCCGCATCACATTGGTCACTCGCAACAGGGGTTCCGCTCCCATTGCGTCCGGCAAATCCACCTGATGGCCTGAGGCCGCAAAAAGGGAGCGGGTGTAGGGGTGTTGCATATTTTGCAAAACCTCGCCTGTTGGCCCCGCTTCGACCACGTCCCCCTTTTGCATCACTACGATCTCATCCGCGAAATCAGCGACAACCGCGAGGTCATGGGTGATCATCAAAAGACCCATGTCAAATTCAGAGACCAGCTCTTTGAGCAACGTCAGGATTTTCGCCTGTGTCGTCACATCCAACGCCGTTGTCGGCTCGTCAGCGATCAGCAGTTTGGGACGTAACGCGATGGCCATGGCGATAACCACGCGCTGCCGCTGCCCGCCGGAGAGTTCATGCGGATAGCGTGACAGCGGGAACCGGTCGTTGGGAAGGCCAACACGTTCTAACATTGCGGCTGCCCGTGACCGAGCTTTGGCCCGCGTGGTTTTTGTATGGATCAGGATTGCCTCGGCCACTTGATCGCCGATGCATTGCACCGGGTTCAGCGCGGTCATAGGCTCCTGAAACACCATGGCCATATCATTGCCGCGCATCGCGCAAAGCTCAGGTTCTGAGGCTTTCAGGACATCTACTTTGTCGAGTGCGACCGTGCCTGCTGTCTCGGAACCCGTAGGCAATAGTCCCATCACGGTAAGCGCAGTCAGGCTTTTGCCCGATCCGCTTTCGCCAGTGATGGCCGTGATCTTTCCCGCCTCGACGGTGAGGTCCACGTCCCGCAATATCGGCGTGCCGTGGATCGAGAGCTGGAGGTCGCGGATCGTCAGAAGGCTCATGTCTGGCGCCCCCGCAAGCGAGGGTCCAGCCTGTCGCGTAAGGCGTCGCCCAAGAGATTGAGCCCGAGAACAGCCAGAACAATCGTGACACCGGGGACAAGGGCCACATGCGGGTAAAGGCTCGCCAATGTCTGTGCATCTGCCAGCATCCGGCCCCAGCTGGCCGTGGGTGGCTGTGCGCCAAGGCCCACATAGCTGAGCGCTGCTTCTGCCAATATCCCGAGCGAGAACTGAATGGTCCCTTGTACGATCAGCAGGTTCAGGATGTTGGGCAGAATATGTTCCCACGAGATGCGGAGCGCGGACTTCCCACACACGCGGGCGGAGAGGATGAAGTCACGCTCCCACAAAGACAGCGCCGCACCGCGCGTCAGCCGCGCGAAGACGGGTATGTTGAAGATGCCGATCGCAATGATCGCGTTTACGGCAGAGGGGCCAAAGATCGCGGTGATCAGGATCGCGATGACCAGCGAAGGAAAGGCAAAGATCAGATCGTTGCCTCGCATGATGACCTCATCCAGCAGCGAGCCTTTGCGGGCCGCAGCCCAAAGCCCAAGCGGAACACCGAGCGCGATCCCGATCCCAACCGCAACAATCGCCACAGCAATAGAAGTCCGGGCTCCCAGCATGATCATTGAGAGGATGTCGCGCCCAAAGTGATCGGTGCCGAGCCAATGCGTTCCATTGGGAGCCTGCAGCTTCTCCGCGATGTCGAATGTCTCAATCTGGTAGGGTGTCCAGACGAAGGAGACCGCGGCAAGAAGCACGAATACTGCGCTCAAACCAGCGCCAAAGATCAAGCCGCGATTGCCCATCACCGACGTCCCCGCAATCTCGGGTCAACGGCCGCATAGGCGATGTCGACAGCAAAGTTGACGACGATCACAGTAAAGACCAGCAGCATCACCACGCTTTCCACCACAATCAGATCGCGTGCCTGAATGGACTGGAAAATCAACCGGCCCAGACCTGGCAAGTAAAAGACCTGTTCAATGATGATCCCCCCGGCGAGCAAGAACGCAAACTGCAGGCCCAGGATGGTGAGCACCGGAATCATCGCGTTGCGCACAGCATGACGCCAGAGCGCCTGTCTGCGGCTCAGGCCTTTGGCGCGGGCGGTGCGCATGAAGTCTTCGTTCAGCATGTCCAGCAGGGATGAGCGCATCACTCGTGCAAGTATTGCTGCCTGAGGCAAGGCCAAAGCGATGGCAGGCAGAGTCAGCGCTTTAATCGCGGGCCAAAACCCTGCGTCCCAGCCCGGAAAGCCGATGGCGTTAAACCACCCCAGCTTGAGTGAAAAGATCGAGACAATGATCATGGCAAACCAGAAGTTTGGAACAGCAACACCCAGTTGCGTGGCCGCCATAACGCTGACATCACCCAATCTCCCGCGTCGCGCGGCGGCATAAATGCCAGCCGGAAATGCGATGAGGGTGGAGAGGATCAGCGCATAAATGGCCAACGGGAAGGAAACCCAAATGCGGTCAGCGATCATGCCTGCCACCGGGGTCTTATATGTGTAGGAGGTTCCAAAATCCCCGGTGAGCATCCCGGTCACCCATGCAAGATACCGCGCCGGAGCAGAGGCCGTCAGGCCAAGCTCTTCGCGCAAGGCAGCAACGGTATCTGGCCGCGCGTTCACCCCCAGCATGAAGGCCGCAGGATCACCCGGGATGATTTCAATAACGGCAAAGATGACAATACTCGCCACAATCAGGCTGAGTGTCAGCGAGATGAGGCGCCGCAAGGCGAAACGGATCATGCCTCTAGCGCCGGGGCAAACCGGATCTCTCCGCTGGGACGGAGCGCGCCAAAGCTGATCCACTGCACCAAATGGTCTGACAGATCGCGGTATGTTATCCCGCCCGATCGGAACCCCATGGGCCCGTAAACGTCTGGATTGCCAATGAGGACGCAGCCGTCAAAACCATCGTTTCGTATCTTTTCGAGAGCAGTCTGTGCCAGCCGGGTTCCGATGCCTTGTCTCTGCTTATCCGCGCGGACCGAAATAGGCCCAAGTCCGGCCCACGTTCCGGGACCAGCCTGTGCAGAGGATAGCGCCACATGGCCGATTAGATCATCCTCAACGGCGACCAAGGATACCAACAGATCGCCAGCGTCACGCAATCGTTCGGGGAGAAACGCATCACCGTCATCGCCAAAGGGCATAGGCGCAAAGGCATCGCGCGTCAGCGTGTGGATCGCCCGATGATCGGCGTCGGTTTCTGGCCGTATGATCATCGGGCGGACCTTTGGTTAGTTGGACCAGCTCACGCCGGTGAGATCGACTGACGCTGTTGGCTGGTTGAGCCAAAGACCAGAGAGCCCAGCTTTGGCAACGGTCGCGATGGCCAGCTCAAACAGATAACCGTTCACATAGTTCTCCGAGATCATGCGCTGGGCGTCGTGCAACAGTGCTGTCCGGCCTTCGGGATCAGTTGTTGCGTTCAACTCATCCATGATCGCGACAAAGGCCGGGTCGCCATATTGGAAGTAGTAGTCAGGATTGGCGTAGATACCGATGTCCATCGGCTCTGTGTGGCTGACGATGGTCAGGCCGTAGTCTTTGTTGCCAAAGACTTCCTCCAGCCACTGTGCCCATTCGACGTTGGTGATCTCGGTTTCGATGCCAACGGCACGCAGTTGGCTGGCGATGATCTCACCCCCGCGGCGGGCATAGGACGGCGGCGGCAATTTGAGCGTTGTGGTAAACCCGTCTGGGAACCCGGCCTCAGCCAACAACTCCCGAGCCCGCTCGGGATCGTGCGGCGACAGCTCGAGCAGGTCGAGGTAGTCCGGGTTGTGCGGAGCGAAATGCGTACCAATCGGCGTGCCCTGCCCAAACATCGCGCCATTGATGATCGCATCACGGTCGATGGCCAAAGATACGGCCTGCCGGACCAGCACGTTGTCAAACGGGGCCATGCCGTTGTTCATGGCAAGGATCGTCTCACCCTCGGTATTGCCCGACAGCACCTGAAAACGCGGATCGGCCTCAAACTGTGGCAGGTTTTCCGGCGCCGGGAAACCGACGAATGCGTCGACATCTTCGGCCATCACAGCGGCAAAGGCGGCCGTGGGGTCAGAGATAAACTTGAACGTCGCGCTTTCAAGCGCAGGTGCGTCGCCCCAGTAGCTCTCATTCCGGCTCATCTCGATCCGGTCGCCCTGAACCCATTCATCAAAGACAAATGCACCGGTGCCGATTGGGTTGGAGGCGATGGTTTCGATGCTCTCAGGGGCCACGATAACAGCGTCCCCCCAGGCCATGTTGAACAGGAACATGCCATTGGGGCCATCAAGCGTGACCTGAACGGTCAGCGGGTCCACAACTGTGACATCGGTGATCCCGGCAAAGAGACCCTTTTGTGCGTTGGTGCTGTCCTCGGCCCGCGCACGATCGAGGCTGAACTTCACGTCTTCTGCGTCCATCGTGGTGCCATCGTGGAATGTCACACCCTCACGCAGGTTAAATGTGTAGACGGTGCCACCCTCTGAAATGTCCCAGCTATGGGCAAGGCCGGGGACAACGGATCCATCGGCCATAAAGCGCGTCAGCCCTTCGAACACGTTCGAATAGAGCACGCTGTCGATCGCCTGAGCGGCACCACCTGTCGGGTCAAGGTTTGGCGGCTCCAACTGGATGGCCACGGTGATATCGGTCTGTGCAGCTGCCATACCGGCAGTCAGCGCCAGAAGGCTTGCGGTCAATGTGGTGCGGATGGTCATGATGATCCCCTAATTGTCGTTAACTGTCATTTTGACGGAGCGTGGAGTAGTTTGGCAAGGCTTTGCGCCATGACGTTGGCGCTATCAATCATATCGTCCACGCCAATCCACTCATCAGGCTTGTGCGCAAGCTCGAGGATGCCGGGGCCGTAGGCCACGCAATTCTTCAACTTGCCGATACGGTCGATGTGCTTTTGATCGTAGGTTCCGGGAGAGGCCACGAATTCTGCCTCTTGCCCCAACACGCTGTTAATGGCTTCGGCAACCGTGGCAGCCACGGGCGCGTCCCGGTCTGTCATAGACGGCAGCACATGGTTGAGTTCGCGCAGGGCGTATTCAAACTTGGGCCGATCGTCTTTGAGGCCGTCCAACAGTTCTTTGACTTCTGCGCGTACCTGATCCAGCGGCTCCTCGACTAGGAAACGGCGGTCAATCACTATCCGGCAGCTGTCAGGCACGCAGTGTGACGGCAAAGCGGTGCTGTCTTCGGCCTGCTCGTTCTGTCCACCGTGGATGGAATTGATGTTCATGGTTGAAGATCGCGCCCCTTCTGGCACGACAGGCATATCTGTGCGCCGCGCCGCCATGGCGGGATAGAGGTCGCTTTCAAACTTGTCGATCACAGCCCCCATATGGCGCACGGCACAATCGCCCAGAAACGGCATGGATCCATGGGCAATCTCGCCAAAGGTCTCAATCTCAGCCCACCAGCCGCCGCGATGCCCAAGGCAGACGCGGTCCTTGTTCAGGGGTTCGGGGATGATGACGTGCTGCACTTTCGCAGGATCAAAATGACCGTGTTCGGCCAGATAGGCGACGCCACCGTATCCGCCGGATTCTTCATCCGCTGTACCGCTGATCTCGATGGCTCCCGCAAAGTCGGGGCAGGTTGCAATAAAGGCTTCTGCCGCGATGATGGACGCGGCAAGGCCTCCCTTCATATCGCAGGCCCCGCGGCCGTAAATCCGGCCGTCCTCCAGCTCGCCACCAAATGGGTCTTTGGTCCAGCCAAGCCCTACGTCAACCACGTCAGTGTGACTGTTGAAATGGACGCAATCGCCAGGCTGTGCGCCATCTTTACGTGCGATGATGTTCCAACGGGGGTACTTAGAGCTGTCCCCCGGCGTCCCATGCGCCCGGATCAGCTGCGTCTCAAACCCAGAGCTTCGCAGACGCGCATCAAGGTATTCGCAAATCGCCCGATAATTCTCGCCCGGCGGGTTCAATGTAGGGATGCGGATAAGATCCTGCGTCAAAGCGATCAGATCGTCCCGTCTGGACGACATCGCCTGATGCAGGAGGAAATGTATTTCTGACGTCATTCCCATACCATGCGGGAATATCCAGGATGCCGCAACAGACCCCGGTGCCATGACGTTCGGGCCACGTCAAACGAAGCGCCTTCAAATCAGATATAGCGAGAGAAATGGTGCCCAGGAGAGGACTCGAACCTCCACGTCCATACAGACACCAGCACCTGAAGCTGGCGCGTCTACCAATTCCGCCACCTGGGCAGGTCACGTGAGGCAGGGGATTACGCTTGGCCGCTGGGTCTGTCAATCTGATTCCATGCCGTTTTTGCAATTGGCGCTGCTGGCGCGGCGATTGTCGAAAACACTGCACAATCCCAACTCGGCGAGGGTCTTGTCTGTGCAGGTGCGCGGGGGTAGACCATGGCCAGCTTATGTAGGGAACAATAGCCATGACGCAGCTTGTCACCATCTTTGGCGGATCAGGATTCGTGGGGCGTTATATTGCGCGTCGGATGGCAGCACAGGGCTGGCGCGTGCGCGTCGCTGTCCGCCGCGTGAATGAGGCGATGTTCGTCAGGCCGTATGGTGCCGTTGGTCAGGTAGAGCCTGTGTTTTGCAATGTCCGCGACGATGACAGCGTGCGGGCCGTCACGCGCGGCGCTGATGTGGTGGTTAATTGCGTTGGTACTTTTGATGCACGGGGTAAAAACAACTTTCAGGCCATTCAGGCTGAGGCGCCTGAGCGGATTGCCCGGATCGCTGCCGAGGAAGGCGTGGCCCGTATGGTGCAGATCTCGGCAATAGGCGCAGATGCGGATAGCGCAAGCGAATATGCCCAAAGCAAAGCTGCGGGTGAAGACGCCGTGCTGCGGCACTTTCCAGAGGCCACCATTCTGCGGCCTTCGGTTATCTTCGGTCAGGAAGACGAATTCTTCAATCGCTTTGCCGGAATGACTCGGTTCGGGCCGGTGTTGCCGGTCGTCGGTGCCGACACCCGCTTTCAACCTGTCTGGGTTGATGATGTGGCCGCCGCCGCCGAAAAGGGAATTCTGGGTGAGGCAGAGGGCATCTACGAGCTTGGTGGCCCGGATGTGGATACGTTCCGCGGGCTGATGCAGCGGATGCTGGATGTCATTCGCCGCCGCCGGATAATTGCGAACATTCCATTCTGGATCGCCAATGTCATGGCGTTCGGCTTTCGGGTGGCAAATGTTCTGTCGCTTGGCCTGATCAAAGGGCCCATCACGGCGGATCAGGTGAAAAGCCTGAAAGTTGACAACGTCGTTGGTGATGAGATGCGCGGTCTCGCTGATCTTCGGATTTCGGCGACGTCAATGGAAGCTGTGATGCCGGATTACCTCTGGCGGTTCCGGCCGTCAGGACAATATTCCGAGATCAAGGAAAGCGCCAAAAACCTGAAGGTTTAGGTGTAGGCGATCACCAGCAATATGATGCCGAGGATCACCCGGTAGATCACGTAGGGCGTGTAGCTAACAGACTGCAACAGCCGCATCATCAGGGTGAGCGCCAAAAGCGCTGCGACGAAGGACATGCCCGCAACGACGGCGATGTCGCCCATCACATCCGGAGTTCCGATCACGTCGAGCCCGAGGAGCGCCGCAGAAGCGATGATTGTCGGGATCGACATCAGCATGGAGAGGCGCGCCGCGTCTGATCTGGTGTAGCCCAGCGTGCGCGCGCCAGTTATGGTGATACCAGACCGCGACGTGCCGGGGATGAGGGCGAGGCATTGCCAAAGGCCCATAATCACCGCATGCCGCATCGTCCATTCCTCGGCCTTGCGTGTGACCGGACCTTTCTGGTCTGCCCAATAGAGCACGATGCCAAAGACCAACATCGTCCAGCCGATAACGTGAATCCCGCGCATCGCATCGGCAAGGCCCGTGACCTTGAGGAAAAGCCCAAAGGCGATGACGGGCACCGTCGCAATGATTAGGCAGAGCGCCAGAAAGGCACCCCAGGTGTCTACTTTGCGCTGGGCGAGGCGCAGCAGCCCGCCGAGCGCCAGTTTCACATCACGCCAGAAATATATGATCACCGCAAAAAGCGTACCGACATGCGCCGCCACATCGATCACCTGCCCCTGATCTTCGAGCCCTGTTAGGCTCGGCAAGAGGATCAAATGCCCGGACGAGGACACCGGCAGAAACTCGGTGATACCTTGGATGAGAGCGACGAGGAGGAGGTTAAACGTTGTCATCAGACGCCCTTTGATTCGCGACAGCGGCACCATAGTCCCTTGGATTTTCGGGGGAAGAGGAGATATAGGGTGCATACCGGACCTAAAAACGCGCTTAAATTCTCTTTCGACATTACAAATTTCCGCTGATCTGCTATTATAGGTCAGCAATCATGACTTTTCATTCCCAAAGAGACTGCATAGAAGGACGGCTCGAGAGATTTTTGCGGAGTGGTGCGCGTGGCTGACAACAAGATGCTCAAGTTTGTGGATGTGGCGCGGGATATGCCGGAGAAACGTGCGCCTAATCTGCGACGTGAAGACTTTGGCGAGATCTACCGCGAGTTCGCCGCCGAGAAGGCAGCCGAACAAGCCGGACGGTGCAGCCAATGTGGCGTGCCCTATTGTCAAAATCACTGTCCGCTTCACAACAACATCCCCGACTGGCTTCGCCTGACCGCGGAGGGCCGCTTGCAAGAAGCATATGAAGTGAGCCAGGCGACGAACACCTTCCCTGAGATCTGTGGCCGGATTTGTCCGCAGGATCGGTTGTGCGAGGGCAACTGCGTCATTGAAAGCTCGGGCCACGGAACGGTGACGATTGGGTCGGTCGAAAAATACATCACCGACATGGCGTTCGAGAACGGCTGGGTGAAGCCAATTTCTCCGGCCAATGAACGGCCTGAGAGCGTTGGGATTATCGGTGCTGGTCCCGGTGGTCTGGCGGCTGCGGATATGCTGCGTCGTCAGGGATTTCAGGTTACGATCTATGATCGTTATGACCGCGCGGGTGGGCTGCTAACCTACGGAATTCCGGGATTTAAACTGGAAAAAGATGTGGTGATGAAGCGCAATGACCAGCTGGCTGAAGGTGGTGTTGAGTTTGTGCTGAACTGCAACGTGGGCGAGGATCTGTCGTTTGATGCGATCCGGGGCAAGCATGATGCGGTTCTGATCGCAACGGGCGTTTACAAGACGCGCGATCTCGTGGCCCCCGGTTCTGACGCCGACGGGATCGTGAATGCGATAGACTATCTAACCGTCAGCAACCGCAAAAGCTTTGGCGATGATGTGGCTGAGTTCAACAGCGGCGAGCTTAATGCCGAGGGCAAGCGCGTCGTCGTGATTGGTGGCGGGGACACAGCGATGGACTGCGTGCGCACGGCGATCCGTCAGGGCGCCACAAGCGTGAAATGCCTCTACCGCCGGGACCGGGACAACATGCCCGGCTCGCAGCGGGAAGTGGCCAATGCTGAAGAGGAAGGCGTTGAATTCGTGTGGCTTTCTGCGCCCAAAGGGTTTGAAGGCGATGCGGTCACAGGTGTCGAAGTTTCAAAAATGCGCCTGGGCGCGCCCGATGCGACAGGCCGCCGGATGCCGGAACTGATCGAAGGGTCTGACTATGTCGAAGACGCCGATCTTGTGGTCAAGGCGCTGGGCTTTGAGCCGGAAGACCTGCCCAAGCTCTGGGGCGTTGAGGGCCTTGAAGTCACGCGTTGGGGCACCGTTCGGGCCGAGCCTGTGAGCGGCAAGACCTCTCTCGATGGTGTGTTTGCTGCCGGTGATATCGTCCGGGGCGCGTCGCTGGTGGTCTGGGCCATTCGCGATGGGCGCGACGCGGCAGAGGCCATTATGGAGTATCTGTCGGCCAGCGCATCTGTCGCGGCGGAATGATCGGGTGGGGCCTAAAATTGCGGGTGCACATTCCATGCACATCCGATGCACAAGCGATGCATACGCGGCGTGCGTATCTGCGCGGCGCATTGGTCGCTTTGGTGTTGTCTGCTGCAGCGACGTCGGCCCCTGCACAAGAACGGGCAAAGGTGCCTGACGGCTGTGCACCCGTTGCCCGAGTTGACTGGGTGCAATGCGCTGCGATCGTTCTTTACCAGTGCGAAGGCGAAGCAGCGTGGATCGCTGAACATGTCGTGGGCGCGTTCACGAATTTTGCCATGTCATATGATGCCAGCGGGTCCATTATCCGCCAGCTTGGCACAGGTGGATCTACATCGGGACCCGTGGCCGAGTTCAGCGACCCGTTTGAGTATGAGGCGCTCCTCAACACCGGAGAGGAAGAGATGGCTTTCACCTTGGGGTCAGAGACCGGGCGGGCGTCATTCACCATGGACCCTGGGTTTCGTTTCCATTCCGTTGGAGGTCTTCTGCGGGCCGACATGATCGGCCGGACAACTCAATCGAGCGGTCAGGATTACGTCTACGATACCAGCGCGTATTTCCTGCCGGACGTGCCGGTTGCGATGGTCAACGAGATGCACCCGATCCGCGTCCTGCGGATTGCGGACGCCCCCGATCTGGCGGAGGGTCCGTCATGCTCCTGAACCGCCTAGTCATCGCCTGGATGGCGCTGATGCCGAGTGCTGCACTGGCGCAGGATGTCTTTGAGGCTCCTGAAGGGTGCGAAGGGGTTTTAACCATCCAGCACCGCTCCTGTCTTGTGACCAACATCTGGCAATGCGAAGCGGATGCGCCGGGCGAGCAATGGATTGGCCTATTCGTCCAGCCCGGGCTCTATTCCGTGCGTAAAGTGGATGAGAACTTTCAGTGGCTGGAGACGTACTATCTGTTTTCACGAACGGTGGAGACGATGGAGGCCGATCCAGCGGATGCGGCGAGCATTGACGTCCTGCTGCGCGATCAGACAGACACCTACGATTTTGTCACGACCAGTAACGATGGCACCCCGCCCGAGCGCGTGGTTGGTTATGACCGGCTGACGGGCGAGACGGTGGAGATCGACGATGAACCTCTGCTTGGCACCGAATTTGCCTTTGAGGTGCGCAACCCGGACGGCACCATCGAACGGCGCGGTGCGGGTGCACAATTCCTCAGCGAGCGTCACCGGATGTTTATTCTGGGTCTGTCTTGGGATGCCGACACCCCCGAGGACGTCACCGACATGTCACCCATAGAATTTATCTATCCCGGCGAGACAGGATTTTTCTCGGCCAATCCGAAACACGAATGCGGCGCCACGATTTCTTCGTGGGTGCCAGAGGGAGAATGATGA
>JAHDDU010000008.1:0-67253 GCA_020629175.1 Flavimaricola sp. | reverse complement strand
AGCCTAGCATTGTGCCTTGCCATGGCAGGCGGGTCTGCCGCCGCTCAGGAGTTTAGTCTTCCTGAGGAGTGCACGGCCTATTTGACGGTGCAGTCTGTGGCCTGTTCGGTCGGGCATCATTTCACCTGTGAGGGCGATCCCGAAGGGCATCAGCGGCGGGTGGATATTGATGAGGGCGGGTTGACTTACTTTGGTGAGATCGACGCAGAGACCCAGTGGATCGCCAGCACTTTTGTGACCAGCGGTCACAGCGAGCGGTTGGAAGAGAACCCGGCGGATCCGGCGTCCTTTACCGAATTGCTGGAAATCGGTGCGAGCAGTTTCGACTTTGTCACCCTGTCCGAGGAATTGGGGCCAACGCGCTATGTTGGGGCCGATCTGCTGACGGGTGAGAGCGTCGTGATCGACGGGGTTGAGTTGTTGCGGACGCAATACATCATCCGGGCCGAGAACGCCGCGGGTGAGATCATGTGGGAGGCCGAGGGCAATGAGTACATCAGCCCTGAATGGCGGATGTTTCTGGCCGGCTCTGGCGTGACGACTGTTGGGGAGGATGTGTTTGAGGATGACCGTTCCCCCCGTGAGTTTATTTTTCCGGGTGAGGCGGGCTTTTTGTCGCGCAATCCCAAGTATGGCTGCGGCGTGACCGAGAGCAGCTGGACCCCGATCAATTGATATTCGGTGGCAGTGCGACTGCCCCGCCCGACATGTGGAGAGACGATATGACAAAATATGATGCAGCTTGGGTGGCCGCCGAGGAGGCCAAGCGTCAGTGGATGGCCGAGAATGGCCTTTATGCGCACGAGGATGAACATTCGTCTTGTGGTGTGGGCCTTGTCGTGTCGATTGATGGCAAGAAGTCACGCAAAGTTGTCGAGAACGGTATCGCCGCTCTAAAGGCGATCTGGCACCGGGGTGCCGTGGATGCCGATGGCAAGACTGGTGATGGCGCGGGCATCCACGTGGAAATCCCCGTCCCGTTCTTTGCCGATCAGGTGGCGCGTACAGGTCATGAGATGGATCCGGCCAAGCTGATCGCGGTGGGGCAGGTTTTCTTGCCGCGCACGGATCATGGCGCGCAAGAAACGTGCCGGACAATTGTAGAGAGCGAAGTGCTGCGCATGGGGCACTACATTTACGGCTGGCGGCATGTGCCGGTTGATGTGTCCTGCCTTGGCGAAAAGGCGAATGCGACACGGCCTGAGATCGAGCAGATCCTGATCCGCAACGAGAAGGGCATAAGTGACGAGGAATTCGAGCGCGAGCTTTACGTCATTCGTCGCCGGATTGAGAAGGCAGCCTTTGCGGCGGGCGTGAGCGAGCTATACATCGCGTCGCTGTCGTGCCGGTCGATCATCTACAAAGGCATGATGCTGGCCGAGCAGGTGGCCGAGTTTTACCCCGATCTGCAAGACGAACGGTTTGAGAGCGCGTTCGCGATTTATCACCAACGCTACAGCACCAATACGTTCCCGCAGTGGTGGCTGGCGCAGCCGTTCCGAATGCTGGCCCATAACGGCGAGATCAACACGCTCAAGGGCAACCTCAACTGGATGAAGAGCCATGAGATCCGCATGGCGAGCACGACGTTTGGTGAGGCGGCGGAAGACATCAAGCCGATCGTGCCGCAGGGATCATCTGACTCTGCGGCACTTGATGCCGTGTTTGAGGTGATGGTGCGCGCGGGCCGTAATGCGCCGATGGCCAAGACGATGTTGGTGCCCGAAGCGTGGAGCAAATCCGCCATCGAGATCCCGCAGGCGTGGAAGGACATGTACAACTACTGCAACGCGGTGATGGAGCCGTGGGACGGGCCTGCGGCATTGGCGATGACCGATGGCCGCTGGGTCTGCGGCGGCCTCGACCGGAACGGTTTGCGGCCGATGCGCTACGTTGTGACGGGCGACCGGTTGTTGATTGCTGGTTCTGAGGCGGGGATGGTGCCGATTGATGAGCGGACTGTCGTGGAAAAGGGCGCGCTGGGCCCCGGCCAGATGATCGCTGTCGATATGCAAGAGGGCAAGCTCTACCACGACACCGAGATGAAGGATCAGCTGGCGTCCGAGCTGCCTTATGCGGAGTGGACTGGCAAGATCACCGATCTGAGTGCCGATTTGGCGGCTGTGAGCGAGAAGGCGCTGTATTCTGGGGTCGAGCTGCGCCAGCGGCAGATCGCGGCGGGCTATTCGATGGAGGAGCTGGAGCAGGTTCTGGCCCCGATGGCCGAGGACGGCAAAGAGATGATCGCCTCTATGGGCGATGATACGCCCTCTGCGGTACTGTCAGAAGGCTACCGCCCGCTGAGCCATTTCTTCCGTCAGAATTTCTCTCAGGTGACGAACCCACCCATCGACAGCTTGCGTGAAGCGCGGGTGATGAGCCTGAAGACGCGGTTCGGCAACCTTAAGAATGTGTTGGATCAGGACAGCAGCCAGACCGAGATTCTGGTGCTCGACAGCCCGTTTGTGGGCAACGCCGAGTTTGACCATATGGTTGAGCAGTTTGGCGAGAGCGTCGCGTTCATCGACTGTGTGTTTGAACCCGGCGATGGGGCCTTGAACGCTGGTCTGGCGAGGATCCGGTCCGAGGCCGAGGATGCGGTGCGCTCTGGTGCGGGGCATATCATTCTGAGCGACCGCGCGCAGGATGCAGGCCACGTGCCGATGCCGATGATCCTCGCTACCAGTGCCATCCATTCATGGCTGACGTCTAAGGGGCTGCGCACGTTCTGTTCGCTGAATGTACGCTCAGCTGAATGCGTTGATCCGCACTACTTTGCCGTGCTGATTTCCAGCGGGGCGACAACAGTAAACGCCTATTTGGCGCAGGACAGCATCGCCGACCGGATCGAGCGTGGCCTGATCGAAGGGACGCTGACCGAGGCCGTGGCACGCTATCGCAAGGCGGTGGATGCGGGCCTCTTGAAGATCATGTCGAAGATGGGGATTTCAGTGATTTCCTCTTACCGAGGTGGCCTGAACTTTGAGGCTGTGGGGCTGTCACGCGCGATGTGTGCGGAGTATTTCCCCGGCATGCAGAGCCGTATTTCCGGGATCGGGACGGCGGGCATCCAGAAAAAACTGGAAGCGGTGCATGCCAAAGGCTGGAGCGCTGGGCAGAATGTGCTGCCGATTGGTGGCTTTTACAAAGCCCGTCGGTCAGGTGAGAAGCACGCGTGGGAAGCGACCACGATGCATATGATGCAATCGGCTTGTGATCGCGCAAGCTATGAGCTGTGGACGCGGTATTCCCAAGCGATGCAGTCCAACCCGCCGATCCATCTGCGTGATCTGTTGGCGATGAAGCCCATGGGCGAGCCGGTGCCGATTGAAGAAGTCGAGAGCATTACCAGCATCCGCAAACGGTTTGTCACGCCTGGCATGAGCCTTGGCGCGCTGTCGCCCGAGGCGCACCGGACGCTGTCCATTGCGATGAACCGCATTGGTGCAAAGTCTGACAGTGGCGAGGGTGGCGAAAGCCCCGATGATTTCACGCCCGAGCCCAATGGCGACAACGCGAGTGCGAAGATCAAACAGGTCGCCTCTGGTCGCTTTGGTGTGACGGCGGAATATCTGCTGGCCTGTGAAGAGCTTGAGATCAAGGTGGCCCAAGGCGCCAAGCCCGGTGAAGGCGGCCAGCTGCCCGGCATGAAGGTGACAGACCTGATCGCCAAGCTGCGGCATTCGACCAAGGGTGTTACGCTGATTTCGCCCCCGCCGCACCACGATATCTACTCAATCGAGGATTTGGCGCAGCTGATCTACGACCTGAAACAGATCAACCCGATCTGTAAAGTGACAGTGAAGCTTGTGGCGTCGAGCGGCGTCGGTACGATTGCCGCAGGTGTGGCCAAGGCCAAGGCCGACGTCATCCTGATCTCGGGCCACAATGGCGGCACCGGTGCATCGCCCGGCACGTCGATCAAATACGCAGGGTTGCCGTGGGAGATGGGCCTCACCGAGGCGCATCAAGTGCTAGCGATGAACAACCTGCGCGATCGGATTACGCTGCGCACCGACGGTGGTTTGCGCACGGGCCGCGATATCGTGATGGCGGCAATGTTGGGGGCCGAGGAATACGGCATCGGCACTGCGGCGCTGATCGCGATGGGCTGCATTATGGTGCGCCAGTGTCAGAGCAACACTTGTCCAGTCGGCGTGTGCACGCAAAAGGACGAGTTGCGGGCCAAGTTCACCGGCAACGCGGATAAGGTCGTCAATCTGATAACCTTCTACGCCACCGAAGTACGTGAGATATTGGCGAGCATCGGCGCGCGCTCCTTGGATGAGGTCATTGGCCGGGCAGATCTGCTCACTCAGGTCAGCCGTGGATCGGCACATCTCGATGACCTTGACCTCAACCCGCTGCTGATCACCGTCGATGGGGCGGACAGCATCGCCTATGACCGCGATCGGGCGCGGAACGCCGTGCCTGATACACTGGATGCGCAGATTGTGCAGGACGCGGCGCGGTTCCTGAAGGATCGCGAGAAGATGCAGCTGGAATATGCGGTGCAAAACACGCTGCGGACCATCGGGACACGAACCAGCAGTCACATCGTGCAGAACTTTGGCATGCGCAATGATCTGCAGGATGATCATTTGACGATCAAGCTCAAGGGCTCTGCCGGGCAATCCCTGGGGGCGTTTGCCGCGCCGGGGATCAAGCTTGAGGTGTCTGGCGATGCCAACGATTATGTGGGCAAGGGTCTGTCGGGTGGCACGATTGTCGTGCGGCCACCGATGGCCAGCCCGCTTGTTGCGGCGAATAATACCATCATTGGCAACACAGTGCTCTATGGTGCCACCGGGGGCTATCTCTTTGCCGCTGGCCGCGCGGGCGAGCGGTTTGCTGTGCGCAACTCGGGCGCATCGGTCGTGATCGAGGGCTGCGGCTCGAATGGGTGTGAGTATATGACTGGTGGTGTCGCCGTCATCCTCGGCTCCTTTGGTGCGAATTTCGGGGCTGGTATGACGGGTGGTATGGCGTACCTTTATGATCCTGAAGGCGTATCCGAACCGCTGATGAACATGGAAACCTTGGTAACCTGCTCGGTCACGGTGGAGCATTGGGAGGCCCAGCTGAAGGGTCTGATCGAGCGCCATGCGAAAGAGACCGGGAGCCAGAAGGCAGCAGAGATCCTGCAGCACTGGGAGAGCGAGCGCGGTCATTTCGTGCAGGTTTGCCCGAAAGAAATGCTGGTGCATCTGCCGCACCCGCTGAGCCATGAGGCGCAGGCGGTGCCGGCGGAGTAGGCGTTCAGTTTGATTTGAGTGAGGGCCTTGAGGCGACAGTCTCAGGGCCCTTTCCTTTTTGCGGCCTCGGAACTTGACCCGCGGTGAGACGGGTGGCTTATGAAGGGCATGGCACGCAGAGCAGAGAAAACCGGCGCTTCCAAGAGCAAGGCCCGCAAAAAAGCGTCTTCCAAGAAACCGCCGTTTCGGCCCGTCAGATGGCTATTGCGGTGGTTCTGGCGGGGGGTGTTTGCTGTGGTGGCGATGACGATTGTGGCGATTGTGGGCTATGCGCTGATCAATCCGCCGACGACGCCGTATATGTTCGCCGAAGGGCAGCGTTTAGGCGGGGTCGAGCAGGAATGGGTGGCGATGGAGGACATCGCCCCTGTCATGGCGCGGTCAGCGGTGGCGGCGGAAGATGCCAATTATTGCCTACACTGGGGGCTGGATGTCGTGGCGATCCGCCGCGCGCTTGATGATGGAAACGGCGGCGCCTCGACCATTTCGCAGCAGACGGTGAAGAACGTCTACCTTTGGCACGGCCGATCATGGGTGCGCAAAGCGATTGAGGCTGTGCTTACACCGGTCGTCGAGCTTGTCTGGACGAAGGAGCGCATTCTGGAAGTGTACCTCAACGTGGCGGAATTCGATGAAGGTGTCTTTGGGGTTCAGGCAGCGGCGCAGCATTACTTCAACGTGGATGCCGCAAACCTGAGCGCGGTTCAGGCAGCACGTCTGGCGGCGATCTTGCCTGCGCCGCAGTCTCGATCAGCGTCGAATCCCTCGTCCTCTGTCCGCCGGCGGGCGGCCGGTATTCTGGATGGGGCGGCGACAATCGACCGGGATGGGCGGGCGGCCTGTTTTCAGTAGCTTGATCGCCGGGCGCGCTTGCGGCATTTAGGTTTTATGTCAGATGCGCCTACAAACATCCTGTATCACTTTGCCATGTCGCCCTTCAGCAGGAAGGTGCGGTTGTGCTTGGCCGAGAAAAAGATCGAGGTGCAACTGCAGGAAGAGCGTTACTGGGAAAAGGGTGCAGATTTCATGCGCCGCAATCCGGCAGGCAAGGTGCCGGTGCTCAAGCTTGGCAATCGGATCATGACGGAGAGCGGGCCGATCTGTGAGTACCTCGAAGAGGTTTATCCTGCGCCCGCGTTGCTGCCGCAAAATGCAGAGGCCCGGTTTGAGGCGCGGCGGCTGGTGAGCTGGTTTGACGACAAGTTCTATCATGAGGTCACCTCCAAGCTGCTGGGCGAGCGGGTGTTCCGCAAGGTCATGGGTACGGGCTATCCCGACAGTGCAAATGTCAAAGAGGGCGCGCGGGCGATCAAATTTCACCTCGACTACATGTCGTGGCTGCTGGAAGGCCGCCGCTGGCTGGCTGGTAATGAGATGACGATGGCTGATTTTGCAGCGGCGGCGCATCTAAGCTGCCTTGATTATATCTCAGACGTGGATTGGAACCGGTCTGAGACGGTGAAGGATTGGTATGCCAAGATAAAATCGCGCCCTGCGTTTCGGTCATTGCTGGCAGATCAATTGCCGGGGTTTCCGCCACCGGGCCATTATGCCGATCTTGACTTTTAAGGGCGGCAAGTGGGGGCGCTGCCCCCGCGCCAAAGGCGCCCCCCCGGGATTATTTTGGCCAGAAGAAGCATGGGGCTGAAAGCGGACCTAGAAGCATTTGCCCTTGAAGCCGGGTTCGTGGCGATGGGTGTTTGCGCCCCCGGTGCGGCGCCGCAGACAGCCGCGCGATTGGCGGCCTTTGTCGATGCGGGCTATCACGGGCAGATGGGCTGGATGGCGGAGCGGATGGGATGGCGCGGGGAGGCGCAAGCACTTTGGCCCGCGGCGCGATCGGTCATCATGCTGGCTGAGGCCTATACACCCAAACATGATCCGCTGGAGGTGCTGGACGCGCCAGAGAAGGCTGCGATCAGCGTCTATGCTCATGGACGGGACTATCATGACATCGTCAAAAAGCGACTGAAACGGGTTGGCCGCTGGTTGTTGGAGCAAGCGCCGGATGAGGAGATCAAGGTCTTTGTCGACACTGCTCCGGTGATGGAAAAACCGCTCGCACAGGCGGCGGGGTTAGGCTGGCAGGGCAAGCACACCAATCTGGTGGGACGTGGGCTTGGCAATTGGGTGTTTCTGGGGGCGATCTTTACGACTGTTGAGCTGGAGCCGGATGCTGCGGAGGTTGATCATTGCGGATCGTGCCGGGCCTGTCTGGATGTGTGTCCGACGAATGCTTTTCCGGCACCTTACCAGCTCGATGCGCGACGGTGCATTTCTTATCTGACCATTGAACACAAGGGGCCGGTTGATCCAGCTTTGCGAGCGGGTCTAGGGAACCGGATTTACGGTTGTGATGATTGCCTTGCGGTGTGTCCGTGGAACAAGTTTGCGCAAGAGGCGCGAGAATTGCGGTACCTGAGCGATGCGGCCCCCCCTGATCTGGCCGAACTGGCCGTCTTGGATGACGCGGCGTTTCGGGCGCGGTTTGCAGGCTCCCCCATCAAACGTATTGGGCGGGACCGGTTTGTTCGCAATGTGATGTATGCTGTCGGCAACGCGGGCCGGGTGGATTTGGCACCGTTCGCGCGGGCTTTGACGCAGGATGCTGACGGAACGGTTGCGGAGGCCGCACGTTGGGCTTTGGAGCAGATAGGGAAAGGATGAGGATGTTTCGACTGAGTGTCTTTGGCCTGCTGTTTGCGTCCTTTGCACAAGCGGAGGTGCCGCAGGGGCCACCCAACGCAGACTTTGCCCCTGCGTTTCTGGATCAGACGCGAGCCGCGGCTTTGCCTGTTACATCGGTCAGTGCTGCCGTTTTTGTTGAGGGGTTGGAACGCCCGTGGGGGATTGCGCCGCTGGGCGACGGACGTTGGGTGGTAACCGAGCGGCCCGGCAGGATGCGGGTCATTGAGCAGGATGCCTCATTGAGTGCGCCCATTGAGGGGCTGCCAGCAGTAGCAGCGCGCGGGCAGGGGGGTCTGCTCGATGTTGCGGTTGCGCGCGACGGGACGGTCTATTGGACCTATGCCAAGGAGGTTGGCGGTGGCTTTGTTACTGCAGCGGCGCGTGGGCGGCTCACAGCCTCAGGTGGCAGATATGTGATGGCCGATGTGCGCGATATATTCGTGCAGGAACCGCCGTCCCGCTTTGCCGCACATTACGGCGCGCGGATCATACCGGATGGGGACGTGGTGTGGATCACCACGGGTGAGCATTCAGATGCATCTGAGCGTGGCCGCGCGCAGGATATCCGGACGACGTATGGAGTGATCGCACGGGTGCACCCTAATGGTGAGCCTGTGGCCAGCAATCCGTTTGTGGGCCGTGACGGTATTGATACCATTTGGTCCTATGGACACCGCAATGTGCAGGGGGCGGCGCTTCATCCGCGGACAGGCGCGCTGTGGACCGTTGAACATGGGCCCCGTGGCGGGGACGAGCTGAACATGCCGCAAGCGGGCCGCAACTATGGATGGCCGGTGATCAGCTATGGCATCAATTACAATGGCTCTGACGTCGGCTCTGGCATCGCGGTGGCACCTGGGATGGAGCAACCGGTTTACTATTGGGATCCGGTGATTGCGCCGGGCGGTATGGCGTTTTACGACGCATCACTTTTCGCGTGGCGCGGCGATCTTTTGATAGGATCACTGAACCCCGGCGTGCTGGTGCGATTGCGGATGGAGAATGGCCGCGTTGTGGGCGAGGAACGGCTTGTCCCGGATCTGGGGAGGATCCGGGATGTAGAGGTGGCACCGGATGGCTCGGTCCTTGTGCTCGTGGATGATGAAGAAGGGGCCATCGTCCGGCTGACACCTGGTCCATGACCTTGCTTGCCCGATTGGCACAGATTGAGGCGCGTTTTGATCTGTGGCGGCAAAGGCGTCGGGGGACGACGACGGCGGTCATCGACCCCTATGTTGGCTATGCTACGCCTGATCATCTGGTTCTACGCGGGCGCGTGCTGGAGCGGTTGCAGGGCCGGGTGGTGAAAGAAGGGCAAGGGCGCTGGGCCAACCTGCGCGGCATGGCGAGCCTGTTTGCGACGGACGAATTGGCGGGCGTCTCGGTCTCAGTCTTGGGCAGGCAGTGCACAACAGATGGCGAAGGGTTCTTTGAGGCCTTGCTGCCGCGTGGGGAGGCGCACGGCTGGATCACGCTGCCTGCAACCGTCGGAGAGACGACGGCCGAGCTTCCCGTGATGATCCCGAACCCGGATGCGCAGTTCGGCGTGATCTCTGATATTGACGACACGATGATGCTGACCGGAGCATGGTCGCTGCCGCGCAATCTGTGGACGACCTTCACGGGAAATGCCGGGACACGTTTGGTCTTTGAGGACGCGGCTCATCTGATGGTGCGTCTTTCGCAGGGTGATTTGAATCCAGTCTTCTATGTCAGTTCATCGCCGTGGAATTTGCATGGGTTCCTCGTTGAAATTTTTGACAAAGCGGGGCTCCCGCGCGGGCCGATGTACTTGCGCGATTTGGGTCTGAACGAGACCAGCCTGCTGGGGGGCGGGCACCACGGGCACAAGGGGGCGAAGATTGATCTGATCCTCGCAGCCAATCCGAAGCTTTCGTTCATTCTGATTGGGGACACGGGGCAAAAGGATGCAGCCGTCTATGCGGCGGCTGTGGCGCGTCATCCCGGGCGGATCAAACGGATCATTTTGCGCACGGCCAGACGTGCTGCGTCTGTGGCGGATGTTGAGACCATTCGCTCAGCGGGTGTGCCGCTTGACCTTGTAGATCACTATGAGGCGGTCGAAGGTCTTTAGCCATTTCAGACCTCTCCCCATGTGTTAGAATGACCCCCATGCAAAACATCCGTGGCATCGTGTTTAAGGTCATCTCAGTGTGCCTTTTTGTCTGCATGGCCTCGCTGATCAAAGCGGCCAGCGATGAGGTGCCGCCGGGTCAAGCGGTTTTCTTTCGATCTTTTTTTGCCATTCCGGTGATCCTTGGTTGGTTGGCGGCGCGTGGGCAACTGCGCCATGGGTGGGAGACGGCCCATCCGCTCAACCATTTCTGGCGCGGTCTGGTTGGGACCATGGCGATGGGGCTGGGCTTTGCCGGGCTCGGTTTGTTGCCGCTGCCAGAGGTCACAGCCATTGGTTATGCGGCGCCCCTTTTTGTGGTGATCTTTGCCGCGATGTTTCTGGGCGAGAAAGTCCGGCTGTTTCGACTGACGGCTGTGGCTTTGGGTCTTGCGGGAGTGATCGTGATCCTGAGCCCGCGGCTTTCTGTCGGCGCAGACCTGACAACAGGCGAAACACTTGGAGCAGTGCTGGTTCTGGGCGGTGCGTTCTTTGCCGCTCTCGCGCAAGTCTATATCCGCAAGCTCACGGCCACCGAGGAAACGGCGGCCATCGTCTTTTGGTTCTCGGTCACAGCGTCTGTCTTGTCACTGCTGACGCTGCCTTGGGGCTGGGTCTGGCCATCGGCAGGCACACTTGCAATGTTGCTCCTTGCGGGCCTGATCGGAGGTGTCGGGCAAATCTGCCTTACCACCAGCTACCGTTTGGCTGAAGCCTCGCTCATCGCGCCTTTTGACTACGTGTCGATGTTGCTGGCCATCGCAATTGGCTATTTCATCTTTCGCGAGGTTCCCACTGCGACGGTCCTTGCGGGTGCGGCCATGATCATCGCAGCGGGTGTCTTGATCATATGGCGTGAACGCCAACTGGGACTCGAACGCGCCCAGCAGAAAAAAGCGATGCCGCCGGGCGGCACCTGACTCTTCATCTGACCAGAAAACTCCCGCCGGAGGCTCCTGCGCTAGCCGATTGCGCCGCGGGTTCCGCCCGTTTGACCACGGTCCCGCAAAAGATGATCCAGCACGACGCAGGCCATCATTGCTTCACCCACTGGGACAGCCCGGATCCCCACACAAGGATCATGGCGGCCCTTGGTGATCACTTCGGTTGGGCTGCCATCAAGACGGATAGATTTGCGAGGGCTGAGGATGGAAGACGTTGGCTTGACAGCAAACCGCACAACAATGTCCTGTCCCGTCGAGATGCCGCCCAAAATGCCACCTGCGTGGTTTGAGCTGTAGTCTGGTCCGTCCGGTCCCATAAATATCTCATCGGCGTTGTCGCGTCCGGTGAGGGCGGCGGCGGCCATCCCCTCGCCAATCTCTACGCCTTTCACTGCGTTGATCGACATCATGGCCGCGGCCAGATCGGTGTCGAGCTTTCCATAAATCGGCGCACCCAAGCCGGCAGGCACATTGCGAGCGACAACTTCGATCATCGCACCAACGGAATTGTGGTCATCTTTGCGCAGCCAGGTGAGATAATCTTCCCAGTCTTTGGCGGCCGTGGCATCGGGACACCAGAAGTCATTTTGATCAATCGCGCCCCAATCGAACCGCTCCCGATCGATGGTCTTTTCGCCCATTTGGACCATATAGCCCTTGATCTCGATACTGGGCACCAAATGATCGAGAGCTGCCCGCGCGATACCACCCGCGGCCACGCGCGCCGCGGTTTCGCGGGCCGATGAGCGCCCGCCGCCACGCGGATCACGCAGGCCGTATTTCTGATGGTAGGTGATATCGGCATGACCGGGGCGAAAGGTTTGCAGGATGTCGCCGTAATCCTTGGAGCGCTGATCCGTGTTGCGGATCATCAGCTGGATTGGCGTGCCAGTGCTGCGGCCTTCATAAACTCCGGACAATATCTCGACGGCATCAGGCTCATTGCGCTGAGTCGTATTTTTGTTCTGACCGGGCCTGCGTTTGTCGAGCCAGTGCTGCAGCATCGCGGGGTCGAGCGCGATGCCGGGCGGAGTCCCGTCGACCGTCGCCCCCAAGGCGGGACCGTGGCTTTCGCCCCAGGTGGTGACACGAAACAGATGGCCAAAGGTGTTGTACGACATAAAGGCTCTTTCCCAGACTGCGGTGCAGGCATAGGCGATCCGCGGAGGGGGGCCAAGAAATTTCGCGAAATTTCTTGGCTCTCACTTGCCCCAGGTGCGGCGCAGGGTGTTGATCCAATTCGTAGCCCCAAGTTTTGCGAGCAGGGCATCGTCATATCCATGGCGCCTAAGCGCTGCGATAAGATTAGGCAGGCCAGCGGCGTCCCCGATCCCACTGGGAATCATGGCGCCATCAAAGTCGGACCCAAAGCCGACGTGATCTTCGCCCAGATGCGTGATTAAGTGATCCAGGTGTCGCAAGAGAGGCTCCCAACCAGTATCAGGGTTTTGCTGCCCATCGGGCCGCAGAAAGACTGTCGCAAAATTCAGACCGACCATACCGCCGGTGTCGCGGATCATGTGGAGCTGGCGATCTGTGAGGTTGCGTGTGCTGGGTGTGATGGCGTGGGCGTTGGAGTGGGTCGCAACAAGCGGCGCGTCAGTCGGGCGCGCGACATCCTCCATGCCTTTGGCGTTCAGATGGCTAAGGTCAATCAGGATGCGCAACTCATTGCAGGCCATGACCAAACGCTTGCCCGCCTCTGTCAGCCCCGGTCCGGTGTCGGGCGCGCCGGGGAACCGGAACGGAACGCCGTGGCCAAAGATCGTGGGGCGCGACCAGACGGGGCCGAGCGAGCGCAGGCCCAGCTGATGAAACAGGTGCAGCACGTCAAGGTCCGGGTCAATGGCTTCTGCCCCTTCCATATGCATGACGGCTGCAATTGATCCTGCCCTTATCGCGGCCTCTATCTGGCTGGCCTGCGTGCACAGCGTCAGCGTGCCTCCGCGTGCCAAGGCATGCAGATGGCCTGCCATGGTCAGAGCTGTCGATTGCGCCTCCGAAAGTGTAATCGCGGGCGGCAGGGGGATGTCATAGCTTTCACAGGTCATCAGCCTGTCGATGTCATGTGGGACCACGTCCTCGGGCGAGGGCACGAAGATCGCAAACATCCCGCCCACCATGCCGCCCGCTTTCAATCGCGGCAGATCAATGTGCCCGGTTCCATCCCCCTTTTTCCAGAGTGAGTCCCGTGCTTGCGGGTCCCTCAAGGGGCGCAATAGGAAATCGTTGTGGCCGTCAAAAATGGGGATCATGGTGAGGTCCGTCGTTTTGGCTCTCACACTTTAGGGTGCGTGCCTCAGAACGTCCATTTCGCGCGGCGCGGCACGCGAACAGCGAGCATTGGCTTGATCAGCGGCGAGGCAAAACGGCGGAGGTCCAGGGCCTCATGTACGCCGGTCACACACTCTCCGTTGATCTGTGTCTGAACGGCGGATCGTGAGTAGAATGGTGCGTCGAGCATTGGCAGCACCTGTTTCGGTGTCGTTCCCGGATCAGCGCGGGTTTCGCGGTAAACTTGCCAGAGGGATCGCTTGAACTTTGTCCGCGGCGGCGCCGAGACAGCGCGTGCGGAACCGTCCCGGTCAAACGCAATGGCCGTGTCCAGCGTGCTGCCATCGCGGCGCTGGGCGTCATAGATGCAGATTGCACCGTCCGATGTAGGGTAACGGCCCCAAGTCCAGAACTTGAAGTCCTCTTCGAGCGCGCGTGTGCCAAAGTTCGCATCGAAGTACCCGTGACCGGACCATTGCCAGCCCTTCGCCTCTAAATCGACCTGAATGTCCGAGATCGGGGCAAACGGTCGCCAAATGTGCGCGCCATCCGGGGTTAGCGGGACTTCAACCGATGTGACGCTTCGTGGTGTCACTGTGATCCGGCCCCTGACGCGAGAAATCAGCGGCGGAGATGCGATTTCATTGATGTCGATCACCAGCTCGGAACCGTTCCAGTGCATCTGGCTTGGGCCCACCTCAAAACAATCGCGCGATTGCCGCAGCGCGCTGCGGCCCCGGTCTGTCATCGTAAACCGTCCGCCGGGGCCATAGGTTGCAACGTTGATGCAGACGTTATTGTCAGGCGAAGTGCGGCCTGACCATTTGTACCAAGGCGAAAAGACCGATCCTATGAAACCGATGACTGAGACGGCGCGTTTGCCATCGTCGCTGATGCCGTCGATGTACCACCAGGCGTAGCCATTTGGCGGGACCTCGAGGTTAAAGTTTGGTCCGCCAATATCGCCTCTACCGCGTGCCGGGCGGAGAGCGTTGCCATTGGCACCCCCGCCCCCGGATGCGCCCCGCCCCCGCAGAGGTAGAGCCCCACAATCTTCGTCCGCGCTGTCGGGCGTTTCAGCCCTGCGGTCATCCCATGCGGGCTGCGCCCGTAGAGCGACCCGGCGCTGCCGGGAAACATCTTCGCAAAGGATTGGGGTGTGGTCAGGCTCGTGGGTCCGGCTGGTCGGTCGAAGGTCAGGTTGAAGTCCGCGAGACGGCTGAAGACCTGTGTCTGACATGCGTCTATGTCCTCTGGTTGGTCTGGCCCGGCAGACAGCGGGGGCCCGTTGAGAATGATTTCAAATCGCTCAGGTCCGGGACGTCGGTCCGGTGAGGCCCGGTCCTGGGCACAGACATAGAGCGTGGCGTCTTTGGGTGTTTGACCCGAAGATAGGGCTTGCCACTCCGCGTCTGGATCGTTGCCGAAAAAGACTGTGTGGTAGGCAAGGTTGGTTCCCTGCGGTGTGGCGGCAAAGGCGTGAACCCATGCAGAGAGACTGCGTTCTTCGACGGAGTGTCTAGGCACCGATGATTGCGCACGGCGACCCAGGAGCCCGCGTTCGAGCGCACGGGGATCTCCGTTGAATAGGATCGTGTTGGCGGCCATTGCGCCGCGCGAGGTATGCAGACCACGCACCTGTCCGTTCTGGATTTCGATCTCCTGAACTTTGGTCGAGTATTGGAACTGAGCGCCCCGCTTTGCAGCAAGATGGGCGATAGCGGCTGCCAGCTTATGCATGCCACCTTTGACAGACCAGACGCCGCGCGCCTCTGAGTGGGCAATCAAGGACAAGAGCGCCGGTGAGTGGGTCGGCAGGCCGCCAACATATGTGGCGTAGCGCGCAAAGAGCTGGGCGAGTTTGGGCTCTGAAAAGCTGTCTTTGCAGTGCTGCATAAGGGATTTGTGCGGGGCCATGTCGCGGATCAGGTGCGGCCTCGTCAGCACTGTGCCGGTCAGGCGCAGGTGCGAGGGCGTCGCTGTTTGCATCATCGGGGCATCAAACGCTTCGAACAATCGGCGTGTCCTGCGGGCAAACCGCTCGTAATCCCGCGCCGATTTGCTGCCGAATACGCATGCGATGTTTGCGCGACTCTCCTCCTCATTTGCCATTAAGTCGAGTGCGGTGCCGTCATCCCAGTGGTGTCGGGCAAGCGTGTTAAGTGGCGTGAGGGTGACATGATCCGACAACGCCTCTCCAACGGAGGCGAACAATTCTTCGAACACGGGTCTCATCGTCAGGACCGTTGGGCCGGCATCCACTGGTCCGGCGACAGATGGGACTGTGCGCATCTTTCCGCCAGGGGTGGATTGTTGTTCCACCACCGTCACATCGCGGCCTGCATGCGCAAGGCGCAATGCCGCTGCGAGGCCGGCAATGCCCGCGCCGATCACCACCGTTTTGTGTGTGGATGAGGGTGTCATGGTTGGGATTGTTGACTCCCAGACGGAATGTGTCCAGTCTAATTGACATATGCACTGTCCAAAAAAGATGACATACATTATTGGAGCGCAGCCATGGCCATAGCCGAGCGAATTGCGACAGCCCTCACCGCTGCGATTAGCGTGGGGCAAAATGGGATCGCGCCAGGACGATTGGCAGCAGCGCTTGACTATTCGGTGACGCCGGGTGGCGCGCGGATCAGGCCGACGATCTTGATGTCTGTCGCGATGGCCTGCAGAGAGGATGATCCGGAACTGAGCGATGCTGCCGCTGTGGCACTTGAGCTGATCCATTGCGCGAGCCTTGTCCATGACGATCTACCGATGTTTGACGACGCAGACATGCGCCGGGGCAAGCCGAGCGTGCATCGCGCCTTCTCACAGCCGATCGCGCTTTTGTCCGGGGACAGCCTGATCGTTATGGCTTTTGAAGTGCTCGCACGGGCAGGGGTTCAGCATCCGGAGCGTGCGCTCGAACTGGTGCAGCTTTTGGGCAAGCGCACGGGCATGCCGTTTGGAATTTGCGCGGGACAGGGCTGGGAGAGCGAGGCAGAGATTGATCTGTCTGCCTATCATCAGGCCAAAACTGGCGCTTTGTTTATTGCCGCAACCCAGATGGGGGCGGTGGCGGCCGGGCAAGATGCCGAGCCTTGGGAGGAACTGGGCGCCCGCATTGGCGAGGCGTTCCAAGTGGCCGACGACTTGCGCGACGCGCTATGTTCATCGCAAGAGTTGGGCAAGCCGGCAGGTCAGGATGATTTGCATGGTCGGCCTAATGCGGTTGCCACTCTCGGTGTGGCCGGGGCGGTTGAGCGGCTCGATAACATACTTGCGGGGGCCATCTCCTCCATTCCAGCCTGTCCGGGGGAGGCTGCGCTGGCGCAGATGGTGCAGGCCTATGCCAATAAGATCGTGCCTGCTGCTCTGCGCAAGCGGACGGTTCCGGGCGAATAGACCTATGTGGGGCTCTTTTTCCACTGCCAAACATCGGTGCGCGCAATGAGCGATAGCGCCGCCACTGGTCCTGTCACCTCGCCGCAAAAGCGTAGGGGGTTTGCGCGGCTCATCGCTTCTCCAGGATTTCAGGCTTGGGCTGCGCGTTTTCCTCTGACACGTCGGATTGTCCGGCGCGAAGGGGAGGCGATGTTCGATCTGGTGGCGGGCTTTTGTCACAGCCAGATATTGCAAGCGCTGGTACAGCTGGACATCCCTCATCGGCTGCTGGACGGTCCTATTTCCGTTTCTCACTTAGCGCATGCCACTCGCATTCCACCGGATCGTATGGAGGTGCTGCTTAACGGCGGCGTGTCGCTTGGGCTGCTCAAGCGTGGCCGCCGCGGAATGCAATTGACCCGTCGAGGCGCAGCCTTGGCAGGTGTGCCGGGGCTTGCGGACATGATCCGCCATCATGACGTGCTCTACCGTGATCTAGCCGATCCCGTGGCCTTTTTTCGCGGCGAAGTAGAGACCGAGCTCGCGGCGTTCTGGCCCTATGTTTTTGGTGCTGGTGCGGCCAAAGACCCGGAGGCTGCAGAACGGTATTCTCAATTGATGTCAGACAGCCAGTCGCTGGTTGCGGCGGACACGCTCGACATTGCTTCGCTTGCGGGTGCGGCACGCATTTTGGACGTTGGTGGTGGAACTGGGGCGTTTCTTGGCGCAGTTGCCAAAGCGTATCCGGACATCGCGCTCGATCTGTTTGATTTGCCCGCCGTTGTTCCTGCAGCTCGGGATCGCATGGTTGATCTGGGCGCGTTGGAGCGCTTCACATCGCATCCCGGATCGTTTCGCGACGATCCGCTTCCGCTCGGCGCGGATGTCATCAGCCTAGTGCGGGTGTTGTACGACCACAGCGATGAGACGGTGATGGCGCTGCTGCGCTCCGTTCACGCGGCACTGCCGAAGGGCGGGCGATTGATCGTATCTGAGCCGATGACGGGCGGCGATAACCCTGAACGGGCAGGGGATGCCTATTTCGCGCTTTACTGCATGGCGATGCGCACGGGGCGGGCCAGATCCGCGCAGCAGATTAAAGCCATGCTGACAGATGCGGGCTTTGCGCAGATCAAATTACACCGCAGCCGACGTCCCTTTGTCACCACTGTAATCGAGGCTGTCAGGCTGGGTTGACACCAATTATGTCCAAATCAATTGACACTTAGGGATGTCAGGTTAAACTTACAGGTGACAGAATGCCGCAACTGAGTCTCTCGGCGGGGACAGGCGTTGCGGTGTGGGAGGAAAAAGACGTGGAAACCACGGCCGTTCTCATGACTGCACCAGGGTATATCGCCCTAGATGCGCTGCCGGTAAACGACCCGGTTGCGACAGATGTTGTGGTTGAGATTACGCATTCCGGCATTTCCACGGGCACCGAAAAACTGTTTTGGACAGGGCAAATGCCTCCGTTTCCGGGCATGGGATATCCACTTGTACCGGGCTATGAGGCCGCGGGCGAAATTGTCGAAGCTGGGCGTGAGAGTGGCCTGTGCGTCGGGCAACGTGTCTTTGTGCCGGGGGCGTCCTGCTATCAGGGCGCGCATGGGCTGTTTGGTGGCGCGGCGAAGCGAATCGTCACAGATGCCGCGCGGGTGACGCCAATTGATGGTGGTCTGCAGGCCAGCGGTGCGTTGCTGGCGCTAGCCGCGACCGCACGGCATGCGATGGCGGGCGAAGGCAAGGCTGTGCCGGACCTGATCATCGGGCATGGTGTGCTTGGCCGTCTTTTGGCGCGGTTGACCGTGGCGGCGGGCGCACCTCCACCCACGGTTTGGGAAGTTGATCCCATCCGCATGTCTGGCGCTGAAGGCTATGAGGTCATCACGCCTGACAGCGACGCTCGGCGGGATTACCTCTCAATCTATGATGCCAGCGGACGAGGGGATTTGCTTAACGACATGGTCGGGCGCCTCGCCAAAGGCGGTGAGGTTGTGCTGGCAGGATTTTATGCTGAGCCGTTGCAGTTCGCCTTTCCGCCCGCCTTCATGAAAGAAGCCCGGTTCCGGATCAGTGCAGAATGGTCGTCGGACGATATGACGGCCACCCGCGCCCTCGTTGAAAGCGGGACGCTGCGACTTGACGATTTGATCACGCATGAGCGGGCCGCAGCGGACGCGGCCAAAGGGTATGAGACGGCGTTCAGCGACGCCTCCTGCCTCAAGATGATTTTGGATTGGAGTGCTGTTGCATGACCCTGGACGTCCCAAACCTCAAAGATTTTGATCAGCGGTTGCGCGATGAGGCAAACGAAGAGGCGACACTCGAAGTGCCTCAGGGTGAGCCTACGTCGAAAACACAGATCATCGCGATCTATGGCAAGGGTGGCATCGGTAAGTCCTTTACGCTCGCCAACCTCAGCCACATGATGGCTGAAATGGGCAAACGCGTGCTGCTGATCGGCTGTGACCCTAAATCCGACACCACCAGCCTTCTGTTTGGCGGCAAAGCCTGCCCGACGATCATTGAAACCTCGTCTAAGAAAAAGCTCGCCGGTGAAGAGGTGCAGATCGGAGACGTGTGCTTCAAGCGCGGTGGCGTTTTCGCGATGGAGCTTGGCGGGCCGGAAGTGGGCCGTGGCTGCGGCGGGCGCGGGATCATCCACGGCTTCGAACTGCTTGAGAAGCTCGGGTTTCACGATTGGGATTTCGACTATGTCCTCCTCGATTTTCTGGGGGATGTTGTGTGCGGGGGGTTCGGCCTGCCCATCGCGCGCGATATGGCGCAAAAGGTCATTCTTGTAGGATCCAATGACCTCCAATCCCTGTATGTTGCTAATAACGTATGCTCCGCCGTCGAATACTTCCGAAAGCTCGGCGGCAATGTTGGTGTGGCTGGGCTCGTCATCAATAAAGATGATGGTACCGGCGAAGCCCAAAAATTTGCTGAGGCCGTTGATGTCCCCATCTTGGCCGCTATCCCCGCAGACGACGATCTAAGGAAGAAGTCGGCGAATTATCAGATCGTCGGCACCAAAGAGAGCCAATGGGGCGACATGTTCGCAGGCCTTGCCGAGGCTGTTGGCGTAGCTCCGCCTGTGCGGCCAAAACCGTTGGATCAGGACGGCCTTCTGGGCTTGTTCGACAGCAAGGACACCGGAGGCGATTATGAGCTGGTGCCGGCGACACTCACGGATATGAGGGGCAAATACGGCGCGGTGCAGGAAAGCCTGGAGGTCATCTATGATGACGCCTGAGCGCATTTCTCCCGAGGCGTATTCCGTCGCCAAGCAGATGGTTCAGGCCGCTCGACCAGAACAGCTCTGCCGACTGCTCAAAGACATCCGTGCGTCCCAGCCCGAGAGGGAGGGTGTTCATGGCGCATGATGGCGGCAGAGAAGGCTTTGACGTTGGCTATGACGCCAACGGTGCCGTGCAGGTGACGCCTTCGGATCAGCCCGCGAGCCCGGCGGTCGACGGCCTCGGCTGCGCCTCAAAGGGTGAGATGGACAAAGCGGCGCGTACCGCCGGTCAGTCCGAGCTTTTGGATCGCTATGCCGCTGATTACCCGATGGGCCCGCATGATCAGCCGCAATCCATGTGTCCTGCCTTTGGTTCGCTGCGGGTTGGTCTGCGGATGAAGCGGACAGCGACGGTCCTGTCGGGCTCTGCCTGCTGCGTCTACGGCCTCACCTTCGTCAGCCATTTCTACGGCGCGCGGCGGTCTGTGGGCTATGTGCCGTTCAATTCTGAAACTTTGGTGACTGGCAAGTTGTTTGAGGACATACGCGAGAGCGTCCACGCCTTGGCCGATCCTGAGAAGTATGACGCGATCGTCGTGACCAATCTATGTGTGCCAACCGCGTCTGGTGTGCCGCTGCGACTCTTGCCTAGCGAGATCAACGGCGTGCGCATCGTGGGGATTGACGTGCCCGGTTTTGGCATTCCGACCCACGCCGAAGCCAAGGATGTGTTGGCGGGCGCGATGCTCGAATATGCGCGCGAAGAGATCAAGGCAGGGCCGGTTGCCGCCCCTCAAGGCGGAAAGTCTGACCGACCAACGGTGTCGATCCTGGGTGAAATGTTCCCCGCGGATCCGATGATGATCGGTGCGATGCTGGCCCCAATGGGTTTGGCGGCCGGTCCGGTTGTGCCGACGCGCGAATGGCGTGAGCTTTATGCGGCACTTGATTGCGGTGCGGTTGCCGCCATCCATCCGTTCTATACGGCCAGCGTGCGTGCCTTTGAGGCTGCGGGCCGTCCGATTGTGGGCTCGGCCCCGGTGGGGCATGACGGCACGGCAAATTGGCTGGCTGGCATCGGTGACGCCTTTGGTCTGAACAAAGATCAGGTCGCGGCGTCTCAGAACGCCTTCCTCCCAGCAATTCAGCAGGCTTTGGCAGCGGCACCGATCAATGGGACGATCACCCTTTCGGGGTACGAAGGGTCCGAGCTTTTGGTCGCACGCCTCCTGATCGAAAGTGGCGCAAACGTGCCCTATGTCGGCACGGCTTGCCCAAAAACGCCGTGGTCTGCAGCGGATGCTGAATGGCTTGCGGCCAAGGGCGTGACGGTAAAATATCGCGCCTCGCTTGAAGATGATTTGGCGGCAATGGAAGGGGTCAAACCTGATCTTGCGATTGGCACCACACCTGTGGTGCAAAAGGCCAAAGAGCTGGGGATACCAGCGCTCTACTTCACCAACCTGATTTCGGCGCGGCCATTGATGGGGCCCGCAGGTGCGGGCTCACTGGGTCAGGTCGTGAACGCGGCGATTGCGGGCCGTGACCGCATGGCGTCTATGAAGGCGTTTTTTGAAGGCGTCGGTCATGGCGATACGGCAGGCGTTTGGGAGGGGGCTCCAAACCTTCGCCCGGATTTCCGAGCACAGCACCAAAAGAAGCTCGATAAAATGGCGCGTGCGGCCAAAGCGGCGGAGATGATTTGATGGCGCGCTGGTCGGCACATGTTACGGGGGGCTCTGCCCCCGCTGCGCTCCCCCGGGGTGACGGCCCAAAGAAGCTGCGGGGTGCGCGCGGATGCTGGTGATGGATCACGACCGTGCCGGTGGCTACTGGGGTGCCGTTTATGCGTTTTGCGCGGTAAAGGGCCTGCAATGCGTGATTGACGGGCCTGTCGGGTGTGAAAACCTGCCTGTGACTAGCGTTCTGCACTACACCGACGGACTGCCACCGCACGAACTTCCCATTGTGGTTACCGGTCTGGGCGAGAGCGAGATGGGTGAGGGCACAGAAGAGGCGATGAAGCGCGCTTGGGGCGTGCTTGATCCCGCTTTGCCCGCTGTGGTGGTGACTGGATCCATTGCTGAGATGATCGGTGGGGGGGTCACGCCGCAGGGCACGAATATTCAGCGGTTCTTGCCGCGCACCATTGACGAGGATCAATGGGAAAGCGCGGATCGCGCGATGACCTGGATCTTCACCGAATTTGGCATGACCAAAGGCCGGATGCCGCCCGAGAAGAAGCGGGAAGAGGGTGCGGCTCCGCGGGTTAACATCCTTGGGCCGATGTATGGCACGTTCAACATGCCGTCTGACCTGGCCGAAATCCGGCGGTTGGTCGAGGGGATCGGCGCGGACGTCAACATGGTGATGCCTCTGGGCGCGCATGTGGCTGAGATGCGCAATCTGGTGAATGCGGATGTGAATATCTGCATGTACCGCGAGTTTGGCCGGGGCCTGTGTGAAGTATTGGGCAAGCCATATCTGCAAGCGCCCTTTGGCATCGATTCAACGACAAAATTCCTCCGCAAGTTGGGTGAACTGCTCGGGCTTGATCCTGAGCCGTTCATCGAGCGGGAAAAGCATTCGACGATCAAGCCGGTTTGGGATTTGTGGCGATCTGTCACGCAGGATTTCTATGCCACATGTGAATTCGCTGTCGTCGCGAACGAAACCTACACGCGCGGGATTCGAAAGTACCTTGAGGGCGATCTGGGGTTCCCCTGCGCGTTTTCAGTGAGCCGTTTGCGTGGCAAAAAGACCGACAACGAAGACGTGCGCGATCTGATGCACACCAAACGCCCGCTCATCGTCTTTGGTTCGATCAATGAAAAGATGTACATGGCGGAGATGCGTGGTGGGCATGGGCCAAGCCCATCGTTCATCCCGGCCAGTTTCCCTGGTGCAGCCATTCGGCGGGCCACGGGCACGCCGTTTATGGGCTACGCGGGGGCAACCTATGTCATTCAAGAGGTCTGCAACGGCCTGTTTGACGCGCTGTTCCATATCCTGCCCTTGGGCAGTGAGATGGATGCCGCCGAAGCGACACCGACACCGCTGCGCCGCGATTTCCCATGGGACGCGGATGCGCAGCAAAAGCTGGATGATATTGTTGCCAGCCATCCAATTCTGACCCGCATTTCTGCGGCCAAAACTCTGCGCGATGCCGCCGAGAAGGCCGCATTGGCCGCGGGCGAAGACCGCGTTGTTCTGGAGACAGTTCAGACGCTCGAGACGACCAAGGGAGGAAACACCTGATGACGGATATGACGAATGCGCCAGTGACGCGCAGCCGTGCTGCCCCGCCAAAGCGGGAATACTACGCCTATTTCACGATCATCTTTCTGGCCGCACTTCCGCTGGCCATGTTGACCTGGGGCCTGAGCGCCGCGCGGCAGTTCGCTCTGCCAGAAAAGGG
The DNA here is from genome assembly GCA_020629175.1 of Flavimaricola sp. Lineage (GTDB taxonomy): Bacteria > Pseudomonadota > Alphaproteobacteria > Rhodobacterales > Rhodobacteraceae > JALZWD01. Next base: position 43,921 of record JAHDDU010000008.1, on the reverse strand, counting down.
CCCTTTTGCCCGCGCATGGACACAAGCCCGGATCATAACGCCACATATTTTTGCGGCGTGACCTAGGAATTGGTTTGGCGCATCTGGTGTTCACCCACCGCGCCATGCCTACGACTTCGCCTCTCACTTCTACAGGGGCAGGCGAATAAAGGCGGGGATGAGCCCCGTCACGACCCGGCCGCGGGGAACGTGCGGTGTCAGTGCAATTTTTCGGAGGAAAAATAATGGCTGATAGAAATGACCTGTCGTTCACAGGTCTGACAGACGAGCAAGCGCAGGAGCTGCACTCGGTCTACATGAGCGGGTTCACGATCTTCACGATTGTGGCCGTGGTCGCGCATGTACTGACGTACATCAAACTGCCTTGGTTCGCCTGGGGCTAAGAGGAGCATATCAATATGGCACAGTTTTATAAAATCTGGCTCATCTTTGATCCTCGCCGCGTGTTCGTGGCGCAGGGTGTGTTCCTGTTCTTGCTGGCTGCGATGATTCACCTCGTCCTGCTCAGCAACCCAGAGACCAACTGGTTCGACCGCGCTTTCGCGTCTGAGATGGCAGAATAAGCGGCTCGATGAGCTCTCAATAGCGCTGCGGGCGGGCGTGCACTGCCCGCAGCACACCAAAGACATGACGATAGTGACGCTGCCCTGCCAGGGTGGGGTATCGTCCAAAACTGGAGACGGAAGATGGCTCAGCTCAGCTTCGAAAGAAAATACCGTGTCCGTGGCGGGACACTCGTCGGAGGCGATCTGTTCGACTTCTGGGTGGGGCCTTTTTATGTGGGCTTCTTCGGGGTCACGACGTTCTTTTTCGCCGCCCTCGGGACAATTTTGATTTTTTATGGGGCCAGCCAAGGCCCCACATGGAACCCCTGGCTGATTTCCATTGATCCGCCAGCGCTGGAGGTGGGCCTTGGGGCTGCGCCTTTGCTGGAAGGGGGGCTTTGGCAAATTATTACCATCTGCGCGATCGGAGCCTTTGTGAGTTGGGCGCTGCGTGAGGTTGAGATCTGCCGCAAACTGGGGATGGGGTACCATGTGCCGTTCGCGTTCAGCGTCGCGATCCTGGCCTATGTGACATTGGTGGTGATCCGGCCGATGTTGATGGGTGCTTGGGCGCACGGATTCCCATATGGGATATTCTCACACCTCGATTGGGTGAACAACGTGGGCTATGCCTACGGGAACTTCCATTACAACCCTGCACATATGGTGGCGATCACGTTCTTCTTCACCACCTGTTTGGCGCTCGCGCTGCATGGCTCGCTTGTGCTGTCAGCGGTGAACCCTGCGAAAGGGACAGAGGTCAAATCACCTGATCACGAAGACACCTATTTCCGCGATCTAATCGGCTATTCCATCGGGCCACTGGGCATTCACCGTCTGGGCCTATTCCTGGCGTTGAACGCTGGTTTCTGGAGTGCTGTCTGCATCGTCATCTCTGGAACCATCTGGTTCGAGGAGTGGATCGTCTGGTGGTACTGGTATGTCGATCTGCCATGGTGGATCAATCTTGAGGGAGGCGTAAATGGCTGAGTATCAGAACATTTTCACCCAAGTGCAGGTTGTCGGTCCGCCCGAAATGGGCATGGACAATGAGAACAACATTGCACGCGAACGGACCAAGAAGGCGGGCTTTTCCCAGCTTGCCGGTCTCTTCGGCAACGCTCAGTTGGGGCCCATTCACTTGGGCACCTTCGGGGTGGTGTCGCTGGCCACCGGCTTTGCCTGGTTCTTTATCGTTGGCATGAGCTACTGGGCGCAGGCGGGCTATAGCCCAGGCGTGTTTGCCCGCGATCTCTTCTACTTCTCGCTCGAGCCGCCCGGTCCTGAGTATGGCCTTGGCTTTGCGCCGCTGAACGAAGGTGGCTGGTGGCTTATAGCCAGCTTCTTCCTGCTGGTTAGCGTCATTAGCTGGTGGATCCGCACATATTTGCGGGCTGAAGAGCTGGGGATGGGCAAACATGTGGCCTGGGCCTTTGCCTCTGCCATCTGGTTGTTCCTCGTGCTCGGCCTGATCCGGCCCGTCCTCATGGGAAGCTGGTCCGAAGCTGTGCCTTACGGCATCTTTAGCCACCTTGACTGGACGAACCTCTTTTCCATCCGGCACGGCAACCTGTTCTACAACCCGTTCCACGCGCTTAGCATTGTGTTCCTTTATGGTTCAGCTCTGCTGTTTGCGATGCACGGTGCGACAATTCTCGCAGTGTCCCGTTTCGGCGGGGAGCGCGAGATTGAACAGATCGTGGACCGTGGCACAGCGTCTGAGCGTGCGGCCCTCTTCTGGCGCTGGACCATGGGGTTCAATGCCACGATGGAAGGCATTCACCGCTGGGCGTGGTGGTTTGCAGTACTGACAACGCTGACAGGCGGCATCGGTATCCTGCTCTCCGGCACGGTTGTTGATAACTGGTACGTCTGGGCGCAAGACCACGGTTTCGCCCCGCTGGACCGCTGATTGGAGACGAGAAACATGAGTGACGAAAACTTCAGTCTGCTGGATCGCAACGAGTCTCAGAGAATGGCGCTTGTGGGTGAGGTGACGATCCTCATGCTCAAGGGTGCAGGATATGCCGCCGTCTTCTGTCTGGTGATCTGGTTTGCCATGTGGGCGATGACATTCGTCGGTGGGCTGCTGCCCGCTGAGAGCCAAGAGGCGCAAGACCCAACGCCTTGGTCATCGCTCGAACTGGTCGAAGAAGGCGCAATAGTCGCCTGATGAGATTGGGGGTGGACCGGGCTGCGGCCCACCCTCTCAGCTATCGGGCCTCTCCTCCCGGAATGGTCCGATACTAGGGGCACCCGCGTTCCCCGCGGTGCTCCAGTTCCCTTCCTGTTGGCTACAGGAGACTGGCGTCATGTGGGGCGCAACCCTCGCATGGCGCCTTTTCTTTCTAACACAGAAAGTCGCAGGTGCCTAATGACTGCCAGACCAACGCTAGATGCGCTCACATCCACCGCCGATCTTCGCCGTATGTCAGACCGTTCGCTTGCCTGTTTGGCAGATGAAGTTCGGGCCGAAGTCGTTGAGGCCGTTGCGACAACGGGCGGGCATTTGGGATCATCTCTTGGCGTTGTGGAACTAACAGTTGCCCTGCATGCGGTGTTTGACACCCCGCGTGACAAAATCATTTGGGACGTTGGCCACCAGTGCTACCCGCACAAGGTTCTGACCGGGCGCCGTGATCGGATGCATACTCTGCGTCAGGAGGGGGGGATTTCTGGCTTTACCAAGCGATCCGAGAGTGAGTTTGATCCGTTTGGTGCCGCGCATTCCAGCACATCCATTTCGGCAGCTTTGGGGTTTGCAACGGGCCGCGATATGGGGATGGAAACCGGCGATGCCATCGCTGTGATCGGTGATGGCTCTATCAGTGCAGGCATGGCGTATGAGGCGATGAACAACGTCGGCGCAGAGGGGCGCAGGCTATTTGTGATCCTCAACGACAATGAAATGTCGATCGCCCCACCCGTTGGCGCGATGTCAAAATATCTATCCGGGCTCTACGCCGGACCAGTAGGCCAGATGCACAAAATGGCAGAGGGGTTCGAGGCCGCGTTACCAGGTCCGCTCCGCGATCATGCCAAACGGGCTCGTCAATTGGTGACTGGTGCTGTGGGCGGGCAGGGGACTTTGTTCGAACAGCTCGGATTCTCTTACGTCGGCCCGATCGACGGCCACGACATGTCACAGCTGCTGCCTGTCCTGCGCGCGGCGCGGACCCGTGCAACGGGGCCGGTGCTTATTCATTGCTGCACGGTCAAGGGCAAGGGGTATGCTCCGGCTGAGACAAGCGCAGACAAGTATCACGGCGTCGCAAAGTTTGACGTGGCGACAGGCGCGCAGAAAAAATCGAAACCCAATGCGCCAAGCTATACCTCCGTCTTTGGCAAGGCCTTGACCGAAGAGGCCACACGTGACCCCAGCGTTGTCGCTGTGACGGCTGCAATGCCATCGGGGACAGGCGTTGATATTATGGCCCGACAATTTCCATCCCGCGTGTTCGATGTTGGCATCGCCGAACAACATGGCGTGACCTTCGCCGCCGGGATGGCGGCCAGCGGTCTAAAGCCGTTTTGCGCGATTTATTCCACCTTCCTGCAGCGCGGCTATGATCAGATCGTACATGACGTGGCCCTCCAGAATCTGCCCGTTCGATTTGCCATTGATCGGGCGGGTCTTGTGGGTGCGGACGGTGCAACGCATGCGGGCGCATTCGACATTGGCTATCTCGCGGCCCTTCCCAACATGGTCGTGATGGCCGCCAGCGATGAGGTGGAGTTGATGCATATGGTGCGCACGGCCGCCGAGTATAACGAAGGCCCCATCGCGTTCCGCTACCCTCGTGGCGAAGGCGAGGGACTCGAAATGCCCGAGCGCGGAGAGGTAATCGAGATCGGCAAGGGCCGGATCGTTCAGGAAGGCACAGATATTGCCCTCCTGTCCTTTGGTGCGCATCTTGGTGAGTGCCGCAAAGCCGCGCAGCGGTTGGAAGACGCGGGCCAGTCTGTGACCATCGCGGATGCGCGATTTGCCAAGCCTCTGGATCATGCACTCCTCCGCCAGCTCGTACGCCATCACAAAGTGGTGGTGACGGTTGAGCAGGGGTCGCAAGGTGGATTTGGTGCCATGGTGTTGCACTATCTGGCGAACGAGGGGCTGTTGGGCACAAGCTGCCAACTTCGGACGATGACTTTGCCTGACCGTTTCATCGATCAGGCCGCGCCGGATGCCATGTATGCAGACGCGGGGATGACCGCTGTTGATATTGCGGCCATGGCGTTGCAAGCGTCAGGCGCAGATTTGAAGGCGAAAGTGCCGCAGCGCTGATCACAGTATTGTCGCTTGGCTCGGTCTCACGCTTCGCATAACCCTTGGCGCATGAGAGCCATTGCCTCCCATATATTGGCGCGCGGCGCACTGATTGCACTCGTTGCGATCGGGTTGGTGACTGCCGGGTTTGCGCACCGTGCTGCACCGCCTGTCGACGATCAGCTTTTGGCGTTCTTTGAGGCTGGCGGCAGCGTTGAAGATCTTTGTCTGGATGCGTCACACAGACCACATGAGCTTGCCGCCGATTGTGAAGCATGCCGCCTCGTCTCTGGTGCTGATCTTCCGGGTGGGACATGGACCCTGCAATCGCTGATCGCGTACAGAACAGCAGACTTTGGCGGGTTTCGTTCTGGCATTGCCGGGACTGCTGGATTTGGCGTCGCGGAGGCACGCGCGCCGCCGCCTTTGGTCTGAGTGTAGCCATCTGATACGAAACGGCGCCTCACAACGGCGCACCTCTCAGGACTAAGACAATGAAAACAGACCTCTTTGCAGCGGCAGGCTTTGCCGCGCTCCCATTTATGGCGTTCGCTGACGAATTTGCCGTTGGCGATCTCGTCATTAGCGACCCCATCTCATATGAGACGCCCGTGACGGCGCAAACTGGAGTGGGCTATCTAAGCATCACAAATACAGGGGATGTCGACGAAACACTCATCGACGTTCGCGCTGACTTTCCGCGCGTCATGCTTCATGAAACCATCACTGACGGCGATATCACGCGCATGCAGCATGTCATGGGGGGACTTGTTATACCGGCGGGTGCGACCGTCTCCCTAGAGCCTGGCAGCTTTCACATAATGTTTATGGGCCTTGGCGGCGATCCGTTTGAGGTAAACGAAGATATCCCTGCGACGTTGGTTTTTGAAACGGCCGGGGAGCTTGACATTGTCTTCAAGGTCGAAGCCCGGGTACCTGCGACAACGGGTCAAACCGGGACTGACATGTCCGATATCGACCACGATGATATGCATGAGGAGGATGGCGAATGATTAGATTAGGATTGGCAATGGCCGGGGCTTTGGCGGCGGTGTCCGCTCCCGCACTGGCACAGGATCAGTTTGCAGAGTGTCGGGCGAGCACGGTTGGTGAAGCGGCGATTGGCGGGCCGTTTGAGTTGATCGATGAGACGGGCAACACTGTGACAGATGCTGATATGATCACGCGGCCCACGCTGGTCTATTTTGGCTATACCTTCTGCCCGGATGCCTGCCCTCTGGACAGTGCACGCAACGCGCTGGCCATGGATTTTCTGGAAGAGGATCACGGGCATGAAATTGACGCGCTGTTCATCACCATCGATCCGGCGCGAGATACGGTCGATGTGGTGCGCGACTACGCAGATGTCTTTCATCCGCGGATGATCGGGCTGACCGGCTCGGAAGAGCAGATTGCGGCAGCCGCTCAGCAATACCGGGTGTTTTACCGGGCGCAGCGGGGCGGGGATGAGTTTTACCTCGTCGACCACACGACGTTTACGTACCTGATGTTGCCGGGGATCGGCTTTGCCGAGTTCTTTCGGACCAGTGCAACACCAGACGAAGTGGCGGAACTAACCGCTTGCTACGTAGACAATCTTTGATGCGAAGGCACGGTGGCTTGAGTCAGGCCGCCGTTTCGTCCCCGAAAATCGAGCTGTGATGTTCGGCCATGTAGATGCGCATCCAAGGGGTAAATTCAGAGGGGCGCGCCGCTATTTCTGCGGCGAGGACCGTGAGATCGACCCAGCGGGTTGCCATAACTTCTTCTGGGTTTAACGCCAGCGCCAGCGTGTCATCTGCTTTGGCAACAAAGATATCGACAAGCTCGTGCTCGATCAGGCCGCCGCCGACATCTGCGCGGTACTCCACCTGCTCGCGAAACACAGGATCGACGCCGGTTATGCCCAGTTCTTCGTTGAGCCGGCGAATGGCGCAGGCGCGGGGGTCTTCCTTCCAATCGGGGTGGGTGCAGCAGGTGTTCGCCCATTGGCCGGGGGTATGGTATTTGCACATGGCGCGCTGTTGGATCAGTACGCGGGTGCCATCCATGACAAAGACACTGACCGCCTTGTGCCGCAACCCGCGCTGATGCACGGCAAGTTTTTCCACCGGCTGTAATTCACCGTCGATCCACGCTGGGATCATTATCGCGGGCGGCGTGCTGTGGACGTTCATAACCTACACCTTGTTGGGAGAGACGATCCCCATCAGATGGGCCAAATTCTTAATCCCGATCTTGAGGTGTGCCAAGGGGCGGGCCTTGACCAATTTCTTGTTCATGTAGGCTTCAAACGTCAGGCGCTGCACGTCGATGTCATGGCAGAGCGAGACAAAGCGTTCGCGCCGTTCGTCTGATTTGTAGTACGCATTCTGCATGGCGCCGAGGACACGGAACACTTGCTTGTGCTCTTTCATGAACATCTTGCGCGCAAGTTGCAGGTTTTTGACCTCACCACTTGCGAGGGTCGCGGCGGCGGCGGTGGCAGCCACGCGCCCGCCCATCATTGCGTAGTAAATCCCCTCACCTGATGACGGGGCAACAACGCCTGCGGCATCACCCGCCAGCACCACATCGCGGCCATTGTCCCAGCGATCAAGCGGCTTCAATGGGATAGGCGCGCCTTCCTTGCGTATGGTTTTGCAGTCTGACAGGCCGGATGAGGCGCGCAGAGCGGCCGTGGCTTCTTTGAGGTCGACGTCCTTGATCATGCTGCCCATGCCGACGCTGGCAGAGGTGCCGTGCGGGAACACCCAGCCATAGAAATCGGGGCTGATCGCGCCGTCATAGACAACGTCGCAGCGCTTGGGATCATAGGCCGCTGTTGGTTCAGGTGCTTCGATGATTTCGTGATAGGCGATGACATATGGAATGGCATCGCCGCCCGGCACTTCATCCCTTGCAACGTTGGACCGCGCGCCGTCGGCACCGATCACCAGCTTGGTGTGGAGGGTCATTTCATTGCCGCTGACCTTATCGCGGAAAGTCACACCAGTGCGCCCGTCGTCGCGGTCTATGCGCAGGTAGGTGCCGGTGTAACGGTGTGCGCCGGCTTCTTTGGCACGGACGCGGAGGAACTCGTCAAAATGCTCGCGGTCGACCATGCCAACGTAGCCATTTTCAATCGGGATATCGACCTTGCGCTGTGTGGGGGAAATCATGCGCGCGGTCTGGATTTTGGCGACGATCTGATCATCGGGGATGTTGAAATCAGCCACGGCACGGGGCGGGATCGCGCCGCCGCAGGGTTTGATCCGGCCTGCGCGGTCCAGCATGGCGACGCTGTGCCCACTGCGGGCAAGGTCTTCTGCGGCGGTAGCGCCTGCGGGTCCGCCGCCCACGACGATGACGTCATACTCCATAATTCATTCTCCCGGGACTAGGCTGGTTGAAGGCGCACGGCCTTGCATAATTTTAGCGGCCATAAAGGCACTGGCAGCAAAGAGGGCCGCCTGTAAGAAGAACACGGCCCCATAGGCCTGCGTTGTGCTGAGCATGAGGCGCAGCGCATCGACGAGGGCTGCACCGCCCAACGTTCCGATGGCGGCTGCGATGGCCTGAGCCGCACCCCAAATGCCCATGCGTGTGCCTTCGCGGCGTTCACGCCCTTCGCTGGCGAGCGTCATCATCGAGCCGATGGCGGCGATGGCGAACATGCCGTTGAAGAAGCCTAGAACAGTGGTGGCCAGCACCAGTCCTGTGGCCCAGCCAGATGGCCCTAGCAGCGAGACGATGCAAAGCGTGGCGGCGGACCCAAGGCAGCCTGCCATCACCCATGTGCGCAATGCGCCCCAGCGCAGCCAGCTGGCGCAGATGCCGACGGTCAACATGCCGATAAACATGCCGCCGTGCATCTGGCCCGACAGCGATGTGCTTTCGCCCGCGGTCATGCCAAAGACGTGGCCCGCATAGGGCTCTAGGATCGGGTCTTGCAGGAAGAAGGCGGTCATCGAGAGAAAGACAAAAACGGTGAAATGCCGGGCCCTCCGTTCGGACCAAACCTCGGCCAGCCCTTGGCGGAAGGGCATCGGATCGGGTTGGCGCTCTGCGACAACGCGCGCCTCAATCCCCCACACAGCGAGTGTGGTGAGGAGCGTTGCGGCGACCGCTACGATGGCCACGATGCGGATCAGCCGCGCGTGGGAGTAGGGATCAAGGTTCGCACCGACAAGGCCGGCGGTAAGGGCAATGCCAAAGATCATCATCAGCCAGACGATCATCGCTGCCGCCGGACGGCGGCGGACGGCTGTGGCGCTGGCAATCAGGGCCAAAAGCGATGTGCCCGATGCGCCAACGCCAAGACCGATCAGCGCATAGGACAGGATCGAGAGGGTGAGACCTGCGGCGTAAGACGTCTCAAACAACGCGATTGCATAGGCTGCGCCAAGACCGCCCAAGGCCAGCATCGCCATACCGCCGATGATCCACGGTGTCCGCTTGCCGCCCGCATCCGAGGCATAACCCCATTTGGGCCGGGTGAGTTGGACGCCGTAATGCCACGCGATGAGGCTGCCGGAGAGGACAGCGGGCAGAGCGAGTTCTACGACCATCAGCCGATTGAACGTCGCGGTCATCAAGACAACGATGGCCCCGAGGGCCATTTGCACAAGGCCAAGCCGGAATATCTGGAACCATGAGAGTGTCATGCGAGGCCTCGGAGGGCAAAGGCGGCGATCATCATGCCGCTGATATAGAAGAGGATGCCCATGCCCTGGTACCACATCGCGCGGCCTTCGGGATCGGACAGGAGGGTACGCATCGCAGCCAGTTGCACACCCAGAAGCATCACGATGGCCGCCGCATAAACCGGCGCCCCCCACGCAAAGAGAAGGGCGATAACCACCACTTGGGGGAGCGCCATAACCCAGCAGGCCACGCGGGCTGCGCGGTCGGGCCCAAGGCTGACAGGCAGCGAGGCAAGGCCTGTGGCGCGGTCACCCTCAATCGCCTTGAAATCGTTGAGGGTCATTATGCCGTGTGCGCCAATCCCGTAGAGGAGAGCAATGAGGATCGTCGCAGGCGCGGGGGCACCTGCGGCGAGGACGGCAGCGCCGGTTATCCACGGCAGCGTTTCATAGGCCAAACCGCACAGGCCTGGCCCCCAAAGGCCGGACCGCTTGGCCCGCAGAGGTTCAGCCGAATAGGCCCAGGCCGCCACGACGCCAAGTATGGTAGCGCCAAAGCCCCAAGGCCCCAGCGCGTAGCCAACAAAGAGGGACAGGACGGACATGCCCAAAGCGATGTAGAGGCCCCAACGTCCGGGTATACGGCCCGATGGGATTGGGCGGTGGGGTTCATTGATTGCATCGACGTGCCTGTCGCACCAATCGTTGGCCGCCTGTGACATCCCACACACAACGGGGCCTGCAAGGATGACGCCCAGAATGACCATCAGCCACTGTCCTGACGGCGACGCCCCCGAGGATACAACCCCGCACAAATAAGCCCACATCGGTGGAAACCACGTGTGGGGTTTGACCAGCGTCAGAACGGCCCGTGGTTCGGGCCAGCGGCGCTGCAGGGTATGTATGCTAGAGGTGACACTCATGTATGTCAGTCTAGAGTGACATTGCGAGAGTCGGCAAGTGTAAACTAAAGTAGACAAAGCTACCAAAGAAGGCGGCAAAACATCTCGGCCAATACGCGCTTCCGCGAATGGCTTCGGTTCGTTCGATCAGTTCAATGTAATCGTGTTAGCTTTCCGGCTCGTCCCGGCTCAGCAGACCATACTTGCGCAGCTTTACGTAAAGAGACTGGCGGGACAGGCCGAGCATTTCGGCAGCCGCGACACGGTTGTTCATCGTCAGCTCAACTGCAGTCTCAATGCACATCCGCTCAACCACATTGGTTGTCTCAGCCACGATCTCCTTCAACGCGGCGGACCCGACAAGCTCCATTACTGAACGGACATTGTCATCTGTAACGGGGGCGTTCACCGGCCGTACTTGATCCATCCTGCTGACATCGCGGATGAGGAACCCAAAGATCCGTTCGCCGCCGGCATCAAGGGATGTGATTGCAATTTCAACAGAGCGAGGCCCGCCAAAGGCGCCGCTAATCTTGGTCGGGAACATGCGCATCCGGCCAGACCGGGCCGCGTTGTCAATCATCACCTTGAGGTCAACAGACCCGCGCTGCAGGTAATCCGCAAGGGAACGGCCTTTGACGTTCAGGTCATGTGCGGTGTCGATCAGCGACAGGAAGCCGTCATTGGCAGACAGAATGCTGCCATCCGAGTCCGCAAAAACTATTGCGTCAGGGCCCTGCTCATAAAGCGCATTCAGGTTTCTGGAGAGCCCATCCGCTTGGACTGCGTGCTCATCCTCGGGCTCAATCCGACACATCAGCAGCCGCTGACCTGCAGCCCGGAACAACGTCGGTGTCATATGAAGCTGAGCACCACCCTTGCGCAACGTCACGGAAACCGGCGACGACCGGTCCGTCATTGCAGCCGAACTGAGCGCTTCAATAAGATCGCCACGCTCGCGCAATTCAAACTCTGGTGAGAAACTTTTGCCAATGAGAGCTGTTTCGTCCACGCCAAGCAATTCAGCGGCAGCCGAGTTCGCCTCTGTCACCTGACCCGACTGAAGGCTGACAAAGACAATCGGTTCCCGCGTACTTTCCATCATGACACGGAAGCGGGTGTCACTCTCGCGTTGCGCCTCGTAATCGCGCTCGAGCGCGAGCTGGGCATTCACCAGTTGCTGCTGCATTTCGGCGACGGGGCGCAAGTCGCGGCCCAGCAACAATATAGCGCCATCTGGCCCAATCTGATGGAACGAATAGCGCACTGGAAAAGACCACATGCCGCCATCATCGGCATGGTTGAGCTCGACCCCTCGGCGAAGTGTCTGACCGGCCAGAAATTCAGCCATTCGCGCGTCGAATTTCTCGGCGCTTTCGATTGCCAAAGCTTGGCGAATATCGCGGCCTTCGTACTTCTCAATGGGCTTGAATGCGGGATTGTCCGGGTTAACCAGCACAGACAGGATCTTGCCCTGTTCGGTGACCACGAGAGCAATGTCCGCCACCTCGGTGATGATATTGCCAAGAATGTCCGGCGCAATCAGTGGGATCGCACCAGAATTCCAGTACTTGGCGCCGCGTGAGGTCATGGGTTGCGCTGCGTGCGATTGAGCATCTTGCGTCAGCCTCCCTTTGTCCGGATTGGGGCTGGCGGTATCGCGGGCGGGGCTGGCTGATGGTGTATTTCGCAAAGCTTCAAGGCCTCGTTCGGGTCTTTGGTCACGTGGTTCGCACCTGTCAGCTCCTTGATCTGATCAGGCGTGTTGGGGGTGTCGATGATCGTACCGCCAACAACGACGGGCAGATCGGGGTTGGCTGCATGGGCCGTAGCCACCAGCCGGCGCAGGCTTTCAATTTTCTCTCCCTTGGAGGCCGAGATGAAAACCGCACTAAATTCAGATGTCTCAAGATGACTGGCGACGGCGGCGACATCGGCGCCAATCCACAGCTGGGTCTCAACCCCGCTGCGCCGCATCATGCCCGCCAGAACTGTCGCGCCTAGCGTATGGTAAATCTCGTTCCCGACAAGGATCAGAACCTGCGGCGTGCGGGGATCCAACGGCAGGGGCGTCAGCGCCTCAAGCCGCCGCAGAGCTGCCGTCAATCGTGCGCAGCCGATGGTCACACCCGCGAAACCCAGTTCATCTTCGCACCACTGATCGCCAAGGCGACGCGCCACATCCACGATGACGGTTTCGCATAACGTGTCTAACGGCACACCCATTGCTGAATATTTGGCCAGCGCCGTCCAGACCGCGTCTGCTTCAACGGACAAAGCTGCATCAAAGACTGCATCGCTCATCACGGCATGGGCGGGCAAGGCATCTGGAGAGGATTTCCGTACACTCTCGGCGACGACGGACAAAACACGATTGGCCAGCGCATCGACACGCTGATTGCCACCCGCACTCGGGGTGTTTTTTGAATTGTGAGGGTGGTCGTCCATCCTCGCCTCCGTCGTCCGACATACGGACTGCCCTGCGGCCCTCGGCTGCAGGATATCCCTTATTTTCAAGTACGGCCGATGTATTGTCAAAGCAAATTGACACCTATTGTTGACACACCTCCATGAAGGCCGTGCGAGACTTGCCCATCAAGTCAAAATCGAAGAGGAAACTGTAAACTTTATAAGACAATAAGCGGCATCGATTATTGTAACTTAAAGTTGACACTCAGCGCTGTTCATTCCTATTCTTGACATAATTGACTGTCAGGGAATCTTAACATGGCACGCCGGATCGCCGATCGGCCTACCGCCGTTGCGGGGCCAAACAGGCTCTACACAGCGGAGCAGCGCGCGCGCAGAGATGCCAGCCGCTGGACCCTTGTGCAGGGTATCCTGGCCCCTGTTCAGTTCGTCGTTTTCCTTGTGTCATTGGCGCTTGTGGTGCGCTACTTGGTCTCCGGTTTCGGCTATGAGGCTGCAACGCTCTCCATCATCCTCAAAACCGCGATCCTGTACCTGATCATGATAACCGGTGCGATTTGGGAGAAGGTCGTTTTTGGCCAGTATCTATTTGCGCCGGCATTCTTTTGGGAAGATGTGTTCAGTTTTGCGGTGATTGGCCTGCATACTGCTTATTTATATGCACTTTTTGCTGATACGTTGAGCCCGTTTGGCCTGATGATGTTGGCTCTTGCGGCCTATGCCGCCTACGTCATTAACGCTGCGCAATTCCTGTGGAAGCTACGGGTCGCGCGCCTCGATATGGCACAAGATGAAGCTGCCGGACGCGGGGTACCTGCATGAACGCGCCCACCCCTCCTCCCGGCGGCGGCTGCCGCAGTGCTCCTGTGCTGAAAGAGCGTGGTCAGCGTGAGGTGTTTTGCGGTCTGACAGGTATCATCTGGCTCCACCGCAAAATGCAGGACGCATTCTTTCTGGTTGTAGGATCTCGCACCTGCGCGCATCTTTTGCAATCTGCCGCCGGCGTGATGATTTTTGCGGAGCCACGATTCGGGACAGCGATTCTGGAAGAGGGCGATCTGGCGGGTTTGGCTGATGCGCACGTCGAGCTGGACCGCGAGGTAGCGCGCCTGCTCGAACGCCGGCCGGACATCCGTCAGTTGTTCCTGGTTGGGTCGTGCCCGTCGGAAGTGATCAAGATTGATCTCAGCCGGGCCGCTGAACGACTAAGCCAAGTCCACGCACCACATGTCCGCGTGCTCAACTACTCCGGCTCGGGGATTGAAACGACGTTCACCGAAGGCGAAGATGCGTGCCTCGCGTCAATGGTGCCTGTCCTTCCAGAAACGACAGCACGCGAACTGTTGGTGGTGGGCGCACTACCCGATGTCGTCGAGGATCAGATGCTCGCGCTCTTGTCTGACATGGGGGTCGGGCCTGTCCGTTGTTTGCCGGCGCGCCGGATTGACCATGAAACAGCGATTGGCCCCAACACGCAATTCATCCTTGCACAGCCATTTTTGGGTGAAACTCACGCCGCGCTTGAACGGCGCGGGGCGACGCATATCCCCGCGCCATTTCCTTTTGGAGAAGAGGGGACCACGGCTTGGCTAAAGGCTATTGCCCAAGAGTTTGATGTTCCGCCCGAAGCCTTCGCTGCTGCGACCGATGCGCCACGCGCCCGTGCGAGACGTGCCATTGCGCAGGCGTCCGAGCATTTGAATGGCAGATCAATCTTTTTCTTCCCCGACAGCCAGCTCGAGATACCTCTCGCACGTTTTCTGACCCGTGAGTGTGGCATGTCGGCGGTTGAGGTCGGCTCACCCTATATCCACGACGCGATTCACGGGCCCGATCTCGATTTGCTGCCAGCGGGACCGCAAATCTCAGAAGGCCAAGATGTCGATCTACAATTGGACCGCGTGCGCGCCGCGCGCCCAGACCTGACGGTCTGCGGATTGGGCCTTGCCAACCCGCTCGAGGCAGAAGGGCTTGCCACGAAATGGGCGATCGAACTGGTCTTCACCCCGGTCCATTTCTACGAACAGGCCGGTGATCTCGCTGGGCTGTTCTCGCGACCGCTCCGCCGCAAGTCTTTGCTGAAGGTGGAGGCCGCCGAATGACGCAAGCATCCGACTTCTTCTGGCTAAAAATATCCTCTGGGGGTCCGGGGGGCGAAGCGCCCCCGGGGCGTGCGTCATGAAGCTGACGGTCTGGACATATGAGGGTCCGCCCCATGTGGGTGCAATGCGTGTCGCGACAGGTATGAAGGGGCTGCACTACATCTTGCATGCGCCACAAGGCGATACCTATGCCGATCTGCTCTTTACCATGATCGAACGGCGCAATCACCGCCCGCCGGTGAGCTATACGACTTTTCAGGCCCGTGATCTGGGATCTGATACCGCCCATCTATTCAAAGATGCCTGTCAAGATGCGGTGGACCGGTTTCAGCCCGAGGCAATCATTGTAGGCGCATCCTGCACGGCCGAACTTATTCAGGATGACCCTGGTGGCATGGCCGAAACCATGGATCTGGGCGGCATTCCGGTGATCCCGCTCGAGCTTCCTTCGTACCAGCGCAAAGAAAACTTTGGCGCCGATGAGACATTTTATCAGATCGTGCGTACGCTCGCCAAACCGCAGGAGCGGACGGAAAGGGTCAGTTGCAACATCCTTGGTGGAACTGCTCTCGGATTTCGCCATCGCGATGATATTCAGGAGATCACCGCCCTTCTCTACGATCTTGGAATCGACGTGAATGTCGCGGCTCCTTTGGACGCAACGCCTGCGGATATTGCCCGCATGCCCGCTGCACACTTTAATGTCTTGCTCTATCCCGAAACAGGTGAAGCCGCCGCCAGATTTTTGGAGAAAAATCATGGCCAGCCCTACACCAAGATCGTGCCCATCGGTGTCGGAGCAACGCGCGACTTTGTCGGTGAGGTGGGAAAAATTTTGGGCAAAAATTTTTCGCCTGATGAGAGCCGGCTGCGTCTACCCTGGTGGAGCGCCAGCGTCGACAGCACCTACCTGACAGGCAAGCGGGTTTTCCTGTTTGGGGATGGCAGTCACGTGATGGCCATGGCCCGCGTCGCGCGCGATGAAATGGGTTTCGAAGTTGTCGGGATGGGATGTTTCAACCGCGAGATGGCCCGTCCTTTGCGCACCATGGCAAAAGACTACGGTGTGGAGGCGCTCATCACTGATGACTACCTCGAAGTGGAAGCAACTATTGAGCGTCTTGCCCCTGAAATGATCATGGGCACGCAGATGGAGCGCCATATTGGCAAACGTCTGGGCATTCCATGCGCCGTGATTTCTGCGCCCGTGCACGTTCAGGACTTTCCCGCCCGCTACAGCCCGGTAATGGGCTTTGAAGGCGCGAATGTATTGTTTGACACATTGGTGCATCCGCTCGTCATGGGGCTTGAAGAGCACTTGTTGACGATGTTCCGAGACGATTTTGAATTTCATGATGCAGCGGGGCCAAGCCATCACGGCGGGCACAGCCCCAAGCCTTTGGAAGAAGTTGAAAACACGGGAGCCTCCGGCGGGAGTATTGTTGGTCAGATGAAAGATGGCGCACATCCAGCCGACAACGTCATCTGGCTGTCAGACGCCGAGCGTGAGCTCAAGAAAATACCGTTCTTTGTGCGCGGCAAAGCGCGACGCAATACCGAAGCATTTGCTGCAGATCGAGGCTTGGCGGAGATTTCGCTCGATACGCTCTATGAGGCGAAGGCCCATTATGCGCGATAGTTTGGCCCCCACATATCGCGTCGTCATCGTGACGCTGGACAGCCATGCGGCTGGACCGGTGATGCGCGCGCGCGAGCGGTTGGTGGCGGATTTCCCGGGGCTTGAGATTTCAGTACATGCCGCTGCGGAATGGGGTGAATCTCCGGATGCGCTGGAGGCTGCACAGACATCGATTGCCGGTGCCAATATTGTGGTGTCGAACCTGCTTTTCCTTGAGGAGCACACGGCGGCCGTTTTGCCCGATCTTGCAGCGCGGCGGGATCACTGTGATGCGATGGTGAACATCATCGCTGATGCCGAGATCGTCAAGCTGACCCGAATGGGCGATCTGGATATGGCAAAGCCTGCGTCGGGCGCCCTGAAGGTGCTCAAGGCGTTGCGCGGCACATCCAAGCCGTCGACCGCGTCAGGTGCTAAGAAGATGGCGGCCTTGCGTCGGTTGCCCAAGCTGCTGCGGCTCATCCCGGGCAAGGCGCAGGATTTGCGCACTTGGTTTCTGGCGATGCAATATTGGCTGGGCGGGTCTGATGAGAACATCGAACAGATGATCCGGATGCTGGTGTCGCGCTATGCCACAGGCATGGAGTGGCAGCCGGTGAAGGCTAGGGCGCCGGTCGAGTATCCGGAGGTGGGTCTCTATCACCCGGATGTTGGTGTCGTGACTGACTTGGCAGATATACCGGCTGTTCAATCGCCTTTGGCGACGGTGGGTGTGCTGATGCTGCGGTCGTATGTCCTGTCGGGGGACACGGCGCATTATGATGCAGTGATCCGCGAGTTTGAGGGATTGGGCTTGCGCGTCGTGCCGGCCTTTGCCGGGGGATTGGACGGGACGCCGGCGGTCGAGGCTTATTTTGAGGGCAAGGTTGATGCGATGGTCTCGCTCACCGGGTTCTCGCTTGTGGGGGGGCCCGCCTACAATGACAGTGCCGCAGCGGTAGAGCTGCTGACGCGGTTGGATGTCCCCTATATTTCGGCGCAACCGTTGGAGTTTCAGACGCTGGGTCAGTGGGCCGAGAGTGCACAGGGGCTGGGTCCGATCGAGACAACGATGCTAGTTGCCTTGCCTGAGATCGATGGGGCTACGAACCCGACGGTTTTTGCCGGACGGCATGGCGCCGAAGGGTGCAACGGATGTGCCCATGCCTGTCGCGCTGTTTCCACCTGCAAGGAAATGGCCCCTTGTCCGGAGAGGATCACCTCGCTGGGGCAAAAGACGCTACGGCTGGCCAAGCTGCGGCAAATGCGCAATGCCGACAAGAAGGTCGGCGTTGTGCTGTTTGGATTTCCGCCCAATGCGGGTGCGGTAGGGACAGCCGCCTATTTGAGTGTGTTTGAGAGCCTGTTCAACACTCTGCAGCAGATGCAGGCCGATGGCTATCACGTCGAGATGCCTGAAAGCGTTGATGCGTTGCGTGCCGCTGTTCTGGGCGGCAATGCGCAGCAATACGGGCAAGAGGCGAATGTGGCGGCGCATGTGAGCGCCGAAGATATCGTGCGTGGCACACCGCCCTTGGCCGCGATCGAAGAGGTCTGGGGCCCGGCCCCCGGCAAGGTGCAATCGGACGGGCGCGGCGTGTTCGTGCTAGGCCAGCACTTTGGCAATGTCTTTGTAGGTGTGCAGCCTGCCTTTGGCTACGAAGGCGACCCGATGCGTCTGCTGTTTGAGCGGGGCTTTGCGCCGACCCATGCGTTCGCTCAGTTTTACCTATGGCTGCGCAACACTTATGAGGCAGACGTGGTGCTGCATTTTGGCATGCATGGCGCGCTGGAGTTTATGCCGGGCAAGCAGGCGGGCCTAGGCGCGCGCGACTGGCCGGATCGGCTGATCGGCGAGATGCCGAATGTGTATCTCTATGCGGCCAACAACCCGTCTGAGGCATCGCTTGCCAAACGGCGGTCCGGCGCTGTGACGGTCACGCATTTGACGCCGCCTTTGGCCAGTGCCGGGCTGTATAAAGGGCTGATCGAGCTGAAGGACAGCCTGACCCGCTGGCGCGAGATGGCACCTGAGGACGAGGCGCGCGGTGATCTGGAGGTGCTGATCCGCGATCAGGCCAATGCGGTCGATCTGAATGCGCGCGATATCGAAAAGCTGTGGCTGGTGGTGCAGGAAACCGAAGGGGCGCTGATCCCCGAGGGGCTGCATATCGTGGGCACGCCGATGTCTGCGGCGGCGCGTGCCGACATGGAGCGGCTGGCAGGGCGTGACATGCCCGAATTGGCCGAGGATCATGAGCTGCCTGCCTTGATGCGGGCGTTGTCGGGGCGGTTCATCCCCCCTGTGCCCGGCGGCGATTTGATCCGCAGCCCCGAGATTTTGCCAACCGGGCGAAATATCCATGCGTTTGATCCGTTCCGGATGCCTACAACCTTTGCCCTGCGCGATGGTGCGGCCCAGGCGGATTTGTTGCTTGAGACGCATGATGCTCTGCCGCGGACGGTGGCTCTGGTTTTGTGGGGGTCGGACAATATCAAATCCGACGGTGCGCCGATTGCGCAGGCGTTTGCGCTGATGGGGGCCGTGCCGCGGTTTGACAGCTTTGGCCGGTTGTCGGGCGCCGATCTGGTGCCGCTTTCTGAACTGGGGCGGCCTCGGATTGACGTGGTGATGACGCTGTCCGGAATTTTCCGCGATTTGTTGCCGTTGCAAACCCGGATGCTGGCTGAGGCGGCGCTGAAATGTGCTCAGGCCAACGAGCCGGTGGAGCAGAACTTCATCCGCGGCCATGCGCTGATTTATGCGGCCGAGATGGGATGCTCACTGGAAGAGGCGGCGCTGCGTGTGTTTTCCAATGCCGAAGGGGCTTATGGCTCGAACGTCAATCAGTTGGTCGATAGCTCGGCCTTTGGGGATGAGGATGAGCTTGCCGATGCCTATGAGGCGCGCAAGTCGTTTGCCTACGGTATCAACGGTAAGGCGGAGGCAAATCCTGGCCTCTTGCAAAAGGCACTGCGCGATGTGGATTTGGCCTATCAGAACCTTGAAAGCGTCGAGCTGGGTGTGACCACGGTGGATCATTACTTTGACACGCTTGGTGGGATCGCGCGGGCAGTTAAGCGTGCGAAGGGTGGCGAGGCGGCCCCAGTTTATATCGGGGATCAGACGCGCGGGACGGCGAAGGTGCGGACCCTGACCGATCAGGTGGCGCTGGAAACGCGCAGCCGTAGCCTGAACCCGAAGTTTTACGAAGGCTTGCTCAAGCACGGGCATGAGGGTGTGCGCCAGATTGAGGCGCATATCACCAACACGATGGGGTGGTCGGCGACAACCGGCGATGTGGAGCCGTGGGTGTACCAGCGGTTGAGCGAGACCTTTGTGCTGGATGACGAGATGCGCAACCGGTTGGCTGCATTGAACCCGCAAGCGTCGATGCGGATGGCGAACCGACTGCTGGAGGCAAGCGACCGTGAGTATTGGGCGCCAGATGCAGAAACGCTGGAGGCGCTGCAAGAGGCGGCCGATCAGTTGGAAGACAGAATGGAAGGGGTGGCTGCGGAATGAATACGTCGTGCGTCCCTCGCGGCTTTGCCGCATCGACCCGCCCGCCGATCCGGTGTGCCTCCGGCGGGGATATTTTTAGCCAGAAGAAGTGTGGGGCCTGTGCCCCGATGGAAAGGAGGCTCGTATGAGCCCGAAAGATAATGTGCCTGACCTGCGGGGTCTGGATGGCGAAGGGTCTGTTCAGGTCCATCAGGATGAAGATGCCAAGATCGAAGGGGCCAAAGTCTTTTCCGTCTATGGTAAGGGCGGGATCGGCAAATCGACCACCTCGAGCAACCTGAGTGCAGCGTTTTCCATGCTGGGCAAGCGGGTGCTGCAGATCGGGTGTGATCCCAAGCATGACAGTACGTTTACGCTGACGGGCAGCCTGGTACCGACGGTGATTGATATCCTCAAGGAAGTGGATTTCCACGCCGAAGAGTTGCGGCCCGAGGATTTCATTTTCGACGGCTTCAACGGTGTGAAATGTGTTGAAGCCGGGGGCCCGCCTGCGGGCACGGGCTGTGGTGGATATGTTGTGGGACAGACGGTGAAACTGCTCAAGCAGCACCACCTGCTCGAAGACACCGATGTCGTGATCTTTGATGTGTTGGGCGATGTGGTCTGCGGCGGGTTTGCGGCACCTCTGCAGCATGCCGATCGGGCATTGATCGTCACGGCGAATGATTTTGACAGCATTTATGCGATGAACCGGATCATTGCAGCCGTTCAGGCCAAATCGGCCAACTACAAGGTGCGGCTTGCGGGTTGTGTGGCAAACCGCAGCCGCGAGACGGATGAGGTTGATCGGTACTGTAAGACGGTTGGGTTCAACCGGATTGCTCATATGCCGGATCTGGATGCGATCCGGCGCAGCCGTCTGAAGAAAAAGACACTGTTTGAGATGCCCGACGATGAAGAAATCGTACAGGTGCGCAAAGAGTACATTCGCCTGGCTGAGACGTTATGGAACGGGACCGAGCCCTTGGCGCCAGCCCCACTACCAGACCGCGAGATCTTTGAACTGCTGGGGTTTGATTGATGGATTACCTGTCCACGCGCAATAGGGTTGAGAGCTACTTCGATGGCTCAGCCACCAAGGTATGGGAGCGTCTGACGTCGGATGCGCCCGTGTCTGGTGTGCGGGCCACTGTGCGTGCGGGGCGGGACCGGATGCGCGCGGTGATGCTGGCGCAATTGCCTGCCGATTTGCGCGGGGCGCGCGTGTTGGATGCAGGCTGTGGGACGGGTGCGGCAGCCGTGGCGCTGGCCGAGCGGGGCGCGCATGTTGTGGCAGCAGATATCTCGCCTGCGCTGATCGAGATTGCACAGAAACGCTGCCCGGCGCATTTGGCGGGGCAGATCACCTGGCATGCGGGCGATATGCTCGACCCCGCGCTGGGCACGTTTGACCACATCTTTGCGATGGATTCGATGATCTATTACGGTGCCGATGATGTGGCACGTCTGTTGGGGGAGGCGGCACCCCGTTTGCGTGGGCGCTTTGTCTTTACCCTGCCACCCCGGACGCCCTTGCTGATGGCGATGTTCCGCATTGGAAAGCTCTTCCCAAAGGCCGACAGATCGCCCCAGATGGTGCCACACACGACGGATGGTGTCCGCCGCGAGATGGAAGAAACCGGTGTGCCCGGCACTTTGACCGAAGTGGAGCGGGTGTCGAGCGGGTTCTACATTTCGACTGCGCTTGTGTTTGAGGGGGTGGCATGATCTTTCGCTCGTCCTCACTGAAACGGCTGAGTGTTGGCATGCTGCCCTTTGCGGATGCGGCCAGTACGGGGCTGCCGCTTGGGCAATTGCTGCGGCTGAGCCTGTTCCAGATCTCTGTCGGGATGGCGACGGTGATGCTGCTGGGGACGCTGAACCGGGTGATGATTGTTGAGCTGTCGCTCAGTGCGATGGTCGTGGCGCTCATGATTGCAATCCCGGTTCTGGTGGCGCCGTTTCGCGCGCTTTTGGGGTTTCGGTCGGACACGTATCGTTCGGCCATTGGGTGGAAGCGTGTGCCGTATCTATGGTTTGGCACGCTCTACCAGTTTGGCGGGCTGGCGATCATGCCGATGGCGCTTTTGGTTCTGTCAGGGGACAGGACGCTGGATGCAGATTGGGCCGGGCAATTGGGGGCTGCGCTCGCGTTTTTGCTCACCGGTTTGGGCATGCATATGACCCAGACGGCGGGCCTTGCGCTGGCCGCAGACCGTGCGGATGAGGAGACGCGGCCAAAGGTTGTGGCACTTCTTTATGTGATGTTCCTTGCCGGCATGGCGCTCAGCGCCGTGGTGATCGGTACGCTGTTGCGCGACTATTCGGCGCTGCGGCTGGTGCAGGTGGTGCAGGGGACGGCGGTTGTCACCATTGTGCTGAACCTGATCGCCCTGTGGAAACAGGAAAAGATGGCGCCCATGTCGCGTGCTGAACGGGCCGCACCCCGGCCAACGTTCAAACAAGCGTGGCGGGACTTTGCAGAAGGGTCGGACGCGGGGCGTTTGATTGCTGTCGTGTTTTTGGGAACCATGGCCTTCAACATGCAGGACGTGCTGTTGGAGCCCTATGGCGGTGAGATTTTGGGCCTGTCGGTATCGGCGACCACGTTGCTCACGGCCATGTGGGCGGGGGGCGCGCTGGCGGCCTTTGCGCTGGCCGCACGCTGGTTATCGCGCGGGTTGGATACCTACCGGATGGCGGCGCGGGGAATATTGGCCGGTGTGCTGGCCTTTACATGTGTGATTTTTTCCGCGCCTTTTGGCTCGCCCGTTTTGTTCTATCTGGGTGCTCTGCTGATTGGGTTTGGAGGCGGATTGTTCTCCGTCTCTACCCTGACGGCCGCGATGACCTTGCCGGTGCAGGGTGTTGCGGGTCGCGGACTTGCCCTTGGTGCCTGGGGGGCCGCGCAGGCCACCGGTGCCGGGCTTTCGATCTTTGTCGGGGGCGCTTTACGCGACCTCGTCAACGGTGCCGCCGGGAACGGCACTTTGGGAGAGGCGCTCGCCACGCCTGCCACCGGCTACTCGGTCGTATACCACGTCGAGATTGGTCTTTTGTTCATCACTCTTGTCGCTTTGGGCCCGCTTGTGCGGACGCTGGCGATGACAGGGGCGCGGGGGGGCAAGCTTGCCCTCACCGACTTCCCGACCTGACCTAAGGAGGATTTGAAACCATGGTAGGTGAAACTTTTTTCGGCAACTTCGATCTGGCGAGCGCGGCCATCTGGTTGTTCTGGATTTTCTTTGCGGGGCTCGTCTACTACCTGCAGACCGAGAACATGCGCGAAGGCTATCCTTTGCAGGATGACGACGGCAATGCAGCCCCCAATCAAGGGCCATTTCCGGTGCCCAAACCCAAGACATTTGATCTGCCCCATGGGCGCGGCTCGGTGACGGTGCCTAGTGTCGAGAACGAAGAGGCGCATGATCGCAAGAACCTCGCGCTGGCGCGGACGTCGGCCTCGGCCGGGTCGCCCTACGTTCCAACCGGTGATCCGATGGCCGATGGTGTGGGCCCTGCGGCCTGGGCGCCACGGCGCGATGTGCCTGAGCTCGATGGTCACGGTCACGTCAAGATCCAGCGGATGTCTGGTCTTGCAGATTTCGCGGTGTCTGCCGGGTATGATCCGCGTGGGTTGACCGTTGTGGCGGGCGACAAAGGCATCGTTGGCAATGTCACGGACATGTGGGTCGATGTGCCAGAGCAGATGGTGCGCTTTCTTGATGTCCAGTTGGACGATGGAAGCACCCGTTTGATCCCGATCAATATGTGCAAAATCAAGTCCGACCGGGTCAAAGTCCGATCACTCTTTGCTGAGAACTTTGCCGGCATTCCGCAGCAAAAGGACCCCAGCCAGATCACGCTTCTCGAAGAAGAGAAGGTCATGGCTTGGTACGCAGGCGGCACGTTCTATGCCTCGCCCGCGCGGTCGAACACCGTTCTGTAAACGCGATAGCGGCCCCCGACGCAGCCGGTCGGGGGCCGCAAGACCCAAGACAGGGGAACACAAGATGAGCGACGACGATTTCAATTTTGAGCCCATCCGCGGCCTGCCGGAACAATTGCCCAAGGATGAGCATATCCTGTGGCAAGGGTCGCCCAATCCGCGCCGCCTTGCGAGGGAGGCGCTGGGCCTGCGCTGGGTGTTTGGCTATTTCGCGCTGATTGCTGTCTGGCGGATCATCGTCTCGGCGGAAGTATATCCGCTTGGGCAGGCGCTGTTGCATGGGGTGCCGTTCCTGCTGTCAGGTGTTGTGGCTTGCCTCATCTTGTATGGCATCGCCTATGTTCAGGCGCGCAGCACGGTCTACACCCTGACGAACAAGCGTGTGGCGATGCGCATTGGCGCGGCGCTGACCATGACTTTGAATTTGCCGTACACCTGGATTGGCACGGCGCAGGCCGACGTCAAAAAGGATGGCACCGGAACGATCGCGTTTGAGACGATAGGCGACACGCGCATCAGCTATCTGATGACCTGGCCCCACGTACGCCCGTGGAAAATGGCGCGTACCCAGCCAGCACTGCGCTGCATCCCGGATGCGGCCAATGTCGCCCGACTTTTCGCCGAAGCGGCCGAGACGCGGATCAGCCAGCCACAAGTCAAGCGCACGCAACAACCTGACGGCAATGCCGTCGCGGCAGAATAGGAGGACGTCATGGCAGGTTTGGAAACACAGATGCGCCACCGGGACCGCGAGATGGTCCCCAAGTTTTTGGTGCAGGCCATGTTTGGTCTGATGCTCGCGAGCGTCGCGTTGGTGACCTATGCGCAATGGGCTGACGTACCCAACAGCGGCGTGCTGCAAGAAGCGCCTATTGTAGCCGAGCGCAGTCTGACGCTGAGCGGCAATGACATGCGGGTCTATACCCTGCGAGATGGAGATGAGGTCGTCGCCATTTCATCCGATCCGCGCAATGGGTTCATCGGAGTCATCGGCCTTGTGATAGAGCGTCAGCGCATGTTGGAGGGCGCCGGGATGGAGGCCCCGATCCGCGTTGTGACACGCGACAACGGACATACGGCAGTCATTGACGACGCGACCGGGCAGGTGATTGAGCTGATCGGCTATGGCGCGGACAACGTCGCGGCCTTTGCGGATTTGGTGAAGTGAGTAAAACCGCGCGGGCCCAGCCAGCCTGCGCCATTTGAAAAAGGGAACAAAGAGCTATGGGATTGATATTCAGATCACGTGAAACAGCGCCCTGCACGGTGAGCATCAGCCACCGGTTTGAGGAGCTGTCCGCACATGTACGGTTCAACAACGGCGCGGTCGTCCACCCCGGGGACACGGTGCAAGTGCAGGGCCCCGAGATCATGGCCCCCTACGGCGAGGTGGTTGAGGAGGATCGTCTGGCAACGATTGTCCGCGCCTCCAAGCTAGAGCGGCTGTGGACCCGCGCGACGGGTGATCTGGAATTCATGGAGTTGTGTGAGTTTTCCTTTAGCGAAGAGGTGATGTCATGAACGTGCAAGCCCCGCTCCATTCGTCCGATGCCGCCACCGCCGAAGAGGCGATCGCCCGGCAGGAAGCCCTGCCGCCTCTAACAAATGAGGAAGCGACAGAAGTGGCGATGCAGAACACGTTGCTAACCCCGCGGTTCTACACCACCGATTTTGATGAAATGGACGCCATTGATGTGAGCCCTGTGCGGGCCGAATGGGACGCGTTAATTGCCCAGATGAAGAGTGATCCAAACAAAGGCCATTTCAAAAAGAATGATGAATGGGAGGCCGACTGGGAGGGTATGGACCCGGCGCTGAAGGCCGAGTTCATCGACTTTCTGATATCAAGCTGCACGGCGGAGTTTTCGGGCTGTGTACTCTATAAGGAAATGAAGCGGCGCGGCTCAAACGAAGATATCACCACATTGTTCCAACTGATGGCACGGGACGAAGCGCGGCACGCGGGCTTCATCAATGATGCGCTGCGCGAGGCAGGCATTGCCGTGAACCTTGGGTTTCTGACACAGGCCAAAAAGTACACCTATTTCCGGCCCAAGTTCATCTATTACGCGACCTATCTGTCCGAGAAGATTGGCTATGCGCGCTATATTACCATCTTTCGGCATCTTGAGGAAAACCCGGACAAACAGTTCCATCCGATTTTCCAGTGGTTCCGCGAGTGGTGCAACGACGAGTTCAGCCATGGCGAGGCTTTTGCCTTGCTGATGAAAACAGACCCTGCGTTGACGCAAAGCCGGGTGAACAAGATGTGGATCAAGTTCTTTTTGACGGCGGTCTATTCCACCATGTGGGTGCGCGATCACCAGCGGCCAGAGTTCCACAAGGCGTTGGGTGTGGATCCTGCCTGGTACGGGCAAGAGGTGTATCGCAAGACCTCTGAGATCTCTAAACAGGTGTTTCCGATGACGCTGGACATCGATCATCCACGCTGGGTTAAGAACCTTGAGCGGATGGAGCGGGCCAATCTAGCGATTGCGCGCGGTCGCAAGGCTGGCGGTTTGGGCGGATGGCTGACCCGGATGGGTGGGTCCGTTCGGGCAGGGGCAGCGTTTGTGGCGCTTCTGTCGATCCCAGCGATCCCTAATGAGGTGCCTGCAGACGTGAGGTTGGAGCCTGTTTACTGAGGACGGGCCGGGGGCCAGCCCCCGGACCCCCAGGGATTATTTTGGCCAGAAGAAGATGAGGAAAAACACTTAAGATGACAGCCCATTGGACGGCAGCGGTATTGGCGATTTTCGTCTGGTGGTTCGCCACCGGGGCGATCATGCTGGCTGTTCGCTGGGCAGACCGTGCGGGCGGCGGGGCGCACGGGATGGTCGTGTTTGCGGGCGTGCCGTTGTTGTCATTGGGTGTGGCGGCGGTGGTGCTTAGTCTGTCTTCAGTAACGGTCTGGGGTGTGTATGCCGGATTTCTCGGGGCTTTGGCGATCTGGGGCTGGATTGAGATGGCGTTTCTGGCCGGGATCATCGCAGGACCAGAACGGCGGGAGTGTCCGCCAGGGCTGGCTGGTTGGGCGCGGTTTGGGCGGGCCTGGGGCACGGTGGCGCATCACGAATTGGCGCTGGCGTTGGGGTTGATGGTGTTGGTCATGGTCACCAGCGGGGCCGTCAACCAGATTGCGCTCTGGTCATATCTCATTCTGTTTGTGGCGCGGATTTTGGCCAAACTGAACCTGTTTTTCGGCGTGCCGCGGATCAACCTAGAATTTGTGCCGGTGCAATTGACCCATATCAAATCCTACTTCAGACGCGGCCCGATAACGGTGATGTTTCCAGTGGCGATTACAGTGCTGTCATTTGTGGTCGCCGGTTTGGCGCATCGGTTGGTGACAGCGGACACTGATATGCAAGCGGCCGGATTTACGTTGCTCTCGGCGCTTGCGGCCCTCGCATTGCTCGAACATTGGTTGATGGTTGTGCCGTTGCCCGATGCAAAACTCTGGCGCTGGATGCTTCCGGCGCCAAAAACAAGACCTGACGATAAGGGACGGACACATGGACTTTGACGCACTTTTCAACGCGCAGCTGAACCAGCTGAAGGAGGATGGCAACTACCGGTACTTTGCCGAGCTTGAGCGTGATTGCGGCAAGTTTCCAAAGGCCGCGAGCCATGGAGAAGATGGCGTGCGCGATGTGACCGTCTGGTGTAGCAATGACTACCTTGGGATGGGGCAGAACCCGTTGGTAATTGACGCGATGTGCGAGGCTGTGGCGCGGACGGGAACAGGGGCAGGGGGAACGCGCAACATCAGCGGCACGAACCATGACCACCTGCTTTTGGAGCGTGAACTTGCGGATTTGCATGGCAAAGAAGCGGCGTTGTTGTTCACCTCCGGCTATGTGTCCAACTGGGCAGCTTTGTCGACTTTGGGCTCCCGGCTGGAGGGCTGCATCATTTTGTCGGACGCAGGCAATCATGCGTCGATGATTGAGGGCATTCGCCATAGCCGCGCCGAGAAGGTGATCTGGAAACATAACGATGTTGCTGATCTCGAGGCAAAGCTCGCCGCTTGTCCGGCCAACGTGCCCAAGATTGTGGCGTTTGAAAGCGTGTACTCCATGGATGGTGATGTGGCTCCGATCCGCGAAATCGTGGAAGTCGCTGAAAAGTATGGGGCGATGACATACCTCGATGAGGTGCATGCAGTGGGCATGTACGGGCCACGGGGCGGCGGCGTGTCAGAGCGAGACGGTGTCGCCGACCGGATCACGCTGATCGAAGGGACATTGGGCAAGGCTTACGGTGTCGTCGGTGGCTATATCACCGGGTCCGCGGCCTTGTGTGATTTCATTCGATCCTTCGCCAGCGGGTTCATCTTTACCACGGCTCTGCCTCCGGCGGTGGCGGCGGCAGCCCGGACGTCAATCGCGCATCTCAAGGAAAGCAGCGTTGAGCGCGAGGGCCAGCGCCGTCAGGTCGCTCGCTTGCGCGCCGCGCTCGACCGTGAGGGCATTCCGCACATGATGAATGACAGCCACATTGTGCCGGTGTTGATCAAGGATCCGGTGAAAACCCGGATGCTGGCTGATTATCTGATGGCCGAATGGGATATTTACGTCCAGCCAATCAATTATCCGACCGTGCCGAAAGGGACAGAGCGTCTGCGGTTTACACCGTCACCTTTGCATACTGACGCTGACATCGACCATCTTGTCGCAGCGCTCTCAACATTATGGAAGCAATGCGCAATCGCGCACGCGGTGGCGTAACATCGGCGGGATCACGGATGCGTGAGAAGATTTTTATGTTTGCTCTGGACCATAGCTGGTAGAGCATTATCTTGATTACCTGATCGGGGCACAACGGTCGCACCATCACCTCTAAGGGAGACTACGATGAAGAAATTTACACTCGCCGCCGCGCTGACGCTTTTGTCCGCACCGGCATTCGCAGATGGCCACGCATCTGGTGACGCCGCTGCTGGCGAAGAAGCATTCAACCGTCAGTGTGTGTCCTGCCACGTGGTCGTCGATGACGATGGCAATACGCTGGCTGGCCGCAATGCGCGCACGGGTCCAAACCTGTACAATCTTGTCGCGCGGGGCATTGGCACACATCCTGACTTCAACTACGGCGATTCGATTGTTGAGGTTGGCGAGTCTGGCGAGATGTGGACCGAAGAGAATTTCGTCGGCTACGTGCAAGACCCAACGGGTTGGCTGCGTGAGACGCTCGACAACCGTCGTGCCCGTGGCAAGATGGCGTTCCAGGTTCGCAGCGCAGACGATGCGGCCAACATCTACGCATACCTGGCGACGTTCAGCGCCGAATAAGGCAGCTTATCAGCTTTCGAAGGGCCGCGGTTCAGTCTGCGGCCCTTTTTCTATTGCAAGGGCGTTCAATATCAGTTCGGCGACCTGATCAGCGTCTTCTTCATGCGCAAGATGCCCAAGGTTCGGAAGATCAATAACCCTGCAGTTTGGTAGATGTGCCGCTGCCTCATGGCTTGTTTGGAACGGCACAGCGCCGTCGGTGATCCCGGTGATGAGCGTTGTGGGTGTCTCGATGGTTGAGAGCCGTGCCAGCAGCCCATCAAGTTTCCACTGCGCCATCATGGCGAGCGTTCCGTCAACATGTGCCCGGTCCTTGATCAAACGAAGATAAAGGTCTTGTCCCGTTTGATCGAGCGTTGATCCCGTGCCTTCGATCAAACGTTTGACGGTGTGCGCTGTGGCTGTGCCCGAAACGACAGAGGCTGTCAGTGGGTTGATCGCCAAAACTTTGGCCAGCATCGGAAAGAGCCAACCGGCGACACCTTTGAAAGTGCCCAATGCCGCGTTGATACCAATGATCTGACCCTTTGGGAGCACGCCGAGTTCCGCTAGGCGCAGGGCAATGGCCACACCGGCGGAATGACAGATTATGGCAGAGGGGCGCCATCCTTCTTGGCGGCACAGGGTGCGCAAATCTTCAGCCATATGGTCAAGCCCGCACCTCTGCCGAGCGCCAAGCTGGGTGAAGCCTTGTCCGGGCAGATCCATGGCGACGCAATGATACCCGGCGTTTACCAGTGGCGGAAAAATGCCTCGCCAGCTTTGCGTCGCACCACCTGCGCCATGGATCAGCAGAAGCGAGGGGCCTTCTCCTGCCTCTTGCACATGCCAACGGTGCGGGCGGCACAGCACCTGCCTCGAATGCGCGCTGAGCGGCCAGTTCTGCGCATCTTGTGGCCAGCGCATGTCATGTCTCCAAACGGGCGGTGACGGCATCTGCCATTCTGGCCGCATCTGCACGCGGCATTGGGATGTAAGCACCGCCGAGTGCGCCCGCCAAAAGCTCGAGACTTCTTTCGGGTCGTCGCCCTGTGTCGATAACAATGCTGTCGAGACCAGCGCCGCGCAAAGCGGCGGCCATCTGCAGGGCGTCGGCAGCAGCCTCACCCCGGTTCGCCGTGCCATCAAGCGCGATGTTTGCACGCCCATCTGTAAGCAGTGCGAGCGTCGGCGTCATGCCTTTTCGCAGCGCTTGATCAGCAAGGGAAAGCGTTGCCTTCAGGCCAGCAGCCAGCGGTGTCCCGCCTCCGCCAGGAAGGGCAGACAGGCGCCGCTTTGTTTGTACCAGGCTCCGGGTGGGGGGGAGCAGAATCTCAGCTGTCGTGCCACGAAATGCGATCAGGGCCACGTGATCCCGCCGGGCGTAGGCCTGCGCAAGCATCAACTCAACCGCTCCCTTGGCCTCGGCCAAACGCGCGAGGGCCGAAGAGCCGGACGCATCAACAGCAAAGATGAGCAGTCGGTCGGCGCGATCTTCGTAGTGTTTGATCCGGATGTCGTCGGGCCGAAGGTGAAGACCGTGGTGATCCGGACGGGCTGCCGCTCTGATCGTTTGCCAAGGGGCAGCGGTGCGCAGTGTGGCCACGATGTCAACACGCGCGTTGCCGCCCGGTTTGCCTGGACGGGATGGCAGCGGTCGGCCACGAAGGCTGCCTCTTTTCCGCGCGCCTGTCCCAGAACCCCTCGCCGCGCGCGACTTGCCTGCTGCGATCCGGTCCAGCAATCCGTCGGGGATCAACGCGCGCACGGCCTCTAGCAACAGCTCTTGCGGCAGCTCCATTCCTGCGGCGTGCGTTTCGTTATTGTCACTGCCCGATGGTTCAGGCGGGGGGGCCGCATCTTCGGACAAGGGTTCGGGGAGGCGCGTGGCGCGATGCGCGAGTGTAAGGGCACAGGCCGTTTCAACATCGCTGTCCAAAACGGACGTGTGCTCTTCTAATGCGGCCAACGCCCGCGCAGCGCGAAGGGCAAAGAGCGGCGCTCGCGCTCCTGAAATCCCCAATGTCGTACAAACCTCAACGATCGAGGCCGGGGTTGTCTGAGGTGTATCAACACTCTCTAACCGCGCCCGCGCGCCCTCAATGTCCCATTCGCATGCAACGATGCTTGAACGTGAACTGTCGGTGAGGTCGATGGAAAAAGCCAGACGGTCCTTGAGGCTGTCGAGCAGTGACTCATCCGGCTCGGCCCCTTCATCAAGTGCGATAAGACAAGGCGCATCGGGGCCGTCGAGAGCGAGGGCCAGCCGCGCCGCAAGCTGTGGGCTTGTCCGTTCTGCCATCGTCAGGATGAGCGTTTGAGAGCGGTCTAGCAGCCCAGCCGTCTTAACGATTTCTCCGGCTGCTAGCGTCGCGGACAAATCCATCGCGCCGAACAGTGTTTCATCCGATGCAGACGGATGCAGACGGTTCATGGGGTGCGGAAAGTGGGCGAATGCCTTGCAGAATGCATCGCGCACAGGCGAGGCGCGGGCGCGAAGGGTCAGACCGCCCAGACCGCGCGGATCAACCGCAAGCAAGGCTGCCGCCAAGGCACCGCGATGCCAAGCGGTGTCGGCGGGCTTATCCAAGGACATCTTCCACGACGCGTCCAACCCGCACGCCGCTGCCCGCCTCATCAAGCGGATCCCGGCGGAGGCGATGCCGCAGCGCCATTGCGGCAACATCTCGCACATGCCCCCGGGTCAAGGCCGTGTCATCGCGCCACGCGGCATAGGCCCGTGCGGCCTTTAGTAGAGTCAGTTCCCCGCGCAAGCCGTCTGAACCCAACGCAACGCAAAGCTCGGCCACGTCCCGCAACGTGCTTTCCGGTGTCTTCAAATCACGCAGTGCCTTCCGTGCCGTCAGGATACGATCGCGGATGGCGGCATCCTCGGCTTGCCAGCGGAGCATGAAGGCGGCGTTGTCGTTCTCATAGGCGTCCCGTCTGCGAATAACCTCGACGCGCTCTTCTATGTCTGTGGGCGAGGTGACGTCGACTGACAGGCCAAACCGGTCGAGCAATTGAGGGCGCAGCTCCCCTTCTTCGGGATTGCCAGATCCCACAAGGACAAAGCGTGCAGGATGCCGGATCGACATTCCCTCTCGCTCAACCACGTTTTCGCCGGATTGCGCAACGTCCAGCAAAAGATCGACAATATGATCCTCAAGCAGGTTGACCTCATCAATATAAAGGTAGCCGCGATTGGCGCGCGCCAGCAGCCCTGGCTGAAACGCCTTCTCGCCCCGCGTGAGCGCGCGTTCGATATCAAGCGCGCCGGTGACGCGATCCTCCGACACTCCGAGGGGGAGGTCGACGACAGGTGTCGGGATTTGATGCGTGCTTTTGCCGGCGCTATCTGCCCAGTCCGGGACGAGGGCCACAGCTTCGGAATTCACTGGGCAGCCTTTGACCGCTATGATTGGAGGCAGGAGTGCCGCCAATGCCCGCACCGCCGTCGATTTGCCTGTGCCGCGATCCCCAAACACCAGCACCCCGCCAATGCTGGGGTCGATGGCGGTGAGGACCATCGCGCGCTTCATTTCGTCCTGGCCTACGATAGCCGAAAAGGGAAAGGGCTGTGTCATGCGGCCTCTTTGAGTTTGTCGAGTGGAGAGACGCCGTGCCAGGTCCCCATATCAGAGCAGACGGCAAAGCGGGCGTAGAGTTCTTCTTTGAACCATCCTTCGGACCGGACCGCGCGGATTGCTTCGGCATGCGGGCCGGTACGTGCAAAGGCAGCCATCGCACGTTCATCCGGCCAAATGGAAAACGTCACCTGATGCAAAAGTGGCACCTCCCCAATGCCGATCTTGAAAACGACGTTGGGATCAGCGCCGATCTTGTCAGAGATGTTGGGAACCCTGCCCCAAAACCGGGCGGCAACAGAAGGTCGAACGGTGGCGCGCGTGAGCGCTGCGAGAGGGCCGCTGCTGCTGCCTGCTCCCGTTGAGAAAGGAGATTGGCCTGACCATTGGCCTTTGACCGACGTTGGTGAAAGGAAAACGCTCCAAGCCTCTACGGCGCGCGCGCGGTATCTGGCAAAGACGGGCGATGTCGCGACCCGAGCGCGCGCTGTAGCGTCATCGGGCCACGTAGCGAGGATGGCGTAGACGGCGGTGTTGGGAACCGGGGTGAACCCCTCGCCAGTGCCAGAGCCACACAACTTCCAGAACCCGATGTCTGGTGTCCGCGCCAGGCTGGGGCGCGCCAAGCCCATTTGAGCGAATGCCCAAGCGCGCGCCACACCTCCGGAGAACCGAAAGAAGGAGAGGCTGACAGATTGTCCAGTAGTGGAGCTCACGTGGGCACCTGGCGTTAGTTGTAAACTTATCCTGACAGATGCTGTTCCCTTTGGAAAGGGTTTCGAAGATTTGGCTAATGACCTTGGGTTTCGTTCAAATGGACCTACAAAATATGGATTAAATGACCCAATCAAGACAAGAATGAAACGTTGTCAGAGCAAGGTCAGTTGGGTAGTGTCACTTTATGTTGACATATAGAGCTGCAGAATCTGTTGAGAACCACGCCATCGTTATAGGCGCGGGCCTTGGCGGGTTGGCCTCTGCTATGCGCCTTGGGGCCAAGGGATACCGTGTCACCGTGCTCGACAAATTGGATCGCGCGGGCGGACGCGGATCATCGATTTCAAAAGGGGGGCACCGGTTTGATCTGGGTCCGACGATCATCACCGTGCCGCAGGTCTACCGTGAGCTTTGGGCGGCCTGTGGTCGCCGGTTTGAGGATGATGTCACGCTGAAGCCCGTTGATCCATTCTATGAAATCCG
The DNA here is from genome assembly GCA_020629175.1 of Flavimaricola sp. Lineage (GTDB taxonomy): Bacteria > Pseudomonadota > Alphaproteobacteria > Rhodobacterales > Rhodobacteraceae > JALZWD01. Next base: position 9,918 of record JAHDDU010000008.1, on the reverse strand, counting down.
TTGGACTGATGGTTCGGTGTTTCGCGCATCGGGCGACACGGACGCAATGGTCGAAGAGGTGCGCAAGTTTAACCCTGCCGATGTGAAAGGGTACTTGAAGTTCCTCAAAGACAGCCAGCGCCGGTATATCGTTGGATTTGAGGGCATGGTGGCCAAGCCCATGCACAAGCTTTGGGAAACGATCAAAGTCCTGCCGCAGTTTGCGATGTTGCGGGCCGACCGTTCCATCCTCGGCCTGGCACGCGCACGCGTAAAGGACGAGCGGCTGCGCATGGCGCTGTCTTTCCACCCGCTCTTCATCGGTGGGGATCCGATGAATGTTACCAGCATGTATGCGCTTGTCGCGTACCTCGAAAAAGAGTTCGGGGTGCATTATGCGATGGGCGGCGTACAGGCGATTGCCGATGCCATGGTGCGGGTCATCAACGAACAAGGTGGGACGGTCCAGCACGGTGCGCAGGTAGATGAAATACTTGTCCGCGACGGCGCCGCCCAAGGTGTCTCGCTTACGGATGGGCAGGTGCTGTCGGCACCCCTCGTGGTCAGCAATGCGGACGCGGGGCACACCTACGATCACCTCCTCCGCAATCATAGAAAGCGTCGGTGGACACCGGGCAGGCTCAAGCGGTCGCGTTGGTCGATGGGGTTGTTCGTCTGGTACTTTGGAACCAAAGGTACCAAGGGCAAATGGCAGGATGTCGGCCATCACACGATCCTCAGCGGTCCACGTTATGAAGGTCTGCTGCGCGATATCTTCATCAAGGGAAAGCTCGCCGATGACATGAGCCTTTACTTGCATCGCCCATCATTGACGGACCCGAGCGTCGCACCTGACGGAGATGACACGTGGTATGCTCTGTCACCCGTGCCGCACCTTGGCCACGCCAATCCTGTCGACTGGGCAAAAGAAGCGGACAGCTACCGCGCAAAAGTGGCGGCTGTTCTGGAGCGGACGATCCCGGGTTTTCAGGCGCATCTGAGCGAAGAGGTCATTTTGACACCTGAGGATTTCCGCGACAGGTATCTTTCCCCAAATGGGTCTGGGTTCTCAATCGAACCAAGAATCCTGCAGAGCGCGTGGTTCAGGCCTCACAACGTGAGCGAGGAGGTCAAGGGCCTCTTTCTCTCCGGGGCGGGCACACATCCGGGCGCGGGTGTGCCAGGAGTGGTGTCGAGCGCAAAGGTCTTGGGTGAATTGGTTCCGGATGCACCCGAAATGCCCGTATTACCACAAAGGATGGCCGCCGAATGATCCGTGAAGATGATCTGATCCACTGCCGTGAGGCCATTCGCACGGGGTCCTTGTCCTTCCATGCGGCCTCGCGCCTGTTGCCTGCCGCCGTGCGTGATCCGGCTCTGGTCCTCTATGCCTTTTGTCGCCTTGCAGATGATGAGGTGGACGAGGGCGATGAAAAGGCGGCTGCTGTCCTGTCTTTGCGGGATAGGCTCGATATGGCGTATGCTGGCACACCTAGAAATGCGCCCGAGGACCGGGCTTTTGCGGCGATTGTGGAAGAGTTTGAAATGCCGCGTGCTTTGCCCGAAGCCTTGCTTGAAGGTCTCGCTTGGGACGCTCAGGGGCGTACGTATCAGACGTTGTCACACGTGCGGGCCTATTCGGCCCGGGTGGCCAGCGCCGTGGGGGCAATGATGTGTGTTTTGATGCGCGTTCGCGATCCGGATGCTTTGGCCCGCGCCTGTGATCTGGGTGTGGCGATGCAGCTGACCAACATCGCGCGCGATGTGGGGGAAGATGCCCGCGCCGGACGTATTTATCTGCCGACCGATTGGTTGGCTGAGGTCGGGATTGATCCGCTGAATTTTCTTCGTGACCCCCTGCCAACGCGCGAGGTACGGCGCATGGTGGCACGACTATTGGCCGAAGCAGACAGACTCTACGCAAGATCAGAGGCGGGTATCGCCGCACTCCCGCTGAACGCCCGCATGGGGATTTGGGCCGCGCGGTTGATCTATGCTGGAATCGGAACACAGGTGCGCCGGCAGGGGTTCGATAGTATCTCAATGAGGGCGCACACCTCCACCGTACAAAAACTGGGGTGGATGGCCCAGGCCACGTTCAGAACGGGAGCCTCAGTCATTATGCCGAAACCCGCAGTCATTTTTGCGCCGCCACTCGAGGAGGTCGCATTCCTTGTTGATGCAGCTGGTCGGGGCACAAAGGCTCAGGGCCGAACAGTTGCGTTAATGGATGTGCTGGCAGACCTTCACAACAGGCAAGCAGGCATTGGACCTGGCGGGCAAGGGGCCTAAGTAACTTCGCAAGCCACGAAAGGGCCGGCGATGGATATCTACCTCTTTGCGATCTTCTTCTTAGCGTGCTGCGGTGCGGCCGCGACGGGGGCGATGTTTCCGACCGGCCCCTGGTATGAGCGGCTGAACAAGCCGAACTGGGTCCCTCCAAACTGGGTGTTCCCAGTGGCCTGGACATCCATCTATTTCCTGATCTCCTTTGCCGGGGCCCGCGTCGCCCCCCTCGACGGGAATGCTTACGCAATGGCGTTCTGGGCGTTGCAGATAGCTTTTAACACGCTCTGGACGCCAGTCTTCTTTGGCCTTCGGCGATTGAAATCATCGCTGCCGATTATGGCAATGCTGTGGGTGGCGGTACTGGGATGCACCATCACGCATCTACAGCTCGATCTCTGGGCTGGGCTCGCATTTGTGCCTTACCTGATTTGGGTCACGGTGGCTGCGGCGTTGAACCTGTCTGTCGCGCGCCTCAATCCGGATCAGAAACCGCTTGAGCCGTCCAAACTGTAAAAATGAAAAAGGCGCACCGGACCGGCGCGCCTTTCCAAGTCATTGAGCTAAGACTTACTCGTCTCGGCCTTTCTTGATTGGCGCCCACAAACGCTTGTTTGTGAGGTAAAGCAGAACAGCGAGGATGCTGAGGAAGATGACGCCGGTCAGGCCGGCCTGCTTGCGTGCATTCAGTCCGGGTTCGGCCGTCCACATCAGGAAGGCAGCAACATCAGCCGACAGCGCGTCGAGGTCGTTCGGGCTGCCGTCGGCATACTCGATCCAACCGTCATCAAGTGGCGGTGGCATACCAATCCAGCTTCCTGGAACTTTGTGTTTGCCGTTTTCGTCGATGCAGCTTTCAGGGAAACCGCCAGCGCCAAAGGCCGTATTGTAGTAGCCGTCCATCGGTTCACCTTCGAGGGCGCATTCGGGCTCTTCAGCGTAGCCGGTCATGAGCGAGGCAATATACTCTGGCCCGCCCATCCCGTAGAACAACTGGTTCAAGCCTGTGCCCTCGGGGCCGTGAAAGCCCGCACGCGCCTTGGCCATGAGGCTCAGGTCAGGTGCACCTTCGGCCTGGCTGCCGGGGAACGTATCAGTCAGTTCGGCAGGGCGGAAATCGCCAAAGCCATCGTCGAGCGTATTGTCGAACAGCTCGATCCCGTTGAACTCGATGTAGTCGCGTACGTTATCGTCGGTCCAGCCGATGCCACCGTCCTCAGCGAGGCTGCGAAAAGTGACATATTCCAGACCATGGCAGCTGGCGCAGACTTCGGTGTAGACCTGCATCCCGCGTTGCAGCTGCATCGTGTCGTAGCGACCGAACATACCCTCAAACGAGAAATCGAAGTCTTCGACGTAGGTCTCGGCGCCGGCGGCCTGCGCACCGGTCGAGACCATAAGGCCCAGACCAAGTGCAGTTGTGAGAGTGAGTGTTTTCAACATGAGTATTTGTCCTTTTCTCACTCAGCCGGAGCGGCTGCAGGTGCAGAACTGCTGCCCCCGGTCGATTTCGGGTAATGGGCGGCAAAGTCTTCTTCGATTGTCGCCGGTGGTGTCAGCGGCTTCTCGATCACACCCAAAAGTGGCAGGATCACGAGGAAGTAGGCAAACCAGTAGGTCGCGCCAATCAGCGAGATCACTGGGTAGATGCCTTCCGCAGGGCGCGCACCGACCCACATCAGGATGATGAAGTCGACAACCAGCAGCCAGAACCACCACTTGAACATCGGGCGGTAGCGGCCAGAGCGCACCGATGATGTGTCGAGCCAAGGAGCCAGAGCCATCACCGCAATCGCGCCGAACATCGCCAGAACACCAAAGAACTTGCCGTCGATGATGCCGAAGGTCAGCCAGTTGGTCAGGATCACGATCCAGACGCTGTCATCAAAGGCCCGCAGGATCGCGTAGAAGGGCAGGAAGTACCATTCTGGCACGATGTGTGCAGGTGTCGCCGCAGCCGTCGCCGGGATGTAGTTGTCCGGGTGGCCAAGGTAGTTGGGCATAAAGCCTACAATGGCAGTAAAGACGATCAGGATCACGACGAGTGCGAGAAGATCCTTGATCACAAAGTATGGCCAGAACGGCAGTGTGTCGCGCTCGGCTTCCTCTTTGCTGGTGCGGCGAACCTCAACACCTGTCGGGTTATTATTGCCCGTGGTGTGGAAGGCCCAGACGTGCACGATGGTCAGCCCCAGCAGCACGAAGGGAAGCATGTAGTGCAGTGCAAAGAAGCGGTTCAGCGCAGGCTGACCCACGGCGCCAGCACCCAAGAGCCATGTTTGGATCGCCTCACCCACGAACGGGATGGCGCCAAACAGGCCGGTGATCACGGCGGTCCCGTGGAACGACATCTGACCCCATGGCAGAACGTAGCCCATAAAGGCTGTGCCCATCATCAGGACGAACATCAGGATGCCGATGATCCATGTGACTTCCCGCGGAGATTTGTATGAGCCGTAGTACAGCGCGCGGAAAATGTGCGCATAGACGGCGACAAAGAAGAGTGACGCACCGTTCATATGTACGTAGCGGATCATCGCACCGCCGTTCACATTGCGCATGATGTGCTCAATCCGTGAAAAGGCGAGCTCTGTGTCGGCCACGTAGTGCATCGCAAGTATCACGCCGGTCGCAATCTGCAGAACGAGCGTAAAGACAAGGACGATGCCCCAGATCCACATCCAGTTCAGGTTCTTGGGTGTGGGGATCATCAGCGTGTCGTACATCAGGCCGACGACAGGCAGCCGCTTGTGCAGCCACTTTTCGCCCCCTGTGGACGGTTCGTAGTGGTCGTGTGGAATACCAGCCATGACTTAAGCCTCCTCACCGAGTTGCAGAACGGTGTCCTCTACGAGGACAGCATAGGGAATGGGTAGGTTGCGCGGCGCTGGGCCTTTGCGGATCCGGCCGGCCGTATCGTAGTGCGAGCCGTGGCACGGGCAAAACCAGCCACCGAAATCGCCGCTTTCGCCTACAGGCACACAACCAAGGTGCGTGCACAGGCCGCTGGACACATAGAGCGCGCCCTCTGGGAATGTAGGCTCAACACCCTCGCCACCATCAAAAACAGCCACGGTGCGGTTGGCGTCTGTTGCCTCGGCGTCATCGCCCAGCAAATCGTTGCCAGCAGATTGGTCTGGCAGGTCCGCAACATCAACCGAACGCGCGGCTTCAATCTCCTCAGGCGTGCGGTAGCGGATGAACACTGGCTTGCCCTGCCACAATGGCACGATCTGCATGCCTTCGCTCAGGCCGCTGATATCAACGCGGACCGACTGAAGCGCCAGAACATCGCGTGATGGGTTCATCGAGTTGATCAGGCCCCAACCGCCAACGCCGGCCGCGATCGCGCCGCCGCCTGCCGTTGCGTAGTAGATAAAGTCTCGGCGTGTGCCCTGTAAGTCGTCTGCATGTGACACGAGGTGCATCTCCATTTTGGTCGCCCGATGCTGTGGTTTTACGTTCCAGCCCCAAATGCAGGACAAAACCGACAGAATCAGCCGGGCGGATTCATTCCGTGGTCTTTCGCCCGGCTACTTAGCCCTCTATTCTAGGGCCGTCCAGCGGACATTAGGGCGCAGGGGGGGTGGGTGATGCTGACACATCACGGCGGTGCAGGCCATGGATGAGATTGAAGGACATTGCCATTGTGGCGCAGTCTCTTGGGTCCTGCGCTCCAGACCACCACATCTGGTGCAATGCACGTGTAGTATCTGCCACAGGTACGGCGCCCTATGGGCACATGCGACAGAGAACGATGTCTCGGTGACCGGGCAGACCCGCGTTTATGTGCATGGTGACGCTCTGATCAATTTTCATCATTGCGCGACCTGCGGGTGTATCACGCACTATAGCTCTCGGCCCGGCGGGAATCTGGGTGACAGAGTTTCGGTGAACATGCGACTTGCTTCGCGAGATGCATTGGGGTCCTTTGCAGTCCGTACATTTGATGGCGCAGAGACTTGGGCGTATCTGGACTAGCAACGTGAATGTGACGCCCTGTCGCTTGTGGCCGCGGTGGCTGCGGCCTATGTCATCGTCAATGCTTTGATGAGGGTTTGCCGAATGATCCGTTTAACTTCAATCGCTGCTGCAATTGCCTGCCCTGTTCTGGCGGCCGCTGAAGTCGAACTCAGCTTCTACGGCGGTGCTCAGTCGAGCCCGCATTCCACAACAACGATCACAGGCGACAGTGTCGTTGCAGACACGTCTTTCACCGCTGGGTGGGAAGGTCGCTCTTTTGAGACGCCGCCGTACTATGGTTGGCGCGCAACGTGGTGGCGGAGTGAGACCTTTGGTGTCGGTGTCGATTTCACCCATGCTAAAGTCTATGCTGACGCTGAAACGCTCGCCGAGACCGGGTTTGAGCGACTTGAATTTTCGGACGGCATCAACATCCTGACCCTGAACGCCTACCGTCGGTGGCCCGCCGCCTTTGGTCAGGTCACGCCCTATGTCGGCGGCGGCCTCGGCCTATCCATTCCGCATGTCGAACTAACGGAAGAGAGCAGCCGCACCTTTGGCTATCAGGTCACCGGGCCTGCCGTGGCGTGGATAGCCGGGGCAAGTTATCCGATCACTGACACTTGGTCCGTTTTCGGAGAGTACAAAGGAACCTATTCGCTGAACGAGGCTGATTTGGACACCGGCGGGTCGCTCGAGACGAACATCATCACCAACGCCATTAATTTTGGTGTCAGCTACAGCTTTTAGGCTCGCTCACTCAGGAACGGTCGCTTGCATGCTGTCGCGGGCGTCAAAGCCCGCAAACCACGCGGCCAGCGCGTCGTTGCCGTTGCGCCACCCGCGAGCGTCATGGCGGAAATCAACATAGGCCAAGGCGCACCCCACGGCGATATGTGACATATCCAGGGGTCCAGCCAGATGGCTCATCCAGCGGGCGTTGATCGCTGAAATGGCGCGAGCGGCCTTCTGCCATTGGGCCTCGACAATCTCAGGCGATTGTTGCGCCTCGGGGCGGAGCCGCGCTTCGTACGTCATCGCAACAGCGGCTTCCATGATCGCGTCCGCGCTGGCTTCGAGCGTCAGCACTTCCCAAATCCGGGTGTCAGGGTAGAAGCCACAGCCAGCTTGCGCGTCCAGATATCGCGTGATGACCCGGCTGTCATAGATCGCGGGCCCCTCGTCGCGCAGAAGTGCGGGAATTTTGCCGATTGGGTTCGCTGCTGCCACCTCTGGCGCAGTGTTAAGAGGGGTCGTGCTGACCTCAATCTCTTGCACTCGATCAGTCAGACCCGTCTCAAGGATCATCACCCGGACCTTGCGCACAAACGGGGATGTGGGGGACATGATCAGTTTCATGATGCGGGCCTTTAGCTGCTGCGGGTGAGCAGCACTATGGATCAGGCTGTAGCCCTTGCCAATGGTTCAGCGGGCGGCCTTAAGTTGGCTGCCGTCCACCCCTGAAATCACGGCCTCGACGATTGCCCCTTCGACTTGGGGGCTCTCAAAAATAACTTCCGCAAATTGCTCGGTGCGCCCCATGGTCGGGCTTTCCATCAGGATACGGTGCCTGCGGCCAACTTGCGCCGCCAAATGGCGTGAAACTTGGTCCGTCCCCGCAGCGCGCAACTGAGCGGCCCGGTCCTTAATCGCGCGACCATCCACGGCGGGCATCTTCGCGGCGGGCGTTCCTTGGCGCGCGGAGTAGGGGAACACGTGCAGCCATGTCAGATCGCAGTCCGCCACCAGGGCCAGCGAGTTCGCAAACATGGCGTCGGTCTCTGTTGGGAAACCCGCGATGATATCCGCACCAAACGTCATGTCCGGGCGCAGGGCGCGCGCCTCCGCACAAAAAGCGATGGCATCATCGCGCAGGTGGCGGCGCTTCATCCGTTTCAGGATCATGTCGTCGCCCGCCTGCAGCGACAAATGCAAATGCGGCATGAGGCGCGGTTCCGTGGCAATGGCCTGCATCAGCGCGTCATCGGCCTCAATACTGTCAATGCTGCTGATCCTCAGGCGCGGCAGATCGGGGACCAACCGCAGAATGCGCATCACCAGATCGCCCAAGCGCGGTGTGGCCGGCAGGTCCGCTCCCCATGAGGTAAGATCAACACCCGTGAGCACGACCTCATTGTACCCTTTGTCGACAAGCCGTTTGATCTGATCAACAACAACACCGGCAGGCACCGAACGCGAATTGCCCCGGCCATAGGGAATAATGCAAAATGTGCAGCGATGATCGCAGCCGTTTTGTACCTGCACATAGGCCCGCGATCTTGTGCCGAAGCCATCGATCAGGTGGCCCGCAGTCTCAGTCACCGACATGATGTCATCCACCTGAACAGGTTCTGTGTGGCCAGTTGCAAGGCCTTGCCATGTGCCCACCCGCATCTTTTCGGTATTGCCGATCACATGATCGACCTCGTCCATTCCAGCAAATGTGTCAGGTTCCGTCTGCGCGGCACAGCCCGTCACAATGATCCGGGCCGATGGATTTTCGCGCCGCAGTTTGCGGATGTCCTGACGGGCCTTGCGCACAGCCTCCGCCGTCACAGCGCACGTGTTTACGATCACCGCGTCGTCGAGGCCCGCCGCACCGGCGAGATCCTTCATTGCCTCCGTCTCATACATGTTGAGGCGGCAACCATGGTTGGAAAAGATCGGTGCCTTGGCCACCTTACGCCCCGGCGAGGAAGTCTGGCGTGAACACGCCATCAAAAACATGCGCCGTGCGGCCACTCATCCAGACGCCATCTTCGGCCCAATTGATCCCAAGATCACCGCCGTCGAGGGACACTGTGACCGACCGTTCCGTCAATCCGCGCCGAGCCGCTGCCACAGCGACAGCGCAGGACGATGATCCGCTGGCAAGCGTGATCCCTACGCCCCGCTCCCACACCCGCATCCGAAGATGCGTGCGGGACAGCACTTGCACGACCTGAACATTGGTACGCTCTGGAAATAGAGGATGATGCTCGTGCTCTTCGCCAAGGGCTTCAAGATCGACAGCGTCGACATCATCAACAAAAAATGAGCAGTGTGGATTGCCCATGCTTGTGGCAGTTGGATTGCCACCTATGGGAAGTGAAAGAGTATCCATCTTGTCTCGCAGAGGGATTTTTTCCCAATGTACCTCTGGCTGACCCATATTGACGGCGACAAACCCATCATCCGCCCGTCGGGTGGCCAAAACGCGACCATCGGTTTCAATCCCGAGCGTATCTGCTCCGGTCCGGTCCATTTCCCAACCTGCGATACAGCGCGTCGCGTTTCCACAGGTGCTGGAGCGCGATCCGTCCGAATTCCAGAACGAGAGAGAAATCGGTGCAGCGCGGCCCACGTCAATGACCGCCAGCTGGTCAAATCCAACACCACGATGACGGTCTGCAATCCGCTGCACCTGCTCCGGCGTCAAGGCAGCGGCCGCACCGGCTGCGCGCGCGTCGATCACAACGAAATCGTTGCCAAGTCCATGCATTTTCATGAACGGGAGGGGAGAGGCTGCAGTCTTGGTCATGGCTGCCATATAGTTGAGGCATAGCAGCTATTCCACCCCACACTCAGATTCAGGGTTGACCCGGTGCTGCGGGTTTTCTAGGTAGCGCGGCAGTGAGCCTGTAGCTCAGTTGGTAGAGCAACTGACTTTTAATCAGTAGGTCCAGGGTTCGAACCCCTGCGGGCTCACCA
>JAHDDU010000044.1 GCA_020629175.1 Flavimaricola sp. | reverse complement strand
TCTCCCGCCTACACACTTTCCAGGCGTGCGCCTTCGACCACTCGGCCACCTGTCCGTAGGGGGCGTTTAGCAAACTCGCACCGGAACATGCAAGAGGGCTATTCGGGTTTGTCTTCGACCGATGCCGCCTGCGCTTCGACAAGGGAAAACACGATGTCTTCTGCGAAATACTGATAGCTGTCCGCGTTCTCCACAGCCTCTTGCGGAGAGCCTTCGGCCATCGCGCTGCAATCTGTCCGGCTATAGCAGTGATCCTCGGTCGCGCCGACAGCGTCAAAGTGGCTAATCTCGTGGATCAGCGTGCCTTCCATCGTGCCGTTCTCATAAGCGGGATCATCAGAAGAGCCCCCTACGATGCTCGGCATCTCAAAGAAATCCGGGCAGAGCGTGACGCGAAAAGGCTCGGTTGAATAGACATAGGCATAGACCCCGTCGCAATCGACGCTGCGGTCGGCGCCGCAGATAAAGGTAAGATCTTCTCGCGCAAACACCTTGTGAATACGCTTGAGATTGCCGCGCACATCTTCGGCATATTTATCGGCAAAGGTTCCGAACCAGCGGCCGTAAATCTCGTCATTGCGCACAGAGGCTGCCGCATAAAGCGCCAAGTCTTCCGCCCCCGGCAAAATAAGCTCTACCGCCTCTTGCTGCGGGGCTTTGCAATCTACGTAGACTTCGGCCCGCGCCGCCTGCCCCAGCAGTGTCAGGACAAGGGCCGCGCAGATCTGAAATGTTTGAGCAAATCTCAATCAGGGTTCCTCCGTGCGGCGGCGATGGTGGCAAAGGCGATGTCTTCAGCGAAATATTGATAGGTATCCGCATTGATCACGGCATTATGCGCCTGATGCCGGGCGAGCTGTTGGCAATCCGTCCTGCCGTAGCACACATCATCCGTTCCTGCGACAACGTCAAAGTGGCTGATCTCATGAATGATTGTGCCCTCCATGGTGCCCCATTCATAGGCTGCCTCGTCAACCGTTCCGCCCGGGATGGTTGGGAGGGTCCAGAAGTCCGGACACAGCGTCATGGCATAGGGTTCGGTACGATAGACGTAGGCATAGGTTCCACCGGCGCAGGATGGTTCTTGCGGACTGCCGCAGTAAAACCGCAGCCGCTCATCCGCGATGGCGCGATAAATGCTTTTGATGTTCTCACGCACGGTCTCTGCCTTGGCCCGATCGTAGACGCCAAACCAACGGGCAAACTCAGGCGTGTCGCCAACCGCTACTGCAGATTGCAGCGCGATGTCATGGGCACCGGGCAAGATGGCCTGCACGGTCGCAACCTGATACCCGGCACAGCGGACAAACGTCTGTGCAGTTGCCGCACCGCTCCACATCAAAGCGGCATATAGAAATAATGCAAATCGCATCAATTGCTCCGTCTCAATGTGGACAAGGCTAACACCAAGCCTGTGACCAAACAATGACGGGACCTGGCAATTCAGGCCTTTCGCCACTGCCAATTCGACGGATCGCCCGGCCCAATTCTTGGTGCTTAGGCCTGCTCTGTCACATCAGGCAGATCTGCGGCAGGACGGTCGAGCCACGGTGGGATCGGCAGGCCCTTTTCAGCAAGAAACGCAGGATTGTAGAGCTTGGACTGATAACGTGTGCCGTAGTCGCACAGGATTGTCACGATCGTGTGGCCGGGGCCCATGTCCCGGGCAAGGCGCATGGCTCCAGCGATGTTGATCCCAGTGGAACCGCCCATGCAAAGCCCCTCTTCTGCAAGAAGGTCGAAGACGATCGGCAGCGCTTCGGCATCCGGGATCTTGTAGCTGAAATCCGGTGTAAACCCCTCGAGATTGGCCGTTATCCGCCCCTGCCCGATCCCTTCTGTGATAGAATTGCCATCGGGCGGCACCTGATCGGTGAACAGTTTGAACAAGCCAGACCCGTCAGGATCAGACAGACCGACCTTCACGCCCTTGGGCTGCAACACTTGCGCCACGCCGGCCAGCGTCCCGCCAGAGCCACATGCGCAGGTAAAGCCATCCACTTTGCCGCCGGTCTGCTCCCAAATCTCGGGGCCTGTTGTCTCAACATGCGCCTGACGGTTGGCCACGTTGTCAAACTGATTTGCCCAAACGGCCCCGTTCGGTTCAGTCTGGTTCAGCTTTTCGGCCAAACGCTGCGAATACTTCACATAGTTGTTGGGGTTTGCATAAGGTACGGCCGGAACTTGCACCAGCTCTGCGCCCGCCAACCGCAACATCTCTTTCTTCTCTTCAGACTGGGTTTCGGGAATGACAATAACCGTCTTGAACCCCATCGACGCTCCAACGAGCGCGAGGCCAATGCCAGTGTTACCGGCTGTTCCCTCAACAATCGTGCCACCCGGGCGTAACGCACCGCGCGCCACCGCATCCTTGATCATAAAGAGTGCGGCACGATCCTTGACCGACTGGCCGGGATTAAGAAACTCAGCCTTGCCAAGGATTTCGCACCCCGTCGCCTCTGACGCGGCCCGAAGCCGGATCAGTGGTGTGTTCCCAACAGCATCGGCAAGATCGGATCGAATGGTCATGGGGCAGGCCTCAACAATTGCGTCCCACTTACCTAGGCGGGCACGCGGGTGAACTCAAGCCGTCTTGCCCTGATCCCGATGTCTCTGCAGCCACAGCAGCATCGCCACAAGCGGGCCAGCCTGTACCTCTCCTGTATCGATGAGTGCAAGCGCATCATCGAGTGACATCACATGCAGTCGCAAGTCCTCGTGCTCATCTTCCAAGCCACCGTGCGAGACATCCAGCGATGGGAGATCGGCCTCGCCATAGTAGCAATAGAAATGATCCGTGTTTGAGCCGGGAGACGGATACATCTGGAACATCTTGGTCACCTCCGTGATCTCAAGATTTGCTTCTTCGTGCGCCTCGCGTACGGCGGCGTCCTTCGGGTCTTCGCCCGGATCAATCATTCCCGCCACAGGTTCAAGCGACCAGGGGTTGGGGTCACCGCGGCGAGCGGGACCTGCACGAAACTGCTCAACGAGCAGCACGCGGTCGCGCACTTTATCGTATGGCAACAAAAGTGCGGCATCGACGCCGACCAAAGCCTCACGCATCAGGAAATCGGACGATGTCCCGTCAAACTTGCGGTACTGCGTCCGAATGGCCGACAGCTTGAAAAAACCGCCAGAGAGGGCAACGTCGTTGACGACGTTGAAATCCTCGGGTTTGGGATTGTAACGGACCGTTGCTGGCGCTAGCGACGCCTTGGCACGGATGCGGCTGTTGGCCCGGCTGCTGATCATATGCCATTGCCGCCCCAGCTCTTCCGCCGTGAGAGCCGGATCATGGGCCGCGAGTTCACGTGACGCCGCCATAGAGACAGCGCCGTGCCGTTCCAGCCAGATGTCAAGCGACCAAGGGACATCAGACCCGCTAACCTCTGGGCCCGGGAAAAAGGAATCCGCAGGATAAAGCGCACCACTGTTCAGGGCGACGATCACAGGGACCGGGTGGTAGTTGAACGGTTGTTCATAGGCTTCCAACGCCCTGCGCTGCACGTCGGACACATCATTGAGAAGTAGCCCTTCGACCCGGCCACCTGCTTTTGGTCGTGGCCATGGCAGGTGCGCATCCGGCCAGCTGACAAGCTCGTAATCCTCAAGAACCGCTGGCACGATATCCAGCGTTCCCGGGACCAAGTTTTTCAAAAGCGGCTCGTGCCGCAGAGTTCCGTAAATAAAGATTGCCCCGGGCATTATCCTATCGCCACCTGCGTCCGCTCCACTCGACGATCAGGCCACACAAAATTCCGCCACCAATTAACACTGCCAACACATCAGGCTTAACAATGACTTCACCGAACTCAATCATCAACCGAAATACGTCGACAACCGCGCCCATGGGGTCAGACCCATAGTCACGATCAAGCGCTTTACGGATCATTTCGCCAAAGCTTTGGAAAAAGAGCGCAGTGACGGTCATCGCGATTGCTGCGGTCAAGCCATAGCTTAGACCCGCGTTGTAGCCATCGCCGGGACGGGGTTTCACAAACTTCCACACCACGACAAAGCAGAACGCCGCATTCACCAAAGCAAACCGCCCGATGTTTCGACCTTCAAAGCGCTCTTCGAAGTGGGGAATGATCAACTCGGATGCGTACCAGCCGAGGCCAGCGAACAACAGCGCAGCGATTACCCTTGGTGCAGTCAGCATGATTGGTTTCCCTTGGAACGTTTCCTGAGGGATATCGGGCCTTTATGGCAAAAAAACGGAATGCGTCAGGCCGCTTTGGTCACTGTGATCTGGGTCACATCGCAATTGCCGCTGTGGAACGTGGCTGCACAAGATGTCAGATAAAAGTTCCACATGCGCCGGAACCGGTCATCAAATCCAAGCGCCGCGACCTCATCCCAACGTGCGTTAAAATCGTCAAACCAGCGGCGCAGCGTAATGCTGTAGCTTTCGCCAAACTCAATTGACCGGGCAACGGACAGGCCAGATTTCTCCACCTCAGCGCGCAAGATTTTCGGGCTGGGCAGCATGCCCCCCGGAAAGATATATTTCTGAATGAAATCAACGCCTCGCTTATAGACGTCCCAGCGTTTGTCCTGAACTGTGATGATCTGTAGCGTTGCATTCTTGCCTGGTTTCAACCGGGCCTTGACGGTATCAAAGTACACCGGCCAATACTTCTCTCCCACAGCCTCAAACATCTCGATACTGGCGATGCCGTCATAGAGGCCTGTCTCATCGCGGTAGTCCTGCAATTTAAAGGTGACCATGTCGGACAAGCCGGCCTTTTCAATACGGTCCACGGCATAATCATATTGCTCTTTGCTGATGGTCAGCCCTGTGACTTTCAAGCCACGCTCTTTGGCCGCATATTCGGCAAACCCGCCCCAACCACACCCGATCTCGAGCACATGGTCGCCGGGCTGAGCCCCCATTTCATCCACCATGCTGGCGTATTTCAGGCGTTGAGCAGCTTCGGTGCTTTCCTGGCCCGTCTCAAACTTGGCCGAGGAATAGGTCATCGTATCATCTAGCCACAGACCGTAGAAATCGTTGCCCAGATCGTAGTGGTAGCTGATATTCTTCTTGGCCTGCCGCTTGGAATTGGACTGCAGCCAAAAGCGCAATTGCTCGTACGCGCGGACAAGGCGCTGTCCGGGAAAGCCGTCGTACACCTCTTCGGCCTCATCATGCACAAGGTCCATGAAGGCCATCAGATCGGGGGTCGACCACCAGCCATCCATATAGGCCTCGCAAAAGCCCAGATCCCCTTCGCGGATCGTGCGGGCGAAGACATCGGTGTTATGGATCTCAATTTCCGCGACATAGCCGGGCTCAGCCCCTTCGGCCCGAAATTTGCGGCCGTCCGGCAGGACGATGTCCAAACGCCCGCGCGGCAGGCTTTGCAGCTTGTCAAACACAGGCCCGAAATAGCGTGGCAAATTGCTCTGCCCTTGTGTCGATGTCAGGATCATCCCCGTCCCCATAGTCTTGGCATCAGGCACCCCGTCCCGACGCATCTTGCGCTAAAGGTTAACGCAACCACACCAAAAGTCACGACGGGTGCACCAACAAAGTTTCACCTTACGCAAGGTTTTCATAGGGTTGGCCCTAAAAGTCCCGATTTTGATATGCATCCAACGCTTTTTGGCGTCCCGCGGCGGGGCTGACAATTTCGTGTGGGTAGCGGGCGTCGGGCGACAGGTTCCATGACTTTGGAACAGCGTCGAAGTATTGCAAGGCGCTCTCGGGCGGGTTGCCCTGACCTTCCGCGATCCAGGCTTTGACGTAGCCGCCCGAGCGATCGAACTTTTCGATTTGTGTCACCGGGTTGAACACGCGGAAATAGGGAGTCGCGTCCGGGCCCGAGCCTGCGGACCATTGCCAGCCCATCGCATTGCTGGCCGGATCCCAGTCGATCAGACAGTCGTCAAACCAGCGCATGCCGATTTTCCAGTCAGTCATCAGATGCTTGGTCAGGTACGATGCCACGATCATACGCCCGCGGTTGTGCATCACGCCTGTCACATACATCTCACGCATAGCCGCATCGACAAAGGGGATGCCAGTGCGTCCTTGCTTCCATGCCACAACATGGGGATGCTCTTCGTCCGTGTTCCACGGAAACGCGTCCCAATCGGGCTTCCAGTTCTCTGTCGTTATCTGTGGCGTATGGTACACGAGGTGATAGGCAAACTCGCGCCAGACCAGCTCTTTGAGGAATGTCTCGGCCCCAGTCACCCCGTCTACCATCTGTGGATAAGCAGCGTGCCAACAGGTACGCGGGCTGATCTCACCATAGGTCAGGTTTTCGGACAGGCCGGACGTGCCTTTGACGGATGGAACATCGCGCAGCGTGTCATAGCGCGCGACGCG
The DNA here is from genome assembly GCA_020629175.1 of Flavimaricola sp. Taxonomy (GTDB): domain Bacteria; phylum Pseudomonadota; class Alphaproteobacteria; order Rhodobacterales; family Rhodobacteraceae; genus JALZWD01. The sequence goes on along the minus strand of JAHDDU010000044.1, from coordinate 18,958 downwards.
TTCGTCCAGAAAGGTGTGCAGCCGATCCCGCGCCGCAGCCTCGCCCACGGTGCAATAGCGGCGCACAATCTCGGCCCCGCGCCGCATATCAGACCCCATCGCCCAATCGGCCAAATCATCGCTGTCGGGCCATTGCTCCGGTGCCGGAATTTTACCCGGTGCCGGCAACTCAGCCTCAACCTCGCGGGTGCGCACGTTTTTCCACATGGGCGTAAAGACCTTGTAGAACGCCCCGCCACCGGTCTGCACACTCCACGGCTCAAACAGCACGTGGCCTGCAAAACTCTGCGCGTCGATCCCGTCCTCCTTCAGGACAGATTTCACCTCAGTGTCGCGCGCTTTGGCAATGGGATCATAGAGCCGGGTCCAATAAACAGCGCCTGCGCCCGTCTCTGCGATCAGATCTCGCAAAACGTCCAGGGCCTTGCCCTTGCGCAATACCAGCTGACTTCCGACCGCACGCAGGTCATCGGCAAGCGAGCCTACCGACAACCCCAGCCGAAACCGAGCAGCAGCACCCTGCCCGGCCACAACATCATCGTGGATAAACAGCGGGATGACGGGCCTGCCGCTGGCCACGGCCTCGGTCAACGCGGGATGATCGCCAAGCCGCAGGTCGCGGCGGTACCACAGAATGATGGGGGAATTTTCGGTCATGCTCAAACACTCAATTGTCAGAGCGTTTGATCTAGCGCCCCTATCAAAGCGTCAACCTCTGCCGCCGTGGTGTAATGCGTGAACGACAGGCGGAGCACGCCTTTTTCCGCGTCTATGCCGTGCGCAGCCAAGGGGCGGACGGCATAGAAGTCCCCTCCTCCGGCCATGATCCCGAGCGGAGCCAGCCGCGCTGCGGCCTCCTCGCCCGAGCCGTTCAATTCGAGCGCAACCGTTGGTGCGCGGCCCTCAGCACCGCGGGGCCCAAGCATACGGACAGAATTCTTGGAACCTGCAAAATCCAATAGCGGCTGCAACACCGCTACTTCTTGCGCCCGCATCAGATCATGCGACAAACGCGCAGCATGCACCCCCGTCTGCCCGCCGTGATGCATAGACATCGCATCAAAGTAGTCCGCCATCCCAGCACAAGCCGCCACTTGTGCGTGATCAGGCCCCGCTGGGGTGAAACGTTTGGACAGTTCGCCGCCGTTGAAATCATGCGCCTGATTGGGCAGTTCAAAGCCGAAATCCTCACGGATGACCATGATGCCCTGATGCGGGCCATAAGTCTTGTAGGCACTGAACATGTAGACGTCCGCACCAAGTGCCGCCACATCCGGCAACCCATGCGGGGCATAGCTCACCCCGTCGACAACAACGCGCGCTCCGGCATCATGGGCCAGCGCAGAAATCGCCGCGACGTCGTTGATCTCGCCCACCACGTTTGAGCAATGGGGAAAGCACACCAGCTTCACCTTCTCATCGAGCAGATCGGCGAGGGTCTCATGCTCCAGCGACCCCGTCTCGGGGTTCAACTGCCATTCGCGCACCTCGATCCCCTCGGGCATTTTGCGCCAGGCTCCGGCGTTGGCCTCGTGGTCCTGATTGCTGACGATGATCGCATCACCGGGTCGCAGCCACTGACGCACGGCCGCTGCCAGCACATAGACATTCTGCGTGGTCGAAGGCCCAAAGCTCAGCTCGTGGCCCTGAACACCCAGCATCTCGGACAGCCGCGCGCGGGCCTCGTCCATCTCCTCACCGCCGAGGGTGGAGGCCTCATAAGGCGCATAGGGCTGCACCTTTCGCTCGGTATAGAACCGGGTCAACCTGTCGATCACGTGGCGGCAGGTGTAAGAACCCCCCGCATTTTCAAAGAAGGCCTGGCCCTGCAAGGCCGGAACGTCAAAGGCGGGAAATTGGGCGCGGACCCAGTCAATATCGAGTGTCATGCCCGCATCAGGGGTCAGCGCCCTGCAAACGTCAAGCCCCAAGCAAAAAGGCCCCGGCAAAACCGGGGCCCTCAAGATTTGTTTACTTGCGCGATTTACTCGGCAGGTGTCGCCACCGGTGCGAGCGTCGAAACACCAGCTGCCTCGCGGCGGCCATCGTTGTAGATCGCCTTGATCAGCGCAACACACATCAGAACCATCACGATCGAGAACGGCAAAGCTCCGATCACCATGGCTGTCTGAATGGCACCCGTGCCGCCAGAGATCAGCAAGCCGCCAACCACAAGCGCCAGTGCCGCACCCCAGAAGATGATGTGCGGACGCGCCTTAGGCCCTTCGTCCCCCGCCGCGTTGATCGTGTTCACGATCAGAACCGCAGAGTCAGCCGACGTCACAAGGAACGTCATCAGCAGAACAACGATCATCGCAGCCATCGCCCAAGCCAAAGCCTCGGCAATCGGCGCCAGCATGAACTCGGTCATGGCAAAGATCTTGTCACCATTGGCCGCGCCAAAGATGACGCCATCAGCGCCGCCGTTCAGCTCGAGATCAACCGCTGTGCCTCCGGCCCATGCGAACCAGACGAAGCACATCAGCGACGGCACAATCATTGCGCCGAGCACGAACTCGCGGATCGAACGCCCCCGCGAAATCCGGGCAAGGAACAAACCGACGAATGGCGCAAATGCGATCCACCAGGCCCAGTAGAACACTGGCCACCAGCCCTGCCATTGCGCCAGCAGGAATGCTTCTGACCCTTCGACACCATCGCTTGCATAGACGTTAAAGCTCAGCCACGGCAGCTGCACGAGGTAGTCAAAGATGCCGACGAAGAACGCTGATGCGCCGAACCATGTCGCACCAAAGATGATGAAAAAGCCCAGCAGGACAATCGAAAGCACCATATTGATGTTGGACAGCCACTTGATGCCTTTGCCAACGCCCGACAGCGCCGATATCGTCGAGGCACCCATAATGACCAAAAGGGCCACAACGATACCGAGTGTCGTGGCAGACCCATCTTCCAGCGCCAGACCACCAATCCCGATCCGGGTCAGGCCCGCAACGAACTGCTCAACGCCAAAGCCGAGTGTCTGTGCAACACCCAAAATGGTTGCAACAACGGCTACAATATCAATCAGGTGACCCAAAGGGCCTGATAGTGACTTGCCAAAGAGCGGTGTAAGAGACGAGCGGATCGTCAACGGCAATCCACGACGATAGCTAAAGAATGCCAAGGCAAGGCCAGCAATTGCATAGCACGCCCATGCGCCGAGGCCCCAGTGCAGGAACGACCAGACGTAGGCCGTGCGGATATTATCCTCACCCCCAGCTGTCGTTAGGCCCTGAATAACGGAAGGGTTGTTTTGGAAATGTGCCACAGGCTCGGCAACCGCCCATGTCAGCATGCCCACACCGATACCCGCACCAAACATCATCGAGAACCAAGAAAAATTTGAAAACTCGGGCTTTTCACCCTCACGCCCCAAATTCATCCGCCCAGCCGTCGGCCAAATGGCCAAGCCGATGCACACGATGACGAACAGCGTTACAACCCAAATGTACCACGCGGCAAAATTGCGCAGGATGGTCTGGTTCCAAGCCCCAAGCACTTCGCCCGCCCATTCGGGCCAGACAATCGCCCAAACGACGAGGACGCTAATAATGATTTTACTGACAACGGTAACGTTGACACTGAACCCCCGATAAAAACCGCTGTCGGCGGTATTAATCGGAAGATCAGTAAGTGGCGGTTTGACGGCCATAATGGTGCTCCCTTCCATTTTTATTGTTGAATGAAAGGATGCTAACCCTGATTCTCAGCAGTATTGGCCAAAAATCGTCACCAAAGAGCGGAAAAACGCCGGGCGTCGCGGTCGGCTGACATCTCGTCTCAGTAGGTGAGACCAGAGTTATCGTTATCGACCCGGCATGTAGACGATATCAGTATCAGCCGTTTGAATGCCTGCGGAAGTCATCATCGCGTGGACCTGTCCTCGGTGATGCGTCTGATGATTAAAGAACCCCGCGACCATCATGCCCATTGGGCGTGTCAAGGACTTGCCCGATAATTTGGATGTCACTGTCATGTCGCCTACCAGAGAAACGGCGGTCAACTTTTCAGCCCAAAGCGTGATGCGCCCGTCTACCCGAAACCGCTCCCCACCCCAGGCAGCGATTGTCGGTGTGATGTCGAGGTGATCTCCCGTCGGTTCATCACCACTGCCGAACCGACTCATCCACAGCATGTCAGCCCAGAGAATGTGATTGAGCGTCGCCCGAATTGAGCCAAAAAATGCACCCCGATCCAATTCCAATTCTGACACTGGCAATTCTTCAACGCGTTTCCGAATTTCCGCGTTTTGCCACGCATTATATTTCGCCATCATTTGGCAGTATTCGGGCGTTGCAATCATTGTTGAGGCCTCCAATTTTTGTATCGTGCCAAAGCAACACGCCTCTGGCAACTGTTCTCTGAAAACAGAGGCTTGCGCCAGATAGCCGCCCTGATACTCTCCCGCGTCAGAATACCATCACCTCGGGAGAATCCTTATGACACTTACACGCCTGTTTGGCGCGGTATCGTTTACCGCCCTATCGTCCGCAGCTTTTGCCCAAGATGCTGATCTGCTGGTGTTTGACTACCCCGGCTTCGAAGACCCGGCCTATCATTCAAACTACGTCACCGCACACGGCGACAGCCCGACGTTCTCGTTCTTCGGTGACGAGGAAGAGGCTTTTCAAAAAATCGTTGCTGGTTTTGAGGCCGACGTGACGCATGTCTGCGCAGGCTCTGTTACCAAGTGGATTGAAAGTGGAATCATCGAGCCTTGGGACACGTCGCTCATCACCGAATGGGACAACCTCAACCGTGACCTGACGGGCGAGACCATCGGCGGCGACGGCACATACTTCATCCCGACCGATTTCGGCTCCACCGCAATCGCCTACAACCCCGAGCAGGTCCCTGCCGAAGATGTGGCCACGCTTGATGTCTTTCTGAACCCCGCCTACGCGGGCCGCATCACCCTGCCCGACAACGTCGACGACGCCTATGCGCTGGCATACCTCGCCACCGGAGTGACCAATTGGCAAGACGTGACGGATGAGCAGTTTGAGGCCGCTTCAGACTGGCTGCGGCAGGTGCATCCGAACCTGCGCACATACTGGACCGATCCTGCCGAGCTTGCGCAACTGCTCTCCTCGGGCGAGATTCTCGTGTCTTGGGCCTGGAACGAAACCTACCCCACTATGGTCGAAGAAGGCCGTCCTATCGGTTTTGAGCGCGAGAGCGTTGAAGGCTCGTCCCTTTGGCTGTGCGGCTACGTGAACATGGTCGATGGCCCCGGCTCGGAAGAGAAGGCCTATGACTACGTCAACGCCATGCTCGATGCCTCAACGACCGAGGCGCTGATGGATGCAGGTTACGGTCAGGCCAACGCCACTGCGATGGCAAGCCTCACCGCCGAAGCGCTCGAGGCCGGTGGCCTTGGCCCGATCGATGTGCCTGTCCTTGCCCAGCTGCCCATGTCGAACGAGCAGCGCGAGCGTCAGTCCGAAACGTTTGAGCTTATCAAAGCCGGCTTCTAAGCCACGTTGGCTGAGAAAAAGGGGGGCGGTCCTGCCGGGGCCGCCCTTTTTTGTGAACCAAACCGGGCCACGCGGCGTTCAAGCTGCACCACATCAAGGAATGCACCATGGAAATCCTCAACGTCATTTATGCCCTTCTGTCCATCGGCCTTGGCTGCTTTGGCTGGCTGGCTCCGCGTTACACGTTGGGCGCGCTGGACCTCACCATGGGTGAGACGACGATGGGCATGTCCGAGATACGCGCCTCTGCAGGGGCGCTGTTTGTCGGCATGGGTGTCGGCGCACTTCTCATCGGGACACCGGTCGCCTATCTGATGTTGGGGTTTTGTTGGCTGGGCGCGGCGATTGGTCGTGCAACGTCTGTCGCTCTCGATGGAACCAACACCAAAAAGACCATGTTTTTTGCCGTAGAGATTGCCGTGGGCCTCGCGGCAATCGCCACCAATTGGCAGGCCCTGGCGGCCTAGCCCCTTGCGCGACCTTCCGCTCCCGCTTACATGTCAGGTGTCCTTCGGGACTATGGACATAAACGCGCTCGTAATAAGCGGTTCGGACCCGGGGGCGGTACCCGGCGGCTCCACCAAACACCCTTTATTGGGGGGACCATGGGGCCGAAATAGGATCGACGAACGTCTAAAGGGGTTTGCTTTGTCCCGGTGAGGTACCACCGATATCGGTCCGTATTGTACAGTTGCCAATAACAACCGTGCTCCGGCTATGGCTCTCGCTGCGTAAGCAGTGCGGGTTGCCGAAACCTAAGCCCTTTCGCCTAGCCGCGTAAGGCGGGGTCCGCAGGCACCTGGCAACAGAAGCCTGCACTTCCAACCTTTCATATTCGCAAAACATCGCTCATGATCCTCGCATGGGCATAAGACGGTTTTTGACGACATTGGCGTGCGGTTTGACATTGACTGCTGGACATGCGGCGGCCTGTGACACAGCCTTGATGCTTGCGATTGATGTATCGAATTCTGTTGATACGCGCGAGTATCGCTTACAGATCGACGGTTTGGCCGACGCTCTGCAGGACCCCGAAATTATCGATGCATTGCTAGAAGGACAGGTCACTCTGTCAATGATGCAATGGTCGGGCGAAGATCGGCAGGACATGTCTATTGGTTGGGTTCAGATGAGAACACCTGCCGATGTCGCGCGATTTGCGGCTTTGGCGCGCACGACGCCGCGCGCCTTTGTGATGTCTGACACCGCCCCAGCCGAAGCTGTGGCCTTTGCACTGCGCCAGTTTGAAGCGGTTCGGGAATGTGGCCGCCACATCCTTGATGTGTCGGGCGACGGCACGCCGAATGCAGGCTCTGATGTGCGCGGCGCGCGGCTTGCCGCCCAGCGTGCAGGCGTGACAATCAACGGGGTCGCGATTGAATCCATCGGTGTGGCCATCACCGGCTTTTACCAACGCGCCCTCGTCACACGGGACGGGTTTGTCATCACCGCGCGCGGCCACCGCGACTACCCCCGCGCGATCCGGGATAAGCTGATCCGCGAGCTCAGCCGGGTGATCGGCTAGGCCATCTGCCGCTGCACTGTCGTGGTCAACTCGGTCAGTGAGAATGGCTTGGGTAGGAAAACCGAATTGGGGATCAGCGATTGGTGCTCGGAAAACGAATCCTCTGCATAGCCTGATACGAACACAACCCTGGTCTCTGGACGGTCCTCCAAAGCTTCGCGCACCCAGGTCGGGCCATCTTTGCCGGGCATAATGACATCGGTCACAAAAATATCGACGGCCAAATCAGGGTCCTGTAGCAGCTCAAGCGCCGCCTCGGCGCTGTCGGCCTCAAGCACTTCGTACCCCCGCATCCGCAAGGCCCGGCTGGCAAAGGCCCGCACTGGCGCCTCGTCCTCGACCAAAAGCACCACCGCATCCGACGGCGCCGCAGGCGCATCCTCGACAACCTCTGGCGCCGGGGCCGCTTGCGCTGCAGGTTTGTCATGACTTGGGAAATACAGCGTGAACGTGCTTCCCTCGCCCAGCACGGTATCAGCGAAGATAAAGCCACCGGTTTGTTTGACAATGCCGTATGCCGTCGACAGCCCAAGGCCCGTCCCTTCGCCCTGCCGCTTGCTGGTGTAAAACGGCTCGAAAATCTTGGGCAGCTTTTCTGGCAAGATACCGGTACCCCGATCAATGACGCGCAACCGGCAGTATTCGCCGGGTGGCACTGTGGCCCGGTCCCGCTCCAACGGCTCGGTCAGGACGACATTCTCCGTCTCGACCATGATCTCACCACCGTCAGGCATCGCATCGCGCGCATTGACGACGAGGTTCATCAAGACCTGCTCCAGCTGCCTCTTGTCCGCCCGGATATGGCGCAGAACAGGATCATGGTTCAGCGTCAGCGTGACCTTCTCCCCCACCAGCCGGTTAAGCAGATGCGTGAGGTCCGAGAGCGTATCGCGCAGGTCGATAACCTCTGGCATGAGGTTTTGCTTGCGAGAGAACGCCAAAAGTTGCCCAACGAGAGAGGCGGCGCGATTGGCATTCTGGTGAATCTGGATCAGATCGGCGTAATCCGTATCGCCCTGATCATGCCGCAAGAGCAAAAGATCACAATGCCCCGAGATGGCAGTGAGCAGGTTGTTGAAATCATGCGCAACACCACCCGCCAATTGCCCAATGGCCTGCATCTTTTGGCTTTGCACGAACTGCGCCTCAAGCGATTTTAGCTCGGTCGCGTCGTTCAACACCGCGAGGAGGTGGCGGTCCGCCCCGTCGCCCGCGAGATTGAGCGTGACTTGGACAAACGTATCCTGATGCTCCCCCGTTCCCCGCAGGAATTGCGGGCCGGGCACGCCGCGCCCCTCCGCCGCTTCTGCCAGCCAATCAACGACCGGTCGGCCGAGCCCCTCAAGCAAATCCGACAGGCGGGTGCTTGGCGTGATCTCCATCGGCAGCAGTTGCCGCGCCTCGCGGTTTGCATCGAGGACGTCGCCCCCAACCGACAACTTCAATAGCGGAACCGGTAAATCCTCGATCGCGTCCCACTCGGTCCCTCTCACCGTTGCCACAGCGCCCGTGGCCGGCAAGATGTAAAGCTCACGACGGCCACCCGTGCTTGGGACTTCGGCGACGACACAATCAATCGGGCCCTCTTGACCTTCGATCCGGTTGAGCTTGCCCGGCGCCACATCCGCATCCAGAAACACGTCATCCAGTGTCTTCACCCGGCCGCCAACGATGGACCGAAGCGCATCATTCATGAACAGGATCGTCCCGCTCGGCCCTGCCGTCATCATGGGCAAGCTGATCACGTTCGCCGCCCTGTCCGCGCCCACACGCTCCGACAATCGGGTCAGCGTCCATAAGTAGAGGTCGGCCGTCGATTGCCGCACGCCTAGTCGCAAATGCCCCCGCCGTGTGACGACATCCTCCGTCGCGGCCCCACGCGCACGGCACCGCAGCAAAAGACTGCCCAGCGCCGCCTCGGGATGGGCGAACAGGTCTCCGAAGGCAGCGGGCAATTGCTGGATATGGCGCCTGTCGACGCGGGCCATGGCCGCCGCATTCATCAAATGGATTTTTAAAGCATCATCCGTCACATAAGACGCGTCATCATCGCCTGTGATAACGCCATCCAAAGCCTCGAGCGACAAACGCCGGGACACTGTTGCCTGCGCAATTTGCACTGCGAAATAACTGGCACAGAACAGCAGGATTGCTCCCGTCAGAAAAAGCAGAATCCGCAGCGCCATTGGCCCGGTCGAATATCCCGCAGCCGCAAAAACACAGGCCAAAAGCAGCACGGCAAGGGGCATGCTGGCCTGGGGCACGGCGGCCTTAGTTGCACTGTCTACAGTGGATGAAGTCTCTGGGCCGGACACGCAAAATCCTTCGAATCGAACTGCGCTCACTCAATCGAAGAACCCCTAACGATTGGTAAACTTTCAATTCAGAGCCTATCAGAACACCACCACAAAACAACCATTGGTTGCTTTGAAATCCTGACCACCCGTTAAGAGCGCATTAAACTCCCTCAAGAATTGCCAAATAAAAACCATCGCCGTTTGTGGTGGGCAGCCACTGCTTCTCAAAGGACAATCGAAGCTGCGGATGCTGCGTCACGAACTGCGCGATCATGTTCGAATTCTCATCGGGAAAGATCGAACACGTCGCATAAGCAAGGATGCCGTTCGCGCGGATCCGTTTTGCAGCGTCGCAAAGAATACTGGCTTGAAGCGTCGGGAAATCCGCCAAGCCTTCCGCCGTCAATCGCCACTTACCGTCCGGATCGCGCCGCCACGTTCCACTTCCACTACAGGGCGCGTCAACAAGCACGAGGTCATAAGGCGCGGTTTCGCTCGGGTCGCTTACAACCGCTATCTCATGCCCGCCGCGTCGTGCCCTCTCTGGCAAATCCTTCATGCGCGCCGGATTGGCATCATGCGCGTCCACTTCGATTTTCGCTAACGCGGCCATGGCCAGGCTTTTGCCACCGCCTCCGGCGCAATAGTCCAGCACACGCATACCATCGGTCAACGGCAACGCGGCCATCGCGGCCTGCGACGAGGCATCCTGCAGCTCGACAAGTCCGTCCAGATAGGCCCGCGATACCTTCACTCTGCGCTCATTCTCAGTGACCCGAAGCGCAGTCCGCACATCATCGTGGGGCTCAGTCAGAATGCCGTCCTCCGACAGGCACTTCTGCGCGTCTGAAACCGATGTCTTGCCCAGGTTCACCCGCAGAAAAACAGGCGCACGATCTTGCAGAGCCGCCGAAATCTGAACCGCCTCGTCTCCATAAACATCGCACAACCGCTCAAACGCCCAATCGGGCATATCGACGCGCACAGCCGCGCTTGCCGTGTCCAGCGCGCCTGCAGCCTCGTCCGCTGTCGGTGGGCCCAGATCATGCCGCTCGCCGCTCATCAGGACGCGCGGGTCTTCACCCCGCGCACGGATCGCGCCCAGCATCAGTGCCCGGCCCGTGTCACCGCCCCCCAGAACGCCATAAGACCGGCGCCTGCGCCATGCATCAAACACCAGATCGCGCACCGCGGCCCTGTCTTTGGATCCCGCGTAGCGACTGCCCCGCGCCCAATGGCTCAGCGCTTGTTCAGGCCGCGCACCACCGATCATGGCCTCTAGAATGCCCGCCGCTGCGGCAACGCGTGCCCCCGGCGTCATCAGCCGACCCGGTAGTTCGGGCTTTCCCGTGTGATTTGCACATCATGCACGTGGCTCTCTTTCAGCCCGGCACCGGTGATTTTCACGAACGAGCAGTTCTTGCGCATCTGTTCGACATTAGCACATCCGGTATACCCCATTGCCGCCCGCAAGCCACCAACAAGCTGGTGGATCACTGTCCCCGCCGGGCCCTTGTAAGGCACCTGCCCCTCAATCCCCTCAGGCACCAGTTTATCCGTGGCAGCATCTTTTTGGAAATACCGATCAGCCGAGCCGCGGGCCATAGCCCCCATACTGCCCATACCGCGGTAGGATTTGAACGAGCGCCCTTGATAAAGGATAACCTCGCCTGGGCTTTCATCTGTGCCCGCAATCATGCTGCCGACCATGGCGCAGGACGCACCGGCAGCAATCGCCTTTGCAAAATCTCCCGAGAACTTGATACCGCCATCTGCGATCACCGGCACATCACCGGCCGCCGCCGCGCAATCCATGATCGCCGTGAGCTGTGGTACACCCACGCCCGCAACCATCCGCGTCGTGCAGATCGAGCCGGGTCCAATCCCAACCTTCACCGCATCCGCGCCCGACCCGATCAGCGCTTTCGCCGCCTCACCCGTCGCGATGTTGCCCGCCACGACCTGCACCTCGTTCGATAGCGTCTTGATCCGCTCAACCGCCTGCGCCACACCCTCGGAATGGCCATGGGCCGTGTCCACGACCAGCATATCGACACCCGCCTCAATTAACGCTTGCGAGCGATCAAACCCCGCTTCGCCAACACCCGTCGCCGCCGCAACGCGCAGACGGCCCAGCGCATCTTTGCAGGCTATTGGATTCAACACCGCCTGCTCGCTGTCTTTGAGCGTCAACAGTCCTGTCAACTTGCCCGCGCCATCAGTGATCAACAGTTTCTCAATCCGCCGCGCCTGCATCAGGCTACGTGCCTCGTCCAGATCGGCGGGCTCTTGCAGTACCGCCAGATTGTCTGCCGTCATCATCGCATGCACCGGCGTGCTGTCGTCACTGGCAAAGCGCATGTCACGGTTGGTCACGATCCCCACCACCCGGCCATCGCCATCGACCACGGGAAAACCTGTGACACGGTAGCGTTCCATCAGAGCCTTGGCATCCGCGAGCGTCTGGTTCGCTGTCAGCGTGATCGGGTTGTAGACGGTGCCCGACACAAATCGCTTCACCCGCCGGATTTCCCGCGCCTGCGCGTCAACGTCCAGGTTTTTGTGCACAACGCCCATGCCGCCAGCCTGCGCCATCGCGATCGCCATCTTGCCCTCTGTCACCGTGTCCATGGCCGACGACAACAACGGGATGTTCAGCCCAATGCTCTTGGTGACATGCGTTCGCGTATCGGCCGTGGACGGCAGGACGCTCGACGCCCCCGGCACCAGCAACACATCATCAAAGGTCAAAGCCTCGCGAATCTCCATGGGGCAGCTCCTTGGGAGGGTCTCGTTTGGCACGTCCCTATCTCATGGATACCGCGCGGGGGAAAGGGGCGATCCGCGCATTCCCCTCTTGTGACGCCTCAGTTTTCCGCCCAGTCTGACGTTCATGAGCAATACCTATGATACCGGCCGCCTGAACCTCCCCTTTGTGGGCATCGCAACATTCGGCAAACGCCCCTATGTTTCGGACTGGAGCACGATCGACGCTGACGTCGCCGTGCTGGGGGCACCCTTTGATTTTGGCACGCAGTACCGCTCTGGCGCGCGCTTTGGCCCCCGCGCCGTCCGCGAGGCATCAACGCTCTTCTCCTTCGGCCACGCAGGCGCTTACGATCACGAGGATGACGCAACTTACCTCGACGAGAGCGTGCGTATCATCGACATGGGCGACGCCGACATCATCCACACCGATACCGAAGGTTCGCACAAAAACATCGAAACTGGCGTGCGCGCAGCACTTGCGGCGGGCGCGCTGCCCGTCACGATCGGCGGCGACCATTCGATCAACATCCCTTGCATCAATGCCTTCGACGGCCAGAGTGACATCCATGTGGTCCAGATCGACGCCCACCTCGATTTTGTCGACGTGCGCCATGGTGTCCGCAACGGCCATGGCAACCCGATGCGCCGGGCTGCAGAAAAGCCCTATGTCACCGGTCTCACCCAAATTGGCATACGCAATGTCAGCTCGACCGCCAAAGAAGGCTATGCCGACGCCCGCGCTATGGGCAGCGATATCCTCAGTGTGCGCCAAACCCGCGCCTTGGGACCGGTCGAAACGATCAAGCGCATCCCCGAAGCCGCCCGCGTTTATGTCACCATCGACATCGATGCATTTTGCCCGTCCATCGCACCGGGCACCGGCACGCCCAGCCACGGAGGGTTTCTATACTACGATGTCCTCGAGTTGTTGCAGCAATTGACGCGCAAACATGAGGTTGTCGGTATCGACCTGGTCGAAGTCGCCCCCGATTACGATCCCACTGGCAGCACCAGCATCCTTGCGGCACAGGTCCTACTCAACTTCCTGGGGTTTATCTTTCACAACCGGACATAGGGGGCGCTGCCCCCGCTGCGCTCCCCCGGGGTGTCGGCCCAAAGAAGTCAGGACGATGCGCCCTGCTCCAGCGTCAGCTAAGACAGACCATTGTGAGGTCAGGAAACAGGGCGACTTCTCCGGGCACGATCGTCACTCCCCAGCGCGACCGCACCTTCACGCTAGATTGCATTGGTTAACAACGCCCTAACTTCTGTGGGCCCTCACCCCCGCCGGAGGCCCCGCCCTCGGCAAGAACCACGCAGACATTTTGCGAGAACGGCCCCATCGCACCAAGAATGTCGTACGCGCGTCAGCGCGTTCCGCATGATCACATGCCGCTTTCATAAACATCATGACGCGAACTGACCTTCCCTCCCGGGGGAAGACTTTTATCCTACGCGTAAACAGTCAAAGGCGCGGCAATGTCAGATCCACTCGTCATCTTCACCCCTTCTGGGAAACGAGGCAATTTCCCCGTTGGCACGCCGATCCTGACCGCCGCGCGGCAACTTGGTGTCGACCTCGACAGTGTCTGCGGCGGGCGCGGCATTTGCTCCAAATGCCAGATCACGCCTGGATATGGCGAGTTTTCCAAACACGGGCTGACGGTTGCGGACAACGCCTTGTCCGACTGGAACAGTGTCGAAGAACGGTACGACACCATCCGGGGCCTGCCCAAAGGCCGCCGACTTGGCTGTCAGGCGACCGTGCAGGGCGACGTGGTCATCGACGTTCCCGCCGAAAGTCAGGTGCATCGGCAAGTGGTACGTAAGCGCGCCGAGGCACGGGACATCGTCATGAACCCCTCCACCCGGCTCTACTATGTCGAAGTCGCGGAGCCCGATATGCACGACCCGTCGGGCGATCTGGAGCGCCTCGTCGCTGCCTTGCGCCGCGACTGGGACCTGCCCGACCTTGAAGCGGACCTCGGCGTTCTCACCCGATTGCAGCCAGCCTTGCGCAAAGGCGAATGGAAAGTCACTTGCGCCGTGCACTTGGGCGACGACACGTTCAGCCCCCGGATCATGAATGTCTGGCCGGGGTTCTACGAGGGCGCGATCTACGGTCTCGCTGTCGATCTCGGCTCCACAACGATCGCCGCACACCTCTGCGATTTGGCGACAGGAGAAGTTGTTGCCTCTTCCGGCATCATGAACCCGCAAATCCGGTTTGGCGAAGATCTGATGTCGCGCGTCTCTTATGGGATGATGAACGCGGGCGGCGCGCTGGAGATGACCAACGCCGTGCGCGAGGGCATGAATGCCCTCTTCGTTCAGATCGCCGCCGAGGCCGAGATTGACCGCGAGCTCATCGTCGACGTTGTGTTCGTCTGCAACCCGGTCATGCACCACCTGTTTCTGGGGATTGACCCGTTTGAGCTCGGCCAGGCCCCTTTTGCGCTGGCGACCTCGGACGCACTGGCCCTTCGTGCGTCAGACCTTGATCTCAACCTCCACCCCGGCGCCCGCGCCTATCTGCTGCCTTGCATCGCGGGGCATGTGGGCGCGGATGCTGCCGCTGTGGCGCTGTCTGAAGCACCGGACAAATCCGACGACCTCGTGCTTGTTGTCGATGTTGGCACCAACGCTGAAATCCTGCTGGGCAACCGCGAAAAAGTGCTCGCCTGCTCCTCCCCCACCGGTCCCGCGTTTGAGGGCGCGCAAATCAGCTCGGGCCAACGCGCCGCCCCCGGTGCGATTGAGCGGGTCGAGATTGATCCTGCGACCAAAACGCCGCGCTTTAAGGTCATCGGCTGTGATCTGTGGTCCGACGAGGAAGGCTTTGCCGAACAAACAACCTCAACCGGCGTCACCGGCATCTGCGGCTCGGGCATTATTGAGATGGTGGCCGAGATGCGCATGGCGGGTATCGTCGACGCCCCCGGTCTCATCGGTTCAGCCGAGCAGACCGGATCGCCCAACTGCTTTGAAGACGGCCGCACCAACAGCTTTCTTGTCCACGACGGCACAGCAACAGGCGGCCCAAAAATCACTGTGACCAACCGCGACATCCGCGAAATTCAGATGGCCAAGGCTGCTCTCTATTCGGGCGCACGCCTGCTGATGGACAAGTTCGGCGTCGATGCCGTCGATCGCGTCGTCCTTGCGGGGGCCTTTGGCGCGCATATCTCGCCCAAACACGCGATGGTTCTGGGCATGATCCCCGACGCGCCCCTAGACAAAGTCACCTCCGCCGGCAACGCCGCAGGTACAGGCGCCCGCATCGCCCTGCTGAACCGCGAGGCGCGGGTGGAAATTGAACAGACCGTCCACAACATCCACAAAATCGAAACCGCGATCGAGCCGCGGTTTCAGGAACACTTCGTCAATGCCAGCGCCATCCCCAACGCGGTTGAGCCTTTTCCTATCCTGCGCAGCGTCGTGAGCCTGCCGGAGGAGGTATGGAACACGGGTGGTGGGGATGAGAGTGGTGGACGCCGCAGAAGACGGCGCAGCTAGCCAAACAACTGTAGCAGAACCTGTGGCTTCTGGTTGATTATAGAAAGGCTTTGTCGCGCCAACGCTTGTTGAACATCGAGGGCGGCTTTGCGCGCAGACACCTCCGTTAGATCACTATCGGTCAAGACGCCCAGGCCATCCATAAGCGAAACTTTCAGAGCCGACAAAAACCCTTCTTGGGTCTCGATGCGTCTTTGGGCGCGCCCGAGCGCGGCGGCCACATCAATCGAATTTTCAATAGCCGTATCAATTGTATTTAGGATTGCGATCAGACCATTATCTGACGTTCCCGTTGCGGCGCTCCCGTCGCCACTATTTGTACTTCCACTTCCTGGTTGCGGAGATCCACCTACGGTCCCACCACCAGGCGGTGCGTTGGTCCCGCCTAGACCGCTGCCTACACCTCCGGGCAAACCGCCGTTGCCCCCAGCCGGCAGACCGCCCGTTACCCCACCGATCCCACCACCAATCGTGCCAAAAACCGTCTGATCTGCTTCCGCAGCTACCCCACCGCCAGCTTCGAGCGCAGCGCCAAGGTCCACGTCTGCAAGGCCAGACAATGCGCCCGGCGCCTCAACATCAGATGCCGAATATTGAGATACCACAATGTCGTATCCGCCAGACAGCGGCGTCGCCCCCCGTTCGATGGATATGCCGCCAGATGTACCGTCAGCTGATGCGGACAGCGCGGTTGACGCCAGTCCCCGTAGCGCGACGTGCCTGTTTAGGGCGTCTGCTAGGCCCTCGGCGGCCGCCTGACCATCATCACCTTCTTGGACGATGTAGGAAATTTGGGCGGGGTCGTTCGTAGCAAGAGGCGCGAAATCATTGGTCGCATTTTCTATCGTTATCGCTAAAAGATCACCCTCAGTTATCGTGTCCGCAACAGTGAGCGTCTCCTGTTGGACAGACCCAAAAAGTGTCGAGCCAGAAGACAAGCCGCCATTCAAATCATCAAGGTTCGGATCCAGCGCCACAGCCCCTTCACGCAGCGCTGATCCCGACGTCAGATTGAACATCTGCAATTTTATGAAGGTCGGATTGCGATCTTCGTCAAACCCGGACAAAATCCGAAACTGGCCATCTTCCACCGCGCCCGGCCGCAACAGGTTTAAGCCATTGAACTGCGCCGCGGCCACGACCTGTTCAATTTGCGCCATGCTATCATCAAACGCGGCAGTGGCGCGGGCAGGATCCCCGCGAGCCTCAACAACCACACCCTTCAGATTGGTCAGCAATGACACAACCGACTCTGCTGCCTCCCGCGCAACTGCAACAGTCGCAAATCCAAGCCCCAAGCTCCGCGACACGGCCCTGTAAGTCGCAATTTCTGATTCAATCCCCTTGGAAATACTCCAAAGCGCCGCATCTTCACGCGCTGTCGGCACGACCTTGCCCGTCGACAGGGCAGATTGCGTCCGTGCTTGGTCCTTGTTGATGGACCGGAGCACCGAGAGCGCAGTGAGCGCTTCACGTGATGTCAGAAAGTCCGTCATACTTCACTCGTTGCCTTCTACGACCGGCCTCAACTCTCATGTCGCGATGGGCTGTTCGCATTGCAGAAATCCATGTCGGATCTGGCCGAATTATGTCGCCAATTATGACGTTTGCCGAAGAATTTAGACGACCCCATCGTTTCTGAGCAGACCGTTGCGCTTGACCAATCCGAACAGGTCAAGTAGCCAAATCTACGCGCGGGTATGGTGAAAAGGTATCACACGAGCTTCCCAAGCTCTTGTTACGGGTTCGATTCCCGTTACCCGCTCCAATCCAACATCGCGGAGCGCGCCTCATGCCCAACATCACCCGTCTTCACACTGGCCCCCGTATGAGCCAGGCCGTCATTCACGGCGATATGGTCTACCTCGCAGGCCAGGTCGCTGCTGAAGGCGAAAGCGTCACCAAACAGACGCAAGAGATCCTCACCCAGATCGACAGCTTGCTGGCCGAGGCGGGCACATCCAATGAAAACATCCTGACGGCGCAAATCTGGCTCGCCTCAATGGATGATTTTGCCGAAATGAACGCTGTCTGGGACGCCTGGGTGCCCCAAGGCCACTGCCCCGCCCGCTACGCCGGTGAGGCCAAGCTTGCCACGCCCGGCTACCTTGTTGAGATCATCGTGACGGCGGCCAAATGACTTTTCTTACGGCCCTCGATGCACCCGCATTGCGGGCCGCCGGCATCCCCGAGCCATGGTCCTATGGCCGCGCCGATAAAGTCCGCTTTGGCGAGATTGATGCGCTGGGTCACGTCAACAACGTGGCCTATTTTCGCTGGTTCGAAACTCTGCGTGTGAACTACCTGCAAGACTACGGCGTCCATGACTACACCTCAGACGCGCCACGCCCCCGCATCGTCGTCAAACAGGTGACCGCTGAATACCACGCCGAGCTGATGATGGCCGACTACATCGCCTGCGCCCGCACGGTCGAAATGCGCCGCACCAGCTTCACCCAGCACTACGCACTGTTCGCTGATGGCGGGCTGAAGACGACCGGGTCCGCAGTCGTGGTGTTTCTGAACGAGGATGGGAGCAAGATGCCGCTGCCGGACACGTTTCGTGAAACCCTGTTAAAACGCGATAGCACCATTCAGGCCGGGCCACAGACATAGCTTCGACACGAAGCATTCCGTACGTAAAATTTAAGCAAAAATCCTCGTCGCCGTTACTGGTACTCTGGCGGCAGAACCGACTTCGACATTGAACATGTCGATGGGAACAAAGTGTCTTCACCGGTCCCATTCGACCAGCACAAGTGTACCACGTACGTTTTGTCGGGGCAGGAGAAGTCAGCTACGAGAATATCGTCTGAGGCACCATCCCTGGCAATTACCTTTAATCTTTCAACAGCTTCGTAAAGCGGGTGTCCGGCCCGAACTTCCATTCGTAGCTGTACCTCAAAACGCTCTCGCTGCTCCTCATTAACCAGTTCCCAGCTTTGCCAGCCTATCTCGTCGCATTCTCTCATGTGAGTGTTCTGTCATCATGTAAGGATTTTGCCAATGCCGCCTAAGTCCGCTAACCAAACTTCATCACCAAAACTACAGCCCCTGCCCCTGCAAGAACCCCACAAGCCCAGCCGTTGACGCATCCTTACCCGTCGCATCACCACCCTCAACAATCGGCTGCAACGCCGTGGCCAGTTCTTTCCCCAACTCAACGCCCCACTGATCAAAGGAGTTGATCCCAAGAACAACGCCCTCGACAAACACCCGATGTTCATACAGCGCGATGATTTGACCGAGCATAAAAGGATCCAACTGCGGATAGGCCAGCGTCACCGATGGACGGTTGCCCGGAAACACCCTGTGCCGCGCCTGACGTTCCAACTCATCACCCTCAAACTTGTCGGCAACCTTCGCCCGCG
>JAHDDU010000079.1 GCA_020629175.1 Flavimaricola sp. | reverse complement strand
TTGGCGGGGCGGCGGATCGGGGAGCCGATCTGCTTTACAACAATGGTTTTCGCCATGATTTAGGCCTCCTCGGTGGCTTCGGCCTCGGCGGCCGGAGCGTTGTCACGTGCGGGCAGAATGTCGGCGACTTTCTTGCCACGACGCTGAGCGACGGCACGAGGGGACTGCTCTTTGGACAGAGCGTTCATCGTGGCGCGGATCATGTTGTAGGGGTTGGCCGAGCCGATGGACTTGGACACGACGTCCTGCACACCCAGCATCTCAAACACAGCACGCATTGGACCACCGGCGATGATCCCGGTACCGGCAGGGGCTGTGCGGAGCACGACTTTACCAGCGCCGTGACGGCCGTTCATATCGTGGTGCAGCGTGCGGCCTTCGCGCAGCTGAACGCGGATCATGTTGCGCTTGGCAGCCTCGGTCCCCTTACGGATCGCCTCTGGCACCTCTTTGGCTTTACCCTTGCCAAAGCCCACGCGGCCCTTCTGGTCGCCAACAACAACCAAGGCAGCAAAGCCGAAGTTCTTACCACCCTTGGTGGTTTTGGAGACGCGGTTGATCGCAACGAGGCGATCTGCAAATTCGGGTGCTTCATCGCGATCGCGGCGGCCCCGTCCTGGTTCTCTTGCCATATCGGCTTTCCTTTGTGTCGTGGGCCTTGTGGCCCGGTTGTCCAACCGCAGTGCCCTGTAAGGCCCCGGTCATCGAGGGCGAATGCCCTGCAAATGGAAAGGGTGGGTTGCCCCACCCCGTCCTTTAGATTTTCAGACCACCTTCGCGCGCGGCGTCGGCCAGAGCCTTCACCTTGCCGTGGAAGAGGAAGCCGCCACGGTCGAAGTAGGCTTCGGTCACGCCGGCCTTTTTCGCACGCTCGGCGATCGCTGCACCAACCTTTGTTGCCGCTTCGATGTTGTTCTGACCCACAACGCCGAGGCCTTTCTCGAAAGAAGAGGCGGAAGCGAGTGTGACGGAGTTTGCATCGTCGATCAGCTGAACAGAGATGTTCTTGTTCGAGCGGTGCACGGACAGGCGCATACGGCCTGCGTTCACTTTGCGAAGCTTGTTGCGCACGCGCATACGACGCTTGATGAACAATTGACGTTTGCTGTTGGCCATTACTTCTTCTTCCCTTCTTTGCGGAAGATGTACTCGCCCTTGTACTTGATGCCTTTGCCTTTGTACGGCTCGGGCTTGCGCCATTCGCGGATGTTTGCCGCGACCTGACCCACAAGCTGCTGGTCGATCCCTTCCACTGTGACTTCGGTCGGCTTGGCGGCGGTGACGGTCACCCCCTCCGGCACTTCAAAGTTCACATCGTGGCTATAGCCGAGCGAAAGCTTCAGCGTGTTGCCCTGCATTTGCGCACGGTAACCAACACCCGAAAGCTCGAGCTCTTTTTTGAAGCCCTCTGTCACGCCAGTGACGAGGTTTTGCACCTGTGTGCGGGACATGCCCCACTGCTGACGGGCGCGCTTAGACTTGCCGCGCGGGTCAACGGTGACGGCATTGTCGGCAACAGCGATGGTGACATCATCTGTCGCAGTGAAGGAGCGGGTGCCCTTTGGGCCCTTCACTTCGATGGTCTGGCCGGAGACTTTCGCCTCAACCCCGGAGGGCAGCTCGACCGGCTTTTTACCAATACGAGACATTACGCTCTCCTTAGAAGATTGTGCAGAGCACTTCGCCGCCAACGTTGGCTGCGCGTGCGTTTGCATCCGACATCACGCCCTTGGACGTGCTGACAATCGACACACCCAGACCCTGACGGACCTGCGGGATGTCATTCGAGCCCATGTAGACGCGGCGACCGGGCTTGGAGACCCGCTTCAATTCGCGAATGACGGGGACACCTTCGTAGTACTTCAGCTCGATGCGCAGGGCGGGGTGACCGTCCTTGCCGTCGATCTTGTCGTAGCCACGGATGTAGCCTTCGTCCTTGAGCACATCCAGAACCCAGGCGCGCAGCTTGGAGGCAGGTGTTTCCACCGTGGCCTTGCCGCGCATCTGGTTGTTGCGGATACGTGTGAGCATATCACCGATAGGATCGTTCATAATCTAAACCCTCCCTTACCAGCTGGACTTGACGAGACCGGGGATCTCGCCGTTGGAGCCAAGGTCACGCAGCGCGATCCGGCTCACTTTCAGTTTGCGGTAGTAGGCGTGTGGACGCCCGGTGAGCTGACAACGGTTGTGCAGACGCACAGCCGAAGAGTTGCGGGGCAGTTTTGCGAGCTGCAAAGACGCCTTGAACCGCTCTTCGACGGGCTTCTCTTGGTCGTTGATGATTGCCTTCAGAGCGGCACGCTTTTCAGCATACTGCGCCACCAGCTTTTCGCGCTTCTTCTCGCGCTCGATCATGGATTTTTTAGCCATATCTATCTCTCCCCGACGCTTAGTTCGTGAAAGGCATGTTGAAGTGCTTCAACAGTGCCTTTGCTTCGGCGTCAGTGTTTGCAGTGGTGCAAATGACGATGTCCATTCCCCAGTTCTCATCGACTTTGTCGAAGTTGATCTCTGGGAACACGATGTGCTCTTTGATGCCCATGGCGTAGTTGCCACGGCCGTCAAAGGACTTGCCCGACACGCCGCGGAAGTCGCGGATGCGGGGCATGGCCACCGTGATCAGACGATCGAGGAATTCGTACATACGGTCGGCCCGCAGTGTCACCTTGGCACCCAACGGCATGTCTTCACGTACGCGGAAGCCAGCGATAGAGTTCTTGGCGCGGGTGACCATGGCCAACTGACCAGCGATTGTTGTCAGATCTTCCTGAGCGGATTTGGCTTTCTTGCTGTCACGAACAGCTTCTGCGCCACAACCGATGTTCAGAACGATTTTGTCCAGACGCGGGATCTGCATGTCGTTCTTGTAGGAAAATTCTTCCTTCATCGCCGCTTTGATCGTGTCAGCGTAAGCGGCCTTCAGGCGGGGTGTATAGTTTGCAGTATCAAGCATCAGATCGCATCCCCTGTTGTCTTGGCAAAGCGGACCTTCTTGTCGCCGTCCATGCGGAAACCGACGCGGGAAGGTTTGCCGTTGGCGTCAACAATTGCGAGGTTCGACAGGTTGATCGGCATCGCCTTTGGCTGGCGGCCGCCCTGATCGTTCTGGCTTTGCTTGACGTGGCGGATGGCGATGTTGAGGCCATTGACCACAGCCTTGCCAGCGCTTGGGTTCACTTCGGTGATCTCGCCCGTCTTGCCCTTGTCCTTACCGGTCAGGACCATGACGGTATCACCCTTTTTCAACTTAGCAGCCATCAGAGAACCTCCGGAGCCAGCGAGATGATCTTCATGAAGTTCTTGCCACGCAACTCGCGCACGACTGGTCCGAAGATACGGGTGCCAACGGGCTCGTTCGAGTTGTTGAGGATAACCGCGGCGTTGCGGTCAAAGCGGATGGCAGTGCCATCTTCGCGGCGGACTTCTTTGGCTGTGCGCACGACGACGGCCTTGCGGACGTCACCTTTCTTCACACGACCACGTGGAATGGCCTCTTTCACCGAGACGACGATAATATCGCCGACCGATGCATAGCGGCGGTGCGACCCGCCCAAGACCTTGATGCACTGAACTCGGCGAGCGCCAGAGTTGTCAGCAACATCCAGATTGGTCTGCATCTGAATCATTTGATGTCTCCCGACCTTTGGGGACCGTTCGCAATGGCCCCAGGGTTTCGATTAATGTGACGTAGGGGGCTTAGGCGTCTGCGCCGATCACTTCCCAACGCTTCGTCTTGGATTTTGGTGCGCATTCCTGAATGCGAACCACATCGCCCACGTTGTAGGCGTTGTTCTCATCATGAGCCCGGTACTTCTTGGACTTACGAATGGTTTTCTGAAGCAGCGGGTGCTTAAAGCGACGCTCGACCTGCACAGTAACAGTCTGGGCGTTCTGGTTGCTGGTGACGGTGCCCTGAAGGATACGCTTTGGCATGACTTAGGCCTCCGACGCAGCAGCGGCTGCTTTTTGGTTCAGAATTGTTTTGACGCGAGCGGCAGAGCGGCGGGCTTTGCGCATCGCGGATGTGTTTTCCATCTGGCCGGTGGCCTGCTGGAAACGAAGGTTAAAGGACTCTTTCTTAAGGTCCGTCAGCATCTGACGCAGCTCGTCAGGTGACTTGTCGTGCAGTTCTTTGGCGTTCACGGCCATTTCCTTTCAACATCACAGGAGAGCCGCTGGGATTAGCGCGTCACTCTGATTCCCGTGGAGTGGGTGATGAAGTGCCGCGTATAGGAGGGTTTGGGGGGTGTGGCAAGGGGGT
>JAHDDU010000007.1:22322-104967 GCA_020629175.1 Flavimaricola sp. | reverse complement strand
ACAACAACCTCAGGCGCGGCCACCTCTGGCGCAGCCGGTGGTTCCGCACTTGTTGTATCCAACTCTGGCGCCCCTTCCTCAGACGGCGCACTGGGTGCAAGGCCCTGGGGGTTTGGCAGCACTGGTTGCGAAACTGGCGCCTCCAAATCCATCGGCTCCGCAATTTGTGGGCTGTCGAGCGTGGCCACCTGATCATCCGTTTCAGGGCGCGGGACCGCAGCGGTGTCGGTGACGGTGGCATCGCCTGTCGCTTCTGGTTGCGTCACATCGGGCGTGACAGATGGCGCTGGCGCCGAGCCCTCGGTATCGGCAACGGCAGGCAGCGTAGCGTCAGCTGCCGGCCCTTCGGCCAGCGCAGGAGCATCAACGCTGGGCGCGCTTGGCGGTGTATTGCCTGCCGGCTGTGGGCCAAGGACTGAAGCCGCCCCCAAGGCCAAGGTTGAAACCGCCAAACCTGTCAGCCCACCTGCGAGATATCCACGAAACACAGCGCTGCTCCCTGCTAGAAACCCTTGATGTCGCCCACGTTCTTGCGCGCGGGCCTTGACGCCACCTGCCAAGGCGGCCCATGTATGCGGGGATTATATCGTCTCTTTCCGGGTGGACGGTAGCCCCCAATTTGCACAGGTGGCAAGAATGCTACTCTTGATCGATAACTACGACAGTTTCACCTATAATCTTGTCCACTATCTGGGCGAGTTGGGCGCGGATGTCGTTGTGCATCGCAACGACAAGATCGACGTGCAGACTGCGATGGGTCTGAACCCGGCGGGCATCGTCCTGTCGCCCGGCCCGTGCGATCCCGCGCAGGCGGGTATCTGCCTTGCCATGGTCGAGGCAGCCAAGGAAACCAAAACACCGCTGCTGGGGGTTTGCCTGGGGCATCAGACGATTGGCGAGTCTTTTGGCGGCAAAGTCATTCGCTGCCACGAGATAGTGCACGGCAAGATGGGCAAGATGACGCATAGCGGCAAGGGGTTGTTCAAAGACCTCCCCTCTCCTTTTGACGCCACCCGCTATCACTCGCTGGTTGTTGAGCGAGAGAGCCTCCCCGACGAGCTGGAGATCACAGCCGAGCTTGAAGATGGCACGATCATGGGTCTGCAACACAAGACTCTGCCAATCCACGGTGTCCAGTTCCACCCAGAAAGCATCCGCTCTGAGCACGGGCATAAGATGCTGCAAAACTTTTTAGATGTCGTACCGGTGACCGCATGAGTGACGCCCTCAAACCCCTGATCCATGCCGCCGCCGAAGGGCCGTTGAGCCGCGAACAAGCGCAAGCGGCGTTTGAAATTCTCTTTGAGGGAGAGGCAACGCCAAGCCAGATCGGCGGCCTCTTGATGGCGCTGCGCACGCGCGGCGAAACGGTGGACGAATACGCCGCCGCTGCTGCCGTCATGCGCGCAAAATGCGTGCCTGTTCAGGCCCCGGCTGGGGCGATTGATATCGTGGGCACTGGTGGTGACGGCAAGCACACGCTCAATATCTCGACTGCTGCGGCCTTTGTCACCGCCGGCGCGGGTATTCCGGTGGCCAAGCATGGCAACCGCAATCTCTCTTCCAAATCCGGGACAGCAGATGTCCAATCCGCGATGGGCATCAACGTTATGGTCGGGCCAGAGGTTGTTGAGCAGGCGCTGCGTGAAGCGGGCATCGCCTTTATGATGGCCCCGATGCACCACCCGGCGGTCAAGCACGTGATGCCCACCCGGACCGAGCTTGGCACGCGAACTATCTTTAACATCCTCGGCCCGTTGACGAACCCCGCTGGCGCCAAACGCCAGCTGACCGGCGCCTTTTCCCAAGAGCTGATCCTGCCTATGGCGCAGACCTTGCAGCAATTGGGCAGCGAGGCCGCGTGGCTCTGCCATGGATCGGACGGGACAGATGAGCTGACGATCACCGGGATCTCCTGGGTCGCGGCGCTCTCGTCCGGCATGATCACCATGCGCGAAATTCACCCCGAGCAGGCCGGGCTACCCGTGCATCCGTTTGAGGCGATCATCGGCGGCACTCCGGAAGAGAACGCAACCGCCTTCCGCGCTTTGCTGGATGGTGAGGCCTCCGCCTATCGCGATGCCGTGCTGTTGAACGCCGCCGCTGCTATCGTCGTCGCAGGCGAGGCTGACAGCCTCAAAGACGGTGCCGAAATGGCGCGGGAGAGCATCGACAGCGGCAAGGCGAAACAGGCCGTTGAGACATTGGCCCGCATCACCTCTGCCGCTTGAAGGACCGGACATGGACATTCTTGACAAGATCAAAGCCTACAAGCTCGAACATGTAGCAGCCTGCAAAAAGACCGTGCCTCTGAGCGACGTCGAGTCCAAAGCCAAAGAGGCAGACGCGCCACGCGGCTTTGCCACCGCATTGAAAGCCGCCTCCACCTCCGGCTATGGCCTCATCGCTGAGATCAAAAAGGCGAGCCCATCCAAAGGCTTAATTCGGGCTGACTTTGACCCACCCACTCTCGCGCAGGCCTATGCCGCCGGCGGTGCGACCTGTCTGTCTGTCCTCACCGACGCGCCCTCGTTTCAGGGACAAGACAGCTACCTTGTTGCCGCGCACAACGCCGTATCCCTGCCCTGTCTGCGCAAGGATTTCATGTATGATACTTATCAGGTTGCTGAAGCCCGCGCGCTTCATGCGGACTGCATTTTGATCATCATGGCCAGCGTCAGCGATGCCCAAGCCGCCGAGCTTGAGGATGCGGCCTTTGGATGGGGCATGGACGTCCTTGTCGAAGTGCATGACGGCGAGGAGTTGGAGCGCGGCCTCAAGCTCAAGTCTCCGCTCATCGGGATCAATAACCGTAACCTCAAGACCTTTGACGTCACGCTTGACACCACGCGTACGCTGGCCGCGCGCGTGCCGTCGGACCGCCTCCTTGTGGCCGAGAGTGGGATCTACACGCCTGCAGACCTGGCCGATCTGTCCGGCCACGGCGCACGCACCTTCCTCATCGGCGAAAGCTTGATGCGCCAAGACGATGTCAGCGCCGCCACGCGCGACCTCCTCGCCAATCCGGTCCCAGCATGAGCCTGTCGCATTTTGACAGCGACGGTCAGGCGCATATGGTCGACGTCTCGGACAAGGCCCACACCTCACGCTCTGCCACCGCCATTGGCCATGTTGTGATGACGGCAGAGACGCTGGCCTATGTCACCCAAGGCACGGCGAAAAAGGGCGACGTGCTCGGCATAGCGCGGATTGCGGGCATCACTGGTGCCAAAAAAACCAGCGATTTGATCCCTTTATGCCACCCTCTTCCAGTGACAAAGGTGGCGCTCGACCTCGTTCCCGACGCGGACCTGCCTGGCGTGCGCATCACAGCCACGGTCAAGACCACGGGTCAGACAGGCGTTGAGATGGAGGCGCTTACAGCCGTCAGCACTGCCGCTCTCACCGTCTATGACATGCTCAAAGCCGTGCAAAAGAGCATGTCGATCGGCGGGATTGAGTTGACGCATAAATCCGGCGGCAAATCCGGTACCTACGAGGCCGCCCCTTGATCCCCGTGTCCGAGGCACTCGATGCACTTTTTGCATTGGCAATACCGCTCCCCACCGAAGCTGTCCCCCTGATCGACGCCACAGGCCGGACGATGCGTGAACCCGCCATCGCCAAACGTGACCAACCGCCCTTTGCCGCATCGGCCATGGATGGCTATGGAGTATCCGAGGATGCGCCCACCGTCGGCGACAGCTGGACTGTCGTGGGCGAAGCTGCGGCGGGACATCGTTTTCAGGGCGAGATCTCGAGCGGTGAGGCTGTACGAATCTTTACCGGGGCACCGGTTCCTGACGGCGTGAAGCGCGTTATTATTCAAGAAGATGTGGAACGCTCTTCATCTACAATCACACTTCAGAACCCACTCTCAGACAACCGCAACATTCGCCCCGCCGCGGGCGACTTTGCCGTTGGTGACACGCTACCCGCTCCCCGCGTCCTGACGCCCAGCGACGTCGCCCTTCTTGCCGCGATGAACGTGCCGGCGGTGACAGCCACGCGCAAACCACAAGTTGCGCTCATCGCGACGGGTGACGAACTGGTCCAGCCCGGTGAAACGCCCGGCCCGGATCAGATAATCGCGTCGAACAGCTACGGCCTCTACGCTATGCTCAAAACGCTTGGCGCCGCACCACGCCTGCTGCCCATTGCGCGGGATAACCTCCCCTCGCTTGAGCTGGTGTTCGATCTGGCAAGCGACGCCGACCTGATCGTTACCATCGGCGGCGCCTCTGTCGGAGATCACGACCTCGTCGCCAAAGCGGCTGAGGGTAAGGGGATGAGCCAGTCATTCTACAAGGTGGCGATGCGGCCGGGTAAACCGCTGATGGCTGGAAAGATGGGCGATGTACCGATGGTCGGCCTGCCCGGCAACCCGGTATCGGCCATGGTATGCGGCCATATTTTCTTGGCCCCCATGATCCGCGCGATGCTGGGCCAAGGCCATGCGGCAAGCCCACGCCGCAGCGTTCCCCTGGCCGTGCCCATCGCTGCCAACGGCCCACGCGAACACTACCTGCGCGCCCACATCGCCCCTGATGGCGTTACCCCTTTCGGCAAACAAGACAGCTCTTTATTGACCGTTCTGTCCGAGGCGAACTGCCTTTTGGTGCAGCCCCCAAACAGCCCTGCGCAGAACATGGGTGACATGGTCGATGTCATCGACATTTGACCATAGGTTGACACAAAACGAGAACACGCATAGAACATACCGCAAACAAGGCGCAGTCGCGCCAGCTATGCGGAGAGCAGAATGCTGACGAAGAAACAGCTGGATCTACTTGAGTTCATTCACAAACGCGTCCAACGCGATGGTGTCCCCCCAAGCTTTGACGAAATGAAGGAGGCGCTGGACCTGCGATCCAAGTCTGGCATCCACCGCCTCATCACCGCATTGGAAGAACGCGGCTTTATCCGGCGGCTTGCACACCGCGCGCGAGCGTTGGAGATCGTCAAGCTGCCAGACGCGATGCAGGACAAATCCGCGGGCTTTACGCCCAAAGTGATTGATGGGGACCGGCCTGACAGCACGCCGCGAAGGGCGATGCCGGTTGAAGCCGCGGGCGCGATTGAGCTGAATGTTATGGGGCGCATTGCCGCCGGTGTACCTATTGCCGCCATTCAGGAAGTGTCCCACTCCGTCGCCGTCCCGCAGACGATGCTGGGCAAGGGCGAGCATTACGCGCTCGAAGTTCAGGGCGACTCGATGATTGATGCGGGCATCAACGATGGCGACGTCGTGATCATCCGCGAGACGACGACTGCAGATAATGGGGACATTGTCGTGGCCCTCGTTGAGGATCAGGAAGCAACGCTCAAGCGGTTCCGCAAGCAGAACGACCGCATCGCTCTCGAGGCCGCGAACCCCGCGTATGAAACGCGGATTTTCATGGACCACCAGGTAAAGGTTCAGGGACGTTTGGTTGGGCTGATCCGCACATACTAACGTCGTGTCCAGAGGCGATCACCGCTTAGCTCGCTGGCTGTGGTGATCGTTACGCCTGTGGCACCCGGAGTGATGGCCAAGGCCCCTGTTTGTCGCAATCTTCGGATATCGTAGACGGTACAGTCGCGCTGTCGTTCATCCTCAACGTTGAGGATCAGAATGTCAGCACCCGCACAATCCGCCAAAGCCCGCATTTCGGTCACGCCCGAGATCTGCATCACGGTTGCGGTCCCCACCTGCGCGCTGATGCGCCGTCCTTGCGCTTGCAGTCCGGGCAAATCAGCTGCCTCCGCTTGATCAAGCGCCACTCCGTCATTCTCCAACCAGACCTCGGCCACGAAGCCGTGCCCTCGTTCCCGCGATAACGCGCGCCCGTCTGCTGACAGAACGCCAATCAACCCACCGCTGTCAGCGACCAGCACGGCGGGCCGCTCGGCCCCTAACCACATTAGAGCCGCTGCCGTCGCGGGCACGGCCGCCACCCACTTCGTTTGCCCCTGCCATAGGACGAAGAAGCATCCCGCGAGCGTCAGGATCGGCAGAACCCAAGGGCCCGGCTTTACAACACGTGTCACAGCACCATCTAGCGCAGACACTGTCCCGGCCACGGACAAAATCCAGGAGGAACCCGTCTCAATCATCCAAAGCGCCGGCCCCCCCAGCCCCAGCGGGCCAAGCACGGCGAGGATGACGGCCCCCGGCATGACGATGAGCCCCATGACGGGCACGGCAAACAAATTGGCCAGCACGCCATAGTGCGCCACTCGATTGAAATGCGCCGCTGCATAAGGCGCCGTTGCAGAACCTGCCACCAGCGAGGAAAAGCAGAGCATCACTACCGGCATCAAAACGCGTTGCCACATGGGCCGCGGGCGATGCGTTCCGTTCATATGGCTAAAGGCAAAGACCAGCGCAACAACGGCAGAGAAGGACATCTGAAACCCGGGGTTCAGCAGGCTCTCGGGGCGCAAGACCAGCACGATCATCGCGGCAATAGCCACAGACCGCATGGTGAGGGCACGCCTGTCGAACAGAACCGCAACCAACATCACAGCTACCATGATGAAGGCGCGCTCTGTCGGGATCGCCCGGCCCGCAAGAGCCAGATAGAACGCCGCCGCGGGCAACGCCACCAACGCCGCGAGTTTGCGGGAGGAGACGCGGAGCGCCAGAGGCGGGATCAAGGCCGCTCCGTAGCGGACAACGCCAAATACAAACCCCGCAAGCATCCCCATATGCATGCCCGAGATAGAGATGAGGTGGAACAGATTGCTGGCCCGCATAGCATCCCGCGCGGGCGTTGATAGACCGCTCCTGTCTCCCGTCATGATCGCGGCGGCAAAACCACCCGCGTCGCCGGGAATGTCCTCTCGGATATCGCGGGAAATCCTGGCGCGGAGCGTGTTCAGCCAGAGGCTCTCTGGTTCCGGCGCACCCGCACGCAATACGGGATTGCGCGTATACCCCACGGCGCCAAGCTGCTGAAACCACGCCAAACGGCGAAAATCGAACCCGCCCGGTTCCGCAGGCCCTGAGGGAGGTGACAGATGTGCCGTAGTCATGACGCGATCACCGACGTGCAGCGCGACATCGGCATCGTCACCGTGCAGGCTGATGCGCACCTTGATCGGCGTCCGCTCGGGTGACATCCGATCAAGCCGAACGCGGTCCAGCAACAGGCGCACCGCATCGCTGCCGGAGCGGTCGATCGTGACGATCCGTCCCTCAACCGGGCCGTAGTAGCGGAACCCGAGGACGGGGGCCGCGGTGGCATGGCTTCGGTATCCGGCGGCCAGCACGCCTGCCGCGAGAAGCGCCACGCCGAGGAGCAAGGGCCGGGCTGTGGCGCCGCACCGAACAGCTGCAATTGCCGCACTCAACGCGAGCAAAGACAATACGATGTACGTCGTACGTGAGGGCTCCACCGGTGCCGCAAAATACGCCCCGATCCCACAGCCAAAACAAACGGGAACCCAGCCGATCAGATGCGCCCGCTGCGCCAGCCACAGGTCCGTCAAAGAGGACAACAGCCGCACTTGTCACGCCCCCTTTCGGCCAGTATCCCTGCGCAGATCACTCTAGCGCCGTCATGGTGAACGAAAGGTTAATCCCGCATGTCCAACTCCGCCGTTGTTACCCGTTTTGCGCCCTCTCCGACTGGTGCGCTTCACATTGGCGGCGCGCGGACAGCGCTGTTCAACTGGCTCTATGCTCGTGGCCGCGGCGGCAAAATGCTTTTGCGGATCGAGGATACGGACAAGGCGCGGTCGACACCTGAAAACACTCAGGCCATCCTTGATGGGCTGACATGGCTGGGCGTGGATTGGGATGGTGAACCCATCTCACAAGCGGCAGGTGCCGAGCGGCATGCGGCCGTGGCGCACGAAATGCTGGCCAGTGGCACGGCCTACAAATGTTTCTCGACGCAAGACGAGATCGAGGCCTTCCGCGAGGCCGCGCGAGCCGCTGGCACCTCCACCCTTTTCCGTTCCCCCTGGCGCGATGCTGATCCGGCCACGCATCCTGATGCCCCATTTGTCGTACGTCTCAAGGCGCCGGCTGAGGGCAAGACAACGATCCAAGATGAGGTGCAGGGCGACGTCACGCTCGATAACGCGCAGCTCGACGATATGGTTCTGCTACGCTCAGACGGTACGCCAGTCTACATGCTCGCGGTCGTGGTGGACGATCACGATATGGGAGTGACCCATGTGATCCGGGGTGATGACCACCTCACCAATGCCTTCCGCCAGGGCGTCATCTACGACGCAATGGGTTGGGACAAACCGGTGATGGCGCATATTCCGCTGATCTTTGGCCCCGATGGCAAAAAATTGTCCAAACGCCACGGCGCGACGGGCGCCGCTGAGTATCAGGCGATGGGCTACCCCGCCGCTGGCATGCGGAACTACCTAACCCGTCTGGGCTGGAGCCATGGGGATGATGAATTTTTCACCGATGCGCAGGCGCGGGAGTGGTTTGATCTGTCCGGCGTGAACAATTCCCCCGCCCGATTTGACGTCAAAAAGCTCGAGAACATTTGCGGCCAGCATATCGCCGCCGCCGACGATGCTGCACTGCTGCAAGAGATTGAGGCGTTTTTGGCGGCAACCGATGGCACGCCTCTCTCCGACGCGCAACGTCACGGGCTGATCACGGGAATGTATTGCCTGAAGGAGCGGGCCAAAACCTTGCCCGAACTCCTTGATAAAGCACACTTTGTTCTCACATCACGCCCCATTACGCCGGATGAGAAGTCGGCGAAAAACCTGACTGATGTATCCCGTGGTATACTGAACGAATTGACGCCGCAGCTGCAAGATGTTAGCTGGACGCGAGACGCGCTGGAAGAAGTCGTCGGGGCCGCAGCGGCCGCCCATGACCTCAATCTTGGCAAGCTTGCGGGGCCGTTGCGCGCCGTGCTGGCCGGGCGAAGCGTGTCGCCGAGTGTCTTTGACATGATGCTGGTTCTGGGCCGCGAGGAAACTATCGCGCGCCTGTCAGATGCAGCGGCCTGATCGAAAAGACACCTGAAACGAATTTGTCATCATTCGCCGTTACGCGGCGTCTGTACGATGCAGCCACACGGCGCCCTCGGCGCTGTATCTCAGAAGGGACCTCACCATGGCCGAAAGCACAAAAACCGCGACCCTGACGATTGACGGCCAAGACTACGAATTGCCCATCTATTCGCCGACCGCAGGGCCTGATGTGATCGACATCCGCAAGCTTTATGGTCAGGCCGGTGTCTTCACATATGACCCGGGCTTCACCTCCACTGCGTCAACGGACTCTACGATCACCTTCATCGATGGCGGCAAGGGCGAGTTGTTGCACCGTGGTTACCCGATTGATCAGCTGGCCGAGAAATCCCACTACCTCGAAGTATGCTACCTGCTGCTTTATGGTGAGCTGCCCTCGGCAGCAAAGCTTGAGGAATTTGAATCGCTCGTCACGCACCACACTATGCTGCACGAGCAGATGATGAACTTCTTCCGTGGCTTCCGCCGCGACGCGCACCCAATGGCGATCATGGTAGGCGTTGTGGGGGCTATGTCGGCCTTCTACCACGACAGCACCGACATCAATGATCCGCATCAGCGCGAGGTCGCAACGATCCGCTTGATCGCCAAGATGCCGACCGTGGCTGCGATGGCTTACAAATACCACATTGGCCAGCCCTTCGTGTATCCGCGCAATGACCTCGACTACGCGTCGAACTTCCTCAACATGTGTTTCTCTGTCCCGGCCGAGAAGTATGAGGTGAACCCCGTCCTGAGCCGTGCGATGGACCGTATCTTTACCCTGCACGCGGATCACGAGCAGAACGCCTCCACATCGACCGTGCGCCTTGCATCGTCGTCCGGGGCCAACCCATTTGCCTGTATCGCCGCCGGTATCGCCTGTCTTTGGGGCCCTGCACATGGTGGTGCGAACCAGGCTTGTCTTGAGATGCTCGAGGAGATCGGATCCGTTGACCGGATCCCAGAGTTCATCGAGCGTGCCAAGGACAAGAACGATCCCTTCCGCCTGATGGGCTTTGGCCACCGCGTTTACAAAAACTTTGATCCCCGCGCGACCGTGATGAAAGAAAGCGCGGACGAAGTGCTGGACCTGCTGGGCATCGAGAACAACCCGAAACTTCAGGTTGCCAAGGCGCTTGAGAAACAGGCACTTGAAGATCCGTACTTCAAAGAGAAGAAGCTGTTCCCGAACGTTGATTTCTACTCGGGCATCATCCTTGAGGCGATGGGATTCCCAACCTCAATGTTCACGCCAATCTTTGCGCTAGCGCGGACAGTGGGCTGGATTTCACAGTGGTCCGAGCAGCTGGCCGACCCGCAGCTCAAGATCGGGCGTCCACGACAGCTCTATAAGGGTGAGACATCGCGCGATTATGTCGACATCGAAAACCGCTAAAGCTTGGGGCGCCGCAGGGCGCCCTTTTTCATGATG
Organism: Flavimaricola sp.; assembly: GCA_020629175.1. Taxonomy (GTDB): domain Bacteria; phylum Pseudomonadota; class Alphaproteobacteria; order Rhodobacterales; family Rhodobacteraceae; genus JALZWD01. The sequence continues at coordinate 94,556 of JAHDDU010000007.1, read as the reverse complement.
CTGCGCACCAAGCGCCTTCTCTTGCGCGAACCGCGCCTGTCGGACCTCGACGCCATGTTCGCGGTCTACAGCGATGCCGAGGCGATGCGCTATTGGTCCACCGTCCCGCACGCGGAACCGAGCGTGACAAAGGCGATGCTTGAGTATCGCATTGCGGCTTGGGATCGCGCGCCCCGGAACTTCCAGATTGAGATGGACGGCGCGTACATCGGCAACGCGGGTAACTTTGAGGGCGAGGAGGTGGGCTTTATGTTGCGCCGCTCGCATTGGCGGCAAGGCATCGTTCGCGAGGCGATGGAGACCATCATTCCCTATTTGTGGCGCACCACACCTCACCCCCGCCTCATCGCAGACGTCGACCCACGCAACGCGGCCTCATGCGGGCTTTTGAGGGCGTTGGGATTTCAGGAATCGTACTTCGAACGCGACACTTTTTTGATCGACGGGCGATGGTCCGACAGCCAGTATTTTGAGCTGACGAGACCGATTGGGGCCTAGCGAATCTAGATGACCCCCTATTCCGTAAGGTCAATTCATTTTTGAGACCACTCTCAATGTCTTGTAAAGTTTTCGACGGAAACAGTCTTTTCCATGAGCTACACATCGTTTCCAATCAAGAAATAATGACGTAATTTTGAGCGTTTATTGACGCTTTTCCCATGACGCCTCAGCCATGCTCCGTATAAGCAATATTCCGCGCACCTGCGCTTTAGTCTTAACTATGGGGGGCCGTATGCCTGCAATTAACCAAGCCACTGTGACACTTGGCTGTGATCCAACCGTTACTGTTCTGATCACCGAAGATGAGGGCAGCCTGGCCTTCACACTTATCGGTGCCGAGGGCGCGCCGGACATCGACGGCATCTTCTTCAACCTCGCCGATGACAGCACCGTTTCTGCCTTGTCCGTCTTCCCAAAAGAGAACGACCGCGAGTTGACCGGCTTTGACAACGAACCCGGCGCAGTGAACACCCTCAGCAACGGCGCGCAAGTGGCCGAAGGCTACGACGTCGGTGTTCAATTCGGCCTCGCCCCAAGCTCCACCGATGGCACTGTCAGCGAAGCGGGCTTTACGATCTTTGCAGAGAATGGCGCGCAGCTGTCGATTGAGGACCTGGACCTCAACAACATCGTTGCTGTGGTCGATTCCGATGGCGGCGAAGGCATCGCACTGACAAGCTCTGACGCAGGTGAGCCAAGCGAGCCGGTGATTGAGATTGTTGAGCAGACGGTTCAGTCCGACAACTTCAACGGCCTAAGCTATGCCAGCCAGAGTGATATCGTTCAGCACGGTGCCGGTTGGGATGCGGTCTGGGGCCAGCTACGCACCGATGGCGACGATGACGGCGCTCTGACCCTTGAGACGATCAACACAAGCGACCCCGTCTCCCTGAGCTTTGATGCCCGCGTGCCGAATGCACATCGGTTTGAAGCGTCTGGTCGCTATGAAGACACGCTGACCGTCGAAGTCCGCATTGATGGCGGCGACTGGGTGACGCTTGATGAGTTCCGTGTGAACCACGCCGGAACCGAGCTCGTTGGCTCCAACACCGGTCAGACCATTGACGCGCACTACGGCACGCTGAACTACGAAGGCGGCATCCTGGATACCGCTGAAAACACTGTTCAGTTCCGCATCGTCTCGGACATTTCGGCCAATGATGAGAAAATCTTCATCGACAACATCGAAGTGACAGCCCAGACCGAAGTGGTCGTTGATCCGAATACAACAAAGGTTGATTTCGAAGCTGGCCTTCAGTCTGGCGACGTTGTCAGCGATCAGTTCGACGGTGTCACGATCTCGGCGCAGCGCGCTGGCGACAGTGCCAACAGCGAAAATGACGCGATGATCTTTGACAGCAGCCGCCCAACCGGTGGTGATCATGATCTTGAGTATGCTGACAAGGGCAACATCATCATCATCTCCGAGGATAACGACAGCTCGGACGCTGATGACAACTGGAACGGCGGCACGATCTCCTTCGACTTTGACGTACCATCGGATGTGACGGCCATCACCGTACTCGACATCGAAGAGCGTGGCGGCACGATTGACCTGTTCAACGAAGCTGGCGATCTGATCCGCACCGTCGACATTCCGGTCACCGGCGACAATGGCGAGGCTGTTGTGGCGCTGAACGGTACAGATGTGGCGTCTATGGACGTCAACCTCACCGGTTCAGGCGCTGTGGACGAGCTGTGCTACAGCGCATCGTCTGACTGCAACGATTACTTCGTAGACTACGTGCCGGTGCCAGAGCAGGCGGTAGAGCAGGAAGAAGAGTTTGAAATCGATATGGCTTACTGAGCCGATTGATCATGAACGAGGATGGCCGCCCCTTTTGGGGCGGCCATTTTCGTTTAGCGGCCCTCGTAGGCTGCCGGACGCTTTTCGAGGAAGGCCACGACACCTTCCTTAAAGTCATGGGTCTGACCGCATTTGCCCTGCAGTTTTGCCTCGAGCGCCAATTGCTGGTCGAGCGAATTGTCAAACGACCCTCGGATCGCTGCCTTTACATGGCGGTAGGCCTCTGTCGGGCCTTTGGCCAGATGCTGGGCACGGGCACGCCAATGCGCGTCGAATTCCTCAGCGCCAACCGCCTCGTAAATCATCCCCCAATCAGCGGCCTGACGGGCGCTGATCTTGTCTGCGAACAGAGCCGCACCCATCGCGCGCGCCGCACCCATCTGCCGTGGCAACCAATAGGTGCCGCCCGCATCTGGGATCAGTCCAATCCGGGTGAAGGCTTGCACGAAATAGGCATCCTCCGAGGCGATCACTACATCCGCCGCCAACGCAAGGTTCGCCCCTGCCCCGGCCGCAGGCCCGTTGACGGCAGAGATCGTCGGCACTTTGCAATCGAATATCGCCCGAAGCATCGGGACATACTCATCCCTTAGTGTCCGCTCCAAATCGAGCTTGGCCGCGCTGCCGCCATCCCCAAGGTCCTGCCCAGAGCAAAAGGATTTGCCCGCGCCCGTCATCACGATCACCCGAGCCTGACGTTCCGCCGCCTTCACCGCATCCGTAATCTCGGCCCGCATTTGGGTGTTCAGTGCATTCATCACTCGAGGGCGGCTGAGTTTAAGCGTTGCTATATCATCCGCGTAGCTCAGCGTGATGGTATCATAATCCATGGGAACGATCCTTTATCGCGTCGTTATCCCATACCTAGTGAACTCATCAGTTCAGAAAAGGGAAATCCTACGTCACTGACGCAATAATTCCTCAAGCCGCGCCTTTTCCTCGTCCGAGAGGCTATCCTTGGCCTGTGCCGGACGGCGCCTGATCACCCGCCAGCCAACGAAGAGTGCGACGGCAAACAGAACAGGGGCCGCCAACCACAACAGTAGGTTCGCGCCCCGCGCGTCGGGGCGCAGCAGAACATATTCGCCAAAGCGATCCACGACATAGGCCAAAACCTCTTCGTCGCTTTCTCCGGCAACCAAACGCTCCCGCACCAACAGTCGCAGATCCCGCGCCACGGGGGCACTGCTTTCATCGATGCTCTCATTCTGGCAGACCGTGCAGCGAAGCCCGGACGAGATATCTCGTGCACGTTGTTCCAACGCCGGGTCATCAAGGATTTCATCCGGCTCCACGGCGACTGCGGGAGATGCGAGCATCATCAGAATGGCGAAGATCCGGATCATTCAGCAGGTACCGCCCGCATCTTGGCAGCCCCAGCGGCCACGCGCAGCCTGCGGTCACTCAGCGAAATCAAGCCCCCTAGCGCCATGAGGATCGCCCCGCCCCAAATCCAGTTGGCAAACGGCTTGATATACGTGCGCACAGCAAAGCCGCCACCCTCCTGCGCGTCGCCAATCACGAGGTAGATGTCACGCAGAATTCCATTCCGTATCGCAGCCTCCGTCGTCGGCATACCCGCGACCGGGTAGAACCGTTTCTCCGGGTACAGCACGGCCACTTCGCGCCCACCACGGTAAACGACCATCTCGGCCATCGTCGTCACGTAGTTTGGCCCTTGGGCTTGCTCGACCCCGCGCAGCTCAATTTCATGTGCGCCAACGGCAAACCTATCGCCCACGTCGGCCACGCGGATATCCTCTGTCTCCCACGCAGTGATAGCGGCGACACCGAAAATCGTGATCCCCATGCCGGCATGCGCCACGGCCTTGCCCCAATCGGCCCGCGGCAGCCGCAGCAGGCGGCCAAACCGTCCGACAAACTCTCCACGTCCCGTACGGGACCAGAGATCAAGCCCGGCCCCCAGCACCACCCAGGCCCCCAGGATCACACCAATCGGCCCCAACGCACTACGCCCCGTCTGCAGAGCAAACGCCAAACCGCCAAGGGCCACGGCAAGGATAAAGATGCCCGCCAGCGGTTTGCTTGTCCGGCTAAGGCTTCCCCGTTTCCATGCCATCATCGACCCGATCGGCAACACGATCGCCAAGACAACAAAAAACGGCGTGAAAGCCGCATCAAAGAATGGCGGCCCGACAGACAACACTCGGCCAAATGCCATCTCCGCAACCAACGGCCAGATCGTGCCGATGAACACCACAAGAGCACTCACGGCGAGCAGGATATTGTTGAGCACGAGCGCTGACTCGCGGCTCACTGTGCCAAAGACGCCCTTCGCCTCCATCTCGGTCGCCCGCGCTGCATAAAGCGTCAAAGCACCGCCCATGAACACGCCGAGGATCAGCAACAACCACACGCCCCGCTCCGGGTCATTGGCGAAAGCGTGCACAGATGTCAGCAGGCCAGACCGGACGATAAACGTCCCTAAAAGCGAGAAGCCAAAGGCCAAAATGGCAAGCAGAATGGTCCAACTCTTCAGCGCCTCACGCTTTTCCACCACGATGGCCGAGTGCAACAGGGCCGCTGCCAGCAGCCAAGGCATAAACGAGGCATTCTCAACAGGGTCCCAAAACCAGAAGCCGCCCCAGCCAAGCTCGTAATAGGCCCACCAAGAGCCAAGAGCGATGCCAATGGTCAGGAACAACCAAGCCGCCAGCGTCCATGGCCGCACCCACCGGCCCCAGGCCGCATCGACCTTGCCCTCAATCAGCGCCGCCACAGCAAAAGAAAATGCCATGCTGAGGCCGACGTACCCGAGGTAAAGAAACGGTGGATGAAACGCGAGGCCGGGGTCCTGCAACAACGGGTTCAAGTCCTGTCCGTCAAAGGGCGGGATTTCCAGCCGCAGAAACGGGTTGGACGTGAAGAGTAAGAACGCGAGGAAGGCGACCGTAATGCTCGACTGAATGGCCAATACCCGCGCCCGAAGCCGTTCCGGTAGTCCCGCACCGAACCACGCGGCACACGCACCAAACAGCGCAAGGATCAGTATCCACAGCAGTAGAGAGCCTTCATGATTTCCCCAGACACCGCTGATCTTGTAGATCATCGGTTTGGCGCTGTGCGAATTCAAATAGACGACGCGTAAGGAAAAATCTGAAACCACAAACGCGTAGGTTAGCGCCGCAAAAGAAAATCCAATGAGAATGAATTGAGAGGTCGCTGCCGGTTCGGCAAAGCGCATCCAATTGCGCCAGCCCCGATGGGCCCCGACCAGCGGCACAACAGTCTGCAAAATGGCGATCCCAAAGGCGAGAATCAGCGCGAAGTGTCCAAGTTCAGCAATCATAGGCTGGTTATAGGGCCGCCGCCCGCCGGGGCCAATGCGACAGGCCTGCGCAAAACGTCACGGCTGCGTGTGCTGCCACTCACGAAGGGCCGCGTTCGGGTTCGCCTGCGGCGCGGGTTCGGCCTCCAATTCTTCCAGTGATTGGATATCACTCACGACCTGCGGCACCCGCGCCATCGTTTGAGCAATGGATGTCTGAAACGCCTGACCATGGGCCTGATGCCGTGCTCCGAAGTAGAACGACACAATCGCGCCCATCAGCCACCACATCGGCTCAGGTACCAAACCAATCCCAACCATGCGTTGCGAAAACCAGACCGGATCAACCATGGCCGCGATCATCAAACCCAGAACGCCAAAGGCCATCATCGGACGAGGAAGCCTGTTCAACCCGTTGATAAAACGATCAAACCATCCCACTCGCTGTCCGCCAAACTCCGCCGCATATTGCTGCAATGCCGCCGCCCGATGGGCCGCGTCCCGCCCGCTCTCAGCCTCAGCATTCACTCGAAAGACCTCAGCCGTTTCGACGATGACGTTCCGGTCAGACCCAAAAAACATCGCAAAGAAATCCCTGATCATGCCCATCCGGCGGTCCTTTCCCGATGCTCGGCGTCGCTGAGGTGATAACGTGGGGCGATGAACTCTTCGGCCCGTGTGATCCAGCCGCCTTTGCCACCATCACGGCGCCGCGCATATTTGCGGCTGGCCACACGGCCATCGGCCAAAGCGTAATAATAATTGCGCCGCGCAATCCCATAGGCGTCTGCCAGATGGTCGGGTGCTGCGTCGGCCGCCGTGTGACTTGCCGCAATCGTTTGCGGCCCGATCGCACCGTCAACATCGATTGCGATCCGCATGTCATTGAGAAGGCGTTGTAAAATCCGAACTGCGTTTGCGCCTGCATTCACATACATATCAAACACACTGGCCTGCAGCACTGACGGCAGCTCGGCTATGCGCGGGCGGCGAAAGTAATGTTCGACGAAAATCTCGGTCGCTTGCGTTTGCGTTAGCCTTCGAACATCCGCCGTGGTCACCGCGCCATCCCCATCCAGATCAAGTCCGAGGCGGCGCATAGTCCCAATCGTCACCCCGTGGTTCGTCGCCCCGCCAGGATCGTCCGGGTCATTCACATAGCCGCCTTCACGGGCCACGATGCCCGCGGCGATTTCGGAAACACTTTGCATTTGCCTGCCCTCTGCTGCGAGGGATCAGGCTCAGATGAATTGGTTAATTGGTTGCTGCGCCACCGTCCGATGGCTTGTAAACACCTTGCGCCTCTAGTGCGTCGATGACCTCGGCAGGCATGTAGTCTTCATCATGTCTGGCAAGAATTTCAATGGCTTCAAAGGTGCCGTTAATGTAACGTCCCTGCCCAACCATGCCCTGATTTTCCGCGAAAAGATCGGGCAAAATGCCGGTGTAGGTTACCGCAACGCTCGCACCCCCATCGGTGACCACAAAGCGGATTTCCTCCCCAGCGCCCCGCACAATTGACCCTTCTTCAACGAGCCCACCGATGCGAAACACCTCATTCGGCGGCGGCGGCATGTCCACAACTTCGCTGGGCGAGCGGAAAAACTGAAACGAGTCCTCCGGCAGGAACCACAGGATGGCCAACACGGCGACAACACAACCGCCCGCAATGCCAACAATCTGCGTGCGACGGCGCTTTTTGAGGTTCTTCAGCCCACTCATGGGAACACAGGCACCATCATCAATCCTTCGGTCTCTGGCAGACCTAGCATCAGATTGGCGTTCTGCAATGCCTGCCCCGATGACCCCTTGCACAAATTATCGAGAGCGGCTGTCACCAGCACACGGCCAGAAATCCTGTCTGCTGTAATCCCAAGATGGCAGAAGTTCGACCCTGTCACATGCCCCGTCCCCGGCGCTTCTCCAAAGGGCAGAACAACGATGAACGGCTCATCCGCATAGGCCTCCGCCAGCGCCGCATGGCAAGCCTCTGCATCACCCTTAAGATAGCAAGATGCGAGGATCCCCCGGTTAGACGGCACCAGATGCGGCGTGAACTGGATTTCAACCTTGCGGCCTGCAAGGGCGGAGAATTGCTCATCAAATTCACCCAGATGCCGGTGCTTCCCGCCTTGAGCATAGCCAACAACATCGGTGCTCCGCTCCGTGAACAGCATGTTCTCCTTCAGCGCGCGTCCAGCACCGGTGGGACCGCACTTCAGATCACAGATGATGTCATCGAGATCAATCAGCCCGCCGGCGATCAGGGGCCGCAGCGCGAATTGCACCGTCGCCGCATTGCATCCCGTGCCTGCAACCAGCCGAGCTGTGCGAATGGCCTCGCGGTTGAATTCTGTCAGGCCATAGACGGCCGTCTGTTGCAGCTCGGTCGCCACATGCGCGGCACCATACCATTTCTCATACTCAGCCGGATCGCTCAGCCGGAAATCAGCGCCGAGGTCCACGACCTTCACATGATCCGGCAGATCGCGCACCAGCGCCTGCGACAGACCATGCGGCAACGCAGCAAAGACCAAATCGACATCGGCAAAGTCGATCTCATCCATCTTAACAAGCGCCGGCAAATTGAGATGGCGCAGATGGGGGAACACGTCTGCCATCGTCATCCCGGCCTTGCGATCGGCTGATAGGGCTTTAATGCGCAGGCCAGAATGTCCTGCAATCAACCGTACCAATTCCGCTCCGGTGTAGCCCGAAGCCCCTAAAATCGCGACATTTTTCATAGTTCTTCCTATCGTCTCAGATCAAAACTCAACGCTTACGCGGCTTGAAATTCGATCTTTCGTCGCAAGAATTGCGTGGCGTGATCGCTCACCTGTGCGGGATCACCCGATGTGAGGAACAAGGTTTCGGTGCCGGAACCCAACATCTCCGGCCGCCGCTCCAGATAATCCGCCAGACTTTCGGCCACGAGGTTGGCCTGGCTAAAGACTTGCACCCCCTCGCCCAAAGCTTTGGCAAAGGTTTCTTCCATCAGCGGGTAATGCGTGCACCCGAGCACCGCCGCATCCGGATTTGGCATCTTGCGCTTGAGCGCATCGACGTGGCTGCGCACGAGCGCTTCGGCAAGGATCATGTCCCCGTCCTCAATCGCATCGACAACTCCGCCGCAGGCTTGCGACTCGACGTCGACGCCCACCGCGCGAAAGGCCAACTCACGCTGAAACGCGCGGCTCGCTACCGTGGCGGGTGTCGCAAAGAGTGCGACATGTTTGATGTCTACTTCTCGCGGTGGCGAGTTATCGCCCCACCGGCGTTCTGTCAGCGCTTCGATTAGCGGCACGAAAACGCCCAACACGCGCTTGCCTTCTGGGATCCACCCTTCCTGCATCCGGCGGAGTGCGGCGGCTGAGGCTGTGTTGCAGGCAAGGATCACCAAATCACAGCCTGCGTCGAACAACCGCTCTGTTGCAGCGGTCGTCAGATCATAGATGTTGTCGGCTGTCCGCACGCCGTAAGGCGAGTTCACGCTGTCGCCGTAGTAGACCAGCGGAACGTCCGGCAGGCGTTTGGAGACCGCATCCAGCACGGTCAAACCGCCCAAGCCACTGTCAAAAATTCCAACTGCCATGCCGCTCACCTTTCGTTTTCTTCGTATTAGGCGCTTTGCAGCCGCTTTCCAACAGCTATTGCCTATTCCGCAGCAACGGGCAACGGCATGCCACCAGCGCGAATGATGGCCAACAAGGCTTCCCGTTCTTTGGCCGCCTTCGCCGCATTGGCCTGTTTCACGGGACCGAAGCCCCGAATGCTCAGCGGCAACGCAGCGAGTTTCACCACGGCGTCCCGCGTGGCGTCGGTGATCAGCGGCAGGACCTCGGCCATGTCCGCCTCATACTCCGCAATCAGAGCCCGCTCCATCCGGCGCTCTTCCGTGCGTCCAAAAGGATCAAGCCATGTGCCACGCAACCGCTTCATCCGCGCCAACATCGGAAAACTGCGGGCAACCCATGGCCCAAATGCCCGTTTTGCAGGCCGCCCGTTCGGGGCCGTGCGGGATAAGATTGGCGGGGCCAGGTGATAGCGCAGCGACACGTCGCCTTCAAACGCCTCGGCCACAGCGGCCTCAGTTCCGCGCAGCAAGCGCGCCACCTCATATTCATCCTTATAAGCCAAGAGCTTGTGGTACCCTTCTGCCACAGCAGTCCGGACCTCTTCGCTCTCGACCGCAGCCACGAACCGCTCATACCGCTTCGCAAGTCGCTTGGATTGATAGGCGACCAAGTGCTGAGCGCGAAACGCGATCTTTTCATTGAGCGTCAATGGTTTCGCCTCTGCCAACGGTGCTGTGCGCTCCGCCGCGGCATCTGGATCGGCCACCGCCCAGCGGCCAATCTCGAAGGCCCGCGTATTTTGCGGAACTTTCGCACCGTTCAGCTCAATCGCACGCAAAATGGCGCCGCGTCCCACCGGAACCGCTCCCATCTGCCAGGCCGCGCCAAAGATCACCATGTTGGAATAGATCGTATCGCCCAGCATGACCTCGGCCAGCCGTGTCGCGTCAAACATCGCGAGGCCTGCCTTGATCCGCCGCTCTAACGCCAGCTGCAAGTCCTCACCCGGAATGCGGAAATCGGTATCGCGGGTGAAGGCGCCGGTGATAACTTCATGGTTGTTCACCGCGGCCTTGGTCCGCCCCTCGGCCATCAGTGCGAGCGTTTTGGCCCCGGCACTTGTGACCAGATCCCCACCAATCAACGCGTCACATTCGCCAAGCGTCACCCGGATCGCGGCGATATCCTCGGGCGTGTTGGCCAATCGGCAATGGATGTGCACTGCGCCGCCCTTCTGCGCGAGGCCCGCCATCTCCATCATGCTGGCGCCTTTGCCATCCACGTGCGCGGCCATAGCAAGCACCGCGCCGATGGTGACAACACCGGTTCCGCCGACACCGGTAATGACGACGTTGTAGGTACCATCGATGGCAGGCAGATTTGGCTCGGGGAGGTCTGGCAGATCAAACTCTGCCGCCTTGGGCTTGCGCGGTGCGCCGCCCTCAACAGTCACGAAAGACGGGCAAAACCCGTTGAGGCACGAAAAATCCTTGTTGCAAGCCGATTGATCGACCGCGCGCTTGCGGCCTAGCTCGGTCTCAACCGGCACAAGAGCCACGCAATTGGATTGCACACCGCAATCGCCGCAGCCTTCGCACACGTCGGTGTTGATGAAGATGCGTTTGTCCGGATCCGGGAACGCGCCCCGTTTGCGGCGGCGGCGTTTCTCGGCGGCACAGGTTTGCACGTAGACGATGGCCGATACGCCCTCGACTGTCTTCATCCGCTCCATGACTTGCGGCATCTCGGCCCGTTCGTGTACGCTCAGACCCTTTGGAAAGACGTTGAGGTCGACATCCTCTTTTTCGTCATAAACCAGCGCGATCTCTTTGATCCCAAACGCCAAAAGCTCGCGGCAGATTTGATCAGCGGAAAGGTCGCCCTCATTCGTTTGCCCACCGGTCATCGCGACCGCATCGTTGTACAATATTTTGTAGGTGATGTTCGTCCCTGCGCTCATTGCAAAACGGATCGCTTGCAGGCCAGAGTGGTTGTAGGTGCCGTCGCCCAGGTTCTGGAAAACGTGGTCGCGGGTTGAAAACGGCGCTTCTCCCACCCAATTGGCGCCCTCGCCGCCCATGTGGCTATAGCCTTCGTTGTCACGATCCATCCAGAGCGCCATCACATGACACCCAATCCCGCCATAGGCGCGGCTGCCATCGGGCACTTTGGTCGATGTGTTGTGCGGACAGCCCGCGCAAAAGTACGGAATGCGCGTCGCTAAATCGCCTGTATTGCCGCCAGCGCGGGCAGCAGCGAGCGTTGCCAGCCCTTCATGAACGCGTGGGGTGTCACACCCTTCCTCAATCAGAATGCCACCGATTTTCTCAGCAATATCCGCAGGATCAAGGGCACCAGTGACGCCAAACAGCTCGTCACCCGAGCCACCTTTGGTCCAACCGTAGACCCGCCGCCCGCGTCGGTCGTCAAAGATAGCCTCCTTGACCTGCACCTCGATCAGCTTGCGCTTTTCCTCAACCACTACGATCAGGTCGAGCCCTTCGGCCCATGCGGAAAACCCTTTCATGTCCAGCGGGAATGTCTGACCGATCTTATACGTCGTGATGCCCATCGCCTCAGTCGCAGCGTCGTCGATGCCCAGCATCGCAAAGGCTTGCAACAGGTCGAGCCAGTTTTTGCCCGCCGCGACAAAGCCGATCTTTGCCCCGGCTTGCCCATGCATCCGTTTGTCCATCTTGTTGGCGTGTGAGAACGCCTCCGCCGCGTGGCGCTTGTAGCGGACCATCCGCTCTTCTTGCTCGACCCAATGATCTGCGCGGCGGATATTCAATCCACCCTCAGGCATGTCAAACTCAGGCTCAACAAACGTCAGCCGGTGCGGGTCTCCATCAACAACAGAGGTCACCTCCACCGTGTCCTTCATCGTCTTCAGCCCGACCCAAACGCCAGCAAAGCGGCTGAGCGCCCAGGCGTATTGCCCGTAGTCCAGGATTTCCTGCACACCTGCAGGGGACACGATTGGCATGTAGGCATCAACCATCGCAAAGTCGCTTTGGTGGCAGGTCGTGCTGCTTTCACCGGTGTGATCATCCCCCATCGCCATGATGACACCGCCATGCCGGCTCGTCCCTGCCATATTGGCGTGGCGCATCACATCACCCGAGCGATCGACGCCGGGGCCTTTGCCATACCAAAGACCGAAGACACCATCGTGTTTGCCCTCGCCCCGCATTTCGGCCTGCTGCGTGCCCCACATGGCCGTGGCGGCCAGATCCTCGTTCAGCCCCGGCTGGAAGGTGACGTGCGCCTCGGCGAGTTGTTTTTCTGCACGCTGCATCTGCATATCCACAGCGCCAAGCGGCGATCCGCGGTAGCCCGTCACATAGCCCGCCGTGTCCAAACCTGCAGCCTTATCCCGCGCCCGTTGCATCATCATCAGCCGGACCAGCGCTTGTGTCCCGTTCAGCAACACGGGTGATTTTGAGAGGTCATACTTGTCGTGAAGAGAAATGTCCTGACGGGTCAATGTTGGTCCTCCTCCCAAAGATTAGCCTCACATTAGGTCAAAAGTTATGACCTATCCAGCAAAAAATTTTCGAGAATATTTGCAACCATAACGCTTCAAGCATACTACCTATGCTATCAGATCATAGCTTAGAGCGAGACATGATGGACTGGGACAAGTTGCGTATTTTTCACGCGGTGGCCGATGCTGGCAGCCTCACACATGCCGGCGACAGGCTGCACCTGTCTCAATCTGCGGTCAGCCGTCAGATCCGCGCCTTGGAAGAGGCGCTGAACACCACGCTATTTCACCGGCATGCGCGTGGGCTGATCCTGACGGAACAAGGTGAGCTGCTATTTGACGCGACAAAGTCAATGAACAAGCGGCTGGAGTCCGCCTCTGCCCGCATCCGTGACAGCGAAGAAGAGGTCTTTGGCGAGCTTCGGGTGACAACGACCATCGGCTTTGGCACGCTCTGGCTGGCCCCACGGCTGCCGAAACTCTATGCAAAATACCCCGAACTGAAAATTGACCTCATGCTCGAAGAGCGCGTTTTGGATTTACCGATGCGCGAGGCTGACGTTGCCATTCGGATGAAAGAGCCAAGCCAAGCGGACCTGATCCGCAAAAAGCTCATGAGCATCACGATGCAGCTTTATGCGAGCCGCGAATATGTTGCGGCGCACGGAGCGATGTCCGAGATGTCCGATATCGCGCAGCACCGGCTTATCTGTCAAAGCCCGTCAACGCCGCAGGTCGCGGCTGGTGGCACTCTCGTCGCTGAATTGATGACCTACGACATCCCGAGCCTTTTGACGGTAAATAATTACTTTGGAGTGCTTCAAGGTGTGATCAACGGCCTTGGCGTTGGCGTGCTGCCAGATTACGTGACCGAAGGATTTCCCGATCTCGTTCGTGTGCTGCCCGATATCGGATCAAACGAAGTCCCTGTCTTTTTGGCTTATCCAGAGGAATTGCGCTCTTCTAAACGTATTTCAGCATTCCGCGACTTTGTTCAGGAGGAAATACTCGAGCAAAGACGCCGGCGGCGGGACGAAGCTGTTGCAACTTGATCACGCGCAAGTTGCATGAAAATGGGCTAAACCTGCCGAAATGCTGCATAATTGCGCAGCTATGCGTGTAACGCATAGCGGGACTGCAAAAATCAAAGATATTCTTTTCTTGATTGGTCAATAACGCGCCCCTATTTCCAATCGTGAAGGCGATGATGCTATCACGCTCATCTCTTCACCTCCCTGTTGGACTTTGCCGGGCCTTGTGCCCGGCTTTTTTTTGCCCAAAATTTTAGCGCTCTTTTCTGTCGATCTGAATATGCTGCGTTATGTACTTTGGCGAAACGCGCCTGATGGAAGCAAAGATGCGAACGAGCAAATGTGGTGGGTCCAAACTCCGATACTTCTTAATGTGGGCACTCTTTTTCGCGCCCCTCACTGTGTTTGCCCAAAGTGACGGTCAGCTCGCCCTTGCCGCGCGGATTGAGGGCCTTTCGCTTGACCAGCCTCCACCACCGGAGCCTGTAGAACCAGGTCTGGAGTGGACGCTGTATCCGCCCTTGACCAGTCTAGGACAGGCAATGCTGGTAGATGGATGCCTCTTGGCTCTTACAGCGGCGACCCATGAGAACGTCGTGATTTCCCGTGTCGTCGTCGATTTGTCGTCCGCAACCCTCTCGCGTGACGCGGACGGACGCCTTTATAGCTGGTCGCACCGAACCGAGACGCTCGGCTCCTCAGGCCTCATCCTCTTTGAAACACCACCGGGACAGCCGGCCAAAGGCCAGTTCCGCGAAAGCCCTCGCGATCAAGTCGCGTTCCAGACCTCCCACCCCGAAAATTGGCCCATCATCGAGCGAGACGTGGCGACGCCAAACTACGTCATGTGGGTTGACCCATCACACGACACGGTTCGCGATCTCGCCGCCGCCATAGAGGATTACCAAAGAAACTATTGCCGCCCGCTGTCCTGATCCAAGACATCGCGCAACCGCTGCCCCTCGCTCCAAAGGTGCGCGCGCCATCCAAAATGCCGGGCGGCCTCGACATTGGCCACTGTATCGTCGACTAGAAGCGCGTCTTCTTCCCCTGTCCTTTCAAAGAAACCGAGTTCAGGTTTCTTCGCCCCCAAGGACGCTGAGTAGAATATCCCGTCGAAATGCTCGCGTAGCCTCACAACGTCCATCAAATACTCCGCGCGCTCATGCTCTTGGTTGGTCGCAAGGAAAACGGTCCACCCGCTGTGGCGTGCATGGATGACGTCTTCCAGCACATCCTCAACAACCCGCGCATCCTGCGAGAACCAATAGTCACGCAATGCGCTAGCATCTACGCCGGTACCATTGAGTGCCCTTTGCAATAGGGGCATCAGAGCGCGCTGACCGGTAACAATCTCGTTCCAATGAGGCTTGAAGAACTTTTCTGACAGGGTTGATTTTGCCAGCCCAAGATCGGCTTCGAGGGTGTCGGACCACGCTCGGGCCCGCACGTTGGTGGGCCGCACAATCACCCCATCGACATCCAACATCAAAACCTTGCGCATGCGCTCTTCCCCTCCTCCTCACCGTCGCCTAAAAGCCGAGGCAAGCACGACAGGGGGCCCGCATGCAAGATCCAGCCATCACCGAAGACGTCATTGCCGCACATGGGTTCACGCCCGACGAGTGGTCCGAGGTGAAGAGGATCCTGAACCGCGATCCGAACTATACAGAGATGGGCATTTTCTCGGCCATGTGGAACGAGCATTGCTCGTACAAATCCTCAAAGAAATGGCTCCGCACCCTGCCGACCGAAGGCCCGCAAGTGATCTGCGGACCGGGTGAGAATGCGGGCATCGTCGATATCGGCGACGGGCAGTGCATCGTCTTCAAGATGGAGAGCCACAACCACCCCAGCTACATCGAGCCCTACCAGGGCGCCGCCACAGGCGTGGGCGGTATCCTGCGCGATGTCTTCACGATGGGCGCGCGTCCGATTGCGGCGATGAATGCGCTGTCGTTTGGCGAGCCAAGCCATCCGAAAACCAAGCAGCTTGTCTCGGGCGTTGTTGCGGGCGTGGGGGGATACGGCAATTGCTTTGGCGTCCCAACGGTTGGCGGCGAAGTGCGGTTTGATGCCTCCTACAATGGAAATTGCCTCGTAAACGCCTTTGCCGCGGGCCTCGCGGATACTGACAAGATATTCTATTCCGCAGCCTCTGGTGTTGGCATGCCAGTGGTCTACCTCGGGGCCAAAACCGGCCGCGATGGTGTTGGCGGAGCGACAATGGCCTCTGCAGAATTTGACGACAGCATCGAAGAAAAGCGTCCGACCGTGCAGGTGGGCGATCCCTTCACTGAAAAGCGGCTGATGGAGGCCACGCTGGAGCTGATGGCAACGGGGGCTGTGATTTCCATTCAGGACATGGGCGCCGCGGGCCTGACCTGCTCGGCTGTGGAGATGGGCGACAAGGGCGGCCTTGGCGTGCGGCTTGATCTGGAAAACGTCCCGCAGCGCGAAGAGAATATGACGGCCTATGAGATGATGCTGTCTGAAAGTCAGGAGCGGATGCTCATGGTCCTCAAGCCCGAGCTGGAGGCCGAGGCTCGTGCGGTGTTCGAGAAATGGGACCTGGATTTCGCAATCGTCGGTGAAACACTGCCCGAGGATCGCTTCCTCATCATGCACAACGGCGAAGTGAAGGCCGACCTGCCGTTGTCCAAGCTTGCCTCCACCGCGCCGGAATACGACCGGCCTTGGGTGCCGACACCGGCCGCAGAGCCCTTGACGGATATCCCTGACATCACGCCGATGGATGGGCTGAAGGCGCTTCTTTTCAGCCCCAATTACGCCTCCAAGGCCTGGGTGTATGAGCAATACGACACGCAAGTCATGGCCGATACGCTGCGCACGCCCGGTGCGGGTGCTGGAATCATCCGCATCCATGGCACGGACAAGGCGGTGGCCTTCACCAGCGATGTGACCCCGCGCTACGTCAAGGCCAACCCTGTTGAGGGTGGTAAACAGGCGGTGGCCGAGGCGTATCGTAACCTGACGGCCCTCGGGGCCAAGCCGCTGGCAACGACTGACAACATGAACTTTGGCAACCCCGAGAAGCCCGAGATCATGGGACAGTTTGTGGGTGCAATCCAAGGCATCGGTGAGGCTGTGGCAGCGCTTGATATGCCAATCGTGTCGGGCAATGTTTCTCTTTATAACGAGACGGACGGCAAAGGCATCCTGCCGACCCCAACGATTGGCGCAGTGGGACTCTTCTCGTCGCTCCGCGACATCATCGCCGGGACTGGCAAGGATGGTGACACACTGCTGTTGCTGGGCAATACGCTTGGTCACCTGGGACAGTCTGCTCTTCTCGCAGAAGTGGCCGGACGAGCGGACGGCGATGCGCCGCATGTCGATCTGGAGGCGGAGCGTGCCCATGGTGATTTCATTCGCGCAAACCGCGAGAACATTGGCGCCTGCACAGACCTATCGGATGGCGGCCTCGCGCTGGCGGCGTTCGAGCTGGCCTATGCGGCAGGTACCGGGGTCACGTTGCTGCCTAAGACGATCAGCAAGCTCTTTGGCGAGGATCAGGCCCGCTATCTGATCGCCTGCTCAGGCGAACAGCCCGGGGCATTGCGCGAGGTTGCAGCAAAACAGGGCCTGACCTTGATCGAAGTAGGCAGCCTCGGCGGCGATAGCGTCACGTTGGGTGATGAGAGCGCACATATGGATGATCTGACCGCGCTTTATACATCTGGTTTCGAGGCCGCTGTCGGTTAACGCACACCGGACAAAGCAAAAGGGCCGCACCCGGTTGCCGGGTGCGGCCCTTTTTGTTTGCACCAGGTCAGAATTGCGCGATCAGGTTCACGAACATGCCGCTGTCATCCTGTACAAGATCGTTCAAATCGTCAGAGAAGCTGCCGAAGTTGTAGCCGACACCAACACTGACATTCTCATTGATCTGGCGGTAGCCTGCTGCAAGCACCCCAAAGTCAGACGTCTCTGCCTGCACGAGGTTAAAGCTGCGCAGCTCGATCAGCGCGTCCCAGTTGTTGACCATGTGGTAACGCGCACTGGCGACGGCCAACCAGGCATCGTTGCGGGTGTAAGCGTCCCCTTCTGATGCTGCGGTTTCGGCGGAGCGGTAGCCGAGCTTGGCCCCCAAGGTCCAGTTACGGTCAAGGTCGTAGCTTGCGTCAACGCTGAACACGTGGCTGCGCTGCAGCGGCCCATTTTCATCGTTGCCCTCGATCCGCTGGCCATATTCGTCAATCAAGAAACGGTAGCGGGCCAAAACATTGAGGCGATCATCTTCCACCGGGCGATAGGCATAGCCCAGCCGGACATCCGCATAATCGCCGTCAAGCGTGGTGCTCTGCTCCGTCTCTGTCCGAGCGAGCTCTGCCGAGAAGACGAGCCGCTGATCCTCGTCGATGCGGTAGGACAGATCACTCGTAAGCAAGAGCGTATCGCTCTCAATCTGCTCGCCAGAACGCAGGCCATTTTCTGTGCGCAACTCAAGCCTGCCGCTCGCCTCAATCGTTTCAGTCGCGTATTGCATACCGATGGAGATCGAGGCCCGATCAAAGTCATTGTCTGCGTCGTCAGAGACACGCCCGTAGTCCATCACGATGGAGGTCGTCCACACATCGTTTGGTGCGTAAGTCACGCCATAGGCACTCGACAACGAGCGATAGCGCCCAAACATGTCATAGCTGTTTTCGCCAAAGACAGAGACATCGTCACTGATCTGCTGGCGTCCGCCCAGAACGATCTGTCCGGCATCGCGGCCCCGCAGGTCTACGCCTGAGATATCGCGACCGGGTTGCAGGGTGTAGCCGATGTAGCGGCTGCCGCCGTTCTCGTCCGCATAGCTGGCCAGCAAACGCCCGCCTGCCCCGGTGCTGCCGCCTGAGACTTCGCCAGAGAGCGTCCAGCCATTCGCCAGCGTTACCTCGGCACCAACGCCGACGCGGTCGTTCCGCTCCAGACCCGCCATGGCCACGGTGCCTTGCACATAGCCATAGACCGAGGCCACATCACTTGCCTGATAGTCGAGCCTCAGGGCAACATCCGTGCGCGACCCATTCTCGTTAGCATCAAGAATGTCGCGATATTCAAGGCCCGCCGTGACGGTCAGTGTAGGGCTGAGGTCGTAAGACACGTCCAGCGTTCCGATCCGGTCAAACTGACCTACGGCGTTGCTGTAGTCGTCGTACTTCGCCGCGAATTCAAGCCCTTCGCGGATCGTGACCTCGGCGCTGATGCCCCAGAACGTCTCATCCCCCGTTGCACTTGTGACCTGAGTGTCGAGCGTTGCAAAGCCTTCGGTCCGCCCCTCATAGTAAAAGCCGACGGTGCCCGGCAGGCTGAGATAGCCAAGCCCAAAGTCCGCAAATTTGGCGCGGGCTTCCAGCCGGATGGCTTCGCCCGTGCCAGAGGCAACGCCATCAGGATCAAAGACCAGGCCGCCGTCTGCCGAGAAGGAGGAGCCGAACCCAGGCCCTTCTGATCGGGCGTATTCGAGGCGGAGGTAGCTGTCTTCAGAAACCTGATAGAGGAAATCCGCACCCAACAGCGTCTGATCCGCGCTGCCCGTTTCCTCAACCAATCCGGCGATGCCGAACCGGATTTCATCGGTCAGCCAGCCTTCTACCCGGCCGCCATAGGCAAAACCGTCCAGATCGCCCGCGTCTGGCGTGTATTCATATTGCGCCACCAGCACGACGTCGATCCCGTCGCCAGCGGAGCCGACTACGACCCCTTCGTTCGTGCTGCCTTGCAGTGGGCGACGCAGCAAAACGCGGCCTTGGATGTAGTTGATGTCGTAGTCCTGCCCGGCGGTCAGCCGCTGGGTTGAAATGATGCGGCCTGTGTCGGCATCGCGGTACTGTACGCTGAGCGTTTCCGTTCCACGCGAAATATCCCGCTCGCTCAATTGGTAGAGCGAGCCGCCCGTGCCAAGCAGCACATCGCGGACTGGTACCTGATCAGGCTGGGCTGCATAGACCAGCGCCTGCGCCCGAGGCTCGCCCTGAGAGGTTTGGCTGCGGGTCGCACCATAGCCGGAGAGACCGTAAAGTGTCCGGTCATTGCGAACGTAGGTATCACCATCCAGCTGCGCTTCGAAGTCGCCCCATTGCAGGTAATTGCCCTCACGCTCGATCCGCAGGAACACGTTGCCAGAGGTCGGCGTGCGATCTTCCAGCGTGCTATCGTCACCGTATGTGGGATAGAGATCGCGCGGGTCCACGCGCAGGAACGTGTCGCGCGGATCGCGGTCATCGAGCCTGCGGAAAATATCGCGGATCTCTCCTTCGCCGCTGTCGGCAGAGGCCGTGATCTCATACCCACTCTGCGTCCGTCCTTCGATGAAAAAGGCCAAACGCCCGGTGTCATAGCTCTCACGCGCGCCCCCTTCTGTCCGGCGGTAGCCATAGGTCAGATCAAGCGTTCCGACATAGAAAAATTGCGAGGCCGGCACCTCAACATCGCGGACGATAGAGACGTTCTGCCCGGCCCCTTGGACACGCACACCAACCCCGTAATCTCCCGCAGGCAAAATGCGCTGGATGACAAAGCGGCCCGAGGCATCGGCCCGAACAGGCTCCCCCAGCGCGGTGACAGAGGCGCCCGGCGCAACATTTGCGCCCGAGACCGTGACAGCCCCCCCGAACACAGGAATACGCTGCCGCGCAAGGAGGCTATCGCCACCCTCAATCCCGTCGCGCGCGCTGGCGCCCAGCGGACGATCCAGTGGAATGGCGCGCGTTTCATCATAGCGGCCTTGGGCATCATAGACGCGGTGCACGACAACAACATTCTCGCCCGCGGGGACGGCAATCCGGGCGCGCCCGTTGGGCTGGATCGGAATGACGGCAAGCGTACTTGGGCCGCCGGTTGTGCCCATATCAATCACCCGCACCTCGCCACGGGAGATATATGCCGGATAGTTCAGCGCACTTTGGACCGTGACCACATCGCCCGGACGATAGGCCCGCGCCGGGCCCACGAGCTCTAGATCGAGCCGCGGGCGCGTGCCAAAGCCATCGTAGGTGATCTGAACGTCGGCGTCCTGCAATGCCTCGTCTGCGCGTCGCACCTGCTGGGCCACAACAGGATCACCAGCGATTTGCGAGCCATTGATGGTGATCGCAAACCCCGTGTCGGCCGCCACAGGATGGGCAATCGCGAAAAAGGAGGCGCAAAGCACCGCAAAGGAACGCAGCTGTTTCATCGTGAGTTTCAGCATCTTATTGCCCCTCTGCAATGGTGCGTTCGATTGTCAGGTTCCGGCCTGACCCGGTCCATCGCTCTCGGATCATCTGCTCGACCATGTCGAGCCGGGCCCGCGCCACATTAGCACCCTCACCACGCATCATATACGTCAGGCGCAGCATCGTCGGCGCGTCGCCCATCTGGAAGGCAAGCGCATCGATACCCTGCGCCAGCGCTGCGCGCGGTTGGCCATTCACAAACGCATGCTCCGTCAGCGCCACATCGATCACGTCGGCGAGTGCGGCTCCAAAGTTCATACGCGCCATCGTGCCCGGAGTGAGGCGCACGGTGCGTGGGTTCTCACTCGTCACCTGATAGCCGGTGGGCAGGCTGGTCTCATCCAGCTTCAGCGTAAAGTTCGAGCCGATGTTTGCCGGCAAGGCCGCACATGGGACGCTAAAGCGACCGTATTCGTCCGTGGTGATGACGGTGCCGTCGACCGTCACGACACGCGCATTTGACAGACCGGGTTCGGCCTCTGGCGGATCTTCAGGCGGCGCGGTGAATTTGCCACTATCATAGGTCTGGTCAGTGACTCCGGCGCTGCGCTCTTCCTCAAACGGTGTCACGCCGTCCTGATAGCCGTTCATGTTGCGGTCATCGAAGACGCGTCCAATGACGTCACCGCAGTCAAACACCGCCTCTGGCCTGATCTGGATCGTCGCCGTCGCAATGTTCGACAAAATTCGGCCATCTGGCCCCACGATGTAGGCCCGGTTCGTCAACTCGCCCGGCCCATCGACGATGCGGGCCTCAAACGTCACCTCAATCGCCTGCCCGGCGGGCAAGTCCAGCGGCTGCCATAGCAGGTTGCGGCCTGACACCTCTGGCTCCGGCGTCGCAGACCCGTTGATCAGCGCCGTGCCCTCCATCAGTACGAGGCCGCTTGGCATCTCGTCCACCAGCGTCAGCCCGTTTTCATTGAAGCTGCCGTTGTTCTGGACACGCAAGGTGTAGGTTACAATATCGCCCACTATCGCGTTGCGCGGCGAAACGGACTTTGACATCTCGAGGTCCGCCGCAGCGACTGTTGCGATGCTCACATCCGCGGACACTTCGCCTGCAATACGGTCGGCATTGAACAAGACGATGTTCGGCTGTCCGGGCGAGCCATCGGTGACGTCAAGCGTTACGGTGAAGACGACCTCACCCACCTGCCCCGGCGCTATGGCTGATCCTGGGGCCAAGGCTTCGGTATCGGAAATGCCGTCAAAGCTCGCGCTTGCCCCGCCCGAGACAAAGCCGGTGGAGGTTGGCGTCGTCACGGCCACAACTGTTGCTGGTGCGGCAAAGGCCACGAGATCATCGACCATCGACAACTCACCCAGCGTGACGTTGCCTGTATTTTCAGCCTGCAAAGTGAAGGTCACATCAAACAGCCCTTCGCCCGCCCGAACTGGCGCGCCCGCGAGTTTGGTCACTTCGACACTCGGAGCGGCGGTGATGGTCACGCTCGTCGGATCATCATTCCCCGGGCCATCACCTGGATCGCCGCTGTCCGAAATATCGGTCACGGGCGTTCCCACAGACGTCACAGCGTCAATGACGGCCGAGTTGCTAACGCCACCGGAATCCACATCGGCCTGTGTCAGCACGTAGCTGACGTCGTAGACCCATGTTTCAGCCGGTTGCAACGCGCCCGGCACCTGAGGTGTGGTCCGCAAGTTCGGCCCGACCACGCCCGCGCTGATGTCCGCGCCGTCATTGTTGGTCAGGTTGTCAGCGACAGTCACATTCAGCAGGCTGACATTACCGGTGTTTGTCACCGCGATCTCGAATTCAATCGTATCGCCCGCAACCGCGCCACCCGTGGTCGCCGTTTTCACCGCAACGACGCCGGGCGCCTCTGGCACGAGGATTTCGGTTGGATCATCGCTCGAATTGCCGTCTCCGTCATCGCCATCGTCGGATGTGTCAGAAACAGGCGTTCCGTTCGGCGCCGTGCCGTCCACCGTCGCGCTGTTGCTGACACCGCCCGCATCGATGTCGGCCTGCGTCAGCGTATAGGTGGCCTCATAGGTCCATGTCTCAGTCAATGCGATGCGGCCATCGTTGTTGCTGTCTCCACCGGTAAAGGCGAATGGCACATCAAGCGCGATTGGCGTCCCATCCGCACGCGTCATCACATCGCTCACACCCGTGGGCGTCACAGTGACGTTGCCCGTGTTCTGAACGACCAGCTGATAGTTGATCACCGCGCCAGGTTCTGCAGGTCCGGTCAACGCGGCAAGTTTCGTCACATTGAGCTCGGCGGCTGAAGCCATGCCCTCTGTCAGCAACGTGTCCGTTGCCGTTGCAACACCACCGTTTGGACCGGTTGCCGTGACGTCGACGGTGTTCACAACCTCGCCCGCATCAACATCGCCTTGCGTGACCGTATAGCTCATCAGACAGTTGGCGTTCGTCTCGCCCACTGCAAGCGTTGCGATAGTGCACGTATACGCAGGCGTCAGGATCGCATCCTCAATCTGCACATTTGAAAGCGTCACGTTGCCGGTGTTGGTCACTGCAAAAGTATACTGGATCGTGCTGCCCGCTGGGCCAAACGGCTCGATGCTGGCGATCTTTTCGACCTCAAGCGCCGGGGCCGGTGGTGGCGCGTCTACAGTGAGGGATGTCGTGTCCGTCACAGCCCCACCTGCAGGCGTGATCGCCGTGACGTCCGCTGTATTGACGACAGAACCTGCGTCAATGTCGGCCTGTGTGACTGTGTAGTCATCCGCACAGGTCAGCACGGCGCCCGGGGCAAGGCTCGCCGCCTCACACACCAGACCGGGCAACAGCGGATCCGTTGCCTCAACCTGTTGAAGCGTTTGGTTGCCTGTGTTCTCAACCGTGATCGTGTAGGTCAACACCTGACCCACGCCTGTCAGCGGCAGTGTCGCGGCAGATTTGCTGACAGCAACCGACGGCATCGCATCCACATCCGCCGTCTCGGTGGCGGGGGGAGACACCACTGGAGTGCCGCCGCCAAACGTAGTTTCGGCAAAGGCCTCATTCACCACTGTTTGCGCGTCAAGGTCCGCTTGGGTCACAGTGTAGGTCGCCTCGCAGGTCACGCTCTCACCGGGGCGAAGGTCAGGGTCCGCAGCCGTCGGGGCAAAACAGCTGATCGCGCCCGGTATCCGCGTGTCGCTTACTGTGACCGGGTCGGCGAAGGACACCTGCCCGGTGTTTGTGACGGTGAACTGGTACCGCAGTACGTCGCCGACTTCATCATAGCCCAGCCCCGCGGAGAGCGTGGAATCCGGGTTCGTCACGTCGAGCAAGGTTTTCACCGTTTCGAGCGACGGCTGACCATTCGCAGGCACGGTTTCGCTGGTGATTGGCGATGTTGTCGTCCCGTCTGTCGCACTTGCAAGGTTGGTTGTTGAGCCGAGCGAAACGTCATCAGACGTGACAGTATAGGTTCCCGTACAAACCAGATCGGCGCCGGGGGCGAGGCCCGTCGCGGGCAAGGCCGGGCAGTTCACCGAAGCGATGAGGTTGTCGGACACCGAAACCGGCTGAGTGATTGTCACGTTCCCAGTGTTTGAAACAGTGTATTCGTAGGTGACGATCGCTCCAACAACATAGCGTTCAGAGGGCACGCCCGGATAAACGGTGCCATCCACCTCGACCGAAACCGCCGCTTTATCAGTGGCAAGCGCAGGGTTTTGCTGCGCCAGTACGGTCTCGCTGTCGGGTGGCGAGGTCGTCGTACCATCTGTGGCACTCGCACTGTTGTCCACTTGGCCCGCGTCCAGATCGGCCTGTGTGATCGTGTAGCTGCCCGAGCACGTCAGGCTATCGCCCGGGCCCAGCAGTGTTGGAGGACACGTGATTGTGCCGCCCGCATTGGTGATGAGCGGGTCATTGATGCTGATCGGGTCAAGCGTCACATTGCCGGTGTTCACCACCTCGAACTCATAGGTCAGCACATCGCCAACCGCGTCAAACGTCGGACCACCGCTGGCGAGCGTCTTGCTCACGGTCATCGCCGGCGTTGGTGTGATGTCCAGGACAGTCGGATCGTCCGGCCCGCCCGTGCCATTGCCTGAGATGTCGGTAACAGGCGGCCCGGTTGGCGGAGTGCCGGAAACGGTCGCGCTGTTGGAAATCCCGCCTGCGTCAATGTCGGCCTGTGTCAGCACATAGGTCGCGCGATAGGTGGCAGTCTCTCCCGCGATCAAGGTGCCTTGAACAGACCCGCTGTCAGCGGCGAGGTAGTCCGGCCCCGTCGTCAGGGTGAGCGGCGTCATATCCGCCCGCTCCAACGTGTCCGAGGTCACGCCAACGCCGGTCAGCGTCACATTGCCCGTGTTCGTCACGGCGATGTTGAATTCAACCACATCCCCCGCCGCAATGGGCGCATTCAGGATGGTTTTGACAGCCGTGATCTCAGGATCGGCGGGCAGCGTCACCGTCGTCGGCGTACTTCCCCCACCGCTGCCATTGTCCGAGATGTCGTCGACCGGCGTTCCGGACGGATCAGTTGCTTCGGCCAGAACGGTGTTTGAGATGCCACCTGCGTCGATGTCAGCCTGCGTCAGCTCGTAGTCGAGGATGTAGACCCAAGTTTCGCCCACGCTGAGGTTGGTGTCGGCGTTGGTATCGCCACTGTCAAACTGCGGGAACGGCGCAGGTGTCACCGGCACGCCACCGTTCGGCGTCAGTGTATCCGTCAAAACTGGGGCGCTCAGTGTCACGTTGCCTGTATTGGCCACTGTGATCTCAAAGCCCACGATGTCGCCCACCTGCGGCGGTGTTGGCGGCGCTGTGGCAACGCTTTTGATCACTTCAAGCTGGGGATCAGCGGTGATCACCAAAGGCGTCGGATCATCGCCGCCACCCGTGCCGTTGTCCGACGTGTCTGTCACCGGCGTGCCAGATGGGTCGTTCGCTGTTGCGGTGACCGAGTTCGACAGACCGCCTGCATCAATGTCGTCCTGTGTCAGCACGTAGCTGATTGTAAAGATCCAGGTTTCACCCACATCCAAAGCACTGTCATTGTCGCCGTCGCCGCTTTCGTAGAAAGCGTCTGGCTGCACATCGACCGGCGTCGTGTCAGCGCGGCGCAAGTCTTCAACCAAATTGGGTGTTGTCAGCGTCACGTTGCCGTCGTTGAGGACGGTGACTTCAAACACGACGGTGTCACCGGCCGCCGGGTTTGCCGGCGCGGTGCGAACGGTCTTGATCAGCTCCATCGACCCGGCGGGTGTGATCGTCACAACTGTTGGATCATCGCCGCCGCCTGTGCCGTTGTCCGAGACATCTGTGACAGGATTGCCTTGCGGATCAGTGGCTTCGGCCAGCACAGAGTTGCTGATGCCGCCTGCGTCCACGTCGCTCTGGGTCAGCTGGTAGGTCACTTCATAGACCCAAGTTTCCCCCACCTCGAGTTCGCCGATCGTGCCGCCATCACCGGATTGGTAGATTGCTGGAGGGTTCGTTGGCAGCGGCGCTGTCGCGCCCACCTGCGTGACACTGTCGGTCAACACCGGCGCACTTAGCGTCACGTTGCCCGTGTTGGCCACTTCCACGCGGAACACGAGGTCTGTGCCCGCGATGAGCGATGCTGGCGGCGCGGGCAAAGTCTTGATCACCGTCAAAGCGCCGTCGCCCGTCTCGAGC
Organism: Flavimaricola sp.; assembly: GCA_020629175.1. Classification (GTDB taxonomy): domain Bacteria; phylum Pseudomonadota; class Alphaproteobacteria; order Rhodobacterales; family Rhodobacteraceae; genus JALZWD01. Next base: position 68,026 of record JAHDDU010000007.1, on the reverse strand, counting down.
GTGACCTCTTCGGTCGCGGTACCCTCCGGCGGTGTGGTCCCCGGCGGAGATGTCGTCGTCACCGACACAGTGTTCGAGATCGCGGTCCCGGCGTCGATGTCATCCTGCGTGATCGTGTAGGTCGAGGTGAGCGTCACAACCTCGGCCGGTTGCATCACAGCGATGACGTTGCTGGGTGAAATAGCCAAAGCGGTTGTGCCGGACGCGCTTGTGTGCTGGTCGTCCAACGTCACATCGGTCAGGCGCACATTGCCAGTGTTCGTCACCGTATAAGTATACGTGATCGTATCTCCGACCATGACATTGGTGGTGTTGGAGGCAACCTTGTCGATGGTGAGGCCCGTTGTTCGCGTCGCATCGATGGTTTCGGTCTGGGTCGCGGTCAGATCGGGGCCACCGTATTCGTTCGTCATCGTCGCATCGGCAATGTTGGTGACAAAACCTGCGTCGACGTCATCCTGATCTGTCACATAGCTGCCCGTACACTGAAGCTCTTCGCCGGGTGCAAGGCCGTCGGCTGGCATCGGATCACAGACAACGGAGGTAATGCGGTCGTCCACCACCGTTGGGGTTTGGGTCAATGTGACGTTGCCAAGGTTGGCCACAGTGTAGAGATACGTAATCGTCTGGCCCGGTGCATCAAAGAGGTTCCCCGCCAGCGGCGCGGTGCCTTCCTTAGACAAACCAATCGCAGGCTGCGCCGTTGGGCCGGTTGCCGTGGTAGAGCCGGTACCGGTCGTCGTTGTGCCCGGCGCAGAGGCCGGTTCACCCGTGGCGGTTGCAGTGTTGTTTACGCCGCCATTGTCAACGTCCTGCTGCGTCACTGTGTAGATGAACTCACAGGTGTTGTTGCTGTCGCCCGGTGCCAATGTGCCGATGGCGCAGGTGCCCGGAACAATCGAGTCCGTGACCTCGACCCCGTTGATCGTAATGTTTCCGTCGTTGAGAACGGTCACGCGGAATGTGATCTGCTGTCCGGGGGTCGAGAAGTCTTCAAACGGGCTAACGTTGAGAACTTCCTTGGTGACATTCAGGCTCGGGTTCGGGGTGGCCGGCGGATAGGTTGTGCTGCCATCATCCGTCACGCTGCCGCCGCTCGGCGTCGAACCGCTCGCGTTTGCCGTGTTGGCAATACTCTGCCCGTCTAGATCGCCCTGCGTGACGACGTATGTGCCGTTACAGGTGATCTGGCTGTTCGGCGCGATGGTCAGGTTGTTCGGATCCGGAGAGCCGGGTGGACAGGTCAGGTTCGTCAGCATCGGGTCGGTGACAATCACGTTCGAGATCGTCTGGTTTCCGGTGTTGCTGACCTGAATAGCAAAGTTGAGCGTATCACCCACATCGGCAGGCTGCCCGGGATCGGTCTGGTTGGTAGCTGTCTTGACAACCTCGAGCGCGGGAGAGCCGCTCAGATTCACGGTCACCTGATCCGGAGGGCTGACAACGTCGGTCGAGCCGAACACGGTAGAGCCTGTGGCATTGTTCGTCACAAACCCATCGGGACCAGTGCCCGAGACGGCATCCACATCGGCCTGTGTCACGGTGTACGTGGCAGTACAGCTAAACGAGGCGTCAGGCTGAAGAGCGCTGCCCGAACTACAGGTGAACGAACCGATCTTGTCATCATCGATTGTGAACGACGGCCCAAGAGCCGGACGTACCGTCCCGTTCCCTGGCGACGTGTTGGTGATTGTGAACTGATAATCGATCGTATCGCCCGCTTGCGTCGCGGTGACTGGGGCCAGGGCAATTTTATCGATTGAAATTGCAGGGTTGGCATCGGCGGGGATCGTCTCGGACGTGGGGTCCGATGTCGTTGTACCGTCTGTGCCGGAAGCGATGTTTGTGACCGAGCCAAGGTCAAAGTCATCCTGAGTGATGGTGTACGTCCCCTGACATGTCACAACATCGCCCGGCGCAAGCGCGGACGTTCCACAAGAGATCGCACCAATCAAGTTGTCGTTCACAGTCACCGGGCCAAGGGTCGACGTGTTGCCGGTGTTGGTAACCGTGAACTCATAAGTCGCGACGTTCCCGACGTCGAAGACACCGTTTGTGATGCTGACAAAGGCTTTGGCGATGGAAATCTCCGGCCGCTGAACGGCAAAGGCCGTCGCTTCCCCCGGTGTCGGTGTTGTGACGGTTGAGCCGTCAAACACGGTGCTGGCCGTGGCCGAGTTCGTGAAAGAGCCGTTGTCCACATCCGTCTGATCCGGTGCCCAGGTGGCCTGACAGATCGCCTGCTCTCCCGGAGCCAAAGGCGCAGTGGTACAGGTGATGTTCGCCGGGATCGCCGCGTCGTCTACGGTGATGGGCGCTGTTGTCGTCACGTTGCCCGAATTGGTCACAATGAATTCAAAGATCAGGTTGTTCGGGTCCGACGCATTCGACAGGTTGCCCGGCGCATCATACGTCGTTGAGGTACCAGGCTGAATGCGCTTGGTGATGCTCAACGCAGGCTGCTGACTTGCTTGCACCGTTTCCGATACCTGCGGCGATGTGACGTTTGCAACGCCACCAGGGTACGTGGATGAGGGCACAACGGGTTGGGACACACTGGCAGAGGCCACATTCACCACCTGCCCCGCATCAAGGTCTGCCTGCGTCACGGTGTAGACCGACGTACAGGTCAATGTCGCCCCTGGTGCAATGCCCGCCGAAGGCGTGGCCGGACAGCTGACCGTGGTTTGGTCATCAGCGACGCTGATCTGTTGATCAATCGTGATGTTGCCTGCGTTGGTCACCACGTAATCGTATGTGATCTGATCCCCAACGGCTGAGAAATTCGCGCCTGAAGTCTCGGACTTGACCACCGTCAATGCTGGCAGCTGATCGGGCCCGGCCAGTGTTTCGCTGCCGGTTTCCGAAATTGATGGCACCCCGGGAGGCGTGTCCGCTGTGACCGTTGCCGTGTTGGTCAGCGCCCCATTGTCGATATCAGCCTGCGTGATCGTATAGGTCGTGCTCAGCGGCGAACTGTCCGCACAGGTCGTGGCGGTCTGACCGGGATCAAGCGGTGCAATCGGACAGCTAAAGCCTGTCAACGCATCCGTCAGGACGATGTTGCTCAGCCGCACATTGCCGGTGTTTTCAACTGTAAACGTGTAAGTCTCGGTTGTTGGAAGGTTGGCAAAATCGCCCGACCCATCTGCTTCAGACTTTGTCACAACCATAGCCGGCTGCCGTGCAGGGCCCGGAACTGTGACGTTTGCCGCACCGGACAGCGGCGGCTGGCCCACAGCCGTGGCATCAAGGGTGGCGGCGTTGGTGATCGAGCCCGCATCCACATCGTCCTGATCAACGATGTAGTCGCCGAAACAACTCGTATCGACAGCACCCGGCGCCAGTGAGCCGATGTTACAGACGAGGTCTGGGTCAAAGAACGGGTCGTTCAGAACCACGTTGTTGAGAGTGACGTTCCCAGTGTTTTCCACCCGCAAGGTGAAACGCACTTGATCGCCCACTGCCGTAAATGGCGCATCAAACGACTTGCTGAAATCAAAACTCGCCACCCGCGCAGGGCCGCTGACAGTTTCGCTGACTGGTTGTGGCGGCACACCGTTTGCGGTGGCCGTTGCGGTGTTCGTATACCCGCCATTGTCAATGTCGGCCTGAGTGATCGTGTAGCTGCCGGTACAGCTGTTGTCGCTGGCCAGTGGCGCGAGCGTTGCGATGGCACAGGTAAGCCCAAGGTCGGGATCATTGACGACAATATTCTCAAGCGTCAGGTTTCCGGTATTTTCAACTTCAATAACGAAATCAATGACATCACCGACAGAGCTAAAGCTTTGCGGCGTCGCTGTTTTTGTCAGGTCAAGCGAACGGATCTGTGCTGCGGGGTTGATGGATACAGTCTCTGTATCCGTCTCGGTCACTGTCAGACCAGTTGGTGATGTTGCAGTCGCGTCGGCGGAGTTGTCGATGAACCCGCGGTCCAGATCGGCCTGCGTGACGCTGTAGGTGCCTGTGCAGTTCCCAGTTGCCAGCGGACCGATGTTGCTGATCGTACAAACCGCACCGCCCAGCAGCGGGTCGACAACATCGACCGACGTAATAGTCTGGTTGGTCAAGTTCTCAGCCGTGAAGGTATAGGTGACCACATCGCCCACATTCGAGTAGTCATCCGTGCTCGACTTGGTAAAGGTGAACATCGGTGTGATCGAAGATGTCACCGTGGCCGATGTCGGGGCGGACGATACAACCGTTGGGGTGCCGCTCGCAGGTGGTGTATAAGGGAAACTTGCGTCAGCTGTGTTCGTGAACTCTCCGGCATCAAGGTCCGCCTGTGTCAGACCGTTGAACGTCGCCGTGCAGGTGTAGCTCTGCGGCGTGTTGGCCGAGCCGACGGGGTAGAGCAGCGGCGGCTGCGTGCAGCCCGCATCGATCGTCGCATCCGGATCATTGATGGTGATCGGATTGTTCGCGAGCGAAAGGGTGACGTCGCCTGTGTTAATGATTTCAAAGCTGTAGCTCAGTACATCAGAGGTCGACGTAAAGTCCGTGGACGTCGCCGTCTTGACCAAATCCAGTGCTGGCGTGCCCGATTGCGGAACTGTTGCGCTGTCTGAGTTGGATTGTGTCGTGCCATCGGTCGCAAAGGCGTTGTTGGTGACAAACCCATTTTGCACATCCGCCTGCGTCACCGTGTAGGTCGCCGAACATTGAACCGCAGCACCCGGCGCGAGTGGCCCTGGCGTACATTCAAACGGGGCGCCAATCTTGTCATCGACCACATCGATCGGGCCGGCCAACGTGACATTACCGGTATTGGTCACATCGTAGATGTAAGTGATCACAAACCCATCCACGAATTGGATCGGTGTCACAGGTGGCGCTGTCTTGACCATACCCATTGCAGGCTGCTGATCGGCCTGAACAGTCAGAGTTGTGGTCGGCGAGGCAACCGGATCACCACCCGGCGTTTGCGCATCACCGTTTGCCACATTCGTGACAGAGCCGTTATTTAAGTCATTCTGATCAATGACATAAGGCGCAGACGTACAAGTGATAGACGCGTTCGGCGCAATCGGACCGGCCGGACATGTTGCTGTGACCTGATCATCTGTAATGGTAAAGTTATCGAGCGACACGTTGCCTGTGTTTGTCAGCACATACTCGTAAACAAGGCTGTCCCCCACTGCTGTGTAGGGTGACGGTGATCCGGCCTGAAGCTGTTTGAGGATGGTCATCGACGGCGTGATCACCGCGTCCACAGTGACGTTGCCTGCATCACTCGCTGTCTGGCCGCCCACCGTGATCTCGGCTGAGGCTTCGTTCAAGACGCTGCCCGCGTCGAGGTCACTCTGCTGGATGGTGTAGGACGCCGTACATGTCACGGTCGCTCCCGGTGCGACTGCACCTGCGGGACAGGACGCGCCGCCCGTCAGCGCATCTGTTACAGCCGGAGGGCCCGGCCATGTGACATTGCCGGTGTTGGTGATCGCGATTTGAAAGTCGAGCACGTCCCCTACGGCATCAAAATCGGCCTGCACCGCTGTCTTGACGAGTGACATCGCGGGCGCTGCCGGCTGTCCGTCAATTGCGCTGCCTCCCGTGGCGGTCACCGTGGACCCATCTGGCGCATCCGCGGTCCCGTTGGCGGTGTTAATCAGCTGTGTGCCGTTGATGGCAAAGGCGTCCACATCGGCCTGCGTAATGGTGTAAGCCGCCGTACAAGTCGCTGTATTCGTTGGATTTGCAGCGCTCAGCGGTTCAATTGAAGCTATGTTGCACGACAGGCTCGGAACAAGGGGATCTGTCACGACAACATTGGTCAGCGTCGTGTTACCCGTGTTGGTGATCGTGAAAGTGTAATTCACTGTCGAGCCAACAGCACCAAATGGCGACGGCGACCCAACCTTGTCCAATGTCATACTATTGGTCTGCGTCGGCCCTGTGAGCGTGACAGTGTCTTGAATGGTCCCAAGCTCACCAAATTCCGGATCACCATCGGCAGTGGCAATGTTGGTAAGCGTGCCTGCGTCCACATCTGCCTGGGTTACAATATATGTCCCAGTACACGTGAAAGAGTTCGGAGACGGTGATCCCGCCGGAACCTCGTCAAGCGAGTTGTTGGGCGGCGGTGGGCACATCACGTTCGGGATTTTGTCATCCGTGACCATGATATCATTGATCCGGACCGAGCCGATGTTGGTCACCTCATACTCATAGTTGAGCACATCACCAACCGCGGCAAAGGTGGTGGACCCACCGACGAGCGTTTTCTCAAACTCCAAGCCTGGCGCCACCGTCCGCAATTCTTCTTGTGCAAGGCTCGGGCCCCGCCGGAAATCCCAGTAGTTATCGTTGGGGTCAGCGTCAAAGACCTGCGTCGTCATCTGCCCGGTGGTAAGAATGTTGTTCAGAAGAGCGGGATCGGTGGACTCAAACCACGCCGTGTTGAACGTGTTGTTGCCGAAACCGGTCGTAAAACCGAATGACGTCGTACCATCATCGTTCGTAAGCTCGGTTTGAATTCCAGACCAACTTCCGAGGTCAAACCCATTCAGCAGTAGGTTGATGTCGTTTTCATCAAAGCCACCCGGCTGAGTGTCGCCATCGTAGGCCGAAAACCGCACATCCATCCGTGCAATCGACCCGCCGAAGTAGTCGGTACATGATGTGAAACCACAATCGAGCGTCAACGGGTTGTTAATCGTGAACGGGTTGCCTTCAAAGGCTTGGGGGTCGCCGTTGTTGTTAAAGCCCTGAAACGCGCCCTGAGGGTCCGAAAATTGGTAGTAAACCTGCCCGTTTGCGCCCGTCAGGACGATCACGACACCCCCGGCCTCGGGGTATTCGGTCGGCAGCGCGAGCCCGCTGTTAGGAACGGTGGTGGTGTAGGGGGTCGCAAGAACCGAGTCTGCGGTGCCAAGCGCAAGCGCGCCCGCAAAACAGGTCTTCCAGAATCGGTTCAAAACGCTCGTCGTCATTGGCAGCCCCGTAGCTTGTCGCTGGATACGGCTCTGCCTTCACGAAAAAATCGCGCAAGTCCCCCAGAGCCCCCCAACAGCAGATGGGCCGATATTGACGATTAATTCTTGGATGCCCAGAGTGAAATTAACAATTTCTTAGGCGCAAAAAACTTGACGTTGCAGCACCGCCACGAATCATCGACTTATCCACAGGAGGGATCAAGTTATCCACAGATACCCCTGTGTTTATTGCCATTTTCGTAAGCATCAACGCTCTTGCCCCCACAGAAAATGAGAGGCAGTAACGGCTTATGGCGCAGCATCCGGATATCATTTGTATTGGCTCGGTCCTTTGGGATGTCATCGGGCGTTCGGAACGCCATATGACGGTGGGAACAGACGTTCCTGGCAGGATCACGCGGATACCCGGTGGCGTTGCGATGAACATCGCGATGACCCTCGCCCGTTTTGGCCTGACCCCCGCCCTGCTCTCTGCTGTCGGGCAAGATGATGCCGGACACCAACTGATCAAAGACGCCGAAAAACTCGGCCTGTTGACCGATACGATCTACCGCTCCGTCGATCTGCCAACGGATGTCTATATGGCGATTGAGGGCGGCAACGGCCTCGTCGCCGCGATCGCGGACGCGCATTCGCTTGAGGCCGCTGGAGCGCGCATTCTCGCCCCACTAGAGGATGGCCGACTAGGCAGCGCGAAACAGCCCTGGACCGGCCCGGTGGCGCTCGACGGCAATCTGACGACAGATCTCTTGCGCGACATCGCAACGTCGCCGCTGTTCGCCGCAGCCGATCTTCGCGTGGCCCCAGCCAGCCCGGGCAAGGCCGAGCGGCTGCTTACCCTAATCGGACACCCAACAGCGACGTTCTACGTCAACCTCGAAGAGGCCAACTTGCTGTGCATGTCCGATTTCAAAAGCTCGGAAGACGCGGCCAAGGCACTGATTTCCAAAGGCGTGCATCGCGCTTTGGTTACAGACGGGGCCCGCTCCGCAAGCCTCGCCACCAAAACCGACTGTTTGACACGCAAGCCGCCCGAAGTCCTCGCCACGCGGATCACCGGTGCGGGCGATACATTCATGGCCGCCCATATCGCATCTGAGGTCCAAAGCCTTGGGCCGGTCGACGCGTTGGAACGCGCCTTGCAGGCCGCTGCGACATACGTATCTGGAGAAACACCTACATGAATTTGCCAATCGCCATTTCGGCACCAGTACAAAGCGCGCTTGATGCGGGCCACGCTGTCGTCGCGCTTGAAAGCACGATCATCACCCATGGAATGCCCTACCCCCAGAACCTCGAAACCGCGCAACGGGTCGAGGCAGAGGTGACGACGCATGGCGCGACACCGGCGACGATTGCGGTGATCGACGGCGCGCTCTGTATCGGTTTGACAAACGACCAACTCACGGATTTGGCGCAGCGCTCCAACGTCGCCAAGCTTTCCCGCGCTGACATTGCCGCTTGCGTCGCAACGGGCGGTACAGGCGCGACAACCGTCGCCGCAACGATGATCGCAGCTCGCCTTGCAGGCATCGCCGTCTTTGCCACGGGCGGCATCGGCGGCGTCCACAAAGGGGCGGAATTGTCGTTCGATGTCTCTGCCGACTTACAAGAGCTGGCACAGACAGAAGTTACCGTCGTTGCGGCCGGAGCCAAAGCAATTTTAGACTTGAACAAAACCTACGAAGTCCTTGAAACTCTTGGTGTTCCGGTCATTGCATTCAAACAGGACGCTCTCCCAGCATTCTGGTCCTCCACCTCGGACCACGCGGCACCTCTGCGGATGGACACGGCCACGGACATCGCTGCAGCGCACCTTATGCGCCGGGCCATGGGGTTGCCTGGCGGTCAACTGGTCGCCAATCCCATCCCCAAGGCCGATGAAATCAGCGCAGCGAACCTCGCCCCAGTGATTGCTCAGGCCTTGCGGGAGGCAGAGGATCAATCCATCAGCGCCAAGGAGGTGACGCCCTTCCTGTTGCAACGGATCTTTGAGCTTACAGATGGTCGCAGCCTAACCGCCAATATCGCACTTGTGCTGAACAACGCACGCCTAGCCTCTGAAATCGCAAAAGAAATATGCAACCGCACAAAAGCGTCTGACTAACATACCAGCGCCACATTGCGCTGGCATCAACGCGCACCTATGTTGATGACAGCCCGCGATAAGGAACGCCTGTGTGACCCCGCAAGAAGAAATCACCATTCCGCGCAAACGCGGCCGCTTTGGTGCGCTGCGCAATAACTTTCTGGCCGGTGTCGTTGTCATCGCACCAATCGGTCTGACAGTCTGGCTAATCTGGACAGTCGTCGGCTGGATCGATGGGTGGGTTCTGCCGTTCGTCCCCGCGCAACTGATGCCCGAGCAGTATATCGGGATTAACTTACGCGGCGTAGGCGTTGTTTTCTTTCTGCTTTTCACCGTTTTCGTTGGTTGGCTCGCCAAAGGCCTCGTCGGCCGATCATTCCTGCGCTGGGGCGAACATTTGGTCAGCCGCACGCCAATCGTCCGCTCCATTTACAACGCCGTCAAACAGATCGCTGAGACGGTCTTTGCCCAGTCCGATACGTCCTTTGACAAGGCTTGCATGATCGAGCATCCACGCAAGGGCGTCTATGCCATCGCCTTCATCTCAACAACGGCCAAGGGCGAGGTGGATCAAAAGCTGCCACACGATGAAGAGATCGTCACTGTGTTCATGCCTACAACACCGAACCCGACGTCAGGCTTTCTGCTGTTCTTGCCGCGGTCCGACATTATCGAGCTGGACATGTCTGTAGAGGACGCGGCCAAGCTCGTCATTTCTGCCGGCCTCGTGTACCCCAATGATCAAGTGAACGGCACAGTCGAGCCGCTGCCCGTTGCCGCCAACGACGGTTAGGCGAACATCGTCTCAAGATCGACAGTGGCTCTCTTGCCAAGGTCGTCCCGATGCTCTGCCAAAAACCGCGCCATTGCGTCCCGTCCGGCTTCTTTAAGACGGGCCAATACCACCGGCGTTGGAATCGTTTTAGTCGCGACATTTAGGTCATTCATCAGCGCATCATCGGCCACCATGTGGATCAGAACGTTCTTCATTGACCCCTTTGGAACCTTGCCTTCGGACAACAACCGCCGAGCAAAATCAATCGCCCGAAGCTCTCGCAACAATGACGAGTTAAAGCTGATCTCGTTGATCCGGTTCTGGATGGCATGACTATCGCGCGGCACCTCGTCGCGCTCCAACGGGTTAATGTTGATGATCAGGATATCGTCCGGCAAATGCGCCCCAAACAGCGGAAATAGTGGCGGGTTCCCAGTATATCCGCCGTCCCAATAGGCCTCGCCTTCAATCTCAACCGCTTGGAACAGCGTCGGCAAACAGGCCGAGGCCATGATCGCCTGTGGGCCAATGTCTTCTCCTTGAAACAGCCGCACCTTGCCCGTCCGCACGTTGGTGGCGCAGATGTGCAACTCCGGCCCCTCGTCAGCACACACATCGCCAAAGTCGAGTTGCGTCACGATCCGCTCCAGCGGGTTCTGCAGCATCGGCCCGTAAAGATAAGGAGACGACAGCCGTGTCATCATGTCCATCGCCATGTAGGCCGGCGAATATTCAAGCGCTGTGGCCACGGCTGGCACGCTGGGCGACAAAGCGTTGATCCACTCGGAGAGCCCTTCATCCGTGACGGCCCCGATCTGCCCCCACAGCCAACTTAGGCTCTCTCGCGCGCCCTCATGCCTGCCGTTAAGCCACCCGGCCTTCAGCGCCGCGCCGTTCAGCGCACCTGCGGACGTACCGGACAGCGCCGCGATCTCGATGCTGTCATCCTCCAGCAACCGGTCCAGCGCGCCCCAGGTGAACGCCCCATGTGCGCCACCGCCTTGCAGCCCAAGGTTAATGCGTGTTGTCATCTCTCATCCGCCTGATTTCTTTGGGCCATTACCCCCGCCGGAGGCAAAAAGCCTTATAAAGCGGTCCAGCCACCATCAACCGAGATCGTGGTTCCCGTGATCTGAGCCGCTGCATCGGAACAGAGGAACACGGTCGTCCCGCCCATTTGCTCTACGGTTGCAAACTCTTTCGATGGCTGCCGCGTCAGCATGACGTTCTTGATCACGTCCTCGCGGGACATGTCGTATTCTTTCATGGTGTCCGGGATTTGCGATTCCACCAGCGGGGTCAGCACATAGCCCGGACAGATGGCATTGCAGGTGATCGGGTCTTCAGCCGTCTCAAGCGCCACGACCTTGGTCATGCCAACAACACCGTGCTTGGCCGCGACATAGGCGCTTTTATAAGGTGATGCGGTCAAACCATGGGCCGAGGCGATGTTGACGATCCGTCCCCAGCCACGCGCGCGCATACCCGGGACAGCGGCGGCCATCGTGTGAAAGGCAGAGGACATGTTGATCGCGATGATCGCGTCCCATTTGGCGGCGTCAAAGGCCTCCACAGGGGCAACGTGCTGAATGCCGGCGTTGTTCACAAGGATATCGCAGCCGCCCGCATCGGCGACAAGCCGGCGGCACTCTTCGCCCTTGGACATGTCGGCACTGATATAGCGCGCAGTCACGCCGAACTCCGAAGCGATCTCGGCCGCCAGCGCGTGATCTTCGTCACTGTCTGTGTAGGAATTGAGCACCACATCCGCGCCAGCGCGTGCCAGCTCGCGTGCGATGCCCAACCCGATCCCGGAATTTGAACCCGTAATCACTGCAGATTTGCCTGAAAGCGTCATATCGGTGGCCTTTGTCATATTGCGTTGCAGCACAACATAAATGCTGCAGGCGCAAAAACCACCTCAATATTGCGTCAGGTCGCTGTCGCCCCGACGCGCATGCTGCGCTGTTGACCAGACGTGCGCTGATACGCCTGAAACAACGCATAGGCCGCTTGCGGGTCGACATACGACAGCGCCGCCAGCGTCCGGGCCGAGAGCCGAACGCGGTTGCCAAACCCAAGCGCGCGCATGAAACCGCGAATGCCCAGATCGCACAATCCGGCATCACGGGCATCATCGATGTGAACGACGAAGGATTTGCGCCCCGCCAGCACATCGCGGCGCAGCTGCAAGACTTCAGGCCAACGCGACTTGATCGCTCGCCGCGCGCGCCAGGCGGCCCGTGCCTGCTCGATGGCCGCCACGGGGTCCTTGGCCCCGGCATGATAGCCGAACCGCTTGTTGGGATGCAGAATCATCCAGATCAATTGCCCATGATCAGTTATGCCGCGCACCGCTTCGACATCGTCAATGTCGGACAAAACGCGATTGCCAGTATCAAGCCAGCACCCCACCCAATTGGACCGATCGCGCACCAGGTGCGGTCCCTCAGACAAAAACGCACGATCAATAAGCGATGTCATTTGTCGTTCCATAACAAGGCGCTGTTTGAGAATGGCAGGCGTGTGCGCTGTGCGCACGAATGGTGTCATACGTGTCATAAATTCACCTATAAAATTACGCGGACAGAAATATCCGCGACACAAAATTGCGGGTACCGATCCTAAAAAATCCGGAGGGCCCCAACTCACAAACGGCGAAATTGCCGTGGCCAAACGGTAGGCCAAGGTGATCAGAGAGGCGAGTCGGGAAATCCCTGCCTCGTTTTTCGGCGCTGCACCGCTGACATCAGGCCAAAAAAAACGCCCGCACGAAGCGGGCGTAAAGTTATTGAGGCAGGTTTCATACAGGCAAGAAACCTATCGAGCAGTGCCCCTCTTATAAGCAATCCGCCGCCAAGCGCCAAGCTAAAAAATTGAAATCACTCAAAGACCCGGCTAGCGTCGATGACAGAGACGCTGGGAGCAGAGGGATTGTCGACAAAATGAAAATGTTAAATTTCACGAACATGCGCATTGCGGGGCTGAGCGCGGCGATCGCCCTTGCCGCTGGTGTCGCCTCGGCCGAGCCGATGCATGGCATAGCTATGTATGGTGACCCCGCCCTACCCCCAGATTTTGAGCATTTGCCCTATGCCAACCCCGATGCGCCCTCAGGTGGTAGCATCGTCGTGGCAAACGTCGGATCCTTTGACAGCCTCAACCCCTACATCCGCAAAGGCAACACGCCGTGGCAGATGCGGTTCTGGACGGGCGAGAGCCTGATGGGCCGATCTTTGGACGAACCGTTCTCTCTTTATGGCGTATTAGCCGAATCGATTGAAACCGGACCGAACCGCGAATGGGTCGAATTTACCCTCCGCCCCGAGGCCCGATTCTCGGACGGCAGCCCGGTCACCGTCGCCGATGTCATCTGGTCTTACGAAACACTCGGGACAGTTGGCCATCCGCGGTATCAGGGGTTCTACTCAAAGGTAGAGAGCATCGAACAAACTGGCGAACGCTCGGTCCGTTTGACGTTCAACGTCGAAGATCGTGAACTGGCGCTCCTGGCCGGTCTGCGGCCGATCCTGAAGGCGGATCAATGGGAAGGTGTGGCCTTTGAGGACAGCGACGGGCTCGACATGATCCCGATCACCTCGGGCCGCTATGTTGTGGGCGACGTCGAGGGCGGACGATTTGTCTCGCTCCAGCGCAACCCGGACTATTGGGGTGAAGGGATCGTGCCGTTCATGAACGGCGTCGGCAACTTTGACGAAGTGCGGATAGAGTATTTCGGCGACGACACCACAGCCTTTGAGGCGTTCAAAACCGGGATCGTCACCACCACACGCGAGTTCAGTGTGGGCCGCTGGGACAGCCAGTATGACTTCCCGCGCACGCAATCCGGCGAGGTTCTACTGGTTGAGCTGCCGCACCAACGGCCCACGGGCATGACAGGCTTTGTCATGAATTCCCGCAGCGAGGTGTTTGAGGATTGGCGCGTCCGTCAGGCGATGATGGAAGTATTTAACTTTGAATACATCAACGACACGCTGAACGGCGGCATCCAGCCGCGGATCACGTCCTACTTCTCAAACTCGCCTTTGGGCATGCAGGAAGGGCCAGCCACGGGTCGCGTGCTGGAGTTCTTGCAGCAATACGAAGACGAGCTGCTGCCCGGCGCGATAGAGGGCTACACCCTACCCGTCAGCGACGGCAGCGCCAGCAACCGCGCAGGAACAGCCCGCGCCTTCGCCCTGCTGGAAGAGGCTGGCTGGACCGTGCAAAACGGCGTTCTGGCAGATGCAGACGGCACGCCGTTTGAGTTTGACATCCTCCTTGAGACCGGCAGCTCCGAGAACCAGGCGATCATCAACACCTTTAGCGAAGCTCTCCTTCGGATTGGCATTGGCCACACGATCACTACGATGGACTCCGCCGCTTATAAGGAACGCACGGACGCCTACGACTACGACATGACCTACTTCCGCCGTGGCCTGTCACTGTCGCCCGGCAACGAGCAATACCTCTACTGGGGCTCGGAAAACGCGGATCAGGTCGGTGGCCGCAATATGATGGGCGTCCGGTCTGAGGCCGTGGACGGTTTGATCAACCTGCTCCTCACCTCGGAGAGCCAGGATGACTTTGTCGCCGCGACACGCGCGCTGGACCGCGTGCTGATGTCTGGCCGTCATGTCATTCCGATTTATCAGTGGAATATCAGCCGCGTGGCGCATGATGCTAACCTACACTACCCCGACTATATGCCGATCTTTGGCGATTGGCCGGGCTGGCAACCGGAGGTCTGGTGGTATGAAGAAGGATAATCTAATGCGCATCTTGATCCTCGTGACCGCGATTGCCGCGCTGTCTGGCTGCAATCCGGTCCGCGCCGTCGGCAATGTGGCGATTGGCGCAGGCCAAGTGGCCCTCGGCGCCGCGGATGTCATTATCTGAACCAGTACGGTCCGGGGCGTATATCGCCTCGGGCCCGACTATTTCAAAGAGGTGACCCAAAGAATCGTCGCGTCTTCTGGGCTGATCGAAATGACGTTGTGGCCCATCGTGGCATCATAATACGCGCTATCGCCCCGCCGCATGTCCACCGGCTCGTGCCCCTCAGCATACAGCCGGATCACACCGGTGAGGACGAAAAGAAACTCTTCGCCCTCATGCCGGACCCAGCCGTCGAACTCGTCCATGCTCCGTGCTCTGATGCGGGCGCGGTACGGCAGCATCGACTTGTCCGGAACGCCGTCGGCCAACAGCGCATGCTCGTAAGTTGGCGATACAAGAACACCGCCCTCATCCCGCCGGGCCACATGAAACCGAGCTGAGCCACCCGCAGGCGCCGGCGTAAAAAGCTGTGGCACAGACATCCCAAGACCGACTGCGAGCTTTTTCAACGCGTCGTACGTGGGCGACATCTGCCCGTTTTCGATCTTGGACAACGTAGACCGCGCCAGCCCCACCTTCTCGGCCGTCTGCGCCAAAGACCAATCGCGCGCCTTGCGCAACGCCCGCACCCGCGCCCCCAGATCGAGAGGCATAGCGGCTTCGCTCGCCCCGTCGGCGCGTGCGATTTTAATGAGGGAGGGCGGCTGATCCATGCCGCCTGATAGCCAGATGCCACAACCCGTGCAACCGCCGCCCTTTGACAATCCCGCTGCAGTGCGCGACGCAGAGGCATGGAACTGTCACCTCCACCACAACCGTTCAACATGGCCGCCTATGTGCTCTCAGCCGGGCGTGCGACACCCAAGAAGACCGCGCTTACAATCATGGGCGACGTGCCCGAGCACTGGACCTACGCTCGCCTGACTGCCGCGGTTCTTGGAACGGCCACGGGTCTCTTGGCGGCCGGACTGTCGCCGGGTGAGAGGCTCATGCTGCGGTTGGGGAACACGGCTGACTTTCCCATCACCTACCTCGGCGCGATTGCCGCTGGGATCGTTCCCGTTCCTACGGCTGCAGGTCTGACAACGGGTGAAGTCACCAAACTGGCCATGCAATGCGCGCCTGCCGCGATCGCAGCGGCCCCCGACGTTGCCCTACCAGAAGGGCCGTGGCCACAACTTGATCTTGCAAGGCTACGCGGCTTTCACACGCTCGCGCCGCATGAGCCTGACATGGGCGATCCGAACCGTCCGGCCTACATCGTATTCACTTCTGGCACATCCGGCAGGCCGCGCGGCGTTGTGCACGCGCATCGCGCCATCTGGGCACGACGTATGATGTGGGACGGTTGGTACGGGCTAACCACTGACGACCGGCTGATGCATGCCGGTGCCTTCAACTGGACATACACGCTCGGCACCGGCCTGATGGATCCATGGGCCATCGGTGCCACCGCCCTGATACCGCAGGCCGGGACAGCACCTGCCGACCTCCCAGCTCTGATGGCCGAACATGCCTGTACGATTTTCGCCGCAGCACCAGGCGTTTACCGGCAACTCCTCAGGCAGAGCTTCCCGCCAATTCCGGCGCTGCGTCACGGCCTCTCAGCCGGTGAAAAACTGAGCGAGGGCCTGCGCGATGCCTGGCAGCGCAGAACCAGCACTGACATCCACGAAGCCTTTGGCATGTCCGAATGCTCCACCTTTCTGTCCGGCAGCCCCGCGCACCCGGCGCCCACTGGAACGCTCGGCCACCCCCAACCCGGACGGGATATCACGATCAAAGACGGCGTTCTCGGCATCCACCACAGTGACCCCGGCCTCATGCTCGGATACCTTGATGATCCCGCGGGAACACAGGCCAGATTTGACGGCGACTACTTCATGACGGGCGATTTGGTAGAGCCCGAGGGCGACGCGCTCCGCTATATTGGGCGGGCCGACGACATGATGAACGCAGGCGGCTTTCGCGTCTCACCGCTTGAGGTCGAAGCCGCCCTCACTCTCCACCCAAGCGTCAGTGAAGCCGCCGCAACGCAAGTGCAGCTTGACGCCGACACAACGCTCATCGCGGCGTTCTACACGGGGGACGCAACGGCCGAAGACACACTAAAGGCCCATTGCGCCAAACATCTCGCCTCCTTCAAACGTCCGCACGCCATTATACGGCTGGACACTCTGCCGCGTGGGGCCAATAACAAACTTCTGCGCCGCAGCCTCCGTGACGATTGGGAAAAGAACCATGGTCAAACTTGATATTCTGTCCGACCCGATTTGCCCTTGGTGCTACATTGGCAAGACCAATTTGGACCGTGCGCTACACAAGATCCCTGACCACCCGTTCACGATCGAATGGCACCCGTTCCAGCTCAACCCGATGATGCCGCCCGAAGGGATGGACCGGCGCGAGTACCTCGAAGGAAAATTCGGCGGCAAAGAAGGGGCGGTAAAGGCCTATGCCCCCGTCGTGGAACACGCTGAGAAGGCAGGCTTGAAGATAGATTTTGAGGGTATGACGCGCACGCCCAACACCATCAATGCGCACCGGCTGATCCATTGGGCGGGCGTTGAAGGGTTTCAGGGCTTTGTCGTGCAGCGCCTGTTTGAAGCCTACTTCCGCGATGCCCGCGATATCAGCGATATCGAAGTGCTCGCCGACATTGCTGACGGGGCTGGCATGGATGCCGCTGTAGTCACCCGCCTGCTGAATTCCGACAGCGACGCAGAAGACATCCGCAACCGCGACGCCCATTCGCGCAAAATGGGCGTATCGTCCGTGCCAACATTCATCGTGGCGAACCAACACGCGGTACCCGGCGCGCAACCTGTTGAAATGTGGGAAAAGATCACCGCCGACATCATGGAGCAAATCGCGAAGGACGAAGGATGATCCCCACCTTCGCCTTGCCGTGAGGCCGACCAAACCACTCTCTCAGGCCGAGTTTGTGGCACTGATGGCAATGCTCGCCGCCACCGTTGCGTTCAGCATCGACGCCATGCTGCCAGCCCTCCCTCAGATCGGGGCCGAGTTGACGCCCGGCGATGTGAACCGGGCGCAGCTGATCGTCACGAGCTTTGTCCTCGGTATGGGGATCGGGACATTCTTTTCCGGGCCGTTGTCTGATCGGTTTGGCCGCAAACCCGTGGTGATGGGCGGCGCCCTGCTCTACGTTGCAGGCGCACTAGGGGCCTATATTTCGGACACGCTTTACTGGATGCTTGCCGCGCGGGTTCTGCAAGGGCTTGGCGCATCGGGCCCCCGTGTGGCCTCGCTCGCGATGATCCGGGATCTCTATTCGGGGCCGCGCATGGCGCAAATCCTGTCATTTGTGCTGATGGTCTTCTCACTTGTCCCGGCCCTTGCCCCATTGATGGCCGTCGGCCTCATCTCTGTCGCCGGATGGCGAAGCATTTTTCTGGCCTTCATCGCCTTCTCAGCGATCACTCTTATCTGGCTGGGCCTCCGGCAGCCCGAAACGCTGGCCACAGAAAAACGCGCATCGCTCAATCTTGAGCGCATCTGGCACGCCACGCTTGAGGTTCTCCGGCATCCAACAACCCGTCTGTCGATCTGTGTCCAAACCCTGGGCTTTGCGATGCTCTTTATTGCGATCTCGACGACGCAGCCTGTCTTTGACCTGACCTATGGCTGGGGCCATAGCTTTCACTTCTGGTTCGGCGGCATTGCTGTCGTGGCGGCCAGTTCCAGCATCATCAACGCACGGTTTGTGATGCGGTATGGCATGCGTGCGATCATCAAGACCGCCTTTACCATTCAGATCGGTCTCTCGCTAACCATGGCTCTTGCTGTGGTGTTGCCATTGCCGCTCCAGTGGGAGTTCCCGATCTATGTGCTCTGGACTTTGGGTCTGTTCTACCAAGCGGGCCTGACGATCGGAAACCTGAACGCACTCGCGCTCGAACCAATGGGCCACATTGCGGGCGTCGCAGCCTCGGTCGTATCGGCCATCAGCACGATCGGGGCCGCGGTGATCGCCGCACCCATAGGCCTTATGTTCAACGGAACGCCTCTCCCGATGGCAGTCGCAAGCATGATTTGCGCGGCATTTGGCGCCTATTTAACAAATAAGATACGGCGCCCAACGGATACATAATCCACGCCATTGGCTCGTTTTGTTTATCAAAAAGTTAATTTTTAACCCAAATGGGGGTATCCTTCACACCCAATCCCGTTGATGTTGGGGCATCCAGCGCTGAATGGGGGGCCTTTGAGTCTGGCCTGCGTTGGCTAAGACGCTGGCAATTCTGCCTGACCGTCCGCCGTATTTTCGGCATCTGGGGCGACGCCCGAGATTTTTAGAACGCGGTACTGATTTCGCCGCACACATTTTTAGGTCGTGCCGCCCCGGCATGATCAAACGTATTAGACCGACGATTGTTCGGATTATTTTAAGGAATATTTTGTGACCCATAGTCCGACCAATATAACTGACCTGCAGGATGCGCTGTGTCGTGCGCCGCAACTTAGCTTAACAACGGTTCCAACTGATCGTGGTGTCCCATGACCCCGCCTGAGGCAACCTACGATAACCGCGCGGTTGTTCTTGATGACTCCGGCGTCGTGCTGCACATCGCCGAGCGCGCCACGCGCGCTTTGGCTCAGGATTGGCTGGAGTGCATTGAGGGGACGTTAACCCCCACTTACGCCGCTGACCGCGACGCATTCGCCGCCGCTTTGGCGCGCGTTCTTTACCGCCCACTCGGGGTGTCCGGTCCGGTCACCATCCCGCTGCGCACGCGGGACGGTATGCCCGGAGGCGTCGTAACTCTTTACCGGCTCAACCCCCGCACTGACCGGGAGCTGCACAGCCCTCGTTCCGCGGTGGTGGCCATCCTCAAACCAGAGACAGTAGAAAGACCAGACCCCGTGTCGCTCATGCAATTTTACGGCCTCACGAAGTCCGAAGCGTCTTTGCTAGCCGATCTCGTCGTCGGGTTTGACGTCACAGGCCATGCAGATCGGCGGCAAATCAGCCCCCATACGGTGCGCAGCACGTTAAAATCCGTCTTTGCCAAGACACATACAAATCGGCAGACGACCCTCATCCAGCGCGTGACACGAACGTTTGACGCCGAGATTTAGGTCTTTGCTGCAACGGCTTTGGCCTCTTTAACCTTCGCAGCAAGATCACGAGCAATGTTGAACGCGCCTTGGATTTTGTCGCGTTCGCGCGGCCAATCCCTGCGGACAACAATCTTGTTGTCCTTGACTTTGGCCAACCCGTTCTGCGCTTCGATAAACTCGACCAACCCTTTGGGAGACGCGAATTTATCGTTGTGAAAACGGATCGTGGCCCCCTTGGGCCCTCCATCCAGGTGGCTAATGCCTGCGCGTTTGCACATCGCCTTGATCCGCACGACGAGGAGCAGCGTGTTCACCTCTTTAGGCAGCTTTCCAAACCTGTCGATCAGTTCTGCGGCAAACCCCTCAAGCTCTACCTTTGTCGTCAGATCTGATAGCCGCCGATATAGGCCGAGGCGCACATCAAGGTCGGGCACATAGTCTTCGGGGATCAAAACCGGTACGCCAAGGTTGATCTGCGGTGCCCATTGGCCATCGTCTACGATGCCTTCGGCGGCACCAGACTTGATCGCGGAAATCTGCTCTTCCAGCATTTGCTGGTAGAGTTCATACCCCACTTCGCGCATCTGCCCGGATTGCTCTTCGCCCAGCAAATTGCCCGCACCCCGGATATCGAGGTCCTGGCTCGCCAGTGTGAACCCTGCCCCGAGCGTGTCGAGCGAGCCGAGCACACGCAGACGCTTTTCTGCCTGTGGGGTGAGTTTCTGGCGTGGCTTTGTCGTCAGATAGGCATAGGCCCGCGTCTTGCTGCGCCCCACGCGGCCCCGGATTTGATAAAGCTGTGCCAGGCCGAACATATCCGCGCGATGCACGATCATCGTGTTCGCCGTCGGAATATCGAGGCCGGACTCCACAATGGTGGTGGCCAGCAGAACGTCATATTTGCCATCGTAAAAGGCATTCATCCGGTCATCCAACTCGCCCGCCGCCATCTGGCCGCTGGCCGTCACGTAGGACACTTCCGGCACTTCGCGTTTCAGCCAATCCTCCATCTCGGGCAGATCGCTCACACGAGGGACGACAAAGAAGGATTGCCCACCACGATAGTGTTCCCGTAGCAGCGCCTCGCGGATGGTGACTGTGTCAAACTCGGACACATAGGTGCGGATCGCCAACCGGTCGATCGGGGGTGTGCCGATGATGCTCAGCTCGCGCACACCAGACAAACTTAGCTGCAAAGTCCGGGGGATAGGCGTCGCAGTTAATGTCAACACATGCACATCCGTGCGCATCTGTTTCAGCCGTTCCTTGTGTTGCACGCCGAAATGCTGCTCTTCGTCGATGACCAATAGTCCAAGGTTCTTGAACCGGATGTTTTTGGCCAAAAGTGCATGGGTGCCGATGACGATATCGACGGTCCCACGTGCCATACCATCGCGCGTTTCCGCAGCCTCTTTGGCACTGACAAAGCGCGACAATTGTCTGACATTGATCGGAAACCCGCGGAACCGCTCGGCAAACCCTTTGAAATGCTGCCGAGCAAGCAGCGTCGTTGGCGCAACAACCGCCACCTGCACGCCTGACATCGCGGCCACAAACGCCGCCCGGATCGCCACTTCCGTTTTGCCAAAACCGACGTCTCCACAGACCAGCCGGTCCATAGGCGACCCGCTTTCCATATCCTCCAGAACGTCAGCAATTGCGCTAAGCTGATCATCCGTCTCGGCATAGGGAAACCGCGCAAGGAACTGGTCCCACATGCCGTCAGGCGGCGTTAGCGCAGGTGCGGTACGCAAGGCCCGCTCAGCAGCAACCCGGATCAGCCTTTCGGCCATCATGCGGATCCGCTCTTTCAACTTGGCCTTCTTGGCCTGCCATGCACCGCCACCCAAACGGTCGAGCAGCCCCTCTTCATGGCCGAACTTGCTCAGCAGTTCGATGTTTTCGACCGGCATGTAGAGCTTGGCTTGTTCGGCATATTCCAAGAGCAGACATTCATGCGCGGCACCTAGGGCAGTGACAACCTCCATCCCCTGATAGCGTCCCACGCCATGATCGACGTGAACCACCAGATCACCCGGCGACAGGCTCTGCGTCTCGGTCAGGAAGTTCTCGGCCCGCTTGCGCTTGCGCGTTTGCCGGATCAACCGGTCGCCCAGAACATCCTGCTCAGAGATCACCGTCATGTCGGGCGTTTCGAACCCATGTTCGAGCGGCCAAACAGCCAGATGCACGCCGCGCTTGCCAACCCGTGTGAAATCACTGACGGGAATGGCCTCGGCCACGCCCTCATCCTCAATCAACCCACTCAGCCGTTCCCGCGCACCCTCCGAGTAAGAGGCGATGACAACAGGCCCCTCCTCCAATCGCGCTTTAACATGCTGAGCCAGAGCATTGAAAAGGCTTATCTTCTCTTGCTGCCGCTCGGGTGCAAAGTTGCGCCCGATCCGTCCGCCGGCGTTGGTCACACCCGGGCCAGTCGCCTGTGCAATTGGCGCGAATTTCACCACGCGATGATCTGCTACTGCCGCCTGCCATGCCGCATCATCGAGGTAGAGCAAACCGGGAGGCGCAGGCTTATAAACGCTGTCCATACGTCCCTTCTGCGTCAGAGCATGCTTGCGCGTTTCATACTGGTCCTCAACGCTGGTCCAGCGCGCGTCACGTTGCGCATCGGCCTGATCATCCAGCGTGATCGTGGCCCCCGGAACATAGTCAAACAATGTCTCCAGATCGTCCTGAAACAGGCCCAACCAATGTTCGATCCCCGCATGTTTGCGTCCGGCGGATACCGCCTCATAGAGCGGATCATCTGTCCCCGCCGCCCCAAACTCGAGCCTGTAGCCCTGCCGAAACCGCGTGATCGCCGCCTCATCAAGGATCACCTCAGAGACGGGCGCGAGCTCGATCTCGCTCAGCTTTTCCGTCGTCATCTGCGTGGCCGGATCAAACCGCCGCGCCCCATCAAGCGTATCACCAAAGAGATCGAGCCGGATCGGACCGGATTGTCCGGGCGGAAAAATATCGATGATCCCACCGCGGATCGCGTAATCCCCCGGCTCCATCACAGTCGGTGCCTGCGTGAACCCCATGCGCACGAGGAATGCTCGCAACGCATCCTCATCAATCCGTCCGCCAACACGTGCCTTAAACGCCGCCTCCCGCAGCAGACGTCGCGCAGGCACCCGCTGCGTTGCCGCATTCAGCGTGGTGAGCAGCACGTAGGACGACGGCATCCCGTGGACGAGCCCGGCGAGCGTTGCCATCCGGGCTGCCGACACATCCGCATTGGGCGACACCCGATCATAGGGCAAGCAATCCCATCCCGGAAACGTAACGACGGGCATATCCGGGGCAAAAAACGCCAGCGCCGCCCGCATGGCCGCCAATCGTTTGTCGTCGCGCGCCACGTGCACCACAGCGCCCTTGGCCGCCTCGCGCAGTACAAGTTGCGCATCAAATCCTTCGGGCGCGCCCGAGATGGTTACATGGGAAGAAGTCATATCCGCTGAGGTACCTTCGCGCGTGCCCAAGTCAAGGCGTGAGCAGCTCAAACCCTTCAACGACCGCAAGGTTGTGGAACATGCCGAACATCGCCGTGAGAAAGATCGATATCATGCCAATCACCTGCGTCCATAGGCGGTGCCGAACCAGCCGCTTGAAGAGCTGCTTGCCCTCCGGGTTTTCCGCGCGCAGCTGGTGCGCGGTTGAAACTGTCAGCATGCCGACAAAGGTCATAGGCACCGCGATCAGAACGATGGATTGCGCAAATTCGATGCCGTACCAGAACGCCAAAGTGATCAACCCGGTGAGCACAAAGGTCACAAAGCCCGAAAGCCACAAACCCGAAAGCTCACTGATATAAAGGATACGGTTCACATTGACGCGGACGATGTCTTCCATGTCCTGATAGGCCTCACCCCCCTGACGGCGCGCCTTCATGATGATGTCATAGGGCACACCCAGCACCCAATGGCTGGCGGTGGACCACACCACAGCCAGCACGATCCAGTACCAGATGTTTGAGAAGGACCGCATGTCGATGACATCGGTCAGGGTTTTGGTCCAATCCACGGCGAGCAGCTCGTCTCTAAGGCGTCTTTCAGGCCGTATACTGCGCCTGTTTGCCCTTGCCCAGACTTGTGAACCGTCAAATTCCATGCGACCCAAGGGGTGTGACCATATAGGCCCTATCCATGACACCCATCGTCCCGCCCTTTCCTGCCAATCGTCCCCGCCGTTTGCGCCGCACACAGGCTCTGCGCTCTATGGTGCGCGAAAATACGCTCACGCCTGAGGACTTCATTTGGCCGGTGTTCATACAGGCGGGCAAAGATGCGGAAACGCCCGTGCCCTCAATGCCCGGCGTAACGCGCAAGACGGTGGACCGGATCGTTCTTGCCGCGAAAGAGGCGCACAACCTCGGCATCCCCGCGATCTGCCTTTTTCCCTACACCGGGATGGAGGACCGGACCGAAGATTGCGCCATGGCTTGGGATCCAAACAACCTCACCAATCAGGCGATCCGCGCGATCAAGGACGCGGTGCCCGAGATTGCAGTGATGACCGATATCGCGCTCGACCCATACAACATCAACGGCCACGATGGCTTTGTTGAAGGCGACACCATCGTCAATGACCGGACGGTTGAGGCTCTCGTCAAAATGGCTCTGGCGCAAGCAGAGGCCGGGGCCGATATCCTCGGGCCGTCCGACATGATGGACGGCCGCATCGGCGCTTTGCGCACAGCACTAGAGGCCGAAGGACATCAGGACGTCACAATCCTCAGCTACGCCGCCAAATTCGCATCGGCCTTTTACGGCCCCTTCCGGGATGCGGTCGGCGCATCGGGTGCGCTCAAGGGTGACAAAAACACCTACCAGATCGATCCCGCCAACCGAGAAACCGCCCTGCGCGCCGTGGCCCGCGACATTGGCGAAGGGGCCGATATGGTCATGGTCAAACCCGGCCTGCCCTACCTCGACATCTGCCGAGAGGTCCGCGACACTTTCGCAGTGCCAACCTTCGCCTATCAGGTCAGCGGTGAATACGCGATGGTGCAAGCCGCGGCCCAAAACGGCTGGGTCGATCACGACAGGGTCATGATGGAATCGCTCCTGTGCTTCAAACGCGCTGGCTGCGACGGCATCCTCACCTACTTCGCTCCCGCAGCCGCCCGCTTGCTTAACGGCTAATCTCATCTTGCCCAAAATACCTCGGGGTCCGGGGCAGCGCCCCGGGGTTTGCCACTACACCCCCTTATCTAGTGGATGACACTCCACAAAATCCCGCTTATAGTCATCGCAACAAGGCCGGAACGGCCAAAACAAGAGGCGAGACAGTTATGAACACCCTGACACGACGCGGCTTTGCCGCTTCCATTTTGGCAACCACAGGCCTTGCGGCTTGCGGCAACGGGATCGGCGGCAATGGCGCGGGCGAGATTGATGCCCGCGTCGCGGCCACCCAGAACTTTATGTTCACCCGCTACCCCGGCACACAGGACCTCGCCAACCGCGCGGCCGGCATGCTGATCATGCCATTGATCACCGA
Source organism: Flavimaricola sp. (assembly GCA_020629175.1). Lineage (GTDB taxonomy): Bacteria > Pseudomonadota > Alphaproteobacteria > Rhodobacterales > Rhodobacteraceae > JALZWD01. The sequence goes on along the minus strand of JAHDDU010000007.1, from coordinate 42,792 downwards.
AGCGGGTCTCGGGATTGGCGGCTCTTACGGGCGCGGCGCGCTCAAGATCGGTGAAACGACGGTGGACTATTATTCTGCGACAACCGGCAGCGCGGGTTTCCAGATTGGTGTTCAGCAATCCAGTCAGGTGCTTTTCTTCATGACGCAGGATGCGCTGCTGAACTTTCGCCAGTCTGACGGCTGGGCCGCAGGCGCAGACGTGGAATACGCGATCAGCGATCAGGGAGAGACGTTGAGCGCCCAAACCACGACATCACTGTCCCCAGTGATTGCGGTGATTTTCGCCCAAACCGGCCTGCGGGTCGGGGCGACGCTCGAGGGCATCAAATACACCCGCATCATTCCCTGATCTCACATCACTGCGCAATCGACGCAGCGATCCTGATATCGACGGTGGGGGCAACAAGGTTGGAGAACCCCACCGCACCAAAATCGCGCCTGTCGATCTGACCTGTGACCACGAGATCGAGCGCCGAGACATCTCCGGCCTCCAGCCCCTGCGCCTGAAACAACCGAACATTGAGAGACACAGGCCGTGTCACCCCCCGGATCGTAAGATTGCCATCAAGCCGCGCGCCCTGCGACAGGCGCGTGACAGAGGTGCTGACGAATTGCGCTGTGGGGTGCTGCGCCACCGCCAGAACGTTTTCCCCCCGCATCGCTTCGGTCGCAAAGACGACGCCTGCGCGTGCCGACCGCATGTCAAACGTAAACGCGAGCCTGCTTTGGTTCAGGGCGTCAAAGTCGAGGACAACATCCGCCGACGAGACCGGCACAGTGCCGGAAAGTGCACTCCCCTCCAGATCAAAGGTGAATTGGATCGTCGAGGCGGCTCTGTCGAACACATATCTGACCGGCTCGGCCACGGCAGCTTTGGCCATTGCCAGATAAAAGACCACCCAAAGTACAACGCGCATAATCCATCCTCCCAATCCCCTTGTGCATCATTGGCGCAACGCTGGTGTGAATGTCATTGAAAAAACTCTGTGCCTCACACCAAGTTGACCCTTCCGGAGCGGCTCGATTTGGTTGAAGCTCCTCCCATGTTGACCGTCCTGATCCCAGCCGCTGGAGCGTCGAGCCGCATGCGTGGAGCGGATAAATTGCTGATGCCGGTGGGCGGTGAACCCTGTTTGCGCGTGATGGCACGCCGGGCGCTGCAGGTGACGGACAGCGTCATCGTCACACTCCCGCCCAAGAACGCCGCCCGAACCGAGGCCGTGGCCTCCCTCGCAGTTCACCAACAGACAATCGACGATCCGTCAGAGGGGATGGCAGCATCGCTGCGTGCAGGTGCCGCCGCGGCGCCGGACGATACGTCTGCCTTGATGGTGCTGCCCGCAGATATGCCAAATATTCTGGGCGCCGACATCGCCCTGCTCTGGGCCATGTTTCAACGCGCCGCGCCCGGAATTTTACAAGCCGCAACAGCCTCTGGTGCGCCCGGACATCCGGTTCTCTTTGCGGCTCATGTGCTGCCAGCATTTCAAACACTCAAGGGCGACAAGGGCGCGCAATCTATCATCCGTGCCAATGCCAAATCTCATTTGCTGCTGCCTTTGGAAGATGACAGAGCGATCCGCGATCTCGACACCCCAGAAGATTGGGCCCAATGGTCGGCGGAAAAACCTTAAAACGACAGGAATAGGTCGCTTGCGTACCAGAGCCGAATCTGAGAGGGGGGCGACAGTTTCCTCACCTTCTGGCTTGGAAAGGCCGCTGCGATGATTCAGGTGTTTTTCGGCTCTTGGGCGCTTTTCATTGGCATGTTCATGCTGATGATCGGCAACGGCCTGCAGGGTACGCTGCTCGGTCTGCGCGGTGACGTCGAGGGGTTCTCCACGCTTGAGATGTCGATTGTCATGTCTGCCTATTTCGCAGGCTTTCTTTTTGCCTCCCGTCAGGTGCCGAACCTGTTGCGCCGTGTCGGGCATGTGCGCGTCTTTGCGGCTCTGGGATCGACGATTTCCGCAGTCCTTATCCTTTACCCTGCTGTCACCGAGGTCTGGCTCTGGACATTGGGGCGGGTCATCATCGGCTACTGCTTTTGCGGGGTGTACATCACAGCGGAAAGCTGGCTGAACGATGCCTCTGACAATGAAAACCGTGGCAAAACGCTGTCACTTTACATGATCTTTCAGATGGCCGGCATTGTGGTGGCGCAATACGTGCTGCTGTTGGGTGATGTCTCTGGGTTCATCCTCTTCATCATTCCATCCGTCCTCGTGTCACTGTCTTTTGCTCCCATTCTGCTAAGCGTCGGCAAAGTCCCAGTGTTTGAAGCGACCAAGCCAATGTCGATCCCGACCCTCATCAAGGCGTCGCCCTTGGCCTGTGTGGGGATGTTTTTGCTGGGCGGCGTGTTTGCGGCGCAATTCGGCATGGCAGCCGTGTATGGGACGCGAGCGGGTTTGACCGTCGCCCAGATTTCACTTCTGGTTTCGGTGACATATGTCGCAGCCCTGTTTCTGCAGTACCCCATCGGCTGGCTGTCGGACCGGATGGACCGACGGCTCTTGATCATGGCGGTCGCCGCTCTCGCCGGACTTGGGGCGCTTATGTCGTTCGTCTTGGCCGGACAGGTAACCCTCATCATGATCAGCGCGGCCATTGTCGGAGGGACGTCTAATCCGCTCTACGCCCTGCTGATCGCATACGCCAATGATTACCTGGCGCGCGAGGATATGACCGCAGCGTCAGGCGGCCTTTTGTTCATCAACGGCATCGGTGCCATCGCTGGCCCGATTGTCGTGGGTTTCACCATGGATTGGATCGGGGCCGAAGCCTATTGGGGCTTTATCGCAATGCTGATGCTGGGGCTGGCGCTCTATGGCGCATGGCGGATGACGCAACGGTCAACAGAGACCTCTGTCGAAGAATTGGTCCCTTATGCACCGCTCACGGCGCGTGCCACACCGGTTTTCGCTGAAGTAGCGCAAGAGGTCTACATCGAGGCCGAGGAAGAAATCGCCGAAGAAATCGCGTCTGACGACGAGACTGTGCCGAAAACACCGCAGTGAGGGGAAATCAGCCTGCTGTCGCACCTAGACTTGCAACGCCTGATTCGCTTTTTAAAGTGGTGTGAGTGAGTTGTCGTGTGGAGGAGACACGTGGTGGTGAGTGCAGATGAAGTTTTGGCCTTTTGGTTGGACGAAGTTGGTCCCAAGGGCTGGTATGAAAGCAGTCCTGAGCTGGACGCTGAAATTTCGAGGCGATTTGGCGCGGCGTGGGAGCATGCCATGGACGGTGGTTTTGGCCTCTGGCTCACCTTTCCAAGCAGTGCGCTGGCCTACATCATCCTGACTGATCAGTTTCCTCGCAACATGTTCCGCGGCACCGGCAAAGCCTTTGCCTCTGACATCAACGCCCGCGCCGTGGCCAAGGCGGCCATCGCGCGTGATTGGGACCTGCAGATCGATGAACCCGCACGGCAGTTCTTTTACTTGCCACTCGAGCATTCTGAGAACCAGTGCGATCAGGATCGGGCCGTCCGGTTGATCAAAACCCGGATGTCGAGTGGCGATAGCAATATGCTTCACGCCCGCGCCCATCGCGAGATCATCCGTAAGTTCGGCCGCTTTCCCTTCCGGAATGAGGCTCTGGGTCGTGCTACAACGCCTGCAGAATCCAAATGGCTGCAGGCCGGAGCCTATGGAGCCACAGTGCGTGAACTTCAAGGTGAGCTCGCAACCGCCTGATTTTGTGGAATTTTAAGCTGGTACCGGTACCCGGACTCGAACCGGGACAGTGTTACCACCGGGGGATTTTGAATCCCCTGCGTCTACCAATTCCGCCATACCGGCCGGACCAGCTTTGCCTGCTCTAACGTCCCCGTGCGGGGACGTCAACGCAAGGATTTCAGATTATAGGCTGCGGGCCTCAAACGTATTGCACTGAGCCATCTGACCGCTTTCAAACCCACGGGCAAACCAGCGCTGACGCTGTTCTGACGTGCCATGCGTGAATGTGTGTGGCTGCACCAAACGGCCGGAATTTCGCTGTAGTGTATCATCCCCAATTTGGCGTGCCGCATTCAATGCTTCGGCGATGTCACCGCGCTCTAGGATGTTCCAGCGACGGTCCGCCTCGCGCGCCCAAACACCGGCAAAGCAATCGGCTTGCAGCTCAATCATGACAGAAATTTCGTTAGACCGGACCTGGCTCGATTGACTGCGTGCGCGATTGGCCTGGGACAAGATACCAAGCTCATTCTGGACGTGATGCGCCACTTCGTGCGCGATCACATAGGCGGCGGCAAAATCCCCTCCCGCGCCCAAGCGCTGCTCCAATGTGATGAAGAAATCTGTGTCCAAAAAGATGCTGTTTTCTGGCGGACAGTAGAACGGACCGGTCGCGGCATCCGCGCCGCCGCATTGCGATTGTGTCGCACCCGAGAACAATACCAGCATCGCGGCCCGATAGTTCTGCCCAGCTTGCTGCGGCAAAATGTCGGCCCAGACGTCTTCTGTATCTGCCAGAACGACTGAAACGAACTCGCCCATCTCGCGATCTTGCGCCGTCATCTCGCGCGGTTCAGAAGAAGAAAGCGGCGCGCCGCCGCTCTGTCCCATCAAAGACGACAGATCGACACCCAGAAAAAGGCCAATCACAACAACGGCAAGCAGACCAAGCCCGCCACCGGCCCCTGCCCGGCCCACACGGCCACGGCCGCCGCCAATGTTGATCGAAGACCGTCCCCGTGTGCGCTGGCCACGACGGTCTTGAATGTTGCGGCTTCCTCTGCGTCCACGCCACTTCATGGCTGATCCTCCGTACTGACTTGCAACTCTTGTTAGGTGTTGACCCTACCCCGTCACCATGGCCTATGGGCAAAAAATACGCCATGGGCAGATTTTCATGATCAAACGTCTTTACGATTGGACAATCGGGCTTGCCGCGTCGCCCTATGCGCTTTGGGCGCTGGCGGTGGTGGCCTTTGTGGAGTCCTCGTTCTTCCCGATCCCGCCGGACGTCCTGATGATCCCGATGATCATCGCCGCGCCCCGGCGCGCGTTTCTGATCGCAGGTGTTGCAACCGTTGCCTCTGTCTTGGGCGGGTTGTTTGGCTACTACATCGGCGCTTTTTTGTTCGACACCGTCGCGCAGCCGATCCTCGATTTCTATGGCAAGGGCGAGTATTTCAACGACTTTGCCGTCCGCTACAACGAATATGGCGCATGGGCGGTGCTCATGGCCGGCGTCACGCCCTTCCCGTTCAAGGTGATTACGATTGCGTCCGGCGCCACCGGGCTGTCGCTCCCCGTGTTTATTGTCTCGAGCATTATCGCCCGTGCCCTGCGCTTTTTCATCGTCGCGACGCTGCTATGGAAGTTTGGCGAACCGATCCGAGATTTTATTGAAAAGCGCCTCGGCCTGATGTTCGCGCTGTTCTGCATCCTTCTGATTGGTGGCTTTTACGCTGTGAGGTTTATGTGACCCGGACCCAATTGATCCTTGCCGCCGCTGGTGGCTCTCTTGCGTTGCTTGCGGGCGCGTTTCTGTTTCAATCCCTCGGCTACCTGCCGTGCAAAATGTGCCTCTGGCAACGTTGGCCTCATGCAGCCGCGATAGCAATTGGCGTCCTCGCACTGACACTGCCGCACAAAGTGTGGGCCTACTTCGGCGCGCTTGCCGCTGCTACAACCGCCGCCATTGGCGTCTATCACACCGGCGTTGAAAAGGACTGGTGGGAAGGCCCGACAAGCTGTACCGGCGGCGGATTGGGTGGGCTTTCGGGCGACAGCCTGCTGTCGTTGGACGCGCCGGGCATCATCATGTGCGATGAAGTGGCTTGGGCCTTTGCGGGCCTGTCGATGGCGTCTTGGAATGCCGTATTCTCGCTTGGCCTGATGGTGATCTGGCTGATAGCGGCTCGCCGAGCCTGAAAGTCAGCTCCAAACATCCTGAATTAAGCGAATTTGCTGCGTTTTTCGCCGGAAACTGGCGAAATCGGTGGCCCGCGCATTGCCCACCATCCCTCGCGTCTGATAGACTGACGGGAACAAGATATAGCGCGACCCACATGACAGGCGGCCCACCGTGAGCGATACTCCCGAGACACCGGAAAACGACGACGAGACCCCAAGCACACGGCCCGAACGCCCGGTGTTTGACGGCCCCTCGGTCTCTATCACGCATGAGATGAAGACGTCGTACCTCGATTACGCGATGAGCGTGATCGTCAGCCGCGCGATCCCTGATCTGCGCGATGGCCTAAAACCGGTGCACCGCCGCATTCTTTACGCGATGCACGAGACTGGCAACAGCCATGATAAAAGCTATCGCAAATCGGCACGCCCCGTGGGCGACGTCATGGGTAAGTACCACCCGCATGGTGACAGCGCGATTTACGACGCGCTGGTGCGGATGGCGCAGGACTTCTCCATGTCGCTGCCTCTGCTGGATGGTCAGGGCAACTTTGGCTCGATGGACGGGGATAACCCGGCGGCGATGCGCTACACGGAAGTCCGGATGGACAAACCGGCCGCCTACCTGCTGGCCGACATTGACAAAGACACCGTCGATTTCCAGGACAACTACGATGGCAAGGACAAAGAGCCGACCGTCCTGCCCGCCCGCTTCCCCAACATGCTCGTCAACGGCGCTGGCGGCATTGCCGTGGGTATGGCCACGAACATCCCGCCGCATAACCTGGGCGAAGTGATCGACGCGACGCTGGCACTCACAGACAATCCCGACCTGTCGTCTGAGGATCTGCTCGAATACGTACCCGGCCCCGATTTCCCGACCGGCGGCATCATGCTGGGCCGGTCCGGTGCGCGCAAAGCCTACCTCGAAGGCCGCGGCTCCGTTGTCATCCGCTCAAAAACGCACGTCGAAGAGCTGCGCAAAGATCGTTACGCCATCGTGATTGACGAGATCCCTTATCAGGTGAACAAATCCACGATGGTCGAGCGGATCGCCGAAGCCGCGCGCGACAAGCGGATCGAAGGCATCGCCCATGTGCAGGATGAAAGTGACCGGAATGGCGTCCGCGTCGTTGTTGAGCTCAAGCGTGATGCGACGGCGGAGGTCGTGCTGAACCAGCTGTTCCGTTTTACGCCAATGCAGACGTCCTTTGGCTGCAACATGCTGGCCCTGAACGGAGGCCGGCCTGAGCAGCTGACACTGCGCAGCTTTCTGACGAACTTCATCGACTTCCGCGAAGACGTCGTAGCCCGCCGGACCGCATATGAACTGCGCAAAGCACGTGAGCGAAGCCATATCTTGTGTGGCCTCGCCGTGGCGGTCAGCAACGTGGACGAAGTGGTTCGCACCATCCGCCAGTCTGCCGATGCCGCCGAGGCCCGGCACAAGCTGATGGAACGCCGCTGGCCCGCGCAGGACATCCTCGAATACATCGCGCTGATCGACGATCCGACGCATACAGCGAATGACGACGGCACTTATAATCTGTCCGAAACACAAGCCCGCGCCATCCTTGAATTGCGCCTACAGCGTCTGACACAGATTGGCGTCAAAGAAGTCACCGACGAACTTCAAGAACTCGCCGCAAAGATCAGAGAATACTTGGAAATTCTTGGATCGCGCGAGCGGATTATGCAGATCATCCGAGACGAGCTTGCCGAAGTGCGCGAGCTGTTCGCCGTGCCCCGTCGGACCGAGATCGTCGATTGGGCCGCCGATATGGATGACGAGGACCTGATCGAGCGCGAGGACATGGTCGTGACGGTCACCTCAGGCGGTTACATCAAACGGACCCCCCTCGTCGATTTCCGGGCACAACGGCGCGGCGGCAAGGGCCTGTCCTCGATGCAGACCAAAGAGGAAGATATCGTCACAACGCTCTTTGTGGCGAACACGCACACGCAGCTGCTGTTCTTTACGACCGACGGTATGGTCTACAAACTCAAGTGCTGGCGCCTGCCGCAGGGATCGCGGACTGCCAAGGGCAAAGCAATTGTCAACATCCTGCCGATACCGACGGGCGTCTCGATTGCCGCCATCATGCCCGTCGACCGGGACGAGGAAGACTGGGCCGACCTGCAGATTGTCTTTGCCACATCCGCTGGAACTGTGCGCCGTAACGCCTTGAGTGATTTCACAAATGTCATGCGGAACGGCAAGATTGCGATGAAGTTTGAGGGCGAGAATGAGGGCGTCGAACTGATCAACGCCCGCATCTGCTCGGAAGACGACGACGTCATGTTGGTGACCAATTCCGGCCGTGCAATCCGGTTCCCGTCGACGGATGTGAGGGTGTTCAATTCCCGCTCTTCGGTCGGTGTACGAGGAATCAAACTGACGGGGGCGGACAAGGTGGTCTCCATGTCGGTGATCCGCCACTTTGAAGCGGACCCCGCCGAACGCGCCGCCTACCTCAAAATGCGCCGCGCCATGGCAGGTCTCACGGACGAGGCAGAAGTGGACGACGAAGACGCGGCCCCCGGCGAGATCAGCCAAGAGCGCTATGCAGAGATGTCGGCCGCCGAGAACCTGATCCTGACGATCACGTCCGCCGGCTCGGGCAAGCTTAGCTCGAGCCATGACTATCCAGTGCGCGGCCGTGGCGGCATGGGCGTGATGGCGATGGACAAGGCGATGCGCGGCGGCGCGCTCGTCTCCTCCTTCCCGGTTGAGATGTCGGATCAGATCATGCTGGTCACCTCCACGGGCCAGTCAATCCGCGTGCCCGTCGACGGCATCTCCTTCCGATCGCGCAGCGCTGGCGGCGTGCGGGTGTTCAACACTGCAAAGGGCGAAGAAGTCGCCTCTGTCGCGTGGATTGCCGAGGCGGAAGAGGAAAGTGATGACGCCTCTGGCAGCGAAGCCACAGAGTAACGCCACCGCGATCAATGGTTTGTGAAACAGCACAAGCCTGCTATACTGCAGAGTAAGGGACGCAAAGTCCCACCTAAAAAGAGCACGAGGCGAGCATATGTTTCTCAAAACCACACTGGCAGCAGCCAGCATTTCCGTCGTGGCAACTGGCGCTTTTGCGCAGCAGTTTTCGGGCGAATTGACCATCGATGTTTATGCATTCAGCGAAGGTGACAGCCTGACGGCCACGAATTACTCTGGCGCACTGGAGTATAACATCAACCGCAACTTTGCGGTCGCCGCAGACCTCGCGTCCTATGGGTTTTCGGTTCTGAATGAAAGCGTAAGCAACTTTACACTTCACGGGATTTATCACCTCAACGAACAATCTTCGGTCGGTGTTTTTGTCGGCAGCGAAGCTATTGGCGACGCCGCAGCAACTGGAATCGTTGGTATCGAAGCAGGGTATGAAACCGGACAAATCGAAGTCGAAGGTTACCTTGGCACGTATGACAACGTCTCTGGTACGACGATCTTCGGTGCATCAGGATCCTACCAGTTTAACGACGCCATTTCCGCAATTGCGGAAGTCGGCTTTGCAGATTTGGACACGACGGATGTCAATCGCTTTAGCGTTGGCGCAGAATACGAGTTTGCGAGCGGCCCAAGCGTTTACGCCGAAGTCGGCACGATCGGCTCGGACATTGCGGACAGCGCATTCATCGGCCTTGGCGCCAGCGTTGAGTTCGGTGCCGATCGTGGTACGACCTTCAATCGCCGCAGCATATGGGAAGCCGTGAATCCCGGCTTTTGATGATATTTACAGGCCCCGGCAATCGCCCGGGGCCTTTTCTTTGATCATGCGGCGCAGTACACCGCCCCCATGACACAAACTCTCAACATCATTGGCGGTGGGATGGCCGGGTCTGAGGCCGCTTGGCAGGCGGCGGAACGCGGTGTGCCGGTTGTGATCCATGAAATGCGGCCCAAGGTAGAGACCTTTGCTCACCGCACTGGCAATCTCGCCGAAATGGTATGTTCCAACTCGTTCCGCTCTGATGATAGCGAGCAGAATGCCGTGGGCCTCCTCCACTGGGAAATGCGTGCCGCAAACGGCCTGATCATGGAGCATGCCACCCGCCACCGTCTTCCTGCAGGTGGCGCCTTGGCCGTGGACCGCGATCCTTTTGCCGAAAGCGTGACTGCCGCCATCAAGGCGCATCCTCTGATCAAGATCAGCTATGATGAGATCACCGAGCTGCCAACCTCTGGCCATTGGATCATCGCAACCGGGCCGCTGACGTCAGGCGCTTTGGCCGAGGCGATACAGGCCGAAACCGGCGCAGACGCACTTGCCTTTTTCGACGCCATCGCGCCGATCATCCACGCCGACAGCATTGATATGTCCGTCGCCTGGATGCAGTCACGCTACGACAAGGGCGCGACAGAAGAAGAGCGCAAAGCCTATCTCAACTGCCCGATGACAAAGGATCAGTACGAGGCGTTCATTGATGCGCTGCTGACCGCTGAAAAGACCGAGTTCAAGGAGGGCGAAACAGCCGGATATTTTGACGGTTGCTTGCCCATCGAAGTGATGGCCGAGCGCGGACGCGAGACGCTCCGCTTTGGCCCTATGAAACCGATTGGTCTGACCAATGCGCACGATCCCGAGAATAAACCTTATGCCGTCGTTCAACTGCGACGTGACAATGCCTTGGGCACTTTGTTCAACATCGTAGGTTTCCAAACCAAGATGAAGTACGGTGCACAAACCACTGTTTTACGTCAGATTCCTGGTTTAGAAAATGCGCAGTTTGCCCGGCTTGGTGGCATCCACCGCAATACCTTCATCAACTCACCCACGTTGCTTGACGCACAGATGCGTTTGAAATCGCAGCCGCACATTCGCTTTGCAGGTCAGATAACTGGCGTTGAGGGTTATGTCGAAAGTGCTGCCATGGGCCTTTTGGCCGGGCGGATGGCAGCGGCTGAGATCTTGGGCAGCACTCTGGACCCGGTGCCGGAAACCACAGCAATGGGCGCTTTGGTGCACCACATCACCGGCGGGGCCGAGGCAAAGACGTTTCAGCCGATGAATGTGAACTTTGGACTGTTTCCGCCACTGGATGGCGTCCGCGGTGGGCGCAAAGGGCGCAAAGAGCGCTACAAGGGCTATACTGACCGCGCGAAGGTTGATTGGCAGGGCTGGCTGGCCCCTCAGGCGCTTGCCGCCGAATGATCACGCGGTTTGCCCCGTCGCCGACCGGGCCGCTGCATCTGGGCCATGCCTACTCCGCGATCGTGGCACATGACATGGCGCGTGCCGCGGGTGGCACATTCCTGCTGCGGATCGAAGATATCGACAGGTCCCGCGCACGCGCCGAATGGGAAGCGCAGATCTACGAGGATCTGGCATGGCTCGGTCTGCATTGGGAGACGCCGGTCATGCGTCAGTCAGAGCGCATGCCTGCCTATCAGGACGCGCTGGACACCCTCTCAGCCGCGGGTCTGACTTTTCCCTGCACCTGCACTCGGCGCGATATCGCAGAGGCACTGAACGCGCCGCAAGAAGGTGCCATGGGTCCAGACGGGCCGATCTATCCGGGCACATGCAAGACGGTCGAACGGCACGAGATTTCTGACGCCGCCATCAGGTTGAACATCACCGCAGAAGCCATTGCAAAAACGGATGAAATCTCCTTCACGGAACTTCTTTCCAAAGAGACTGTGCCAACAATAATGTCCACAGACCTCGCCGGCTGCATAGGCGATATCGTCCTTGCCCGGCGTGATATGGGCACGTCCTACCATTTATCTGTCGTGATTGATGACGCAGCACAAGGGGTGACCCACGTTGTGCGCGGCGAGGATCTGTTCGACAGCACGATCATCCATGTCGTCCTACAACGACTGTTGGGCCTCCCCACACCTCTCTATGCACACCATCGGTTGATCCGTGACGCGGCAGGCAAGCGTCTGGCCAAACGCGACGATGCGCGCGCCATCTCAAAGTACCGCGCCGAAGGAGCGACGCCGGACGACATTCGGCGGATGGTCGGGCTCTAGTCTTCGCGCTCGGGCTGCATGAGCTCTACCTCGGAACTCTCTCTAATTGCTGTGTAAAAGCACGTTCTGCGATTGGTGTGACAGGCTGGACCAGATTGCTTGACCAGCACAAGCAGACAGTCACGGTCACAATCCACGCGGAAATCGACCAACTCTTGTATGTGGCCGCTCTGCTCGCCCTTGATCCAGAAAGTTTGGCGCGACCGGGACCAATAGGTCACGCGCCCGGTGCTCAGCGTTCGCTCCACCGCCTCGGCATTCATCCAGGCCATCATCAACACCTCTCCCGAGGCGTGGTCCTGGGCAATCGCGGGGATTAGGCCCGCGTCGTTATACGTCAGCGAAGCTGCATCGAAAGACATGGTAAAACTCTTTTGCAATGGCCGGGTGCATACCTATGTAGTAGCGTGATCCGGCATAGTGGCTGATCTGTCAAAGGGCAAACAACATGAGCGATACAGACCTGATCAAGCTCTACTCGCAGCGCATTCTGGCGCTCGCCGCGGAGATGCCGCGCACGGCTCGGCTCTCCGCCCCCGATGCCACAGCCAAGCGTCGTGCACCGCTGTGCGGATCAACGGTGACGGTCGATATCGCCCTGTCCGACGGCAAGATCACGGATTACGCCCAAGATGTAAAAGCCTGCGCCCTTGGTCAGGCGGCGGCGTCGGTCGTTGGGTCTGCTATCGTTGGCCTGACACCCGCAGAGGTGCAGCACGGGCGCGACCAGTTGCACGCCATGCTTAAATCAGACGGCCCTACTCCTGCAGAGCCCTTTGACGGGCTTGAGGTCCTTGCGCCCGCGCGGGAATACAAAAACCGCCACGCCTCGATCATGTTGGCCTTTGACGCGACGCTCGACGCGCTGGCCCAGATTGGCAAAACCGACTGCGCCTAAAAAGAAACCGCCGCACATCCGGGACAGGATGGCGACGGCAGGAACAGGCACTGCATGTGGGACCCGACTGACGGGGTGAAAGAGGCAACTTTCACAAAATCGGATTGGACGGACAGACAAATCCAGATGTGTCGATGTTGGGACAGACGACGTGTGTCAGCGGCATGCAAGCCCAGGGCAGAAACTCAGAGAAGACCAGGGAGGCACAGGCCGGCAAACAGGATCACACCAAGCGCGACTGCGCCAATCGCATCCGACGCGAGCGTATGCCGGGAATTGACGATTGCTGCTTTGATCTCTTGTGCCATGTGAGCCTCCATCGTGTTCTCTTTGTTGCTACTTTGTTCTCACATGACGGCCCTAAGGGCAAGAACTTTTTGAGAACAAAAGTGAACAAAATGTTCCGGCGAGGCCTAACCCACTGAAATCAAACGGATCGCACGATCCTGTTCCATTAGCCAAAGGAGAACACGCGCCGCCCGGCCCCGGTCACTTTCAAGCGCCGGGTCCTCTTGCAGCAGCCTGCGCGCATCTACCTGCGCCACGGACATCAGGCCCGCCTGCCGCTCGAGGTCAGCCACCCGAAAGCGCGGCAAGCCGGATTGCGCCGTGCCGATCACATCGCCTGCGCCGCGCATGGCCAGATCTTCCTCTGAAATGCGAAAGCCGTCCTCCGTTTCACGCAAAATTTCCAGCCGCCTGCGGCCGTTCTCGCTTAGCGGAGCCTGATACATCATCAGGCAGGTCGACTGTGCCGCACCGCGGCCAACACGCCCGCGCAGCTGGTGCAATTGCGCAAGACCAAAGCTCTCGGCCCGTTCGATCACCATGATCGACGCATTGGGAACATTGACGCCAACTTCGATTACGGTGGTGGCCACCAGCACCTTGGTCTCACCCGTAACAAAGCGCGCCATAGCGGCGTCCTTCTCCGCAGGCGGCATTTGCCCATGCACAAGGCCCACGACCCCCTCACCAAAGGCTGCGCGAAGCCGTTTGAACCGCTCTTCCGCCGCGGTCATATCGCTGACCTCGCTCTCCTCCACCAAGGGGCAGACCCAATAGCATTGCCGCCCTTCTGCCACTGCTGCCTGCAGGCGTGCGACAACCTGGTCAATCTTGCCGGTGGCAATCAACGCGGTCTGAACCGGCGTCCGGCCCGGTGGTTTCTCATCGAGGACCGACACATCCATATCGCCGAACTGCGCCAAAGCCAGCGAGCGCGGGATGGGCGTGGCCGTCATGACCAGAACGTCGACAGCCTGCCCTTTGGCCCCCAGCTCCATCCGTTGGGCCACGCCAAAGCGGTGCTGCTCGTCAATAACAGCAAGGCGCAAATCCTTGAAGTGCACGTCCTTCTGAAACACCGCATGGGTGCCAACGAGAATCTGAATCCGGCCCTCCTGCAACGCGGCCAACTTGGCCTTGCGCTCGGCCCCCTTGTCCCGACCGGTGAGGATCTCGAGCACGACACCTGCCGCCTCGGCTTGCGGGCGCAGCCCATCCAGATGCTGCCGCGCGAGGATTTCGGTGGGCGCCATCATAACGCCCTGCCCGCCGGCCTCTACCGCTGTCAGCAGCGCCATCATCGCCACCAATGTCTTGCCTGAGCCAACGTCGCCCTGCAGCAAACGGTTCATGCGCACAGGCTGCGCCAGATCATCAGCAATCTCATCCATCGCGCGTGTCTGCGCCGCCGTTGGTCGGTACGGCAGAGTCGCCAGAACCGCCTGTCGCAAATGGCCATTCCCCACACTCGCCACACCGCGTGCAGAGCGGTCTTTGGCCCGCGCAAGCGCCAGGGTCAGCTGATGCGCAAACAGCTCGTCATAGGCGAGGCGCGTCCGCGCCGGATCGGTCAGCGCGATGGCCGCGGCAGTTTTCGGCGTATGTGCCGCCACGACCGCTGCATTCCAAGCGGGCCAGCCTTCGCGTTCAATCAGAGCGGCGTCGATCCATTCCTCCAATGTCGGCGCAAGCTCCACCGCCGCCCGGGTGGCTTTCCACATCACCTTTTGCGTCACACCGGCGGTGAGCGGATAAACAGGCTCAAATCCCGGAATTTCGCTGCCCTTTTCAACGGCCACGATGTGATCAGGGTGGACCATCTGCGCGATTCCGTCGAACAGCTCAATCTTGCCCGAGACGATGCGCCGCTGCCCGGTGGGCAATTGCTTTTTCAGCCAATCTTCCCGCGCATGAAAAAACACAAGCTGAAAGCTGGTCTGCGCATCTTCAACCATCACCCGATAGGGCCGCCCCTTTACGGCAGGTGGATTGTGGTGACCAATGGTGACCTCAACCGTCACGGTCGTTGTGGCCGAAACCTCACGAATACTGGTCCGCAATTGCCGGTCGATGCCCGTGTGCGGCAGTGTAAAAAGCATGTCGCGCGGCTTTTCGATGCCCGCGTTCTCCAGCGTTTGCGCCGTTTTGGGCCCGACGCCGGCCAATTGCGTAAGCTCCGCAAAAAGGGGCCAGAGAACCTCAGGCCGCCCCCTCTCTGTCATTACGCGTCACCGATCAGCGCCAGCCAACCGTCCTCATCCAGCGTCTCGATTCCCAAATCGGCGGCCTTTTTGGCCTTGGACCCGGCGCCCGGCCCCGCCACCAGCAAATCGGTTTTCGCACTGACCGAGCCTGCGACCTTGGCCCCGAGCGCCTCAGCGCGGGCCTTGGCCTCGGCGCGCGTCATCTTTTCCAGCGTGCCAGTAAAGACCACGGTTTTGCCCGCCACCGGGCTGCTCCCGACGTCAGGTTTGACCGCGTCCAGCACCGTAAGTTGTGCCACCAGCCGGTCAATCGAGGCGCGTTCCGCCTCTTGTTGCATGGTGGTGATAAGCGAGGTGGCCATGACCGCGCCGATCCCATCCACATCGAGGAGCCCGTCCCATTCGGGACCGTCGCCAATTTTCGCCGCTGACATTGCCTCTGCAAAGGCGTCCCACGTGCCGAAGTGCTGGGCCACAAGCGTTGCGCCGCTCTCTCCGACATGGCGGATGCCGAGCGCAAAGAGGAGACGATTGAATTCGATTTCACGTTTATCTTCAATGGCCTCAAACAGTTTCTTCACGCTCTGTTTGCCGAACCCATCGCGATTTTCCAGCTTGGCGAGGTTTTCCGCATCGCGCGCGGCAAGCGTAAAAATATCCGCAGGCTCTTTGATCGGGAGCTGATCATCGGCGCTGAACATCTCGATCTGTTTGGCGCCGAGCCCTTCGATATCGAACGCGCCACGGGCAACGAAATGCTTGAGCTTCTCCACCGACTGCGCCGGGCAGATGATACCGCCAGAACAGCGCCGGACTGCATCGCCCTCCTCGCGGATCGCGTCGCTGCCGCATCTGGGGCAGACCGTCGGGAATGCGTAGGGCGCGGATTCGGGAGGGCGTTTCGATAGGTCCACGTCGGCAATCTTGGGGATCACGTCGCCTGCGCGGTATACCTGCACCCAATCCCCCTCACGAATGTCACGCCCTTCACGGATTGGGGCGCCTTTGGAATCGCGGCCTTCGATGTAATCCTCATTATGTAGGGTCGCGTTTGAAACGACGACACCCCCCACCGTGACAGGCTCTAGCCGGGCCACAGGCGACAGCGCCCCAGTGCGGCCCACTTGAATTTCGATTTTGTCGAGCCGCGTCCATGCAAGCTCGGCGCTGAACTTATGCGCCACGGCCCACCGCGGCGTGGTAGAACGAAACCCCAAGCGGCGCTGCAATTCCAATGCGTCCACTTTGTAGACCACACCGTCGATATCATAGCCGAGCGTCGCCCGCTGTGCTTCGATGTTTTGATAATGCGCGATCAGAGCAGAGGTGTTTTCGCATTTCCGCGTCAGAGGATTAGTCGAAAATCCGAAGGACGCGAGCCGCTCAATCGCCCCATATTGCGTATCGGCCAAAGGCTCTGACACCTCACCCCAGGCATAGGCAAAGAACCGTAACGGGCGTTGCCGGGTGATCGAGGCATCAAGTTGTCGCAGCGAACCCGCCGCGGCGTTGCGTGGGTTGGCAAAGGGTTTGTTACCCGCCGCCTCTTGCCGAATGTTCAGCGCCTCGAAATCTTCATGACGCATGTAGACTTCTCCGCGCACCTCCAGAATGGGTGGCGCACCCTCAATGCGGTGCGGCACATCCTCAATCGTGCGGGCATTGGGCGTGACATCTTCGCCGGTTTCGCCATCACCGCGCGTGGCTGCCTGCACCAGATCGCCATTCACGTAGCGCAGCGACAACGACAGGCCGTCGATCTTGGGCTCGGCCGTGAACCAAAGCGGCTGACCCTCGGGCCAATTGAGATACTTGCGAATGCGCGCTTCGAATTCGACGACATCATCATCGTCGAATGCGTTCCCGAGTGAGAGCATACGGACAGCGTGTTTGACCTTGCCAAACCCATCGGCAGGTTTTGCACCCACCTGTTTGCTCGGGCTGTCTTCTCGAACAAGGTCTGGAAAGCGCGCTTCAATCTCACCATTGCGGCGTTTGAGCGCGTCATAGGCGGCATCGCTCAGATCAGGTGCGTCATTCGTGTGATAGGCTTCATTGGCTTGCGATAAAATCTGGGCCAAACGAGCAAGCTCTGCTGCTGCACCCTCAGATGTGAGGGTTGCTACCGGCTCTAAATCTTCAACACCAGTCGAGTTCAAACCGCGCCCCCCGGAATGCCAATGCGTTCACACCAGATTTAGAGGGGTGCACCCGCCCCGTCCAGCCTGACAAAGCTCTTACGCGTGAGTGGCGTGCTTTGTCAGGCGGCCCGGGCGGTGGTCGTGTAAATGTCGCTAGGCGCCGACGGCGATCCGCTCAATTTCTTGCGCCTGCGGTTCCGGATCGCGCAGCACATAGCCCCGGCCCCAAACCGTCTCGATATGGCTTTCGCCACCTGTGGCCTGGCTCAACTTCTTGCGCAGCTTACAGATGAACACATCGATGATTTTCAATTCCGGCTCGTCCATACCGCCATAGAGGTGATTGAGGAACATTTCCTTGGTCAGCGTCGTCCCCTTTCGCAGGGACAAAAGCTCGAACATCTGATACTCTTTGCCGGTCAGATGCACTGTGCTGCCCCCAACATCCACCGTTTTGGCATCTAGGTTCACGGCAATCCGGCCAGTGCGGATGATCGATTGCGCGTGCCCTTTGGACCGGCGGATGATGGCGTGAATACGGGCGACCAACTCCTCCCGGTGGAATGGCTTGGTCAGGTAATCATCGGCACCAAAACCAAATCCCTTGATCTTGCTCTCTGTATCGTCGTCGCCCGACAGGATCAGGATCGGTGTATCAATCCGTGAAAGCCGCAGCTGCCGCAGCACATCATGACCGTTCATGTCCGGTAAATTGATGTCCAGCAGTATCAAGTCGTAATCATAGAGTTTGGCCAGATCGATCCCCTCCTCGCCCATATCGGTGGCGTAAACATTGAGGTTCGCATGGGTCAGCATCATTTCGATGCTGCGAGAAGTTGCAGGATCATCTTCGACGAGAAGTACGCGCATTACTGGTCTCCGCTTTCAGTGCGTTGGAGCCATGCTGACGCCAAATGGTTAATTAACCTTTACTTACGATCAAGCTTATCAAAACAACCTAAGATTGTCTATAGCGTTGAACAGCAGTTGCTCGAAGAGCGTCTACACCATATGTATTTATTGCATTTTCCCACGATAATAGCTCATCTTCGGACAGCCCATACGTCTCAAGCGCTGCTTCTCGTGTAATCAACTCATGGGCGACTGCTTTCACAACGATCGCCTTGCGCGACGCAACCCATCGCCGCGTCCTAGCCGGGGGCAGATCTGCCCGGCTGAGGATTGTCCCGTCTGGCAACGTCACCGAGCGTGGCCCGTCAACTTTCTTGATAAACATCCGGCCCTCCTCGTTTGAGATGTTTCTGCGGACAGTCTGCCCGCTTGATGCTTAAGGAGCCGTGAAGGACGGGCTTGAGGCGGCACGGAATTGGCATATATAGGCGAAGCCCACCGTTTTGCCCGAGACAGGACGCCCTTATGCCCCTTGAAACACCGATCAATTCGCTTGGATTTGCCAAGCCACCGTCCGAGACTCGGGTGGTTGTGGCGATGTCGGGTGGGGTCGACAGCTCGGTCGTCGCCGCGCAATTGGCGGATGAGGGCTACGACGTCGTGGGCGTAACGCTGCAGCTTTACGACCATGGCGCAGCGCTTGCGAAAAAAGGCGCCTGCTGTGCGGGCCGGGATATTCATGATGCGCGCCGGGTGGCCGAGACGATGGGCTTTCCGCACTATGTGCTCGACTATGAGAACACCTTCAAAGAAGCGGTGATTGACGAATTTGCCGACAGCTACCTTGCCGGGGCCACGCCTGTTCCCTGCATCCGCTGCAACGAACGCGTGAAGTTCAAAGACCTGCTGGAAACCGCCAAGGACCTTGAAGCCGATTGCATGGCGACGGGTCACTATATCCAGCGCAAGATGGGCGATGCCGGGGCCGAGCTGCACATGGCCGGTGATCCGGCGCGGGATCAATCGTATTTCCTCTTTTCCACGACGCCTGAGCAGCTGAATTACTTGCGCTTCCCGCTGGGCCATCTGACGTCCAAGGCCGAAACCCGTGCCTTGGCCGAGCGCTATGGCCTGCCGGTAGCAGACAAGCCTGACAGTCAGGACATCTGTTTTGTCCCCAACGGCAACTATGCCGCCGTGATCGAAAAACTGCGCCCCGGTTCCGCTGAGCCCGGCAACATCGTGGATACGAACGGGACGGTGCTGGGCCACCATAACGGGGTGATCCATTACACCATTGGTCAACGGCGCGGGCTGGGCATCGGTGGTTTGGCCGATCCGCTGTATGTCGTTCGGCTGGATGTTGAAAACCGCCAAGTCATCGTCGGCCCTAAGGAGCTGTTGGCGACGCGCCGTGTTCCGCTCCGCGAGATCAACTGGCTGGGCGACACGCCGCTTGCAGCGGGGCAAGAGCATCAGATTGCCGTCAAGGTCCGCTCCACCAAAGCGCCGACGGATGCAATCCTCCGGCCGATCTCAGACACAGAAGCTGAAGTGGAGCTGCTGGTCGCCGAGGAAGGTGTCTCGCCGGGGCAGGCCTGCGTGTTCTATGAGCCCGACAGCAGCCGCGTTCTGGGTGGCGGATGGATATGGCGAGGGGCTTAGGTTTCTATCGCTTGCAGGATCGACCGCGCCGCTCGTAGGCCCGGTGCTTCACCGCCCTGCCCTAAGAGCTCCATCGTCTGCGCCAGAGCCTCCGATTGGGAACTGGGGTCCTTCAGCAGTGCGGTCACCGCACGCGTGATCTTCTCTGGCCGGCACGCAGCGCCGATAAACTCTGGCACAACCCGTGTATCGGTTACGAGGTTCACCAGTGTCACCGTGTCAACCTTTAGCATCCGCTGCATGATCTGGCGGGTCGCCCATGCCATGTCATAGGCAATGACCATGGGCGTACCCGCCGCCGCAAGCTCAAGCGATACTGTCCCAGACGCTGCAAGCGCCGCATCAGCCGCCCGAAACGCTGCGCGTTTGACCTGGGTGCTGGGCCGGTCCACAGCGGGCTGTACAAATGTTGGTGCCACCTTCCAGCTTACCACCCTCTCACGCACGAGGTTTTCGGTATTCGCCGCCAGTGGCAGGATCACCCGCAGGTCCGGTGTATCTTGCCTGAGACGCGCCACCACATCCTCAAACACAGGCAAAAGCCGCGTCACCTCACCCTTACGCGACCCGGGCAA
>JAHDDU010000007.1:0-22222 GCA_020629175.1 Flavimaricola sp. | reverse complement strand
CGCACAAGCGCTGCCACCCGCAAACAAAAATCGGGGCTGTCGATGGTCAGAACCACATTCGGCTTGGCGGCAAGGATCGCCTCTGCCGTTTGGGCAATTCGGCGTTTCAGGGCAAAGTACTTCGGCAGAATCTCGGCCAGACCCATCACGCTGAGCTCGGCCATCGGAAACTGGCTTTGCAGCCCTTCGCCCATCATCAGCGGACCACCAATCCCCTCAAACCGCACATCAGGCCGCAGCTGGCGCAACCCCTGCATCACCGCCTGACCCAACGCATCGCCCGACGGCTCGCCCGCGATGACGAAAACCTTCAAGCCCGCACCCAAATGAACAGCCCCAGATGATTGGCTGTGGTCACCATCTCTTCGAGGTCGACCATCAGAACGTTGCCTGCCTCAACCACCATTCCCGCCAGGTTCGCGCGAGAGACATTGCGCACCGTCTCTACACCCACCGTGGGCATATCAACACGCCGGTCCTGGCCAGGCTTGGCCGCTTTGATCAGCACCCCGCCTTTGGGCATCTCTACGGACGATGGCACCGCTTTACCGGCACGGGCCTCCGCCATGCGTTTGAGCGCGTAGGCGATGATGTCCACATCCTCTGCCTTGGGGTCCTCCTGCGGCATCAGGCTGCGCAACATCCAATCCGTGCCTGCCATCGCCTCAACGGCCAGAACCTGCCCGTTTGCGATGACACAGGCCTGACCCAGATCTGCCTGTCCCATCGCGGCAATCACCTCAATCCCGCGTTCAAGATCGGCGTCGATGCCCTCGCCCGGCTGATGGCGCGTCAGAACGCCGGGATCGGGCAAAAGCTCGGGCGCCACAGCCTGCGCCCCCACCACCGTGATCCCGCGCGCCTCGAACAGCCGCAGCACGGTGCGCAGGCCGGCATCGTCCCCAGCGGAAAGGGCTGTCATGATGTCCGGCACCAGCGGCATTGTCGCCGCATCGACCAGAGCAGGGTCAATCAATGGACGATCAATCCGGCCCGCAAAACAAATCTCGGTCGTGCCAAAGGCTACCAGATCGTTGATGAAAGTCCCCAGCGTCTCGATCCGAAAGCGCATCACAGGTCGCCCGTCGCGCGCGGCGCAGGGGTGTCCCTCCAGCTCGCAGAGGCGAAACTCCGTGCCTTGCTCGCCCAAGGCCCTGATCAGAACGCCGGGCAATGCCCCCTCGCCTGCGACAAGCGCCAGCATGGGGTTAACCCGGTGTCAGGAAATGGCGATCCGAAGCCCCAAGGATGAAGGCCACCATTTCTTGCACATAGTCACTGTCAGAGTCTTCGGCCAATCGCGCCGCGCGGTCGTGGAACGTACCCTCACCGTCGCGCAGCTGTTGAAATGCGGCCCGCAGCGCGGTGATGTCGGCCCTGCCCACGCCGCGCCGTTTGAGGCCAACGAGGTTCAGCCCATCAAGTTGCCCGCGCGGCCCTTGGACCAAGCCATGTGGCACCACATCGTTCGTCACCATCGTCACGGCCCCGATGATGGCGCCTTTGCCGACGCGCACCCACTGATGTATGCCGCAAAGCCCGCCGATGATCACATCATCCTCGATCACGCAATGCCCAGCGACAGCAGAGCTGTTCACAACAATCACTCGATTGCCGATCACCGCGTCATGAGCGATGTGACAGCCCGCCATAAAAAGGTTGTCGTCGCCCACACGCGTCACACCGCCCCCCCCGGCAGTGCCAAGGTTCATCGTCACGTGTTCGCGGATGCGGTTGCGCGCGCCGATCTCAAGCGCGGTGTCCTCGCCCGCGAACTTCAAATCCTGCGGAATTTCGCCCAGCACGGCAAAGGAGAAAACAATAGTCTCTGCGCCAATAGTCGTCCGGCCCTGCACAACCACATGGCTGCGCAATTCCACACCGCCGGCAAGTTGCACCTGGGGGCCCACATGGCAAAACGGGCCAATCTTGCACCCCTCGCCGATGACGGCGCCCGGCTCAATCACCGCGGAGGGATGGATATCGCTCACCCTTGCAGGTCCATCATTGCGGTGAACTCGGCCTCAGCGGCCAATTCGCCATCCACCGTGGCCACACCTTTGAATTTCCATACTTTGCCACCCGGCTTGCCGCGTGTGGTGGAGACTTCCATCCGCAGTTGATCGCCCGGCACGACCTTGCGGCGGAATTTGCACCCATCAATGGCCATAAAGTAGATCAGCATATTGCCGTCGGTCAGGCCAAGTGTCGTGCCGACCATTACGGCCGCTGTTTGCGCCATTGCCTCAACAATTGTGACCCCCGGCATGATCGGTTGACCAGGGAAATGGCCCTGAAAATGCGGCTCATTGAAAGACACATTCTTGAGGCCAACAGCAGAGCTCGTCCCCTCGATATTCGTCACCCGATCCACCAGCAAAAATGGATAACGATGCGGCAAAATTTCTTGGATGAGCTGAATGTCAGCCTCTGTCCGAGGGGCCTGAGGTTCGTCTGCGGACATGTCTGCTCCTTGCGGTGTTGGTCCCGGTTGAATGTGCCTAGCAACTTGGGGCCTTCACCGCAATGCTGCTACTGTCCTGTGCCCAAAACCTCGTTCACGGCGCGCACGCTTTCAGCGGTGATGTCCACAGCACTCAAGGACAGGATCGCCTGATCATTTGAAAGCAAAACAGCCGCCCCCCGGTCGCGCATGATCCGGCGCAAGATCGGCAGCGCCGCAGCATAGAACTCCTGCTCCCGAAGCTCGAGCGTTTCCAACAGTTCTGCGCCTTTGGCCAGCTGCTCGCGTCGCGCCTGCTGTGCGCGGGCGTCAAAATCTTCTGCAGCTGCGCGAAATTCTTCAGGTGTCATGTCGGGGCGTTGCTCGGCCAACGCGCGCTCTTCGGCCTTGAACTGCTCCTCAATCGCGTCATTCTCCGCCTCGATCAGCAGCCCTGCGGTATCGTATTCCTCAATCGCTGCAGCCCCATAGAGCGACCCCCGAAACAGCGCCTCGAGATCAATGATCAGGACCGGGCTCACCATGATCGTGGGTGGCCGGGTGTCCTGTTGCTGTTGGGCGCGGAGAAACGGTGCGGTTGTCACCGCCAGAGTCATGGCAAGGACAACCGCGCGCCACATCAGAACGTTGTCGAAATGGTCACGTCAAAGTTTTTGGGCTGATCTTCGGGTTGTGCATCAAGCGCTTCGGTAAAGTTGAACCGTAGCGGCCCAATCGGCGTATCCCAGAAGACAGAGACACCGGCCACAGTCCGCGCTGTAAAGTCGTTGTACAGCACATCTGCCTCTGACAACCCGCGCAAATCGCCCACATCCCAGACCGACCCATGATCCAGGAATACACCGCCCGTGATGCCGTATTCCTCAGGCAGACCAAGCGGGAACTCCGCCTCGAGCCGGGCCACGGCGAAAGCGTTGCCGCCAAGCGCGTCGCCTGTCGCAGCGTCTCGCGGCCCGATACCGCCGGGCTCAAACCCGCGCATGACGCGGCTGCCAAGGAAGTAGCGATCCGTCACCCGGCTGCTGCCCTCCGAGTAGCTGAGCAAGCCGCCTTCGATGGTGGCGCGCAATGTCACCTCTTCGCGAAGAACGCGGGTTTCAACCGCGGCGAGGGCTGTCGTCTTGATGAACTGGGTATCGCCAAAGCCAAACTCCTGCCCAAACCGCAAGACCACACCGGTTGTCGGATCAAGCCCATTGCGCCGTGTGTCAAAGGAGTAGCCATAGCCCACCGATTGCGCCCAAAGCCCACCGTCTGCTGCCTCGTTAAAGATCAGCAAACTTGCGCGCTCAGCAGGATCCACATCGGCGAATGGAACACCATCCTCAGCCGCCACACTCGTTCCACGCACATCGGTGATGTCGGTGTATTCCGCCGCGTAGAACACCCGCAACCGGCCATTGTCACTCACCGGGAAGGTGAACGAAGGGCTGAACCGGAATGTCTCGGTATCGTACAGCGCGTTGTTGTTGTCGGTCGTCTGGTACCGCAGGTCGAGGCCAAAGCGCAGGTCACGTCCAAGGAAATTCGGCTCGGCAAAGCTGAAGTCAAAGACCCGGTTGGACTCGCCAGTGGACAAGTTAAAGCTCAGCGCCTGACCCCGACCAAGGAAGTTCCGCTCAGAGAATGACGCAACAAGCGCGATGCCATTGTCGGACGAGAAGTTCGCCCCGAACGAGAGCGACCCCGTTGGCTGCTCGGTCACGTCAACGTCAATGACGACCTGATCAGCAGAGGAGCCCGGCCGCGCATTGACATCCGCGTTCGAGAAATAGCCAAGCGCGCGGATGCGTTCGGCGCTCTCACGAATGCTACGCGGGTTGAAAGGGTCCCCTTCGACAACGCGGAACTGGTTGCGGACAACACGGTCGAGCGTCGTGTTGTTGCCTTCAATATCAATACGCTCCACAAAAATCCGTTCGCCACGCGTCAGGACATAGTTCACGTCCAGGGTCAGATTGCGATCATTGCGCGTAATCCGGGGCTCCACACTGACAAAGTTGATGCCAAGACGGATTGCCAAACGCTCTAGCCGCGCGATGTCGTTCTCGAGCGTCGTCGGCGAGTAGACCGCGCCCTGCCGCGCGCGCACTTCACCTTCGAACAAGGCAGCGTCCGCCTCAGGCATTTCACTGCTGACCGAGATGTTGCCCAGACGGAACTGCTGCCCTTCCTGCACATTGAAGGTGATCAGATAGGCATCCCGCTCACGCGTAAGCGCAACATCAACATTCTGCACCTGAAAATCTGCGTAGCCGCGCGACTGATAAAAATCCGTCAAAACCCGGCGGTCGAACGCTATACGGTCGGCCACGAACGTATCCCGCCCGACCAGAACGCGGAACAGACCCGCCTGCTTACTTTCCAGAACCCGGCGCAGACGGCTTTCGCCAAAAGACCGGTTGCCAACAAATGAAATGCGCTCAATCTCGGTCAGCCCGCCTTCGGAAACTGCGAACACCAGATCGACCCGGTTGTCCGAACGGCGGATGATCGACGGGCTGATCGTAGCACCTACGCGGCCCTCATTTGCATAGAGCGCTGTAATCGCGGCCACATCAGCCTCTGCCAGCGATGGGCTATAGACCCGCCGCTCTTGCGAGCTGATGACAGCACCAAGCTCGGCGTCAGACAGGCGGCGGTTGCCTTCAAAGTTGATGCGATTGATGGTCGGAAACTCGACCACACGGATGATCAAAGTGCTCCCCTGGGGCACAACGTCTACAGACTCAAACTGGCCACTGGCCCGAATTGCCTGGGCGGCATCGTTTAACTGACCAGCGCTGACGGTTTCACCACGAGAGATCCCGGCGATGCTGAGGATCGTACTGGTTTCGATCCGCGCATTGCCTTCGACCTGTACTTGGCTAAAGGCGAAACTCTGCGCCAAGGCGGCTTGTCCGGCGATCAACGCCACCAGCACGAAAACTCCTAAACGAGCGCGCGCTAGACTACGCAGCACCTTGCTCCAAACGACCTGCATCATCCATCCCGCCCAGTGTTGATAAATCGTGCATCAGGGATAGGGCGAGTCTAAGGGAGAGTCAAAACGAACTACCCCCTCAAAAGCAAGAAAGCGCACCACAAGGTGCGCTCAATTCAGTGCTTTCGGATATATGTTGTAGTTAGAGGCTGCCGACGAAGGCGCCAAAGCCCAATGCCACGCAAATCGTTGCGAGGTACAAGAGGCGATCCCAGTTCAGATTGACCAAAAGGCTCAACCCGCGGGTGTTTTCCATAATCTGTTGCACAGGCTCATCTCCAACCACATCTGGTGAATGAGAGCTAAATGACATCTGAATATGGCACAAAGATGACCAAGACATGTCGCCTCGGCCACTTTTGCGTTATGGGCAGAGCAACAAATCGTTCAAAATCGCAAAGACTGTCGCGCCCAGAATGATCGCCAGACCAAAGGCCATGAGAATTTTCAGCGAATTCTCGCCCGGTGGCCTGCGCGTCACGGCCTCATACGCGTGAAACACAAGGTGGCCGCCGTCCAGAACCGGGATCGGGAAAAGGTTCATCAGGCCAACGGCCGTAGAGATCACCGCAATGAACCAGATGAAGCTGTCAATCCCTTGGGACGCCATCGCGCCCGACGCCTGAGCAATCCCAACCGGACCCGAAAGATTGCACGTCGATATCTTGCCCGCGATGATATGGTAGAGGCCAGAAAGCGACGATTGCATAATCGTGCCGACTTGCACTGTCCCCAGCTGCACCGAATGCCACAGGCCGGGTGTCTCAGTCTCGGGAGAGAAGAACATCCGGCCAGACATGCCGATGCGCCAAACCTTTTCAAATGAACCATCACCCTGCGGATCATCAATCTCACGCGGGGCCAAAGTTAGATCGACAATCTCTCCATCCCGCCAAATCCGCACATCAAGCTCTGCTCCCTGCGCAGTTTGAACCGCATCAACAATCTGACCAAAATCGAATATTGGCTCCCCGTTGATCGCCGTCAAAACGTCGTGAACCTTGAAGCCTGCGTCATATGCCGCAGACCCGGGCGTCAGACCCTGCACAACCGGCGGGCTGGGGAATGGCCCGGCCACAACCTGCTCAACGCCATCGCGCAGAACTGTGTATTCAACTGTTTGCGTATCGGGCGCCTGGCTCAAGACCTCGCCCAAGGTCTCGTACCCTTCAATCTCAATCCCGTTCATCGCCAAAAGCTGATCGCCCGGCTGGATGTCTACGGTAAAGCTTGGCGGTAAGGTATCGAGCTCGGCCACGCGGACAGGGTCGACCGCCCTGCCCTGAAACATGATGACAGCCGCAAAAATCAGGATGCTAAGGATAAAGTTGAACACGGGCCCCGCGGCAACCGTCGCCGCCCGCGCCCACAAAGGGGCACCCAGCATCGTGCGCCTGCGATCCGCGTCGCTCACTTCTCCAGAGGACCCGACGGAGGCTGCATTTGCGTCCCCCAGAAATTTCACAAACCCACCAAATGGAATTGCAGCGATTTGCCACTTTGTTCCGTGCTTATCGACGCGCGATGCCAAAACCGGCCCGAACCCCAGCGAGAAGACCTCCGCATGGATGCCGCACCAGCGGCCCACGATGTAATGACCGTACTCATGCACAGCCACGATCACTGAAAGGGCGATCACGAAGAAGATTAAGGCGTATCCAAAACTGCCGAAATACGCGACCATGTCTGCCATGTGGTGTTCTACCTGTCTTACTGCGCCATGCACTCATCCGCACGCACCCGCGCGAGATGATCTGCCTGTTCTATATCCTCAAGCGTTAACGTGGCATTCTGAGGGCTGATGTCCGACGACATATTGTCCATCACCCGTTCGACAACCGATGCCATGGTCACAAAGCCGATACGGCCATCAATAAACCCATCAAGAGCCCGTTCCTTAGCCGCGTTGAACACCGCCCCGCTGAGGCCACCTTGTTCCATCACGCGCCGCGCCAGCGCAAGGGCTGGATAGCGAGCGTCATCCGGCGCGCGGAATGTCAGCTGCCCCAACTGCGCGAGATCCAGCCGTTCTACAGGCACATGGCCCCGCTCGGGCCAATGCAGCGCATATCCAATCGCATGTCGCATATCCGGCGGCCCGACATGGGCCATCAGCGCCCCGTCGGTAAAGCCAACCATCGCGTGGATCATGCTCTCGGGGTGAATAATGGTTTCAATCATCGACGGCGCGACACCAAAGAACTCTTTGGTTTCAATCAATTCCATCGCCTTGTTAAACATCGACGCACTGTCGATGGTGATCCGCTGGCCCATGTCCCAATTCGGATGGCTCGAGGCTTGCTCCAAAGTAGCGTTGGCCAATTCTTCAATCGGCCAATCGCGAAACGCGCCGCCGCTGGCTGTGATGATCACCCGTTCCACGGCGGCCAAATCTTCGCCGACCAGCGCCTGAAACACCGCAGAATGCTCGCTATCGACCGGAAGGATTGTGGCGCCATGCGCCTTCGCTGTGGCTAGCAAAAGCGGCCCAGCCGTCACGAGCGACTCCTTGTTGGCCAGCGCCAGCGTGCCGCCATTTTCCATCGCTCGCAGGCCCGGTGGCAGCCCGGCGGCACCAATAATGGCCGACATCGTCCAATCCGCAGGCCGGCCCGCAGCCTCGATCACCGCCGCATCGCCCGCTGCGACCTCAATCCCCGTTCCCGCCAGCAAAGCTGACAACGCGTCAAAGCATCCGTCAAAGCATGTCACCGCAATGTCAGCGTTGAGGGCAATCGCATCTTTCGCGAGCTGTTCGACATTGCGTCCGCCGGTGAGCGCCACAACATCATAAGCCTCGGGCGCGCGAGCAATCAGATCAAGGGTGCTTTGCCCAATAGACCCCGTGGCCCCAAGAACCGTCACCCGTTTAGGGCTCAAAACGCAACACCCGGCACATCCGTCGCCGCGGCCACCAACAACATAAAGAGTGCTGCGCCCAGCAACCCGTCAAAGCGGTCAAATAACCCGCCATGTCCGGGGATCAGCGTGGACGAATCCTTCACCCCCTGCCGCCGTTTCAAGGCACTCTCCGCGATGTCGCCCATTTGGCTGGCAAAGCTGAGCGCCATGGAAAACAGGATAATCTGTGCGCCCACAGGCGTGAACACCATGAAAAGCAACCCAACAACAGCTGCCGATACCCAACCAGCGATGGTCCCGCTCCAGGTTTTCTTGGGGCTGATTTTGGGCCAGAACTTGGGCCCACCAAACGTGCGGCCCGCAAAATAGCCGAACACATCCGTCACGATCACGACCAGCACCAGCCACAAAAGCCAGGTAAAGCCGTAATCTTCGCGGAAGGTCACAAGCCCCCAGCCCGCGCCCTGAATGCCGAGTGCAAACAGCAAAAATGTGAGCTGTTCGCGTTTAAGCATCGCCATGCCTGCGACGGGCACCACCAAAAACAGCAAAAGCCCCCAGCCCGCGCCCAAAACCAACATCCCCGACAGGACACTTGCCGCCAGCGCGGCGAGCAGCATGCCCGGTGTCGGTTGCTCGGGTTCGATCATCATCCAAAGTTCCCAGATCATCACCGCGATCACAAAGACCGCCATCATCTGGAACCAGACGCCCCCCAAAACGATGCCAACGATGCCGACAATCGCCATAGCGATGCCAGAGGTCACACGAACCTTGAGATCGGCCCACTGTGCTGGGTCCTTGGGCACAATAGGTTTGGGATCAACCGACACGTCAGACTTTCACAGCACCAAATCGGCGGTCGCGCGCGCCATAGCTGCCGACGACACGGGCAAATTCCTCAGCCGTGAAGTCCGGCCAGAGCGTATCGATGAATTCATACTCGGAATAGGCTGACTGCCAGAGCAGGAAGTTCGAAATCCGCGCCTCACCGCTTGTACGGATGACCAGATCAGGGTCCGGCAGGACATGCGTGTCCAGGAACCGTGACAGCGTCTCTGCATCCACGTCCTTATAGCTCAGCTTGCCGGTCTCAATCTCGTAGGCCAGACGCTTGGCGGCGCGGGTCACCTCATCACGGCCACCGTAGTTCAGGGCGATCGTCAGATGGACCCGGTCATTGCCCGAGGTCAAAAGCTCAAGCTCATCCATCAGGTTGACGAGCTTGTCATCAAGCCGAACCCGATCGCCGATGAAACGCACGCGCACGCCACTTTCATACAAATCCCGGCTTTCGCGGAGGATGTAGCGGCGGAAAAGCTTCATCAGCCCGGCAACTTCGGTCTGCGTCCGCTTCCAGTTTTCGGTCGAAAAGGCAAAGACTGTCAGGTACTTGACGCCCTGCGCAGGACAGGCTTCGACAATCTCACGCACACGCCGCGCGCCCGCGTGGTGGCCAAACAAGCGTGGCCGTCCGCGCATTTGCGCCCAACGCCCATTGCCATCCATGATGATGGCCACATGTTCCGGGCCCTTGGCCTGATCTGTCTGCACCTCTTTGGCCATATCGGCCTCCATTTTTTGCGCGTGGAGCGTAACCGCCCCAGCTGATCCTAGACCTGCATAATCTCTGCTTGCTTGGTCTCTAGCGTCTCATCCACTGTTTTGACGTATTTGTCGGTCAATTCTTGGACCGTCGCTTCCCAAAACTTTTGGTCATCTTCACTAAGACCATCAGATTTGGCCTTTTTGATTTGGTCCATACCATCACGCCGCAGGTTGCGCACGGAAACCCGCGCCCGCTCGGCGTAATCGGCGGCCACTTTGGTCAGGTCCCGGCGGCGCTCTTCGTTCAGTTCAGGAATCGGCAGCATGATGATTGTGCCGTTCATCTGCGGGTTGATGCCCAGGCCTGAATTGCGAATGGCCTTCTCAACCACGTTTACCAACCCCTTGTCCCAGACATTCACCGTCACCATCCGCGGCTCGGGCACGTTCACCGTCCCCACCTGGTTAATGGGTGTCGGCGTGCCGTAGGCATCGACCATCACAGGCTCGAGCATGGAGGCAGAGGCCCGCCCCGTGCGCAACGACGCAAGTTCGGTCCGTAACGCACTAATCGCACCATCCATCCGACGCTCGAGATCATCAGTGTCCAGCTCAAAGTCATCAGCCATGTCGTCTTTGCCCCTTGCGGCTTGGTTGTTGGCGCTATCTATAACGCGGCGCGCATATGATTGTATACCCGGCGAACATGGCAAGATTGCGCAAGTCTTGCGCAGCCCTTGGCCAAATTCAGCTCAACTCGTTGTAAATGCCCTAGTCTGCCACGCGGGTGTAGGTGCCTTCTCCAGCGAGAATCCCCTTGAACCCTCCCGGTTCGTCCAGCGAAAAGACGATGATCGGCAAGTGGTTGTCCCGCGCCAAAGCGATGGCCGAGGCATCCATCACCGCAAGATGTTTTTGCAGCACGTCATCGTATGAGATTTGGTCATACCGCGTCGCATCCGCATGCTTGGCCGGGTCCTTATCATAGACACCGTCGACCTTGGTGCCTTTAAAGATCGCCTCGCAGCGCATCTCATTCGCGCGCAAGGTCGCGGCAGTATCTGTTGTGAAATAGGGGTTGCCGGTGCCCGCGGCGAAAATGCAAACCCGCTTTTTCTCAAGATGGCGCACGGCGCGGCGTCGGATGTAAGGTTCGGCTACCTCGTTCATGGTGATCGCCGAAATGACGCGCGTATGGATTTTCAGCGCCTCCAGCGCGGATTGCATCGCCAGCGCGTTCATCACTGTCGCAAGCATCCCCATGTAGTCGGCCGTCGTCCGCTCCATTCCCTGGGCAGAGCCTTGCAGTCCGCGAAAAATGTTCCCACCACCGATGACCATACATATTTCGACCCCCATCTCGTGGACCGACTGCACCTCTTTGGCGATGCGTTCCACAGTTGGCGGGTGCAGGCCAAAACCAGTGTCGCCCATCAGCGCCTCACCAGAGATTTTTAGCATGACACGTTTGAAGGTGGCGGGTTTGTCGTCGCTCATCGGGCACGTCCTAAATGTTGGGGGCGTCCGGCACAGACACCGGGACTTTCACTGCCGCGCAAAATGTCGCAAAAGGGGCCGCAGTTCAATGCCGCAACAACAGGCTTTTGCGTGGTCTCCTCTGCCCCCAGTGATTTTGAGCGCATGATCGCGCAACTGCCCGATCTGTCCGCGCAGAAACCAGTGTTGATCGCGGGGCCGACGGCCTCGGGCAAATCCGCACTTGCCCTTCACATTGCGCAGACTTTTGGCGGCACGATTATCAACGCTGACGCTCTGCAAGTCTTTGCGGGCTGGAATATTCTGACCGCCCGCCCACCGGGCAAAGATCTCGCCGCAGCCCGCCATGAACTCTACGGCCATGTCCCACATGACGCGGAGTACTCCGTGGGCCACTGGCTTCGCGATGTCGCGCCCCTGCTGAGCGGCGACCGACCGATTATCGTTGGCGGCACCGGTCTTTACTTTGCAGCACTGACGGAAGGGCTTGCCCCCATCCCTGCAACACCGCCCGCGATCCGGGCTGAGGCGGACACCCTGCCCCTCGCTACTATGCTCGCGGCCCTCGACGCCCAGACACAAAGCGGGATCGACACGCTCAACCGCGCCCGCGTGCAGCGCGCGTGGGAGGTGCAAAAGGCCACCGGGCGGAGCATCGCAGATTGGCAGGCCGAAACGCCGCCGCCCATTTTGCCACCTGCCCAATGCACGCCTCTGGTCCTCAACGCTGACACCGATTGGCTCAATGCGCGCATCGCGCAGCGGTTTGACCTGATGCTTGAAATGGGCGTTCTGGACGAGGCCCGCCAGATGGAGCCGCTTTGGGACCCCACCCATGCTTCTGCCAAGGCAATCGGTGCTGCAGAATTGATCGCGCACATTCGCGGCGAAACAGACCTCGATGCAGCCCGTCAGGCCGTCATCACCACCACCCGCCAATATGCTAAGCGACAGAGAACGTGGTTCCGCAAACGCATGCGCGATTGGACGCAGATTGCGCTTGGTCCTGCCTAGATCGCCAAGTTATCCACAGATTGATCCACAGATAGCTACAGCTCCCAGCATCGACTCCCCTTGTTTTGCAGATTGAAAAAACGCAAACTGCCAACTTGTCTGGGTGGGCGAGAATTTTGATGACGGATCCTTTGTTAGACCAGCTCAAGAACAAGCTTGATCTGAAGACCTTGGTGCAAACCACATCGCAGGACCGCTGGCGGACCGAAGCGATGCGCAGCCATGCCGCACCTCGTCTTTTGTTCATAGGCAAAGGCCATGGCCGCATCACCATTGCGGGCCTGACCTCAGGCTTTGGCCCAAACAACCTGATTTTTCTGCCTGCAGGCACGATGTACGGCTTTGAAGCCGGTCCAACCGTGTTTGGGCAAATCCTCTCAATCCCGCTTGCCATGGCCAGCGAGTGGCCCGATGCGCCAGTTCACCTGCGTCTGCGCGATGTGGTCGCGCAAAAGGAACTCACCGCGCATTTTGACAATCTTGAGCGCGAACTGAAATCCGAGAAAACCGCACATTCGCGCGCGGCACATTACTACCTTGGTATCCTCGCGGTTTTCTTTGAGCGTCAGTACGAAGGCCGAGCTGTCGACAGCAATGACGTGCGCAGCGACACCGCCTCCGCCCGTCTGGTTGCAGCCTACACCGATCTTGTCGAACGGGACTTTCGCACCCGCAAAGGCGTGGCCGACTTCGCCCGCGACCTTGGCGTCACCTCGACCCACCTGACCCGTTGCTGCAATGAGACCTGCGGCTCCTCCGCCTTGGCAATCCTTAACGACCGCATCATTTTTGAGGCTCGCAAACTGCTGCGCGACACGAAAACGCCGATCAAAGACATCGCCGAGACCCTCGGCTTTGGCTCTCCGGCATACTTCACCCGCAGCTTTCAGCAGCGTACGGGCGCGACACCATCAGCGTTTAGAAACGGCTAGCGGGTCACTGCCCCCAAATCACACGTACGTAATTCTGGGTCTCGGCATAGGGTGGAACACCGGAATACTGCTGCACTGCTCCGGGTCCGGCGTTATAAGCCGCGAGCGCCAGGCGCCAGCTTCCAAAGGTATCATATTGTTCGCGCAAATAACGCGCTCCGCCGTCGAGGTTTTGCGCCGGATCGCGGGGATTGACGCCCAGATAGCGCGCCGTCCCCGGCATCAATTGCGCCAGGCCAATTGCCCCGGCATGTGAAACGGCGTTTGGATTCCAAGCGCTTTCCTGCTGAACCAGCCGCAAGAACAGATCAACCGGGACGGCATGCCGCTGCGCTGCTGCGCGCGCAAGTGCCAGGTAAGGGCCGTTGTAGCTGCCGGCATAGGCCGGACTGTTGCCTGGCGCGCCGGGCACCACAATTCGAGGCGGCTGCAATCTGTCGGACGAGTTATATTGATCCGCCGCCCGTCCATCCAACACTGAAAGTTGCTGTTGTAACAACGCACTACGCGACATTGTTGAGACAGTTTGATCCTGCGCGGTCGCGGCACCGGATGCACCTATCGCCGCAATGGCCAGCCACCCAAGCTTCATTTCAATCCCCCAAATCGCCCCAGCGCTGAGCCCGACAATATCTGGCACGACCCGGATTTACCAACCCCAACATTCGATTTAGCCGTGGATAACCCGTCTCAACGGGCTTTTTCACCTTCCATTAACCCTAACCGGATGATGTAACAGGGCGACTTGAAGAAACGTGAATCACAGGGGGGTCCCATGGCTGGGTCTGTCAACAAGGTCATTCTTATCGGCAATCTTGGGCGCGACCCCGAGGTGCGCAGCTTTCAAAACGGTGGCAAGGTTGTGAACTTGCGCATCGCCACGTCCGAGACGTGGAAAGATCGCAACTCAGGCGAGCGCAAGGAAAAGACGGAATGGCATTCCGTTGCGATCTTCTCCGAACCACTGGGCCGCGTGGCCGAGCAATATCTGCGCAAGGGCTCCAAGGTTTACATTGAGGGCCAGCTTGAAACCCGCAAGTGGCAGGACCAATCCGGTCAAGACCGCTATTCAACAGAAGTCGTGCTGCGCCCCTACCGCTCTGAGCTGACCATGCTCGACGGTCGCGATGGCGGCGGCGGCGGTGGTGGCGGTGGCGGCAGCTACATGGCGGACCAATCCGGTGGCGGCGGCTACGATCAGGGCTATTCAAGTAGCCCAGCCCCTGCGGGCGGTGGCAGTGACATGGACGACGAAATCCCGTTCTGATCAGCGGCCCGCTAACGCATCCGTCATCAGCGATACGACTGCCTCACGCGGGACGTCGCTGGTGACAAAAGCCTCACCGATGCCCCGCGCCAGCACAAAGTGCAGCTTGCCATCGACGACCTTCTTGTCCTGCGCCATGAGGTCAATCATCGCCTCGGCACCCGGCAAGTCACCTTCGATATCAGCGATATCCGTCTTCATGCCCATCGCCCGAAGGTGCGCCCGCACCCGGCTGGGGTCTTCTTGCGCGCATAGGCCCAGCCGTGATGACAGCTCGAACGCCAGCGCACAGCCGATCGCCACGCCCTCTCCATGCAGCAGCCTGTCGCTGTAGCCGGTCGCAGCCTCCAGCGCGTGACAGAAGGTATGCCCAAGGTTCAAGAGCGCGCGGTCGCCATGCTCTTTTTCATCGCGCACCACAATGTCGGCCTTCATCTCACAGGATCGTTTGACCGCATAGACCCGTCCGGCCATGTCACCCTCGGCCATTGCAGGGGCATTGGCCTCCAGCCAATCAAAGAACGCCGCATCGCCCAGCAGGCCGTATTTCACGACTTCGCCATAGCCTGCGAGAAAATCTCGCGGCTGCAAGGTGCCAAGGATCGCCGTATCGGCCAGGACGAGGCTCGGCTGATGAAAGGCCCCAATCAGATTTTTGCCCTGCGGCGCGTTGATCCCAGTTTTGCCCCCGACCGAGCTGTCGACTTGCGCTAAAAGCGATGTGGGGATTTGCACAAACCGCACGCCGCGCCGGACAACAGCGGCCGCAAAGCCCACCAGATCGCCAATCACACCGCCGCCAAAGGCGATGACCATATCCCCGCGCTCGATCTTTTCCGCCAACAGCCATTCGACGGTGCGCGAAAACTCCGGCCAGCTCTTCGTGGCCTCCCCCGCAGGCAAGGTCAAAGCCGAACTGACGATCCCCGCAGCCCCCAGCGCTTCCGTCAACGCCTCAAGGTGCAACGCACCCACATTCGCGTCGGTCACAATCGCCACCTTCGGACGGCGCAAAAGCGGCGCGATCAGCGCCCCGGCCTCGGCCAGAAGGCCCGGCCCAATTTCAATCCGATAGGCCCGCCCGGGCAGGTCTACGTTCACATGGTCGCGCATTATGTCTCCAGTATCTCCGGCCGCCCTGACAGCGCCTGCATCACCAGATCGGTGGTTTGATCAATGCTGTAGTCGCCGCCGGGCGTGACCGCCATATCCGCCATCGCGTAGATGCTCTCACGCGCCGCCAGCAAATCTGACAGAGTTTGATAGGGGTCAGCCGTCCGCAGTAACGGCCGCGTATCCTTGTGCCGCACCCGCTCCCACAAGGTTGCAAGATCGACGTTGAGCCAAAGCGACATGCCTTTCTCACTAATGGCCTGCCGGTTGCGCTCGGCCAAAAAAGCGCCACCCCCGGTGGACAAGATCACGGGCGGGCCGGACAAAAGCCGCAGGATCACCTCCGCCTCACGGTCACGAAAGAACGCTTCGCCATCACGCTCAAAGATTTCTGCGATGTTCGCATTGGCGGCGGCCTCAAGCTCAGCATCAGAATCCAGAAACGGCACCCCAAGACGTGCTGCAAGTGTGCGCCCAATCGCCGTTTTGCCCGATCCCATCATGCCAACGAGGACCACGGTCCGACGCAGCTGCGCGCCCATTTCCTCCGCTGTCTGGCTGTTCTCAGCGCCCATGAAAGACCGTCCCTTTGCGGCAAGTTGCCTCGCGTGCGGGCTCTTCACCCACTTTGTCACCTGAATGGCGTGATCTTCTGCAAAAGACCAGTTATAATCGGTCCTATCAGGCAGGCTCAGACCCGCCAAGAGGCAGCAGAAACAGAAAGTCGGGCCCTGATATGTGGCGTTTAATCAAAGTGTTATTCATCCTTTTGATCCTCGCGGCCATTTTGTTTGTGGCTTACGCCTACGTCGGCCCCATTTTCGCCCGCAATGATTTCGCAGCACCTACGCAACTGGTGACCGAGACTGTCACGCTTGAGGTGAACTAGAGTGCAACGATTGACGCTGGCAGCCATCGGTGTGTGGTTCGGGTCTGGTTTGGCTGCACAAGAGCAGGATCCCCTGTCCGCCATCGACTGGCTCTCGCGCAGTGTGGCCGCCCCGGCCATCGTGGCCCAACCGCAGCCGATTGATGAGCCCCCAGTCTCTGAGACGGGCGCAGCGCCAGAGGTGACAACCTCAGCGCTGGGTGAAGTTTCAGCTGACAACGTGGGGCTGTTGTCGCCCGACATTACTGGACTTCCCCGCGATTTGTGGACCGCGAGCGAGCAGGACACGCTGATCCCGCTCATCCAGGCGCTGAACGTTGAGACGTTGCCCGCCATACAGGATTTGCTCATGACGCTCCTGTTAGCCGAAGCCCGCCCCCCGGCGGGGGCGGACAACCGCAGCCTGCTGTTTGTCGCGCGCATAGACAAGCTATTGGACCTCGGCGCCTTGGAACCGGCGCAGGCGATGATTGAGGCCGCAGGTCCCGAAAGCCCGCATCTCTATCGCCGTTGGTTTGACATCTCATTGCTCACCGGGTCCGAGGATCGCGCCTGCGAGGTTTTGCGGTCGCAACCCGGTCTTGCACCCACAGACCCTGCCCGCATCTTCTGCCTTGCCCGCAATGGGGATTGGCGTGCAGCAGCACTCACGCTCAACACCTCGCGGCTATTGGGCGGCGTGACGGAGGAGGAGCTGACGCTGCTCTCCCGCTTCCTCGATCCTGAGTTGTTTGAAGAAGCGCCCGCCATGGGGCCTCCTTCGCGCCCCAGCCCGCTGGTCTTCCGGATGCGCGAGGCGATTGGCGAGGATTTGCCAACTGCCACCCTGCCCCGCGCATTTGCGCACGCCGATCTGCGCAGCACCGTCGCCTGGCGCTATCAAATGCAAGCCGCCGAACGGCTGATCCGCACAGGCGCTGTGGCGGACAATGTGCTGCTGGGTCACTACACCCGCCGCAGGCCTGCGGCCTCGGGCGGCGTTTGGGATCGGGCTGCCGCCATTCAGGCTTTTGACGGTGCTATCGCCCGACAAGACGCCCCAACCATTTCAGCAACATTGCCGGCGGCGTGGGAGGTGGCCCAGTTTATCCACGGCGAAGTGGCGTTTGCCCGGCTATACGATCAGGCGCTTGCCGGAACAGCGCTTGATGAAGAAGCCGCACAACTGGCCTACCGTATTGGCCTGCTTGGACCCGACTACGAAGAAGTCGCGCGCTCTAGCAATCCTGCCACGCCGTCAGACCAGATATTGCAAGCCATCGCTATCGGCACCATCGAAGGCCTAACCGGCGAGACCCGCTTGCAAAGCGCCGTGCTCGCCGGGTTCACAAATTCTGAGCTACCACCCCCCATGGCCACAATCATCGCAGAAAACCGGACGGGCGAAGCGCTGCTGCGCACCATTTCGCTCTTTGAACAAGGTCTGGCCGGGGACACCGCGGCCCTTACGGACGCCTTGCGCATCCTGCGCCACATGGGGCTCGATGACACAGCGCGGCGCACCGCGTTGCAAGCCCTCATCCTCGATCGGGCGTCGTGATGGCGCATGCAGACAAACCCATGCCGCACTGGGTGCAAGCCTTCCTCGAAGCGCAGGCTGCCGAACTGGATGCTGCCACAAACACGCAACTGGCCTACGCCCGTGACCTTGGCATCTTTGGTGATTGGCTCGCACATCGCGATCTGCACTACGCCACAGCGCAGCAAGGCGATATCGAGCAATTTCTGATCTCTTGCGAGGCGGAGGGTCTGGCCAAATCAACCCGCGCCCGCAGGCTGTCTGCCATTAAACAGCTCTATCGCTTTGCATTCGAAGAAGGCTGGCGTGAGGATAACCCAGCGATCCGGCTCAAGGGACCGGGCAAGGACCACCGCCTGCCCAAAACGCTCGACGTACCAGAGGTTGAGGCGCTGATCGCCGCTGCCCGCCAGCCGGGGCGCGACCGTTTGCGCAATACCTGCCTGATCGAACTGCTCTACGCGACCGGTATGCGGGTGACCGAACTCGTCAGCCTGCCGGTCAGTGCCGCCCGCGGCGATCCACGGATGCTGCTGGTTCGCGGCAAAGGTGGCAAAGAACGTATGGTCCCCCTTTCCCCCCCTGCCCGTACTGCGATGGCGGACTGGCTGGCCCATCGTGACGCGCTGGAGGACGAGGCCCGCACCAAAGGCAAACCCGCCTCGCGCTTTCTCTTCCCATCGCGCGGCAAATCCGGACACCTTACCCGGCACCGCTTTTTCGGGCTGGTCAAAGAGTTCGCCATGCAGGGCGGAGTGTCACCCGCCAAGGTCACGCCCCACACATTGCGCCATGCCTTTGCCACGCATCTTTTGGCCAATGGTGCCGATTTGAGGTCAATTCAAACGATGCTCGGCCACGCAGATGTTGCCACGACCGAGATTTACACCCATGTCCTCGATGAACGGCTGCAAGAGCTGGTCCTGGAACACCACCCGCTGGCGCAAAACGCGCCCGCCACTGACAAAAAGAACACCGAAAACACATGATCGACGCCGCCTTTTGGATCACCTCTGCAGCTATCCTGCTCTTGATCGTTTTTTCCGGGTTCTTTTCCGGCTCGGAAACCGCACTGACGGCCGCTTCCCGCGGTAAACTGCGCTCTGCTGCTGACAAAGGCTCAGGCGGCGCCAAAAAGGCGCTCGACATCACCGAAGATAACGAGCGGCTGATCGGCTCGGTCCTCTTGGGCAACAACGTGGTGAATATCCTTGCTACCTCGCTCGCCACGGCTGTTCTGACCCGTGCCTTCGGCGAAAGCGGCGTAGCGATTGCCACCTTGTTCATGACCCTTCTCGTGCTGATCTTTGCCGAAGTGCTGCCCAAAACCTACGCAATCACCAACCCCGAAACCGTGGCCGCCCGCGTCGCCCGCCCGATCAGCTGGGTCGTGATCATCTTCTCGCCCGTCGTGGCGGCCGTCCGCGTCCTTGTCCGCGCCATTCTGCGGCTGTTCGGTGTGCGCACGGACCCTGACAGCAACATCCTTGCCGTGCGCGAAGAGATCGCGGGCGCGCTGCAACTAGGCCACTCTGAAGGCGTGGTCGAGAAGGAAGACCGCGACCGTATCCTCGGCGCGCTCGACCTTGGCGACCGGACCGTGGAAGAGATCATGCGCCACCGGTCCGGCATCGAGACGATCGAGGCCACTCTGCCCGTGACCGAAATCCTGCGGCTGTGTCTGGAAAGCGCTCACACACGCCTGCCCCTGTGGAAAGACGAACCCGAAAACATCGTTGGTATCCTGCATGCCAAAGACCTGCTGCGCGCGATGCAGCGGATGCTCAGCGATGACGGGCGGATCGACCCGGAAGAGCTCGCCGCATTTGACATCATGGACGTGGTGATGGAGCCCTACTTCATCCCCGAATACACAACGCTCGACGACCAGATGCGCCAATTCCTGGCGCGGCACACGCATTTTGCGCTGGTGGTGGATGAATATGGCGCGTTGCAGGGCCTGATCACGCTCGAAGACATCCTCGAAGAAATCGTTGGCGAAATTTCGGACGAGTTCGACAGCGCAGATGCCGAAATCATCGCGCGCACGGAGGACGGGGCCTACATCGTGGACGGCGGTATGACGATCCGTGATCTGAACCGCGCCCACGATTGGCAGCTGCCCGATGATGAGGCCAACACCATCGCCGGACTTGTGATCCACGAGGCGCAAATGATCCCCCTTGAGGGACAGGTGTTCAGCTTTCACGGTTTCCGGTTTGAAGTGGCACGCAAGGAAGAGAACCGCATTGCCACGCTGAACATTCGCCCTCTTTAGAGACGCTTCACACACTTAAACAAAACAGAAAGGCCGCGTCCCATGGCGCGGCCTTTGTAAACTGCGAGTAAACGAAAATCACAGATTTTCGTTATTTTCGAGCGACTTACGGCAGAAAACCTTCCCCGCGGGGAAGGTTTTCCTCAGCGGCCTCGGAAAAGGCCACCCAGAATGCCACGCACGATGCGGCGGCCTGTTGTCCCCGTCAACTCGCGCACCACCGTAGAGGCGAGCTTATCACCCCAGCCGCCAGTGCTGCGCTTGCGACCGCGGGAACTGGATCGCTCTGATGTCCCCGTTCCGGAATAGCGGCGACCGCGTCGGTGCTCACGCTCCTCCTCGGCGGCTTGCTCTTCGAGCGCTTCCGCCTCCTCCGCAGCTTTCGCCGCCTCCTCGGCCCGTTTCGCCAGCATCTCGGAGGCGGAGTTTCGATCCAACCGCTCCTCATATTTACCAGCCATAGGCGAGGCATCCATCTGACGCCCCCGCTCTGCCTTAGAGATCGGCCCCAGCTGAGACGACGGCGGGCGGATCAGCGTCCGCTCAACAATCTGAGGAATACCCTTGTGATCGAGCATCGAGGTCACAGCCTCCCCCGTGCCCACGTCCATGATCGCCTCGGCGGTGTCAAAGGCGGGATTGTCGCGATAGGTTTCAGCGGCTTTATCAAGCTCTTTGCGGTCTTTGGCGGTAAAGGCCCGCAGCGCGTGTTGCACCCGGTTGCCGAG
Organism: Flavimaricola sp.; assembly: GCA_020629175.1. Taxonomy (GTDB): domain Bacteria; phylum Pseudomonadota; class Alphaproteobacteria; order Rhodobacterales; family Rhodobacteraceae; genus JALZWD01. The sequence goes on along the minus strand of JAHDDU010000007.1, from coordinate 1,128 downwards.
CTGGCCCAGAATGCTGTCTGGCACATCGGCAGGGTTCTGAGTGATAAAGAACACGCCCACCCCTTTGGACCGGATCAGGCGGGCAACCTGCTCGACCTTGTCCACCAGCGCTTTGGGCGCGCCGTCGAACAGCAGGTGCGCCTCGTCAAAGAAGAACACCAGCTTGGGTTTGTCGGGGTTGCCCACTTCGGGCAGCACTTCAAACAGCTCGGAGAGCAGCCAGAGCAGGAACGTCGCATAAAGCTTGGGCGCGTTCATCAGCTTGTCAGCGGCCAAAAGGTTGATCACTCCGCGACCGTCTTCAGCCACGCGCATCAGGTCCTCAAGCTCCAGCGCCGGTTCGCCAAAGAGCGCATCGCCGCCCTGATTTTCCAGCGTCAGAAGCGCGCGCTGGATTGCACCGACCGAGGACGTCGAGACGTTGCCGTATTGCAGCGAGAGCTCTTTCGAGTTCTGCCCGCACCACAAAAGCAGCGCCTGCAAGTCTTCGAGATCAAGGAGCGGCAGCCCCTCTTCATCGGCCACGCGGAAGGCGACGTTGAGCACACCCTCTTGCACGTCTGACAGTTCCAGCAGGCGAGACAGCAACAGCGGCCCCATCTCGGCAATCGTGGCGCGGACCGGGTGGCCCTGCTCGCCGTAGAGATCCCAGAATGTCACCGGGAAGGCATCGTATTGCAGATCAAGCCCGATGGTGCTTGCGCGTTTCATGAACGCGTCATGCAGCTTGGCCGAGGTCGAGCCGCTGACGGCGAGGCCCGACAGATCACCCTTTACGTCTGAGAGGAACACCGGCACACCCGCCGCCGACAGCCCTTCGGCCAGAATTTGCAGCGTGACTGTCTTACCCGTCCCCGTGGCCCCGGCGATCAGCCCGTGCCGGTTCGTGTGGCTCAGCAAGAGCTTTTGCGCCTCAGCGTAGCCTTCGCCACCGCCGCCTATAAAGATGTGATCGCTCATCGTGTTAGTCCCTGTTTCCTGCCGGCGCGCCTGGCCGTTCGCCGCCAAAATACATTCTTAACCTGTTTGCGCCAGTCTATAGCGGTTCTGGCGCCGGTCTTTTGACCACGCCCGGGGCGAATTCCTCCCTGTCAGACTTGCCGCGCCCCTTGTGGCGCGGTTTTTTTT
>JAHDDU010000078.1 GCA_020629175.1 Flavimaricola sp. | reverse complement strand
GCTCGTCATGCTCGTCATGCTCGTCATGCTCGTCATGCTCGTCATGCTCGTCATGTCCGTGGTCGTGCCCGTCCTCAAAGCGCGGATCCTCGCGGTAGGCCAGCTGGTTCCATCCGGGCAAGTCCAGAAGGGTGATGACGGTCGCATCGGTGGCCAGCGTTTCAATAGGCTCAGCCAGCCAAGGGGTAAGCTGTGGGCCGACCCAGATCACGATGTCGGCGTTCGAGAGCGCGCGGGCGTCGGAGGGGCGCATCGAGTAATCGTGGGGTGAGGCACCGGGCGGCAAGAGCAGATCAGGCGTGCCGGCACTCCCCATCAATTGCGCGACGATCGAATGCACCGGCGCAATATCAACGATAACCTTGGGTGCTTCGGCCAACGCGGGGCAGGCGGCGAGGATGAGTGGAGTAATGAGCGTGCGCATGGTACCTCTTGCATCAAATCGACGCCGGTCATATACGGCGTATGTTATAACATAACAAGAGACAAAAATGACAGACGCGTCCGGTTTTGAAGAACACGATCACAGGGCCTGTGTGCAGCAAGCGATCTCTGTGGCGGAGGCTGCCTGCGCCGAGCGGGCGGCGAAGTTTACGCCTGTGCGGCGGCGCGTTTTGGAGATTCTGCTCGAGGCGCATGAGGCGCTGGGGGCCTATGACGTGCTGGAGCGTTTGGCCGCAGAGGGGCTGGGGGATAAGCCGCCCGTGGCCTACCGCGCGCTCGCGTTCTTGACAGAGCAGGGGTTTGCCCATCGGATTGAGCGTTTGAACGCCTTTGTTGCCTGCGCGCATCCGGGGGCCGCGCATGATCCGGCGTTTATGATCTGTCGCGGCTGCGGGACAGTGGCCGAAGGGCAAGCGGACGACGTCATGGGAAAGTCGGCCAAGGCTGCGGGCTTTGTGATCGAGCAAAAGGTGGTGGAAGTCGAAGGCCTTTGCCCGGGGTGCCAGGGATGAGCCTTGTTGCGATGGATGGGGTCGAACTGCGCTACGGCGGGCATGCGGTATTGCAAGACATCTCGCTGAGCGTCGAAGCGGGGGAGATTGTCACGATTGTGGGGCCGAACGGGTCTGGCAAATCGACACTGCTGCGGGTGCTGATCGGGGCGCTACGCCCTCAGTCCGGGCGCGTGCTGCGGGATGCGGCCCTGCGGATCGGCTATGTGCCGCAAAAGTTGCAGATTGATCCGACGTTGCCGATGACGGTCCGCCGGTTTCTGGATCTTCCGCAGCGGGTCGACAGTTCGCGTGCGGCTCACGCGCTTGAGACTGCGGGTGCAGGCGGGCTTGAACGACGGCAGATGGTGGACCTGTCTGGCGGGCAGTTTCAGCGGGTTCTGCTGGCGCGCGCAATCCTGTCGGAGCCCAATCTGCTGGTGCTGGATGAGCCGACCCAAGGATTGGATCAGCCGGGCTCGGCGGCCTTCTATCGCCAAATCGAGGATGTGCGCGACCGGTTGGGGTGTGCGATCTTGATGGTGAGCCATGAGTTGCATGTGGTGATGAGCGCCTCTGACCGCGTGGTCTGCCTCAACGGCCATGTCTGCTGTGAAGGCACGCCCGAAGTTGTGCGCGCAGCCCCCGCATACCGCGAGCTGTTTGGGACTGGCACGGGGGGTGCGCTGGCGCTCTACCGACACGACCATGATCATCATCACCACGACCATGATCACGCGCACGAGGGGCACGAATGCTAGGGGATTTTATGGTGCGGGCGGCATTGGCCGCTTTGGGTGTGGCTTTGGCCTCCGGCGTTTTGGGCTGTTTCGTCGTCTGGCGGAGGATGGCGTTCTTTGGCGATGCGGTTGCGCATGCGGCGATCCTGGGTGTGGCGCTGTCGCTGGCCTTTTCGGCCTCAGTTTTCGTGGGCGTTCTGGCCGTTTCCCTTCTTATGGCCGTCGCACTCTGGGCGCTCGAAGGGCGTGGGCTGGGCCAAGACGCGCTTTTGGCGGTGCTAGCCTATGGCGCCTTGGCGCTGGGGCTTGTTGCGGCGGCGGTGTTGCCGGGGGGGCGGGTTGATCTGGACGCCTATCTCTTTGGCGAGGTCTTAACTGCGACGCGTGTGGATTTGGTTGTGATCTGGGCTGGCGCTGCGCTGGTTGTGGCGGCTGTTTGGTGGCGGTGGAACGCATTGTTGACCGCAACGCTGAGCCCCGATCTTGCCCATGCGGCTGGCATTGATCCCCGGCGTGAGCAGATGATCCTGACGCTGATGCTGGCAGCCTTGGTGGCGGTCGCGATCAAGGTGGTGGGGGCGCTGCTGATCACCGCAATGCTGATCATTCCCGCCGCAGCGGCCCGTCATTTCGCCCGGACGCCGGAGGCTATGGCGATGATCGCCGTGGCCTTTGGCGCACTGGCCTCGCTGGGGGGGCTTTGGGGGGCCGTGCTGATGGACGCGCCTGTGGGGCCGTCGATCATCGTGGCCTCGGCCCTCATCTTTGCCGTCGCGCGGGGCACGGGGCGTGCCGTCATTTGATCGGCAAAAATCCCCTCAAATAAGCGGCGATTTGCCCCAGTTTGGCCGTACCGCTGCCCCGCGATTGCCAGCCGCGCCGGATAGTGTTTCTCCGAAACCAAAGGAGAGTGCGATGTTCAAACGTCTTCTGGCCGTGGGCCTTGTCGCAGGGTTTGCGAGTTTCGGGACTCAGGCCGCCGCCTGCACGGTGCCCAGTGCGGCCACTGACATGGTCAACGGTATTGCAGCGGGCCTCAATCAGGCGAGACAATCGCAAGGGCTCGCTCGGATCGGGTTTAGCCGTCAATTGGCGCAAGCCGCGCAGGCACAGGCCTGTGATGTTGCGGCAACCGGACGGTTTGATCACCGTGGTTCTGATGGGTCCAACAGTCACACACGTGTCGAGAGGACGGGCTATGACACGTGCCTGACGGCCGAGAACCTTGCCTGGGGCTTTCCTGATCCGTCGCGGATTATCAACGGGTGGATGAATTCGGCAGGGCACCGTCGCAACATGCTGCACCCGCGGATTGGCGAATTTGGTGTAGGACTGGCGCAAGGCGCGTCCGGCCCCGTTTGGGTGCTGGTCGTCGCGCGCAGCTGCTAAATTTCGACCGCGATTGTGACCGGGCCGTCGTTCGTCAGGCTGACGGCCATGTCTGCGCCGAACTGGCCGGTTTGAACTGGGATGCCCAATGCGGCGAGTTCTGTTGCGAAGGCCTCGTAAAGCCTCCGGCCGTCCTCGGGCGGGGCGGCGGCGGAAAATCCGGGGCGGTTGCCGCGTGAAGTGTCGGCGGCGAGGGTGAACTGGCTGACGACCAGAGCGCTGCCTTGGGTATCGACAATCGAGCGGTTCATTTTGCCCGCGTCATCATGGAAAATGCGCAGCTTGCTGATTTTGGCCGCGAGTTTTGCGGGCATGTCGTCTGTGTCGCCCTGCATCGCGCAGACGAGGATCATGAGCCCGGCGCCACATTCGCCTATGAGACTGCCGTCCACGTGCACCTGCGCCTGCGTGACCCGCTGGAGGAGCGCCTTCATAGCTCGGACGCCCAGGGCGGGTTTGCGCCTGCGCGGCTGACGGTGACGGCGGCGCATTTGACGCCCATCTGAAGGGCGGCGGTGATGGTGGCCGCGTCCAGCGTTGCGATCCGCTCTTTGTCGAGCGCGCCGCGTTTGTGAAGGGCTGCGAGGACGCCTGCGTTGAAGGTGTCACCCGCGCCGACGGTGTCGGCCACCTCAACCGGTGTGGCGGGGACAAAGATGTTCTCGGACGAGGTGAAGCCCGTCGCGCCTTTGGCCCCTTCGGTGATGCAGACGAGTTTCGGGCCACGGGCGATCAGGGCGCGGGCAAGCTCGTCAATGCCGCCGTCGCCCATGAGCCATGTCAGGTCTTCGTCCGAGAGTTTGACGATGTCCGACCGCTCCATCATCCGCATGATCCGCGCGCGGTAGGCGGCCTCATCAGTGATAAAGCTGGGCCGGATGTTGGGGTCGATCATGATGACGCGGCTGGGGGCTTCCCGCTCTTGCAGCGCCTCATAGGCGCTGGCGCAGGGTTCGACCACGAGGGAGATGCCGCCGAAGAAGAGGGCCTTGGCGTCGGTGGTTTTGGGCAGGTCGGCGGGGGAGAGCATACGGCCTGCGGTGTTTTCATCATAGAACGCATAGCTGGCCTGACCGTTTGTCAGCGTCACAAAGGCGAGCGTTGTGGGGCGGTTCGACGTATGCGCGGGCGCGGTGTCCACGTTCGATTTCTGCAATGTGTCCCGCAGGATATCCCCCATCAGATCGGTCGAAAGACCCGAGAAGAACTGAGATGGGACGCCCAACCGCCCCAGCGCCATCGCCGTGTTGAACACAGCCCCGCCCGCATAGGGCGCAAAGCACGCCTC
>JAHDDU010000077.1 GCA_020629175.1 Flavimaricola sp. | reverse complement strand
TCTGCGGACCAAAGTAGAGATGCACAAACGGGGTATCCTGCCGGACGATGATCTTCTTGTCATTCTCCGCGCACCAGACATGCAACATGCCCTCGTCGTCAGTCCCCCCGTTGCCACAGGCCTCCCAAAGGTCGCGGTGGAAATACATCACGTTGATCGAATACCGCATGGACGTGTTCATTTCGACCACGGGCAGACCGGCGACCAGATCGACATAACGCTCGGGCTGCATCGTTGTCTCTTTGTGGATCCAGCGCGCCAGTTGCGGGAACTGCCACACCGTGCCCCAGCCACCAGGGTCGGCCACACCGCTTTCATTGATCCGAAACTCCTGGTAGCCCGGCACATCAACACCGGCCACATGAGGCCCAGGCAAAGCCGCCTTATAAGTCTCGGCAAACTCCGGCATCTCAATCATCCGGGCAAAGCCGAACGGGTTGTTGTTCACCAATCCCGTGACATACGCCAAATCCTCTGACGCGTTGTCCTCAAACGTCTCAGCCAGCGCTTCAAGCCAACCGGGAGCCACCGGAAAGACATCGTCATCCAGCTTGACGATATAAGTCTCTTTGATGTGCTCGTTGATGGCCTCCAGAATGCCATTATAGGCAGGTTGGCACTTTTGCGGATTGATCCACCGCACACGGCCATATTGCGCGCGGGACGCGATCGAACACATCTGCTCGCAGACGCCAGCATTGTGCAGGCCATGGCAGTTGGACAACAGGTAAATGGGAACCTGCTTTGGCGTGGTGCGCAACAGCCGATCCAGGGTCAACTCAAGCGCTTCGTAGTCGTTACACGTCAGAACCAGAACTGCCGTATCATTCAACCGAGACATTGCCGCCCCCCACTTATTTGTATTTTGAAACGAAATGCCCACGGCGCAGCGCGAACACGGCGATCAGGACCAGCCCCCACAGCAAGGCGGGCACACAGGCCAGCTTGCGCTCATGTCGGAACCCCATGCTCGAAAACTTGCGCCGCTCGATATAGCCGCCGATCTCGGTCACGCAGCCGCGTTGCTCGCTATCAGCCACGGGGATCGGGTCAGGCACGCGCCACGCCTTTGGCCGGAACCAGGCTGCCAGCATACGCCAGGGCGGGGTGCGCACTTCACTGTAAATCACCGGGTGATCCTTAGGCACAGACACTGGTTTCGCCGCCAGCTTGCGGATCTCACGCAGCTTTTGCGATACCGGAACTTTGGCAAGCTCTTGCGGGCCCCGCATGTAGTCTCGCAGGGCCGCATTGAACATCCGCTGCGAGTCCAGGCGATAGACCAGGAACAGCCCGCCAACGATTGTGGCCAGCCGTGATACCGAGATCGACATGCCTGCGTTCCGGCTGCGCATGATCAGATCGTTGCGGATGTCATAGTAATAATAACTCGCCGCCCCTTCTTCGCTGTGGGCTACGATCAGGTTGGGGAACACCACTGTTGGCACTCCCGCCTGACGGCTTTCATAGCCAAAAGAGATATCGTCGCGCTTGATAAAGAAATAGGGCGGTGGCGTCGGGCAGGCCGGGTCCAGACTGACGAGCAGCGCCCACCAGCCAGAGTAATCATGCTCGCGGTATTTATAGAGTTTGTCCCAGCCCCATTCATTGCAGTCGAGCAGGAAATTGTTGAGGTCGAGGCCGAACATATGCCCCTTGCTGACATCGGCCCCCTGTTCCTTGATGATCCGGCCCGCGATGTTCTGCACCTCAGCCAGTGAGCCCACGTGCTGCCCCTTGCTCAGGCAGGAAACCGCATAGAGCCTGTCCATAAAATCTGGCGGGATCACGATGTCATCGTCCATGATGACAAAGTGATCGTACCCCTTGTCCTGAAAATGCGCGCGGCCCTGCAAGAAGCCGCCTGTGCCGCCCACATTGTCTGCGGGGATCACAGTGACATCCTCGGGCACACCCTCAATCGGATCGCCGTTGTTGACCACCAACAGATCAATCAACCCGGCCTTGAATGCCCCAGACCGGCGCAGGATATCCAGGTTGGGCAACACATACTCAGGCTTGTTATACGTCGTGATAGAGACACCGATGGGTGCGCATTGCTCTGGTTTAGGCACAGCCCAGGACAGGACATCCGCCGTCAATTGGCCATGCGAAATAATCGACACAAACAGCCGCTCTGCTGCCGGGCGGTCAAGGGGCAGCGTAAGGATCTGTTCGGCGAACCCCTCGCCTTCAACCTCTGAAAGCAAGTGCGGCAAGCCTCCAATAGACTGCGAAAACACCTGAATGCGCCAGTACGGCGCATCGAGGCGTGCTAAGAAACTCACCGCATCAAGGCCAAGCGCCTTTTGATAAAACTGGCTGGGGAACGCGTTGATCGCGCTGTTGAACGTGATCCGTTGCAGCGGATCCCCCTCGCGCGGCAGAAAATTTCCATCCAGCATATATGCAGTATTCGGCTTGTCGGGATTGTCGAACTGGTCGTTGCCAACCATTTGCATCAGCACGAGCCACTCTTGATCCTGAAACGACCGAAACGGACCTGGCAGCGGATGGCCAAAATCCGAGGATTTGGCTTCTAATCGTAGTTTGAGCACCGCTGTCTCCCCCGTCATTTTGCGTTTGGGTACCGCCTTCACCTTTTGGTTACAAGGGAGATATCCGGCGCACTGATCCCCCTAGATAGAGACTGTGCAATGCCTCAATATGCGCAGGCATCGACACCGGATGTTGTGCGGCCTGCCAATAGGACAGCGAGTCAAAATCACCGTCCAGAACATGCGCCAACTTGGCGCCAAAGTCCCCGACATCGCCACTGCGGAACGTCAGCACATCGGTACCGCCCAGTTCCTGCGCGCCGCCGCGATCCGACGTCAGCATGGGAATACGGCGGGCATGCATTTCAATGGCCACCTGAGGCAGGTTGTCTTCCCACAGCACCGGAACGACCCCCAGATCCACCTGTGCCAGAATGGCATCCAGATCCGATTGTGCATAGCCGTCGATCCACTCCAGCGCAGCGACCTGCGGTTTAAGCGCCATCATCGCCGCGTAATATGGCCCCGGCGCTTTGGGCGCGGCAATGACAAGCCGCAGGCGCGTCAGCACTTCGGGCGGCTGCTCAGCCAAGGCCCGCATCAAGAAAGCGAAGCCTTTATCATCGCGCATATATCCCAGATATCCCAGCGTGAGCGGCGCGCCCTTCACCGGGAGGGGTCGGGGCTGTGTTTGTTCAAATCGCATCGCATGGTCCGTACCGATGTATTGCGCCTGCGTCAGATCAGGGTCGATCCCATGATGAACGGCAATGGCCTCAACACGCTGAGAGACACACAGGACCCTGTCACAGTGTCTGTTTATGCTTTCAACCGCCTGCTGCCTGCGCGCAAGAAACTGCGGCGCCAGGCCTGGCCGTGCAGCCGGTGCCTTTGGTGTCGAAGACGCCTTGGCACGCCGCAACGCGCGTAAACTGCGCCGCAGGGCTCGTGTCGTTTTCCGAAACAGGATGTCATAGGCCCAGCTATCGGGCATGATCCCAAAGCGACGCAACCCGGTCGCGGTTGCATAAGCCTTGCGGGCCGCTGCCTCTGACAGCGCCTCTTGCGGGCACTGCACACATTTGCGGCCCTGGTCGAAATCATCGCAATGGCTTTGACCGTGCTCATACCAAAGGTTCACCTGCGGACAAAACGGGTAATAGTTGTGCAGGCTCAGGATAAAGCGGGTGTCCGGAAACGCTGCGCGCAATTCCAGCACATCAATCGGCACCCCTTCGAGACCGTTGAAGTGCACCACATCAAACGGACCGTGCCGGCGCAGGACCTCCGCAAAACAAGCCGTGGTCGGCGCATGGCTGATCTGATGAGGCGACCGGTAGGACAGAGGCGACGGGGCCAGAACCCCTGAATTCACTATCTCGTAGCGCGCAGGGCCAAGTGTGTTGAGGCGGGGGAGTGTATTGACCAGGTCATGTGAAACGCCTGAGGACAGAAAATGCGCCTCAATCCGTGGATCATCCGCCAGATGGTTCCGCAAATTAGCTTGGTACACGGTGACCCCGCCACCCCGCCGCTGTGGGTCAAGGCAATCAACCCAGTTGTAATAAAGAACACGCAGAGGGTCTGTCGTCATAAGCGGTGCGCAAGCTGATCAAGCGTCTGCGCCACAAGCGCCACAGCTGCAGCCTCGGTCGCAGCCTCGGCGTAGCAACGCAGTTCTGGCGCGTTCCCAGACAAGCGCAAGTGCACGATTGTCTCGTCTGGCAGCGTCATCCGCAGACCGTCCGTCTGGTCCATCACGCGCACTTTCTGGCCAAGCAGGTCACGTTGTGCGGCATCATCCTGTGCCACCGCAGCAATCAAAGCCTGTGCTTTGGGAATGTTGACCTCTTGCAGCCTGTCTGCCGCCGTAT
>JAHDDU010000076.1 GCA_020629175.1 Flavimaricola sp. | reverse complement strand
CCCTCCATCGCACTTACACCAACAGTGTTGGCACATATCCGTCACAAAGCCACCACCAACGGCTCGTATCATACGCAAATGCAAGGCATCTTCGCACATCTCTTCTCGGCATTCATACTCGCGATCACACTTTTCGCGAGCCCAGTCACCGCGCAAAACGACCCCACAGCTCCGGTCCCCCGTTGCGACGTAGCACCATTTGACACCTGCGGGTTTATTGACGCCGTGACCTCAGAATTCGTAGTCGAGCCAACGTTCGAAAGAGCGTTTGAATTTTACGGCGATCTTGCCGCTGTCCAGATCAACGGCAAATGGGGGTATATCAATCGATCCGGAGAGATCGTCATTGAGCCGCGGTTTGACATCGTTGGGACGATGCAATTTGGCATAGCCGAAGCGGTTTTGGATGGGCGGTTTATGTTGATTGACAGCTCGGGCACGCCCATCGAAACTCCACCCTTCGGGCGAGCCGTCCCAATCTCCCAAGATGTTGTTTTGGCCAAAACCGTCGAACCAAACTACGTATACCCCATGCCGGATTATCATCGTGCAGCGACAAATTTCCACCCGTACCGCTCAAATCATTTTCCAAACTCTGGCGCCTTTCGCTTGTTTCACCTCGAGAATGGTTGGGTGAATAATCAGTTATACGGTCAGGTGGAGGTGATCCCACAAAGTTCAAATGGCACAGTCTGGATCCATGATAGAACCCAAAATACCCCAGGTTTCCCGCGTGGTTTGGGACTGCTTAATTCAAACGGCGAATGGGTTGTTGCCCCGGAGTACTACCGGGCCAGCCCATCGCAAGCCGGAACCCTCATAGTCAACGCCGAGAATGCCGCCGCAATTTTTGATCGTGATGGCAACCTGATCATCGAGACAAATGAGTTCGAAACGTTAAGGCATTTTGGTCACAATCACTTCATTGCAGGCTTTATGACCTTACGCCGTAGCGGGTACTGGCTGCTTTCGCGCGATGGGCAGCCCTTCAACGATGTTAGGTATACAAATTCCATCAAGGTAAGCACATCGTCGTTCAATGTAGTGTCAGACGGGGAACACTGGTGGGAAATGGGGCCAGATGGTCGTTTGCAAATACACGACAGGGAATTCAATTACACGACAAACTCTGCTCGGCTAGAACGTCCACAAGAACCGTCAGTCCTTTCGTGCGGCGAGAATGGCACCGAGTTGTTTTACCGCAACGGACCTCCAAGCTATCGCCTCCATCCCTTTGGAGAGAGAGCGTTCTGGCTTTCGATTTTGTTGTCCGTCCTATTGATTTGGCTGAACGGACCCGACGGTCAAATTCGCGCACGTCACAGATCTAAGCTCGTCCTGGGGACGGTCCTTCTAGTGTCGGCACAGATCGCCTTTCCAACGGCAATTCATGGCGAAAGTCGGGACATAAATACATCAACGAGATGGGGCATTCAGTTTCACAATGGGGATGTCGTCATTCCAGCGGTTCATCCCGTAATACACTGCTTCCAAGATGGTTTTGCCTATGCGCCGAACATGAAACGCTATGAATGGTGCCCGATATATCCTGATGGACGATGGGGCCCGCAGCACCTTTGCACTGAAACGCGTTATTCTGAACGTTGGTCTCACAGCTCGCCAGAACCTTTCCACGAGGATGCCTTCCTTAGTAGTGTTATTTGGGACCAAAATTACTGGCTTCACCAAATCAACCCAGCGCACCCGAAGCCAGTTTGGCACCAGTCGAACAACGACATTGTCTTTTGACATCTAGGTCTCAGAACAAAATCACACCTGAGCCAACAAAGTCTCTGTTGCCCACCCAAGGATTGCCAAACCACCCCCGTCATACCAACACTATGCGAATGAATGTGAGTGACGAAGACTTGGCCCTTGCGGCCGCACAGGGGGATCGGCAGGCTTTCTCGAGCCTGATTGATCGCCAGTACGACCGCATGTTTGGTCTGTGTTTCCGGCTGACCGGAAATCGGGCTGAGGCTGAGGATCTGTGTCAGGACATTTGTGCCGCTTTGCCCGCGAAACTGGGCAGCTACCGGCGGCAGGCAAAGGTCTCGACATGGCTCTATCGGGTGACTGTCAATGCCGCACATGACCGGCGGCGGAGGCGGGCTACCTTTACCAAAGCCAGCGATGGCTGGGGCGATTGGGAGATTTCGCGCCAGGCAGAGATGGCTGAGACCCAGGGCCAAGTGGCGTGGCTGCACACCGCAATGGCCCGATTGCCCGATGATCTGCGCGATACCCTCGCGCTGGTGTTGGACGACATGACACATGCCGAAGCCGCCGACATTCTTGGCGTGTCCGAAGGCACCATCAGCTGGCGCATGTCAGAGGTCAAAAAACGCCTCCGCGCCATCAAAGAAGAGGAGGAGGCAGTATGACCTCCGACGATAAATTCGATCTGGATGAATTGAAGTCCGCCATGAACGTTGCAACTCCCCCTATTGATCCTGCGACGCGGGCCGCACATTTGCGTCTGGCCGAGGAGAACTTTGATCGTATGTTTGAAGGCAAGCGCCCTGACGAGCAGGGCCGGTTTGCCAAATGGCTTGGCGCGCTGCTGACACCCGGCGGTGCGACCGCCGTAACCGCGTGCCTTGCCGTGGGGTTTGTCGCTTTGACACCGCTGGGACAATCGCTTCTGCAACCACCGTCCTCCATCCCCGAACCGGCGGCAGAGAGTGCACCGGGTGCAGTCACAACAGACAGCCTGCTGACCGAGCTGAACGACGCGACACCAGAGACCGAATTGACAGTGGAAGAGCTGCTGGCCCCTAGCACAGCAGATGACGAGGCCGCACCTGATGCCGAAGGCGGCTTTGCTCAAGAGATCGTCGAATCCCCAGTGATCATTGTAACGCCAACCCAATCGCAACTGCCCAATTCGTCAGGTACAACGGACACTTCGCGTCGCGCAGAGCTGGGTAGCGGCACCGAGACTTTTGCCAACGCCCCATCTGGCGATCTGCAAGTCGTGGCAGAAGCTCCCGTGTCGACCTTTTCGATTGACGTTGACACAGCCTCTTATGGCTTTATCCGCCAATCGCTCACGAACGGCACCTTGCCGCCGCGCGATGCCGTGCGCGTCGAAGAGATGATCAACTACTTCCCATACGATTACTCGGCCCCTGCCCCCGGCGCATCCGCACCGTTCCAGCCCAACATCACGCTCATGGACACGCCATGGAACGAGGACACCCGCCTTGTTCACATCGGCCTGCAAGGCGTGCTGCCCGTGATTGAAGACCGCCCCCCGCTGAACCTCGTGTTCCTGATCGATACCTCGGGCTCGATGGATCAACCGAACAAATTGCCGCTCTTGCGTCAGTCTTTCCTGCTGATGCTCGACCAGCTGCGCCCCGAGGATGAAGTGGCCATTGTCACCTATGCCGGATCCGCAGGCCTCGCCCTCGCGCCGACACCCGCCAGCGACCGCGCCGCCATTTCCGCAGCGCTCAATGCACTCAGCGCGGGCGGAAGCACCAATGGCCAAGGCGGTCTGGCGCAGGCCTATGCTGTTGCGGCCCAAATGCAGAGCGGCGATGACGTCAGCCGCGTCATCCTCGCAACCGACGGTGATTTTAACGTCGGCATCATCGAGGATAGCGATCTGGAGCGCTACATTGCGGGCCAGCGCGACAGCGGGACCTACCTTTCCGTCCTCGGCTTTGGACGCGGCAACCTTGATGACGCGACGATGCAAACCCTCGCGCAGAACGGCAACGGCACTGCCGCCTACATTGACACGCTGAACGAGGCACAGAAGGTGCTTGTCGATCAGCTCACCGGCGCTCTCTTTGCCATCGCCAATGACGTAAAGGTGCAGATTGAGTTTAACCCCGCCGTGATCGCTGAATACCGCCTGATCGGCTATGAAACCCGCGCGCTCGACCGTGAGGATTTCAACAACGACAACGTTGACGCAGGCGAGCTGGGTGCAGGCCACGCGGTGACGGCCATCTATGAGGTCACGCCCGTCGGCTCCAACGCGGTGCTGAACGATGATCTGCGCTATGGCACTCAAGCGACATCAAACGGCAGCGCCGAGATCGGCTTCTTGCGTCTCCGGTGGAAAGCGCCAGGCGACGATGAGAGCCAGCTTTTGGAACTGCCAATCCTCGATATCGCGAGCGGCGGCACACCCGGCACCGAGGTTCGGTTTGCAACCGCCATCGCAGGCTTTGGGCAACTGCTGCGCGACGATAGCTACCTTGGCTCATGGGGGTGGGACGACGCCATCGCGCTGGCCAATGGTGCCCGTGGAGAGGACCCGTTCGGCTACCGAACAGAAGCCGTTCGTTTGATGCGTTTGGCGCAAAGCCTCTCCGTGGACTAAGGTCAGGGGTCTGAAACAGCCCACCAATTTGGCCGCGCTATTTGCCTCGCACGTCCACAGGTTCCAATTTTTTCTTCCTTAGGACGACCTATAAATTGTCGAGTACCTGATTTTACTTCGAACGCAGCGAACGGC
>JAHDDU010000043.1 GCA_020629175.1 Flavimaricola sp. | reverse complement strand
TCAGCCCCGGCCAATCGCCCAGCACGCGGCCTCCGCGCAACGCGCCGCCAAAGTAGAGCGCGGCCCCACCTGTCCCATGATCAGTCCCGCGCGTGCCGTTCTCGCGCGCGGTGCGGCCGAACTCGGTCAGGCACAGCACACCGGTCTTCGCCCAAACCGGCCCCAGCCCGGCCTTCAGCGCCAGCACGATCTCGGCCAGCCGCGACAGGGCCCGAGGCAAATGCTGATCCTGCCGCCCATGCGTGTCCCACCCGCCAAGGCTGAACGAGGCGATCCGCGTGTCCCCCAAAAGTCGCTGGACAGCGAACTCCGTCACCCGCCGGTGTTCCGTCCCGCCCCCTTCGAGCCGGTCGACATCCGCCGCGATCCGCAGGGCGTCAGCCACCGGCGCCTCAAACAGCGGATCGCCCTCATGCACCAGCTCAATCAGACGCTGCGCTTGTGGTGACATGTTCAGACGCACCTCCGGCGACCAGCTGGCGGCCTCGGCGGCACCATCAAGGATGAGCATCCGCTCTCGCCCAACGGCATAGGCCACCTCTGCTGGTCGCCCGCCCCCCAGCGAAAGGAAACGGTTCAGCCACCCGTCCCGCGCACCCTCGAGCCCCGGCAGACCGGCCTCAAGGATATCCTGCCCATCAAAATGCGAGCGTTTGTCGCGGTATGGGGTTGAGACGGCATGCACCGCGCCAAACTCACCCGCCTGCCACAGTGGCATCAACGGCTCGAGCGCCGGGTGTAATGCCCAATCGCCCAGCGGCAGCCCCCCGCCTTGCAAGGTAGGGCGCAAAGCCGCATAGGCCGGGTCAAACACCGGGCGGATCACGTCGAGCCCGTCCATCGCGCCACGCAGGATGATCACGACCAACCGGTTCTCCCACGGGCCATCGGCAAGGGCCACTGGCGTGACAAGGGGCGAAGCCGCAAGCGAGCATCCCAAACCGCTCAGGAACAGGCGTCGGTCCATGCTCATCTCCTTTGAAACGCGGGGCTGGCGAGGATGATGCCTATGCCATCGGCCCTGTCTTCGGCAGAGGCCGCGGCAAAGGCGACATCGCCCGGAACATCTGGGCCAAGCACCGTTTGCGCAAAGTCGCGTGGGTCTGGCAGGCTGTCCAACGCCACCTGCGGCACCGTCAACCCCCAGGAAAATCGTGCAGCCATGCCTTGCGGCGTCACCCATTCGGCTGCTGTCTCAGGCCACCCGTCGGGGCCGGGCGGCTCTTCCCACGGCTGGCCCATCGCGGCCATCGGGCGTGAGAGATACCGGCGCGCATTGCGCAGATCGAGGTCGAGGATCCGGGTGGCTGGCACATCCAGACCTCGCAAGGCCGACGCGATGAAATCGAACGGAGGCTTAACCTTGCGCCGCTCTGCCCCCCACGCGCCGGGATGTTTGAGCATCACCTCAACCACCAACAAAAGATCCCCACCGCTGGCGGTAAAGGTTTGCGCCATCGCGTCGATCAACTCACTGTCCGGCACATCCGAGACGAAATGTTGCGCCAGCTTCGTGGCCAAATGCCGTCCGGTTGATGGGTGATGCGCCAAATAGTCAAGTGCCTCGAGAACCGCATCCAACCGCGGCTCGTCGCTGAAGGTGTAGCCCAATACGGTCTCTGCCCCGGGCTCCGCGTATTGCGGATAATATTCCATCCCGCGTTGTGGATGGAACGACAGCCCGGTGAGCAGCTCGGACAACTCGCGCACGTCGACCTGATCATAGGGGCCGTCCACTCCGATCGTGTGCAGCTCCAGCAGTTCCCTCGCGAGGTTTTCGTTCAGTCCGCGGTCTCGGCGCTGTGCGGCCGGGCTTTCGGGGCCCATGCTGAACCGCTGGTCGAGGTAGTCGAGCATCATTGGGTGCGTGATGGTCGCGGCCAACATATCAGAGAACCGGCCCGTCACATGTGGGCGGATTGCCGTTTCCACGAATGGCGTCACCAGATGCCGTGTCAAACTGCGCCGCGACCGGATGGTAAAGTGATCAGCCCAGAACCGGACCAACCGTTCACGCAAGGCGTCCTCGCTTTGCGCCGCCCGCAATAGGCTCGCCTGCGCCATGCGGCCAACGGCACGCTGAGTCTCGTCGCGGGCCTCGCGGTAAGCCGCGACAGCCTCCGCCGCGCCCGGTGTGCCACGTGTGTCATTTTCGGCATGTCGCAATGCGATCAAATCGGCGTAGCTGGGCGCAACGTCACCCGATCCCGGGATCGGAAAGTCGAGCGCTGCCCGGTCTTCGCCCCGCAACCGCTCGACCATATCTTCAACCGAGGCGACCGGCAGCTGGACCGGGGATAATCCCATGCCAAACCGGATTTCTGCAAGATAAGGATCAAACGACATGGAGACCCTGTTTCAGGTTGCGTTGGCGGCAGACTACCCTGCCCCAGAACAACGCAAAAGGGCCAGACATCTGCCTGGCCCTTGAACACATCGATTGTGGCGAAGTTACGCCTCTTTACGCCTCGGGCGGCAAAACCCGCAGACGCAGTTCACGCAGTTGTTCGTTCATCGGCTCACTTGGTGCGCCCATCATCAGGTCTTCGGCCCGCTGGTTCATGGGGAAGAGGATGACCTCGCGGATGTTCGCCTCATCCGCCAGCAGCATCACGATCCGGTCAATACCCGCCGCACAGCCGCCGTGGGGCGGCGCGCCGTATTGGAACGCGTTGACCATACCGCCAAACCGCTTTTCGACCTCATCCTTGCCGTAGCCCGCGATCTCGAACGCCTTGAACATGATCTCTGGCCGGTGGTTCCGGATGGCACCGGACACCAGCTCATAGCCGTTGCAGGCAAGGTCATATTGATAGCCCAGCACATCCTCGGGCGCGCCCTCCAGCGCCGCCATCCCGCCTTGGGGCATGGAGAAGGGGTTATGCTCAAAATCAATCTCGCCCGTCTCGGCATCACGCTCGTAAATCGGGAAATCGACGATCCAGGCAAAGGCAAAGCGGTCCTGATCGGTCAGGCCAAGCTCATCGCCGATAACAACCCGCGCCTTGCCCGCAACGCCTTCAAACGCCTTGGGTTTGCCGCCCAAGAAAAACGCCGCATCACCGACGCCCAGGCCCAGCTGCTCGCGGATCGCCTCGGTCCGCTCAGGCCCGATGTTCTTGGCCAGCGGACCGGCGGCTTCCATGCCCTCGCCTTGGTCGCGCCAGAAAATATACCCCATCCCCGGAAGGCCCTCTTTCTGTGCAAAGGCGTTCATGCGGTCACAGAACTTGCGGCTGCCGCCCGTCGGCGCGGGGATCGCGCGGATCTCGGTGCCCTCTTGTTCCAGCAGCTTGGCAAAGATTGCAAAGCCGGATCCGCGGAAATGGTCCGAGCAATCCTGCATCTTGATCGGGTTGCGCAGGTCGGGTTTGTCGGTGCCATACCACTTGGCCGCATCGCGGTAGCTGATCTGCGGCCACTCGGCATCGACTTTGCGGCCGCCACCAAACTCCTCGAAGATACCCTGTAGAACCGGCTGGATCGTATCAAATACGTCCTGCTGTTCGACAAAGCTCATCTCCATGTCGAGCTGATAGAAGTCCGTAGGCGAGCGGTCAGCGCGTGGGTCTTCATCGCGGAAACAGGGCGCGATCTGGAAATACTTGTCAAAGCCCGAGACCATGAGCAGCTGCTTGAACTGCTGCGGCGCCTGCGGCAGCGCGTAGAACTTGCCCGGATGCAGACGGCTAGGAACCAAAAAGTCCCGTGCGCCCTCAGGCGAAGAGGCCGTGATGATCGGCGTCTGATACTCGCGGAACTCTTTGTCCCACATCCGCTTGCGGATGCTGGCCACCACGTCGGAGCGCAGTTTCATGTTCTCTTGCATCTTCTCGCGCCGCAGGTCGAGGTAGCGGTAGGTCAGGCGCGTTTCTTCTGGATACTCCTGATCGCCGAACACCATCAGCGGCAGTTCACCCGCCTGTCCCAGCACCTCAATATCCCGGATAAACACCTCAATCTCACCAGTGGGGATTTTCGGGTTCACGAGGCTCTCGTCGCGGGCCATCACGTTGCCGTCGATGCGAATGCACCACTCGCTTCGCACCTTCTCGATCTCGGCAAACACCGGGCTGTCAGGGTCGGCCATCACTTGCGTGATGCCGTAGTGATCGCGCAGGTCAATGAACAACAGCCCGCCGTGATCCCGCACGCGGTGGACCCAGCCCGACAGTCGGACATTATCGCCAACATTGGCCGATGTCAGATCAGCGCAGGTATGGGATCGATAGGCATGCATGTCAGGCGTCCTTGTCAGGGGATTAAGTTCGCACCGATACAGCGCCCTGCGCCCTTAATGTCAAGCAACATTGGCCCGCGATCAGCTGTCGCGCAGCATAAAGGCAAAGCGGCAGGCCTCATCGCCGTTCGCCTCGCACCCCATCTCGCGGCAAATCAGACGCGGATCGACAAGGCGCTGAAACATGCGCTCAAACAATGCCTCTTGCCAAAAGCTCGCCGGACCCTCCCGATCGAGGGAGCGACGGTTGAGCGGGTTGCCCCGGATCTCAAACTCCATCTCGCTGCGGACCGAAAATTCGCCTGAGCCTGCAAAAGTCCACGAATGTTGCCCCGCCCAACGGCCTAAGAGCCATGCCCCCACGGTCCAGGGGGCTGCGTTTAGCATTGTGCGGGCGCGTGTAGAAAGCTGCGTCTGCATCAACGCATCGGCTGCCTCGACACCTGATTGATGCAGGATCGCCCCACCTTCGTCCGGCCACAGGCGCAACGCGGTCCCGTGCAGCCGGGCCGCCTTGTCCTCACGCAATGGCTCGTCATCGGCCGGGGCGCGGAACAACTCTGCCTCCTGCGCCAAACGGGTGGCATCCTCTACCCCGCGTGTTGCCTCCACGACGGTCAACACAGAGTTGGCCGCCAAAGGAGCTATGAACCCCTTACCCTGGGGCTTGCGCAAATATCCGTCTGGGACCTTTCCCACATAAACCTCACGGTCTTCCACCTCCGATATTCCGAGGCGTTCCCATCCAAAATAGAAGGGAAACAAAGGCTCGCAAGAATTTATGACAGCCCAAAGTGTAAACTAAAGTTTACAGTTTGGGCTGTTCCGATACCACCGTGGACGCCAAATCACAGGCGACGGCGCAACCCTGCTAGTGCACCAAGCGCAAAGATCATAGCCCATCCAGCAGCGGGCAAAGGCACCGGTGCCGGGTGCACATTGATGGGCGTCAGCACCAGGTTGTCCATCGCACCCGGCCCCAGATCGGCATTGTCGATCACGATCCACAATTGATCGACCGTCACGCCAGCCAACGTGTTGGCGTTGAAGGTCTGAAAACCGGTCGCCGTGGATTGATACGTGTCGGTAAACCAATTGCCAGACTGAAAATCACGCCCGGCAATCGACACCTCAGCCACCGTGCCAAAGGTTAGAGCCCGCCAGTCAATCGACGTGAACTCAAAGCCTCCGTTGAGCGTCGGCCCCCAAAACGATGTCCGGCTCCCCAAAACCGCAAAGGCACCCGGTGTGCGCTGCAATTCCATGCCGCTCGCGCCAGCGGCCGCATCGATCCCGTCCAGCCGGTAATAGAACCCGTCCTCTAGATACTGATTGTTCGGCCCGGGATTTGTGTAGCTTCCGGGTGCGAGCGCATCGAACGTGATGGTTGCTGGCGGGAACGTGAGTGTTGCTGCCGGCGCGGCCGCAGCGATCAGGATCGCACCTACGCTCAGAAATACTGTCTTAAACATGCCTAAACTCCAAAAAAATAAATCAAGCCAGGCGTAGCCCCCCAGCCGCGTGACGCAATGCCACAAAGAGTTTGACGCGCGCGGCTGCCCAATTCTTGACAAAATGTTGACAAATATTTGGCGCATTCCATTTTGGCGGCTGTCCCGGTTGCAGGAACCGCCTTGCGCCCCGCCACGCCATGTCTATAACGCGGCTAATTTGCGCGGCTGTCACCGGGGGACCTCATGCCAAAAAGAACTGATATCTCATCCATCATGATCATCGGCGCGGGCCCTATCGTCATCGGGCAAGCCTGCGAGTTCGACTACTCCGGCGCGCAAGCGTGTAAAGCCCTCCGCGAAGAAGGCTACCGCGTCATCCTCGTCAACTCGAACCCCGCAACAATCATGACGGACCCCGGTCTCGCTGACGCCACCTACATCGAACCCATCACCCCCGAAGTCGTCGCCAAGATCATCGAGAAAGAGCGCCCCGACGCCCTTTTGCCCACTATGGGTGGCCAAACCGGCCTCAACACATCACTTGCGCTCGAAGAGATGGGCGTGCTCGACAAGTTTAATGTCGAGATGATCGGCGCCAAGCGTGAAGCCATCGAAATGGCCGAGGACCGCAAACTGTTCCGTGACGCGATGGACCGCCTCGGCATCGAAAACCCCAAAGCCACAATCGTCACCGCCCCCGTCGTTGACGGCAAGAAAGACCTCGCCGCGGGTGTAGCCATCGCCAATGAGGCGCTCGAAGAGATTGGCCTGCCCGCCATCATCCGCCCGGCCTTTACCCTCGGCGGCACCGGCGGCGGCGTGGCCTACAACCGCGAAGACTACGAGCATTTCTGCCGTTCCGGTATGGATGCCTCTCCCGTTGGCCAAATCCTCGTCGACGAGTCGCTCCTGGGTTGGAAAGAATACGAGATGGAGGTCGTGCGCGACACCGCCGACAACGCCATCATTGTCTGCGCCATCGAAAACGTCGATCCCATGGGTGTGCACACAGGTGACAGCATTACCGTGGCCCCCGCCCTCACCCTCACGGACAAAGAATACCAGATCATGCGCACGCATTCGATCAACGTGCTGCGCGAGATCGGTGTCGAAACCGGCGGCTCTAACGTGCAATGGGCCGTGAACCCCGCTGATGGCCGCATGGTCGTGATTGAGATGAACCCGCGCGTCTCCCGCTCTTCCGCGTTGGCATCCAAGGCCACCGGCTTTCCCATCGCCAAAATCGCCGCGAAACTGGCCGTGGGCTACACATTGGATGAGTTGGACAACGATATCACCGGCGTCACGCCTGCGTCGTTTGAACCCACAATCGATTACGTCGTCACCAAAATCCCCAAGTTTGCGTTTGAGAAATTCCCCGGCTCCGAGCCACTCCTGACCACTGCTATGAAATCCGTGGGCGAAGCGATGGCCATCGGCCGCACCATCCACGAATCCATGCAAAAGGCGCTCGCCTCGATGGAATCCGGCCTCACCGGATTTGACGAGATCGACATCCCCGGCGCACCCGACGTGGCCTCTGTCACCAAGGCGCTGTCCCAGCAAACGCCCGACCGTCTGCGCGTTATTGCGCAAGCTATGCGTCACGGCCTCACCGACGATGCAATCCAGCATGTCACGTCCTTTGATCCCTGGTTCCTCGCCCGCATCCGCGAAATCGTCGATGCAGAAGCGGTTGTCCGCAAAGACGGCCTGCCCGTCACCGAGGACGGAATGCGCCGCCTCAAAATGCTCGGCTTCACTGACGCTCGCCTTGCCACGCTTACCGGCCGGGACGAGGACAATGTCCGCCGGGCCCGCATGAACCTTGGCGTCAAAGCGGTCTTCAAGCGGATCGACACCTGCGCCGCCGAGTTCGAAGCACAAACCCCCTACATGTATTCCACCTACGAGACCCCCGTCATGGGCGAGGTCGAATGCGAGGCGCGGCCAAGCGACCGCAAAAAGGTCGTCATCCTCGGCGGCGGCCCCAACCGCATCGGTCAAGGGATCGAGTTCGACTACTGCTGCTGTCACGCCTGCTACGCGCTGACCGACGCGGGCTACGAGACCATCATGATCAACTGCAACCCTGAGACCGTTAGCACAGACTACGACACCTCGGACCGTCTGTACTTTGAGCCGCTGACGTTCGAACACGTCATGGAAATCCTCCGGGTGGAGCAGGAAAACGGCACGCTGCACGGCGTCATCGTCCAGTTCGGCGGCCAGACGCCGCTGAAACTCGCCAACGCGCTGAGCGACGCGGGCATCCCGATCCTCGGCACGTCGCCTGACGCGATTGATCTGGCCGAAGACCGCGAGCGGTTTCAGCAACTGGTCAACAAGCTCGGCCTGAAACAGCCCGTCAACGGCATCGCGTCCACCGACGCCGAAGCGCTCGCCATCGCAGGCGACATCGGCTTCCCCCTCGTGATCCGCCCGTCCTTTGTGCTCGGCGGCCGCGCGATGGAAATCGTCCGCGACATGGCCCAGCTTGAGCGCTACATCTCTGAGGCCGTCGTCGTTTCCGGCAAATCGCCCGTCCTGCTCGACAGCTATCTGTCCGGCGCAACAGAGGTCGACGTCGATTGCCTCTCTGACGGCAAAGACACCCACGTCGCCGGCATCATGCAACACATCGAAGAGGCGGGTGTCCACTCGGGCGACAGCGCCTGCTGCCTGCCGCCCCACACCCTGTCGGACGACATCCAGACCGAGATCCGCCGCCAAACGCGCGAGCTTGCCTTGGCCCTCAACGTCGTGGGCCTGATGAACGTGCAATTCGCGGTCAAAGACGGCGAGGTTTACCTGATCGAAGTCAACCCACGCGCCTCGCGCACCGTGCCCTTCGTGGCCAAGGCGACGGATAGCGCCATCGCCTCCATCGCCGCACGCCTCATGGCCGGTGAGCCGCTGTCAAACTTCCCGCACCGCCCCGAGTACGCCGAGGCGTCCTACGACACCCCCATGCCGCTGGCCGATCCCTTCACGCTCGCCGATCCCAACACCCCGTGGTTCAGCGTCAAAGAGGCCGTCCTCCCCTTCGCCCGCTTCCCCGGCGTCGACACGATCCTTGGGCCGGAAATGCGCTCTACCGGAGAAGTCATGGGCTGGGCCCGGTCCTTTGACCGCGCGTTCCTCAAGGCGCAGATGGGCGCAGGCGTCAGCCTGCCACGCACCGGCACCGCCTTCTTCTCCATTCGCGATGACGACAAGACGGACGACATGATTGAGACCGCGCAAATCCTGCGCGACCAAGGCTTCACCCTGCTGGCCACCTCCGGCACCGCCGCCTTCTTTGGCAGCCACGGCATCGCGTGCGAGCCGGTGAACAAAGTCTACGAAGGCGGCCTGACCATCGCCGACCGGATGAAAGACGGCCATGTCAACCTCGTCCTCAACACCACCGAAGGCGCCCAAGCCGTCGAAGACAGCCGCTCCATCCGAGCCCTCGCCCTCTACGACAAAATCCCCTACTTCACGACGGCCGCGGGGAGCCACGCGGCAGCGCAGGCGATTAGGGCGCAGAGTGAGGGGGATGTCAGGGTGCGGGCGTTGCAGGGGTAGTTCAGAGTCAAATACTAATTCCACATACAGTCGGCGAAATATCAATAGTAAATTCAGCTCCCACAGTTGACCTGTAAATGTCACGTATAGAGATTCCGCGAGACAAAATATCCACGTTCGTGGGATCAACGCACCGTGTATCCTCAGGACCCACAGCCGAGGTATCCAACCGCTCATGCACCGCCGGTAGTACTTCATAGATATAGGTCATTGTTAGACCGTCGGCCTCAGCCGAAACCAAAGTTACACCCGGCTGAATGGGATATGGTAGCTTCTCGTTTCTGACCACAACTTCAGCGTATAACGCTGGATCGCTGATATAAGCCTCCTCTACCTTTTCACCAAAATTCGAAGGCATAATTTCCAGTGGAAGGGCTTGCGACGTTGCAAACGCCAAAATACCAACGAAAACACCTAACCCAGTCTTATCCCACGCAAAGCGATGACGATTGCCCGGCTCCTCTCCTTTCTTGATGAGCAGCGTCAGTGCAGCTATCGGAACAATTACGATCACTGCAGACCAACGGCTTCCAAAAGCGTCCATAGATCGTTCGAAAGACCAAAACCCAATTAGTAGCCCAGCGATGAAAGGGAAAATCAAATCGCTGGCCAAGACAAAGTATATCCAAGCCCCACCCATAAAACTATGCCCGGATCCCACTAGGATCAGACTGGTGACGCTTGTCGCCAAGAGGGTAAGGCCGAGGAGGGCAAAGTACCAAGATCGCGACAATCGTTTTTCCGATCTAGTAGTCGCAATCCCAACTATAGACCCAAAACATACTAGCGCATACGGAGCCACATTCGGAGCGTATTCAACCAATGCATAATAGCTATAGACGACGTCCAAAAACACGAATGGTCCTTTCTATTTCCGGCAAAGAAGCCCCCCTTTGCCCCTCAGCAAACAAGTATTCAGTTCAACCCAAGAGAGAGAAGTTTTGGTATTCGCGCAACTGCAAAATCCTCCTAAATTCCCTCACCCCTCATAATCCGCCAGCGCCTCATCCATCATCGCCTCCATCTCGCCCCAACCGCGCCAGTTCTCCCGCGCTTCCTTCATCACCACCTCGGGCTTGAGGATGTAATCTGTCGTATCCGGCCCCTCGATCAGCTTGGCCAGCCGCATGTGCATGAACGCCCGCAGCACCCGGTTCATCCGCGGCTGATACCCCGGCCCCATCGCCTTAAAAAATTTCACCACATCCGCATCCAGCGCGATGGTCACGCGGGTCCGCTTCACATCCCGCCGGTCCGCCTCCGTCGCCACCTCGTGCCAGTCCTTGGGGATGCTCTTCTGGATTGTGATCACATCCAGCACGTCCAGCTCGATCTTGCGCATCGCATCGACGCCAAACATCCAATGGCTGCGCTCGGTCTTCGTCATCTTTCGGGGGTCTACATTGCCGCGCATATCAGGTCTCCTTTGCCTCAGACTGGGGCAAAGGCCCTAACGATCCCCTGCATCACCGTGCGCATGCCCTGTGCATCCCATGTGCATAGGATGTGCATCGCGATTTTCGCCGCAACGTCGCCGCTGGACACCCCCCGCCCCGCCCCCTAGCGTGGCCAGCAAAGAGGACATGAAAATGCACAGCGTAGCCATCACCGGAACCGGGGTTTTCACACCCACCGAGACGATCACAAATGACGAGCTGGTGGCGGCCTTCAACGCCTATGCAGACCTCTACAACACTGAAAATGCAAACGAAATCGCCGCAGGCAAGCTAGAGGCCAAACCCCAATCCTCCGCCGATTTCATCCTCGCGGCCTCGGGCATTGAGCGTCGCTATGTGCTGGATAAGTCAGGCGTGCTGGACCCGGCCCGCATGTACCCCAGCCTGCCGCCCCGCGATGACGACGCCCCCTCCATCATGGCAGACATCGGCGTCGACGCCGCGCGTCAAGCCATTGAAATGGCAGGCATAAACGCAGAGGACATCGATTGCATCCTCTGCGCCGCCTCCAACCACGAGCGCGCCTACCCCGCCATCGCAGTCGAAATCCAATCGCTCCTCGGCGCAGGTGGCTTTGCCTATGACATGAACGTCGCCTGCTCCTCCGCCACCTTCGGCATCCAGTCCGCAACAGACATGATCCGCGCAGGCTCGGTTCGTAACGCCTTGGTGATAAACCCGGAAATCTGCTCGGCCCACCTCGAATGGCGCGACCGTGATTGCCACTTCATCTTTGGCGACGTGGCCACCGCAACGCTCTTGCAACGCGACGAGGACGCAACGGGGGCGCATTTCAAGGTAAGGTCCACCCGTCTCGCCACCCAATTCTCGAACAACATCCGCAACAACAACGGTTTTTTGCGCCGCACCCGCGATCAAATGGACGACCGCCGCGACATGCAATTCATGCAGAACGGTCGCAAGGTGTTTAAAGAGGTCTTACCGCTGGTCAGCAAACACATTGCGACCCACATGGATGAAGAAAAGGTTAAGGCAGGTGATCTCAAGCGCCTATGGCTGCACCAGGCCAACAAATCCATGAACGATTATATCGGCAAACGTGTCCTCGGCCGCGATCCGGAACCGGGCGAGCAACCCAATATCCTGCAAGACTACGCCAATACATCCTCGGCGGGGTCCATCATCGCCTTCGCCCAGCACTCCGACGATCTCACTCCAGGAGACATCGGCCTCATCTGCTCCTTTGGCGCAGGATATTCGGTCGGCTCGGTCATCGTCGAACGCGCCTAACTTCTTCTGGCTAAAATAATCCCGGGGGAGGCGTAGCCGGGGGCAGCGCCCCCATCCGTTAGCTGGTCTCTTCTTCCAGATGCAGCTTCATCTCGACAAGGATCTTCTGCAATTCAAGCGTTTCACGCAGCAAGCGCTTGGCTTCGTTAACGGAAATCACACCGTCCTCAATCGACAGGTTGTACTCCCCCATCAACATCGCAAATCGCTGGCTCAGTGTGATCACATCAGCGTTGATGCCGCCACCCGTCGAGTTTCGGCCAGAGGGAATGTTTTCCAGGCTAGAGCCACGCAACTCGGCCAATGCCGCCGTCACATGCGGATAACTCGCAGCTGCTTCCAGCGCGGCAACTGCATCAACGGGCATAAAGCGATCCGAGTGCTCGTCATCACCTGAGTAGTAGCGGCCAAGCGTTGCCTTAGATTTGCCCGTCAACTTGCAGGCCGCTTCAATACCGACGTCTTTGACAAGGGCTTCGGTGTGTTTCTTCAAATAACCGTTCACGGTTGGCCGTCCTATCGCTGCATATCAATTCGGCGTGGGGAAACCGCCGTTTCAATTCCCATTATCCTGCTCAGAACCAAATGTCATTCAGAAATCAGCGATGCGCCTCGCGGCGGCGAAGATCATGCCACCACTCATGTTACCGGGCGTCGCTGTGTAGGGTAACGGCAAGATAGTGTGCTGATGATTGAGTGTGTCCCCAAACCGCACAGTCATTACTCACTATTCCTCTGTCGGGCGCATCAAGGCTTGGGGAAGGCTTGCGTGCGCCCGACAGGGCGATAAAAGCACACCATGGCCAAACTTTACTTCAACTTTTCGACGATGAATGCCGGCAAATCGACGGTGTTGCTGCAAGCCTCGCACAACTACATCGAACGCGGCATGAAGACCTATCTTCTCACCGCTCAGTTAGATGATCGCGCGGGCGTCGGTCGGATCGAAAGCCGGATTGGCATCGGTGCAGACGCCGATACGTATCAGGCAGCCACCGATCTGTTTGCAAAGATCAAAGAGCGATTAGAACAAGGCCCCTGTTCCTGCGTTTTCATTGATGAGGCACAGTTTTTGACGGCCGAACAGGTCTGGCAGCTGGCGCGGGCAGTCGATGATCTTAGCGTTCCGATCATGTGCTACGGGCTTCGCGTCGATTTTCAGGGCCAGTTGTTCCCGGGCTCTGCCGCCCTTTTGGCGCTCGCGGACGAAATGCGCGAGGTGCGCACGATTTGTCACTGCGGCAAGAAGGCGACGATGGTAATCCGCAAGGCCGAAGACGGCACCGTCCTCACCGACGGCGATCAAGTCGCCATCGGTGGGAACGAACGCTATGTATCACTGTGCCGCAGGCATTGGCGCGAGGCTGTGGGCGACACCGCCGGTTAGACCGCTTGCGGAAGATCCCGTCCTTCCTCAAACGCGATGAGGTTGTCGAGCGCCATTTGCCCCATGTCCTCACGCACTTCGAGCGCGGCGGTCCCCAGATGCGGCAGCAGGGTGACGTTGTCCATCTCACGCAGCGCCAGAGGGACAAAGGGTTCCTGCGCGTAGACATCAAGCCCCGCGCCCGCGATCTGACCGTCTTGCAAAGCTGAGATCAGCGCAGGTTCGTCCACGACATCCCCACGCGCGATGTTGACGAAGACGCCTGAGGGTTTCATCGCCGCAAAGCAATCGCCATTAATCAGCTTGTTGGTTTCAGCCCCACCAGGCACGGCGACAACGACAATGTCCGCTGCTGCCATAACGCCTGCGAGGTCGTCGATCTGGCGCGCAGGAAAAGCCGTTTCTTTTGCGGAACGGTTGTAAAACACCACATCCATGCCAAACCCATAGTGGCAGCGATGTGCAATTGCCTGACCGATCCGCCCCATGCCGATGATACCGACGGTCTTGCCCGTGACATGCATGCCCAGCATCTGCGTCGGCCCCCAGCCGTGCCAGTTGCCAGCCCGCAAAACCCGCTCCCCTTCGCTGGCCCGGCGGCAGGTGCTGAGGATCAGTGTCATCGCGATATCGGCTGTCGCATCCGTCACCGCGCCGGGCGTGTTCGAGACGAGGACCCCTGCGGCCTTGGCCGCGTCCACATCGATGTGGTTATACCCAACACCAAAATTGGCGAGCACCTTGCAGCGCAAATCGGCCCCCGCCATCTCAAACGCCTCTGCCGTGAACGCATCCCCCAATGTCGGCAGGATGAGGTCATAGGTCTTCATCGCATCGGCCGCCTCAGCCGGCGTCAGGCCTGCGCTTTCCTCCTCGCGGATAGTAACGTCAAAGTGCTGCCGTGCTGTTGCGATGTTTGCCTCTGGCAACAGCCGTGTGATCAAAAGTGTCTTCAATGCATCCGTCCTCCCTTGGGCACATCCCTCTCGGGTTGGGCCAAAACTATTGCGCCGTCGGCGTCTGAAAAGCCCAAAACCAAAACTTCGGACATAAACTTTCCGATCTGCCGGGGCGGAAAGTTGACCACGGCCATCACCTGTTGGCCGATCAACCCCTCGGGGGTGTAGTGCACCGTGATCTGGGCAGAGGTCTTTTTGACGCCCACTTCATCTCCGAAATCGATCCAAAGCTTGATCGCCGGTTTGCGCGCCTCTGGGTATGGTTCCGCCCTAACAACCGTACCAACTCGGATGTCGACGGCCAGGAAATCGTCATAGGAAACCTCAGCCACGGGCAAGCTCACGCGATCTGTCCGCCGCTGCTTTGACCGTGGCGCGGACGAGTGGGGGAAGACCGTTGGCCTCATCCATGAAAACCTCAAGCCCCGCCTGCGTGGTGCCATTAGGCGAGGTGACGTTGACCCGTAGCTGGGCAGGTGTTTCCTCTGCCGTCTCGGCCAAAGCCCCCGCCCCCGCGACAGTCGCTTTGGCCAACGCCATCGCAAGCTCTGGTGCGAGCCCTTCGGCCTCACCGGCGGCGGCCATCGCCTCGATCAAATGAAAGACATAGGCCGGTCCAGAGCCCGACAGGCCTGTGACAGCATCCATTTGTGCCTCCGCTTCCAGCCGCACAACTTGGCCCACGGCAGAGAGCAAGGTCTCAGCAAGGTCGAGATCGGCGGCACCGGCTTGCGCGTTGCCAATAATCGCGGTGATGCCCTTGCCAACAGCGGCGGGCGTGTTTGGCATGGCGCGCACAATCACGGCCTCGGCCCCAAAAGCCTTTTCAAACGCGGCGATGGACGTACCTGCGGCCACAGACAGAAACATCGTGTCGCTGCCCAGCGCCTGCAAGGACGGCAGAGCATCGCCCATCATCTGCGGCTTTACGGCAATAAGGGCCACGCCCGGACGAGCGGGCATCCCCGCATTAATGTTTACCCCAGTAGAGCGCAGCCAATCCGAAGGGTTCGGGTCCAGAACCCAGACTGCTGCGGGCGGAAAGCCGTCAGCCAGCCAGCCTTGCAGCATCGCACTGCCCATCTTGCCACAGCCCAACAGGACAAGCCCGCGCTGTGCCAACGTCTCTAGTGTCATAAATCGCCCTCCGTTCCCGCACGCTAGTGCGCGGATGGGTCAGGCACAAGATCAGGCGCGGCCGTAGGCCTCTGTCATCGCGACTTGCAGCGCGTCCTTGGGCGATTGCTCCGCCCAGGTGACCAATTGGAACGCCGGGTAGTAACGCTCGCACGCTAGGACCGCAGCGTTGATCATTGTATCGACCTGATCCGGCCCGGCAATCTGATCCCCCGCCAGCACAAGGCCATAGCGGTAGACCATCAAGTTCTGCTCGCCCCACCATGTGAAGGCCCCGGCCCAGCACTGATCGTTGACCGAGTTGATCATTTCGTACATTGCGGGGAGGCGCGCCGCGGGCGGTTCGCATTCATAGGTGCAGATCAGGCGCAGCGTCTCGTCATACTCGGACCAGGCCAGTGTGACCGCGTAGGTTCGCCACTGCCCTTCGACGGCCATTGCGATCTGATTGTCGCCCAGCCGGTCAAACTCCCACGCGTGGTGGGTCGCGATGCTTTCCACCAAATCAATGGGGTGCAGCTCATCGCTGTCAAAATACTGCTCGCTCAGTGCCATGTCGCCCTCATACATACCGCACCTTGGCCGGTGCTTGTCTTGGCCCCTCCGGATGTGAGGACCTGCTTCCTCTACCAGTTGGTGCCTGCTCTAGGGGCTGTGGCGTTTCTTATCTTCCCCTACGACATATGGTGGGCCTGACAGGGCCACCTGTAAAGCAGTTTCTTGGGGATAAGAGTGAAATTTGCGCGGCATTTGACTCAGATGTGAACTTTGGCCGTCACCCATTGCGATGCTGCGCGGAACGGCCCAAGTTAGGGCAAAGCTCTGACAAGGATACATTGATGAATATCGATCTGCTCACCCGATTGTGCGAAACACCCGGCGTCCCCGGCCATGAGGAGCGTGTCCGCGCCCTGATCGAACGTGAGGCCGAAGGCTTGTTTGACAGCATCACGACCGATCCGATGGGGTCGCTCCATTGCGTGCGGCACGCCAACAAGGACGACGCGCCAAAGGTCATGCTTCTGTGTCACATGGATGAGATCGGGTTTCTGGTCAGCCATATCACAGACAAGGGTTTCATCTACGTGCTGCCTGTTGGCGGCTTTGACACTCGCAACCTGTTTTCGCGCCGTGTGCTGGTGTGCACCGACAGCGGCGATTTGAAGGGCGTGATGAACCCTGGCGGCAAGCCCGTTCACATCGCCTCACCCGAGGAGCGCAAGAAAGTGCCGACGGTTGGGGAGTTCATGATTGATCTGGGGCTTGGGGAGGCCACCAAAGATCACGTCAAAATTGGTGATTTCGTCGTGATGGACGAGCCACTGATCGAGATTGGTGACAAGATCGTCTCCAAAGCTCTCGACAACCGGATTGCCTGCTGGCTGGGCATCGAAGCGATCAAGCAGTTGGGAAAAAAAGGGCGTGGGGCAGAGATTCACGTTGTCTTTACGACTCAAGAGGAAGTGGGCCTGCGCGGGGCGCGGACGTCATCCTTCGCAGTCAAACCGGATATTGGCATCGGCGTGGACGTGACTCTGTCCTGCGACACGCCCGGCGTGCCGGAAAAAGACCGCACCACAGTTCAGGGCGACGGCTTTGGCCTGCACATCCGCGATGGGTCTTTCATTGCGGACAAGAAATTGGTGGCCGAAATTGAGGCGATCGCGATTGCCAAGAAGATCCCGTATCAGCGTACGATGCTCGCCTCG
This sequence comes from Flavimaricola sp., assembly GCA_020629175.1. GTDB lineage: Bacteria > Pseudomonadota > Alphaproteobacteria > Rhodobacterales > Rhodobacteraceae > JALZWD01. The sequence continues at coordinate 10,177 of JAHDDU010000043.1, read as the reverse complement.
GGTGGTCAGGATGGTGCGGCCGCACAACAAGCGGCATCCGGCGCGCGGGCCATCGGGATCACAGTAGGCACGCGCTACATTCACACGGTGACCGAAATGATTCACAAGACAGACCTCGAGGCGGCACGCGATATCCTCGCCGCCTATCTCGCCGAGCTTTAGACCTCTAAACGACAAAGGCCCGGGAAAGTCCCGGGCCTTTGCGATAAAGTCAGGTCCGCTTAGGACTTGCGACGACGCGCCACAAAACCAGCGCCCAGCATCAAGCCACCCAACATCATGCCGCTGGCGGGCAGCGGAACGGGAGATGGGTTCGGCTCTAGGTCCTCAGCACCCAGCAGAGTGAAGCTGGAGTCAAACGCGGTTGGGCCAGATACGAGCAACGAGATCATGCTCGCGCTGCTCAAATCGCCGAATCCCGCGAATGAGAACGAGATGTTGCCTGTGCTCGACGCTGTCTGCGTAGAAGTGACACCATCAACGGTCAGATCGAACTGTGTCCCGAGGTCTGTCGAGTTGACGTAGAGAACGAACGTATCGTTCAAACCACCGTCTGTCAGGTCTGCGCCGCCGGCATTCCATTCAAACAGGCCAGTGCCGTTTACGTTGTTGCTGTTGGACACTTCAGCAAACCCACCAGCGATGTTGATCGATGTTGTGGAAACCGGGAACAATGTACCGTTTCCGTCCGCAGTAATTGTGCGTGTACCGCCAATTGCTTCGCCAGCAGCCATGCTGTTCGATGCAGACACACCGGATCCTGCAGGATCGATCGCGAGTTGAGCCGTGTCGAATGAATCGATCACAACAGTTGCCGCCATGCCAGCCATTGGCATCATTGCCACTGCGGCCGCACCAGCGAGCGTTTTAATCGTTACCATATGTCTTACCCCTTCTTGAGTTTTGCAGACCGTTTGAGTGTACCAAGTCTACATGATTCACTCAATATGAGGGGATTGTTAACCACGGGGAAACCAAAACACGGTTTCCCATACTCTATTTGGGGGGTTATCCCTTCTCGAGCGCCTCAATCCGAGCCTTCAGCGCTTCATTCTCTTCGCGCGCCTTTTGCGCCATTGCGCGAACGGCGTCGAACTCTTCGCGGGTGACAAAATCCCGATCAGACAGCCAGCGGTCCATCATCGAAGACATTGCCGTCTGCGCCTCGTCCTTGGCCCCCTGTGCTACGCCCATCGCGTTGGTCATCAGTTGAGACATGTCTTCAAAGAACTTGTTACGGGTCTGCATTTCTGGCCTCCTTGGCACGTTGCCGCCGGTCTCTTGCCTATATGGGCCGCAACAGGCGTACTCACAACCCCGTCAACTGGTTGACTTCGCCGCACCCTCATCCCATTCCAAACGCCATGAACAGCGGTATTCCCTTTCCAACATGGCTCCACCCCGAGATTTTCTCGTTATCCGTGGCGGGCTTTGACTTTGCCCTCCGGTGGTATGCGCTGGCCTATATTGTGGGCATCATCATCGGCTGGCGGATCGCAGTGGCCGCCGTGCGCCGGCCAAATCTATGGGCGGGTAACAAAGCCCCTCTGACGGTGGAACAGGTTGAGGACTTACTCTCATGGGTCGTGCTTGGCGTTATCGCGGGCGGGCGCTTGGGTTACGTCCTTTTCTATGGAGATGGCCAATTCCGCGCCGACCCAGTGTCGATCTTCCGCATTTGGGATGGCGGTATGTCGTTCCATGGTGGGTTTATTGGCGTGTGCCTTGCTGTCATTTTTCGTGCACGGGCCTATAGCGCCCCTTTGGGTGACGTGGCCAACATCCTAGCTCTGTCCGCCACGCCCGCAATCCTGCTCGCCCGGATTGCGAACTTCATTAACGCCGAGCTTTGGGGCCGTGCCACGGATGTGCCTTGGGGCGTTCGGTTTCCATCCATGTGTATCAGCCCAGAGCGGCAGGGCTGCACCGCCCCCGGTGAATGGTTTTTCTACGGTGATGAACCCCTCCGGCATCCAAGCCAGCTCTATGAAGCGGGGCTGGAAGGGCTTTTGTTAGGCGCAATCATCCTGTTCCTCGCCTTCGGGGCAAAATGGCTGCGCCGCCAATGGTCATTGGTTGCCGTATTTCTGATCGGCTACGGCCTCTCGCGCTTTGTGGTGGAATTCGTCCGCCAGCCGGATGCGCAATTCACCTCTCCAACCAATCCCATCGGCTGGGCCTATGACTTTGGCGGTTGGGGTCTTACGCAAGGCCAAGCGCTTTCGCTGCCCATGATCCTCGCTGGGCTGGCGCTCATCATATGGAAGCGCCGCGCGGCATGACCGCCTTGCGCGACATGCTCTTGGCCCAGATCAGCCGAACGGGCCCAATCACGCTGGCGGACTATATGCACACGGCCCTGCTACACCCCGAGCACGGCTATTACACAACGCGTGACCCCTTCGGCACTGCGGGTGATTTCACCACTGCGCCCGAGATCAGCCAGATGTTCGGCGAAGTTCTTGGCCTCGCACTCGCGCAAAGTTGGCTGGATCAGGGCGCGCCCAGCCCATTCACACTTGCCGAGCTTGGACCCGGACGCGGGACCCTGATGGCTGACATTTTACGGGCCACGCGGCAAGTGCCGGGCTTCCATGATGCCGCTAAGGTCATCCTCGTCGAAGCCTCTTCTGCTTTGAAGGAGCTGCAAAAGACCGCTGTGCCAAAGGCGCATCACATCGGGACAGCCGCTGACCTGCCAGAGCAGCCACTGTTTCTTGTCGCAAATGAATTCTTTGACGCTCTGCCCATTCGCCAATTCCAACGCGACGACAAAGGCTGGCGTGAGGTTATGATAGGTGTGACAGACGGCGCGCTGAGCCTCGGCCTTGGCCCTGCTGCGCCAATTGCCCTCCTCGATCACCGCCTGGACGACACAAAACCCGGCGATATTGTCGAGCATTGCCCGTCCCTGCCCGCCATCACGCAAGAGCTTGCCTTGCGCATCGCAACACACGGCGGGGCTGCGTTGATTATCGACTATGGAGATTGGCGATCACAGGGCGACACGCTACAGGCGATGAAAGCGCATAAACCCGCAGATGCTTTGGCCGAACCGGGGGAGGCGGACCTCACAGCGCACGTCGATTTTGAGGCGATCGCCCAATCTGCGACCCCCGCGGCCCATTCGCGGCTGACACCTCAGGGCGTGTTTCTGGAACGGCTCGGCATCACGACGCGAGCACAGCAATTGGCGCAATTGCTAACAGGCGATGCCCTCAACGCCCACATTGCCGCACATCGGCGCTTGACCCACCCTGAGGAGATGGGACACCTTTTTAAAGTCCTCGCCCTCTATCCGCAGGACCAAAGCCCGCCGCCCGGATGCGCCCAATGACACTCGACATTATCACTGCAGACAGCCTCGCCCCTATGCGCCACGGGTTCTACGGGCGTGCTGGTGGGGCGTCTTCGGGCATCTTTGCCGGGCTCAATTGCGGCTATGGCTCCAGTGATCAACGGGAAAGCGTCACGCTGAACCGGGCGAGGGTCGCGGCAAGCCTTGATGTGGTTGAGGATGCGCTGGTCGGGGTGCACCAGATTCACTCCCCAACAGTGATCACCGTCACGAAGACTCCCGCCGCCTTACCCAAGGCCGACGCTATTGTCACAGCAACCCCCGGTATCGCGCTGTCAATCCTTACCGCCGATTGCCAACCCGTTCTCTTTGCCGATGCCGAGGCGGGGGTGATTGGTGCAGCTCATGCCGGTTGGAAAGGTGCCAAGCTTGGCGTTCTGTCCAACACGGTTGAGGCCATGGTCACCCTCGGCGCACGACGCGAGGCGATTTGCGCTGTCATCGGTCCGTGCATCAGCCAACGCGCCTATGAAGTCGGGCCAGAGTTCTTTGAAGACTTCGTCTCCGACGATCCCGAGAACACCCGCTTCTTTGCCGGGGGCCGTGCAGGCAAAATGCAATTCGATCTGCCGTCCTTCGGCCTTGCCGCTTTGCGTGCTGCCGGTTTGAAGCACGTTAGCTGGACCGGCCATTGCACCTACAGCGATCCCGAGCGATTCTTCAGCTACCGTCGCGCCACACACGCCAAAGAGGCCGACTACGGCCGCCTGATCGCTGCCATCCGTCTGTGATTGCGGCGAAAAGGTGTCCGCCGCACGCTCTGTTGGAAACAATGCCGGGTGGATTGACGCCAATTCGTCAACAATTGTTGGGAAATCACCCGTTCCAGTTATGACGGACCATTCGGCCTTGGGTTCTCATTGTTCTCACAATCACTCCTCATTCCCGCCCGCAACGGCGGCGACAATATGAGTATAGGAACAGAAAGGAGGCCACGATGACCAAAACCCCCCGCTTTATCGCGCCGTTGATCAAAGAGGCCGCCAAGACGAAGACCAAGCTCCCATGGGAACGGGGTCTCCGCCGCACCGCCTTCATAGCGCGACGCACTCAAGGGACGTCCAACACCCTGCTGCGCGCATCAGCCTGACCTGTCGCTCAGTTCAGTCCAAGCCCGCCCCCGGTTCCCTCGCCGGGGGCGGCTTTGTTTTTGCCGCAGGGATTCGCTCCAAATGAGGCACGATTCCCGGCAAATGAGGCAGCGCTGATCCCGAATTGAAAACAATCCCAAGCCTATCCCGGCGATTGGTGCGCGAAACCCGCGGCTTTTCCAAAGACTTTGACAGAATGGGGCAGAGTTCGCCACATTCTACTCAACGCAACAACGTTCTCCTCAGATGTTGTCGGTGGGGGCCGACAGATGATGTGACAAACCGAAAGGTAGACACATGTCATACGCCCGCCCCACCACCACTGCAGGCCTCGCAGTGGACCCAGTTTCGAATACGGTATCCTCAGACCGTTTCGCTCGGCAAGATGGACAATCTCAGCGCGTGATGCCTCTCATGCGCAAAGTTGAGATTGTCCATCAGCCCGCCGCTCGCCCAACAGACATTGAAGATTTCACTCAGATCATCCCGGCCAAAGCGGCTTTTGAAGACTGCTTTGCTGCTTTTGCCCGTGGCACTCTCCTCTCCACGGAACATGGCAACGTGGCCGTTGAAGATCTACTGCCCGGTGACCGCATCAAAACCGTCGATGCCGGGTTCCAGACGCTGCGGTGGCGCGGGTCGACTGTTTTGTCCTCCAACGCACGGGGGCAAGATCCCGCGATGGGCAAGCTGACACGCATTGCCGCAGACAGCTTTGGTATGGGCCGTCCAATGCCCGATCTGGTTCTTGGCCCGCGTGCGCGGCTCTCACATCGGGCCAATGGCGTCCGGACGCTGACTGGTGCGGATGCGGCCCTGATCTTCGCCCGCGACTTCATCGATGGGGTGAATATTGTTGAGTTGACGCCGCCTACCGTGGTGCAATCCTACCACTTGGGGTTTGACAACCACCACCTGCTGCTCGCCAATGGCGTGGAAGTGGAAAGCATGCACCCCGGACCTGCGCATTTGCTTGGCCTGCGGGGCGAATTGTTGGACCTCTTCCTGTCCTGCTTCCCGCACAAGCGTGACCTCGAAGATTTCGGCCCAGCGCTGTTGCCGCGGCTACGCTTGCAGGACCTCGATCTCTTCGACGCCGCCTGATTGACACTGATATTTTGAGCACGATAGCAGGGACCAACCGGTCCCTGCTATTTTGCGTCAAACGCCGCCTTTGCGCGGGCCGTAAGCTCGGCCATCAGGGCACGGTACGGGATGGGGCCATGGCTGATGCGGCCAACACCCGCGGCGGCCAGCGCAGGGATCTGGTCGGCGGGGCCTGCGTGCATCACGTTTACGGGCAAAGCGGCGCGCGCGCAGAGTTCGCCAATCAACCCAACATCACTCAGCCCCGGCGCAAAGAAACTGTCACCCCCCGCCTCGGCATAGGCCGCACAGCGGGCCACGGCCTCATCCATCAGCGCTGCGTGCACGTCGGAATCGGGCGCTTTCAAGAAGAGGTCAGTCCGCGCGTTGATGACCATCGGAATGCCCGCCGCGTCAGCTGCGCCACGGACCGCCTTGATCCGCGCGGTTTGCACGTTGACGGGATAAAGTCCCTCACCACCCACGATCTGATCCTCAAAGTTCAGACCAATGGCACCGGTGGCAATCAGTTTGCTGACATTCGCGGCGATTTCGTCCGGCGCTTCGGCATATCCCCCTTCAAAGTCGATTGTGACAGGGACATCGACCGCTGCGATGATCCGAGACGCGTTGGCCAATGCCTCCTCCATCGGCATCACTTGCCCATCGCTATATCCTTGCGCTGCCGCCACCGGCCAACTGCCCGTCGCAATTGCCGCAGCACCCGCTTTCACAACTGCTGCGGCCGATCCCGCATCCCACACATTGTATAGTATCACCGGGGCGCCTGCGACGTGCATCGCTTTGAATGCATTTGCTTTTTCGATCTGGTTCATCTGGTATCCTTTCGCGCGAAATGCTGTTCGAGTTCTATCAGTTTCTGTTTGCGCCACAGCCCGCCGCCATAGCCCGTCAAAGCGCCGTCCGCCCCAATGACCCTGTGACAAGGGACCACAATCGCAAGTCTGTTGGCCCCATTGGCGCGCGCCACGGCACGGACAGCGTCGGGACGGCCAATTGCGCGGGCGATGTCGGTATAGCTGCGAGTCTGGCCCGCCGGAATGCATTGCAGTTCAGCCCAGACCGCCGCCATAAAGGCGGTGCCACCCCAGGCCAGCGGCAAATCAAAGCGCGCGTTCTGCCCTGCGAAATAATCAGCAAGCTGCCGGGAGACGTTGTCCATCGGCTCTGTACGACCCAGCCCCAAATTCCCTTTCGCATCCCGCCACAGAGATTTGAGTTCGCGCGGCAAAGCAGGACGGTCCGCGAATTCCAACAGGTACAAATGTCGATGATCTGCCACAGCCACCATGGCTCCAAGTGGCGTGTCGAGGTAATCCGCCTGCAGCCGGGCATCTCGAGCAAGATCGGATGGCCGCAGGCCAAGATGACGGGCAAACGCTTCGCGGAAGGCGCGAGGGCCGTCGTAGCCAGCCTCAAACTGCGCGTCGATCACGCGCCCCTCCCCCCGCAACGTCTTTGCCGCGATCCGCAATCGTTCATGCCGCGCCATATCCAGAAACGTCATTCCAAAATGTCGTTTGAAGGCACGACGCACAGTTGAAGGATCATACCCGAGTGCCGCAATCCCCGCCTCCGTCCATCGGCGTGCGGGATCGGCCCGCAACGCGGTGAGCAAGGACGTGACCACCGGGTCACCGTCAGCCGCGGCTCCTATAGGATGGCAGCGCTTGCAAGGACGATAGCCCGCCTCAAGGCAGGCGCCCACACTCTCAAAAAAGGTGCAGTTCTCGCGCTTTGGTTTGCGCGCCGGACAAGTCAGACGGCAAAATACACCCGTGGACGACACACCTACCCACGCCCTGCCGTCATAGGCCGCATCTCGGGCAAGGAGCGCGTCATACAAACTGTCGGGTTTTGCAAAATCAAACATCATGGCACCACACTAAGTGCGGTGCCTGCTATTGTCCGTCCCATTTCGGGCGTCTATTCGAAAAATTCAGGCCTCTTGCGCCAAACGCTCTTCTAGAACGTCAAACGGCACGCCCGGTTCATCCTTGGCCCCTCGAATGACCAGCGATGTTTTGACGCTCGCCACATTTGGGGCAGAGGTCAGATGTTCGGTCAAAAAGGTTTGGAACGCGCGCAGATCAGGGGCCACACATTTGAGGATAAAGTCCACCTCACCATTGAGCATGTGGCATTCCCGTACGAGCGGCCAGCCTTCGCACCGCGCTTCAAATGCGGACAGATCCGCCTCTGCCTGGGACACAAGGCCCACCATCGCAAACACCTGAACCTCAAATCCCAGTTCGCGCGGGTCAACATCCGCGTGGTATCCGCGAATATATCCCTGCTCTTCCAGTGTCCTCACGCGGCGCAGGCACGGCGGGGCAGAAATGCCCACACGTTTGGCAAGCTCAACGTTGGTCATTCGACCGTCGGCCTGAAGTTCAGCAAGAATCATACGATCAATTTCGTCGAGCTTTTGACCCGGCATATTGTGTCCCCTAAATCGCATTGGCTTTCACTTTGATATGCGAGGAACATTGTGTGCGCAACAATATTTCAATATTGCGCAACAATCTGACGCATAGCCCCCTCACGCACAAGACATGGCCGCTCTCTTCCCCCCGGCCGCACCCTGCCCTATATCGGATGAGCTAACACAGGCCAGGGGACCAACATGCCAGACACGCGTCACACTTCCGTTTTGATCATCGGCTCTGGCCCTGCCGGCTATACCGCGGGCGTCTACGCCAGCCGCGCGATGCTGAACCCAGTCCTCATTCAGGGGATTGAACCCGGCGGGCAATTGACGACGACGACCGAAGTGGAGAACTGGCCCGGCGACACACAAGTTCAAGGCCCCGACCTCATGGTCCGAATGGAAGCCCACGCCCGCGAAATGGGCTGTGAGATCATCGGGGACATCGTCACATCGCTCGATCTGTCCAAGCGCCCCTTCACCGCGCAAACCGATAGCGGCACCGTCTGGACAGCGGACGCCATCATCCTCGCCACCGGCGCACGTGCCAAATGGTTGGGCCTGCCGTCCGAGGAGAAATTCAAAGGCTTTGGCGTGTCCGCCTGCGCCACGTGCGACGGGTTCTTTTACCGTGGCCAAGAGATTGTCGTCGTCGGCGGCGGCAACACCGCTGTTGAAGAGGCGCTGTTCCTGACCAACTTTGCCTCCAAGGTCACGCTCGTACACCGCCGCGACGAACTCCGCGCCGAGAAAATTCTGCAAGACCGCCTGTTCAAACACCCCAAAATCGAACCGCTCTGGTTCCACGAAGTCGACGAGGTCTACGGCGGCGACAGCCCTCTCGGCGTCGAAGGCGTAAAAGTGAAACACACCAAAACAGGCGAAATCACGGACATTCCGGCCAAAGGCATCTTCATCGCTATTGGTCACGCGCCCGCGTCAGAACTGGTCAAAGACACGCTTGAGACGCACTCCGGCGGCTATGTCGTCACCGAGCCCGGTAGCACCCGCACGTCTATCCCAGGTGTCTTTGCCGCCGGCGACCTGACGGACCACACTTATCGTCAGGCCGTTACATCTGCGGGTATGGGCTGCATGGCCGCGCTGGATGCTGAGAAGTTTTTGGCCGAGCAGGACGACTAGGTTAACAGATCATTAGCACCAACCACGTTTCTGCGCTCCGTTGAACCGGGGCGCAGCTTTTTGCGTGCTGATGAGATAGAAACAATCACGACACAAATTAACACTCTGTTCCCAATTTGGACACAATCATTTGTGACAGGCACTCTTGCGATCATTTGCCCGGTGCCAGATCGCAATAATGCCACAAGTTTGTTCTTGCATGAACATACTTCGAGTGCAAAAGCGTTCACAAATGAACAAAGATTGAGTCGTCGTGTCCACTTCAACCGCCCAAGACGAAGATCAGCTGTTCCGCCTTTTGCGGCAGCTCGATCTTGCGCCCAACGCTTCGCAGCGCGCGACGGCAGGGGCGATCGGTCTGTCGCTCGGGCGGCTGAATACCCTCCTAAGGGCCGCGACTGATGCCGGCTTTGTTCAGATCATTGACCGCGACAGCGCCGACAAACGCCAGCGCTACGCCTACAGCCTAACCCCTCGAGGTGGCTCGGAAAAGAACCGCCTCACTACCCAATTTCTAGCGCGAAAACTAAATGAATTCAACGCGCTCCACGCCGAATTGACCGGAGAGAAATCCGGGCTCACCCTCCTTCAGAACAGGATCAATCCGATGCAAAACAACCTCGCCCCCATTCCTGAGCTCTATGTCTCCTACGACAGCGCTCAAAAGATGAAGACAGAAGCCGCTGACCTGACTAGCCACGACCTGACACCCCGCCAGATTTGCGATCTGGAACTGCTAATGAACGGCGGCTTTAACCCGCTCAAAGGTTTCCTCAGCGAAGAGGATTACAACGGCGTCGTTGAAGACATGCGGCTGGCCGACGGGACGCTCTGGCCCATGCCAATCACGCTGGATGTGTCTAAGTCTTTCGCCGAAACCGTTGAGATCGGCCAGGACATCGCTTTGCGCGATCAGGAAGGCGTGATCCTTGGCACAATGACTGTGACGGACAAGTTCACACCAAACAAAGCACGTGAGGCCGAAAAGGTCTTTGGCGCCGACGACAGCGCGCATCCGGCGGTCAATTACCTGCACAATCAGGCGGGCGA
>JAHDDU010000042.1:21336-27616 GCA_020629175.1 Flavimaricola sp. | reverse complement strand
GGCGCAGCCTTCCCCCTCGGGCAACCCCATTAGATAGGGCCGTGTCCTCGCCTCCGGCTGCGGGCCGCTCCCCCCCCTATCGAATAGCGTTGCCTCGCCCCCATCCGCGTTCGCCACGTGGCAAGGTTTCAGAGCAAGCCGCTTTCAGCGGTTGTTCAGAAAACCTGCCCCAACTGGAAGGAACAACGAATGAGCCAATTCACTAAAATGGACGGGAAAGGCAAAGGTCTGTCGCAAAAGGCAGAACTATGTGTCGTCTCACAAGGATGAAATTGGCGGACCGAGGAGGATTCGAACCCCCGACCCCCTGATTCGTAGTCAGGTACTCTATCCAGCTGAGCTATCGGTCCGCGTGCGGCGGATGTAGCCCCCTGCCCGCGCGATTGCAAGGCTGAAATGTGGGAATGTGCGGGGCCTTGTCAGGTCAGGTCGGAATTGGGCAGGCGGATCGAAAACTCGGTGCCATCCGGACCGGTCCGCTCAAGTTCCAGAACCCCGCCGTGGCCGCGGATAAGGTCAGCCGCAATCACAAGCCCAAGGCCAGAGCCGCCTTTTGTGACGCCCCCTTCAAACGGGCGGAACAGCTTGTCCTGCGCGCGTTGTGGAAGGCCGGGCCCGGTGTCCGTTACGCAAATTCGCCAGAACTCATCTTCTTCTGCGGCGCTGACTGTAACAGTACCGGCAATGGATTTTCCCATCATCGCCTGCCGCGCATTGCGCACGAGGTTGGACAGCACCCGGAACAGCTGTTCGGCGTCAGCCCGGATCACCAGCCCCGGCGGGACATTCTCGATAAACGTCAGGTCAAAATCGCCTACGGCAAGGCGCTCACTTTCAACCACATCGTTGACAACAGGCGCCAGCTCAAAGCGGGCCAGCGTGGGGGCAGGCTCGTCAACGCGACCAAAGGCCAGCGTGCTTTCACACAGGTTTACAGCCCGCGTGATAGATCCCACCAACTTTGGCGCCATCCGGCGCACAAGCGGATCTTCGGAGCCTTCAATGCGGTCCACAAAAAGCTGAGCCGAGGTCAGGATGTTGCGCAAATCATGGCTCACCTTGGCCACCGCACCGCCCAGCGCGGCCAACCGCTCTCGCTGGCGCAGCGCTTGGGTCAACTGCATCTGCAGCGATTTCAGCGCCTCTTCCGCATCACGAAGTTCGGTCACACTGGCGGAGGGTTCGATGATGCGCCGCGCGTCTTCGGGGGCTGCGGCATAGCTTTGCATATGGCTGACGACCCCCTCAATGGGACGCACCAGCAGAACGCGGACAGCCAAGAACAAGAGCGCCGCTGTAAAGATCGAGATCACGGCAGACAGGATCAAAATCCGGACCCCGTAGTCCAGCATAGCCGCCCTGAGGCCCACAGTGTCCATCGTTACCTCGATCAGCAAACCGCCGTCCCGGACGGGGTTGCCGATCACCCGGATGACCTCGTTTTCCGTGGTTGTCAGCCTGCCAAACGCGTCCCGGATCAGCTCTATGCCAGAGGGATCGCGCAAATCCACGGTGTCGGTAATCGGGCCGGGGATTGTGGACGAAAGGATAAGCTGCCGCACCTCATTGCGGCGCAGCACGACGTTGTAGACCTCGGCATTCGTCAACAACTCCGCCTCAAGCTCGGCATCCAGCATATCGTCCGCCAGAAGCGCCAAAGACGCGATCTGCGCCCGTTCTAGCCGCAGCATCAGGAAATCCTGCCGAAACCGCGCGACCGAGGGGACAAAGATCATCACCTCGGCCAGCATGACGAAAATCATCGTCAGCATCAGAAACCGTCCGGAAAGGGTATTGATCAGACGGCGCAGCGCGTTCATCAGGGAAGCCACCTCTGCACAAAACGAACAACGCGTTTGACAGTGTCGCTCTCGAACAGTTTGGGGCTGAAATAGGCCCCGGCCGCGCGTTTGTTGACCTCCATGATCGTGGGATATGGCAACACGGTGTTGGAAATAGCGGACATTTTCATACCGTTAGCAATAGCCATCGACCACATGCCAATCAACTCCCCAGCTTGCGGACCAGCGATACTGGCACCAACGGGTTTGCCCTTGACCACCATGACCTTCACAAGGCCTGAATTCTTGCCCTCGGCGATGGCACGATCATTGTGATCGAACTCCGCGCGGACGACGGTCAGTGCGGCCCCATGTTTCTTGCGGGCCTGCGCCTCGGTCAGCCCCACTTGGGCAAGCTCGGGGTCCGTGTAAGTGGCCCAGGGGATATGATCCGTTTTGGCCTTGGCCGGCAAACCCAGAACAAGGCTGCGCACAAGAATGCCACCGTGATAGCCTGCTACATGAGTGAATTGGAGCCCACCGGCCACGTCACCTGCCGCATAGACTTTCTTGTTCGTGGTCGAGCGGAGGCTTGCATCCACCTTGATGCCGCGCCGGTCATATGCGACGCCCCCTGTCTCCAGATCAAGCTTGTCGATATTCACCTTGCGCCCCACCGCCATAAGCAGATGTGAGCCGGTGAAATCGCCCTTGGGAGTATGGACCGTCACGCCGCCATTTGCAGAAATCCGCTCTGCCTGCGCGCCTTCGATGATCTCGACGCCCTCGGCTTTCATCTTTTCGATGACAAAAGCTGCCATTTCAGGATCGTCGTTGCCAAAAACCTTGGCCCCTTCGATCACTGTCACCTTGCTGCCCAGGCGCACATGGGCTTGCGCCATCTCCATTCCGATCGGGCCACCGCCCACAATGATCAGATGCTCAGGCCGCTCACGCAGATCAAAGATCGTCTCATTGGTATAGACCTCAACCTCATCCAGCCCGGGGATCGGCGGGACAAACGGGCCAGAGCCTGTGGCGATCACAAACCGCCGCGCCTTGATCGTGGTGTCACCCGCCTGCACTTCGTCGCGGCTGATGAAACGGCCAAACTCACGGATGACTGTGCAGCCCAGCCCTTCGAACCGCTCCTGACTGTCCACCGGCGCAATATGGTCGATCACGCTGCGCACATGGTCTTTGGCCTTGGCATAATCGACGTCCGGGTCGACTTCTTGAACGCCAAACTGTCCGCCATGCGACATCCCGTAGGCCTGCTTGCCCGCAGCAATCAGCGCCTTGGACGGCACGCAACCAAAGTTAAGGCAGTCACCACCCATCAGATGGCCCTCGATCAGAACGACCTTGGCCCCCATCTGAACCGCGCCGGCCGCAACCGACAGCCCACCAGAGCCGCCACCAATGACGCAAATATCCGTTTCAATACGTGGCATGGATCAGAGACCTTTCTTGCCGCGCACGGCTTTGATGACAATTGGAAGCGCTGCAAGAACGCACAAACCAAGGATCGGGAACAGAATTTGCGGCTGGAAAATGATGCCCAGATCAGGCGTCTCCCCCCGTTCAAAGACTTCGCCAAGCCCGGCACCAACGGACGTGTAGACCACAGCCCCCGGCATGATCCCAAAGAACGTGGAAATCACAAAGCGGCGCAAGGGCACTTCAAGAAACGATGGCACAAGGTTGGCCATAAAGAACGGAATGGCAGGAACCAAACGGATCAGGAACAACATCGACCACTGGTTTTCATCGATACCATCCTTGATCTTCTTGACGACACCTTCAGAACCTTCGAGCCGCGCGCCCAACTTCTCTCCAAAGCCCCAACGTGCGGCAAGGAAGATCGCTGTGGCCCCAAGGGTCGCGCCCGTAATGTTGAATAAGGCGCCAGGGAAGGTGGCAAACAAGAAGCCACCGGTGAGCGTGGCGATCGTAGCACCGGGGAGCGAGAACGCCACAATCGCGAAGTAAGCCGCGATAAACAAAACGACCGTCAATACATAATTGGCATCACGAAAGGCGAGCAAATCTTCGCGGCGGTCCGCCAACGTCTGAAAGGTAAGGTAATCACGCAAGGTGATCGCCCCGATGATCGCTACTGATGCGATAACAATGATCGGCAACCGCCGGACGAACGGGTTCTGAGGGGGGTCTATGGTCTCACTCATGGGTCTCTATCCTTTGTGTATCCCATTACTGGGCCCTGTTCGGGTCTGCACCCTAGATGGCCCCTTCCCCTCAACTGTGATAGGCTCCTCACGCGCGGTTGATGAAATCGCGCCGAATTGCAGTGTTTCCGGCAAAGCTGTAACATTCCGTCGCAGCCTGCCCCGGTTTTGTTGCAACAAACCGCCGGGTTCGCGTTGACACATGCGCCCCGCCCTCTTAGAGAACAGCTCTGAACTGATACATGGCTCGAATCCTCATCGGGCCCCCGAACCGGAGAGCCGCTATGAAGCGTACATTCCAACCATCTAACCGCGTGCGCTCTAACCGTCACGGCTTTCGCGCCCGTATGGCCACCAAAGCTGGTCGCAAGATCATCAACGCGCGCCGCGCCCAAGGCCGGAAAAAGCTGAGCGCTTAACCGCGCCATCCGCGAAACATCTTCGCGAAGATTTTGGACCCCAAGAAATTCGCGAATTTCTTGGGGTTTCTCTTTTGGCTGATGTCATTCTTCAAACACTGACGAAACGGGCGGATTTTATCCGGGCGAGCCATGCGCGGCGTCAGGGCACGAAGGGGATTCATCTGCAGGCCCGCAAGAGGGACGACGAGGATCCGACCGTCCGCGTCGGGTTTACCTGCTCAAAGAAGGTCGGCAACGCCGTCGCCCGCAATCGCGCCAAGCGCCGCCTGCGCGAAATCGCAAGGTTGGTCTTGCCCGAGGCCGCACAGCCCGGCTGGGACTACGTGTTGGTCGGACGCAAGGATGCGACAGCGGAAAGGCCCTTCACCGCCCTTCAGGACGATCTGAAACGCGCCCTTGCCGCCGTGCACAACACATGAGCCCCTTCGGCCATATTGTAGCACTGCCAGTTCGGGCGTATCGCCTTGTCCTTTCGCCATGGGTCGGTCACGGCTGCAGGTTTCAGCCGACCTGCTCGGCCTACGCGCTTGAGGCGATCGAGAAACACGGCGGCATCAAAGGCGCTTGGCTCGCCGCGCGTCGGATCGGACGTTGCCACCCCTGGGGCGGGTCAGGTGTGGACGAGGTGCCCTGACACACCGCTATAGATCGCGGAACAAGGCACCCAGACCGGGCTGGCTGGCGGCACGTGTCATGACCGTATAGCGTGACAGATGCGGAAGCCCCACAAACGCCCCGCCCGGGTAGCAACCGCGGAGACCTGTGATCGACCCCCATCCCAATGGGTGGCGCTCAATATTCCGAACATTGAGCATGCGGCTCACCTGTTTGGCAGCGTCTCGTCCCATCGTCACGACAATCCGTGGCTCTGCACGCTCAAGAATCCGCGTCCAAATACTTTGACCAAAGGCGAGCGCACCGCGCTTGTCTGTGAGGCTCGCCCAATTTGAGGAGCGGAAGGGGACAAGATTGCCGGCCAATACGTGTTCCGGCTCCACCTTCAAACGCGCACAAACCGCTTGCACCTGCTGTTGCAAAATACTGCCGCCGGGATCTTTGCCGCCCCAACGCTCCAGGCAATAGGCACTGCCGGATTCCATAGCAAATTCACCATGCGCACTATCCACCCCATTGCCACCGGGATTGAGCCCGATGAACGCAACATCCGCATGGTCCAGAACATGGGTGGGGCTGTAGAGTAGGCGCCAGCCCAATTTATGTCGTGATGCTTTGTAGGATTTTGCAATGTCGGCTTTGAGGTTAGCTGCAAACGTCATTCCCCAACGCTAGTTCTTCACTCAAAGCTTCTCAAACCAAATCACAACATCCCCAATATCCACACCATATCTTTGCACGTAGGCACGATTGAACAGCCGGTCGTCGCTAAGCAGCCACATCCAATCGTCAAACGTCACGCGCAAGGTCTCAACGCTGCCGTCGGCGCTTGGCACGGGCAGATCAATCTCGTAGCGCCAGTTGAACCGGTTGTCCTGTTCTTCGCCCAGCGCTTCGCCGATGACGCCGGGTGCGGTTCCGCGCCAGCTGTCCTCGCCAGTTTTCACCAAGGTCCATATCCGCTGCTCGGTCGCGCCATCCTCGTAGACAAAGTCCTCCACCAGCCGCAGCCGTTGGCCATCCCAATCCCCGCGTATGCGCACTTCAAAGGAACGGCGCACCGTTCCAAAGATGTCTTGGAATTGGCCGTAGGCCACCAAATCACCATCAAAGAACTCTTCGAGGTCCAGCTTGCGGTCACTCAAGGAAGGGTCGTCAAAAGACGGCTTACCCGTACATGCGGCAAGAAGGGTGAGGGCGGCGGCAAGCATAAGGTTTTTCATGCACGTTGTACGCCCTGGCGGGCCCGGCGGATCACATGCACGGTTGTCTG
>JAHDDU010000042.1:0-21236 GCA_020629175.1 Flavimaricola sp. | reverse complement strand
TTCATGCACGTTGTACGCCCTGGCGGGCCCGGCGGATCACATGCACGGTTGTCTGCATGGAATGTGCATCGGATGTGTATGGAATGTGCATCCGGCAATTTTCATCCGCGTTGCGGCCAACCCGTTGCCACCGGACGGCGCTTGCCGCACCCCAAAATCCGGTCTAAGCCGCTGCCATGTTAGATGATGCCGACGATATCCATCCGCTGTTTCACGGCGCGCCCAAAACGACTGAGTTCCGCAAATTGCGCAAGCGCATCGTGCGCGACACGCGCGAGGCGGTGGAGCACTACGGCATGGTCTCACGCGATGGCCCCAAGCAGCGGTGGCTCGTCTGTCTCTCTGGCGGCAAAGACAGCTACACCCTGCTCGCCGTATTGCACGAGTTGCAGTGGCGCGGCCTGCTGCCTGTCGATCTGTTGGCCTGTAATCTCGATCAGGGGCAACCGGGCTTCCCTGCGACAGTCCTGCCTGAATTTCTGGAAAAGATGGGCGTGCCACACCGCATCGAGTATCAGGACACCTATTCCATCGTGATGGACAAGACACCAACGGGCCGCACCTATTGTGCCATGTGCTCACGGCTAAGGCGCGGAAATCTCTACCGTATCGCGCGCGAAGAGGGGTGTTCGGCTGTCGTGCTTGGCCACCATCGCGATGACATTCTTGAGACGTTCTTCATGAACCTGTTTCACGGCGGCCGCCTTGCCACGATGCCGCCCAAACTGGTGAATGAAGAGGGCGATCTCTTTGTCTACCGCCCGCTTGCCCATGTCGCAGAGGTCGATTGCGAGAAATTCGCCACGGCCATGAACTACCCGATCATTCCGTGCGATCTGTGCGGCAGTCAGGACGGCCTGCAGCGCCAACAAGTCAAACACATCCTCGACGGTTGGGAAAAGAACAGCCCCGGACGTCGTCAGGTGATGTTCCGAGCGCTGATGAATGCCCGCCCGTCGCATTTGCTGGATCCCAAACTTTTTGATTTTGCCGGGCTGAGCCTTGGCGCGGCACTTGAGGATCAGACCCGTTAACGGACTGGTCAGGTTTTTGGCGCAAAGTCGCACCAGACTCAGATCAACGGATACCCCACCGTGCAAAACGGCCCACCCCCCCGAAAGCTTCGGATCGGGCAGGTACACTCCCTGTTCGTCATCCCGGTCGCGTATCTGGCCGCCTTTGCGATTGGCGGAATGACAACTCTCGCCATCGCGGCCTTGTTCACCACCGCCGCCCTCGCGGTCGCCCTGCCGTTTGCCACACCTGCCCATGCCGGACAGTCGCCCGCCCCCTCGGCACGCAGCCGCGTAGAACGTGAGGTCGGCGCACGGCTGTCGCGCACATTGTGGCCCGTTGGCGTCTTCACGCTTGAAATTGATATCTTCAAATCCCTGTCAGAACGCTACGGCTTTAACGAACTGCAAGATATCTTGACCGAGTGCGAACGTCGTCTGCGCGATGCGGCCCCGGCAAATGGCTTTGTCGTACGTCTCGATCCGCCGTGCTTTGCCGTCATTTCGGGGCCCGACGATATGCTGGACCTGGAAACAGGGCTCCAGATCGCCGCACGTCTGCAATCTGCTCTAGCCGCCCCGATCCCGCGTGCCTCAGGCACAGTGCAATTGACCGCATCCATCGGGTTCAGCCTGTCAAACCGCATCCCCTCTCCCACGGCGACGTCCATGCTCGACGCCGCCTTGACCGCGATGATTGAAGCGCAGCGCAATGGCCCTTCAGGTGTGCGCAGCTTCTCTGCCAGAATGCGCAACCGGATCGACGCCCGCAAAAGGCTAAGTGAAGAAATCCCCAACGCTTTGGCAGAGGGGCAAATTTCGGCTTTCTTTCAACCACAAATCTCAGCCGTCACTGGCGAAATTACCGGGTTTGAGACGCTCGCGCGCTGGAACCACCCGCAGCGCGGGCTGATCCCGCCAAATGAGTTTCTGCCCGCTTTTCATGATGCCCACGCACTCGGCACGTTGGGGCAATTGATGATCCAGAAGGCGCTTGCCGCACTGCGTTCGTGGGACGATGCTGGCCTTAGGGTGCCCTGCATCGGCGTCAATCTCTCAACGGTTGAGCTTTCGAACCCGGCGCTGGTAGATCACATCACCTGGGCGCTGGATGCGCAAAACATTCCCGCACATCGGTTGAATATTGAGGTGTTGGAAACAGTCGTGGCAAACACCGTCAGCGGCACAGTCACCGATAACCTCCACGCTCTCGCCAACCTAGGATGCGGGATCGATCTGGATGATTTTGGCACGGGGCATGCCGCAATCACCAGCATCCGCAAATTTTCTATCGAGCGGATTAAGATTGATCGCTCCTTCGTCAGCAATATCGACGCCGACCCTGAACAGCAAAATATGGTCGCAGCAATCCTCACCATGGCAGAACGTTTGGGCCTCGGCGCGTTGGCCGAAGGTGTCGAAACCCGTGAGGAAGTGGACAGGCTTCGCACGCTAGGCTGCACACATCTGCAAGGGTTTCACATTGGCCACCCCATGCCGCTGGAAGATGCGCAGAACTGGATCACCGCCTACCAGCTCCCCCGTGACACGGGCAGCACAATCACGCGGATCAGCGGCTGAGCACAGCCACTCATGACACTACCAACAACCCCTGCAAATCCGCACAGCAGCCCTTTGGTTTATGGCGAAAACACCTTGACCTTTGGGCCTCACCCCTGTTGAACCGTGCGGACATTTCTCCCTTGGGAAACAGGCGGCTTCATGGACGACCAGAACAAGAACCTTCTCCTCGCAACAGTGCTGAGCTTTATGGTGATCCTGACATGGTTCATCCTGTTCCCTCCGCCAGAGGCCACGCCAACTGACGCCGAAGTTGCCGGCGACGGCACCGTCATCCAGACAGAAGATGGCGCCATCCTGCCCAGCGCAGGGGCCGCTGATCCGACGACACAGGCAGCCCCCGAAGCGGAAGAGATTACCGAAGCCCCCCGCATCGCGATCGAAACCGACCACCTCTTGGGCAGCATTTCGCTTCAGGGTGGGCGTATTGATGACCTCGATCTCGTTCAATACCAAGAGACGCTCGACCCCGAGTCCGACCTTGTCCACCACTTGAACCCGGTCGGTGGCCAGAACGCCTATTACGCGCTGTACGGCTGGGCCCCAAGTGCCGGGATGGAGCCAGGTTCAGTGCCTGGCCCAAACACGCTTTGGAACATCGAAAGCGGTGGCACACTCAGCACCGGTAGCCCTGTCAGTCTCGTATGGGACAATGGCGCGGGTTTGATCTTTCGCCGCTCCATCTCGGTCGATGAAAACTACATGTTCACCATCAACCAATCGGTTGAGAACACATCGCAAACCCCCGTTTCCGTTGCCGCCTACGGCCTTGTCGCCCGTCATGGGGAGCCGGATGTCGAAGGGTTCTTCATCTCGCATGAGGGTCTCGTGCGCATGGTCGATGGCGAGCGTGAGGCGCTCACTTACGACGACATGACAGAGTTCGACGGTGGGCAGGACGCGGTCAACGTCACGGATCGCGGCTGGATCGGCTTTGTCGACAAATACTGGATGACGACCCTGATCCCAGAACAGGGTCAGGCCTTCCGCGCGGACGCCCGGTTCATTCCCGGCAACAACATCTACCAAACCGGCATTACCTTCCCGACAGTCACCGTCGCCCCGGGTGCTGTGGCCGAGGCAAACAGCCAGCTCTTTGCCGGTGCGAAGGAATGGGAAGCAATCCGCAACTACCAGAATGAGGACGGCATCGACCGTTTCCTCGACAGCATCGACTGGGGCTGGTTCTTCTTTCTGACGAAGCCAATCTTCTGGCTCCTGCACAACATCAACGCTGTGATTGGCAACATGGGCTGGTCCATCGTCGTCCTGACCCTGATCATCAAAGCGATCCTGCTGCCTTTGGCCTATAAATCCTACGTTTCCATGGCCAAGATGAAAGAGCTGCAGCCCGAGATGGAAAAGCTCAAGGAATCCGCGGGCGATGACCGGCAAAAGCTGCAGCAAGGCATGATGAAGCTCTACAAGGACAACAAGGTGAACCCCGCTTCGGGCTGTTTGCCGATCCTGCTGCAAATCCCGATCTTCTTCTCGCTCTACAAAGTGATCTTCGTTACGCTCGAGCTGCGCCACGCGCCATGGATCGGCTGGATCAAAGACCTTTCCGCCCCTGACCCGTCCTCGATCTTCAACCTCTGGGGCATCATGCCTTGGGGTCTGCCATGGGATCCGCATGCAGAATCACTGCCGCTTTTGGCCTTCCTCTTCATCGGGATACTGCCGCTCTGCCTCGGTCTTTCGATGTGGTTGCAACAAAAGTTGAACCCGGCCCCAACAGATCCGACACAAAAGGCGATTTTTGCGTGGATGCCGTGGGTTTTCATGTTCATGCTGGGCTCATTCGCAAGTGGCCTTGTCATCTACTGGATCGCAAACAACATGATCACCTTTACCCAACAGTACCTGATCATGCGGGCAAATGGGCATAGGCCTGATTTGTTCGGCAACATCGCGTCCAGTTTCAAACGGACATCCAAGGCTGCTGCGGCAAACTCCGACAGCAAACCCAAGGGTAAGTAACAATGGCCGACATAGCCTCACTCTGGCGCCATCCGATTAAAAGTCATGGACGGGAGGCGCTAGAGCGAGTGACGCTGTCCCCCGGCCAAACCATGCCGTGGGATCGGCATTGGGCCGTCGCGCATGAGGCGGCCAAGACCGACGGTACCGAGTGGGCCCCTTGCGCCAACTTCTCGCGTGGGGCAAAGGCACCATCGCTCATGGCCATCACATCCAAGTTTGACGATGCGACTGGCCAACTCACCCTCAGTCACCCGGACCGCGATGATCTCACCTTTGATCCAGATCGCGAGGAAGCCGCCTTCCTCGAATGGGCACGCCCGCTGATGCCAAAGGACCGCGCTCAATCCGCTCGGCTCTTGCGCGCGCAAGAGCGCGGCATGACCGACACTCCTTTCCCGTCCATCAGCCTGATCAGCCATGCCTCGCTGGACGCGCTGGCCGAAAAGGTCGGGCAACCGCTCCATCCGGGCCGCTTCCGCGCCAACATCTGGGCCAATGGCTTCGCACCGTTCGAAGAGTTCGACCTTGTCGGACGCGATATTCAGGTGGGTGAGGTGCGTTTCACCGTGGCAGAGCGGATCACCCGCTGTCTGGCCACCACCGCCAATCCCGAAACAGGCGAGCGCGATGCCGACACTTTGGGCGCGTTGCAAAGCAATTGGGGCCACCGCGATCTCGGCGTCTATCTTGCCGTGATCAAAGGCGGTACACTCCAGCCAGGCGACGAAATACAGGTCCTTTAATGCAACTCCCCTTCCCGATCGTTGAGGCGCCCGAGCCCGAACAGGCCGAGGTTGGCCGCAAGCTCTTTGCCGGCCCTGTTGAGTTTCTCAAGGGCGTCGTCGCCATGTCCGGCCTGCCGGATGCGGACCGGGTTGAGGTGTGCTTTGCCGGGCGCTCCAACGTTGGAAAATCCTCGCTGATCAACGCAGTGACAGGGCGCAAGGCCATTGCCCGCGCCTCTAACACGCCAGGCCGGACGCAAGAGATCAACTTCTTCACCGTCGGCGAGGATCTCTACCTCGTCGATCTGCCCGGCTACGGCTTTGCCAACGCGCCACTTCCCGTGGTTGAAAAATGGCAGCGCCTGCTCAAATCCTATCTGCAAGGGCGCCAGACACTGCGCCGCACCTTCGTTCTCATCGACGCGCGCCATGGGGCCAAGGCTGTGGATGAAGAGATCATGACACTGCTCGATAAGGCGGCTGTCACTTTTCAATGCGTGATGACCAAAATCGACAAGGTCAAACCCTCGGACCTCGACAAAACCCTCGACAAAACACGCGCGGCATTGTCAAAACACCCCGCCGCCTTCCCCGAGATTATCCTGACAAGCTCGGAAAAAGGGGACGGCATCGCCACTCTGCGTGCCATCATCGCCGACATCGACTAGGTCCGACCATGAGGAAACAAGACATGACCCGCGATTGGATCGCCACCGCCCGCACCCTGTCAGAGGCCCTGCCCTACATGCAGCGCTATTCCGGCGCGATTGTCGTGGTGAAATTTGGCGGCAATGCAATGGGCGATGCCGCTGATATGGCGGATTTCGCTCGCGACATCGTGCTGATGCGACAGGTGGGTATGAACCCCGTCGTCGTCCACGGTGGCGGCCCGATGATCAATGATATGCTCGATCAGCTTGGCATCGAAAGTACCTTTGTCCGCGGCAAACGCGTGACGGATGAGGCGACGGTCAAGGTCGTAGAGATGGTGCTGTCGGGCCTCGTGAACAAACGCATCGTTCAGGCGATCAATGATCAGGGTGGCCGCGCCGTTGGCCTCTCTGGCAAGGATGACGATATGATCGTCTGTGCGCCGGATGATCCCGAGCTTGGGTTTGTCGGTCGGCCCACGGACCTGAACGTGCAGGTGCTGCGCGATCTGTTTTCCGCCGGGATCATCCCCGTTGTGGCCCCCGTCGCCACCGGCCAGAACAGCAACGAAACCTACAACGTCAACGGCGATACGGCTGCGGGTGCCATCGCAGGC
Organism: Flavimaricola sp.; assembly: GCA_020629175.1. Lineage (GTDB taxonomy): Bacteria > Pseudomonadota > Alphaproteobacteria > Rhodobacterales > Rhodobacteraceae > JALZWD01. The sequence goes on along the minus strand of JAHDDU010000042.1, from coordinate 14,667 downwards.
GCGCTCAATGCCGACCGCCTCTTGCTGCTGACGGATGTGCCGGGCGTAAAGAACGCGTCGGGCGAGGTTGTCACCCAGCTGTCGCCCGAGCAGGTCCGCGCGATGATCAGCGATGGCAGCATCGCAGGCGGCATGATCCCCAAGACCGAAACAGCGCTCGCAGCACTTGAGGCCGGCGTGCGCGCGGTGGTGATCATCGACGGCACCCTGCCCAACGCCACCCTGCTCGAGCTCTTCACCGATCACGGTGCAGGCTCCATCATCCGGGCAGAGCCTGCATGACCACGCTGGCCACCATCACTCAGGTGGCCGCGACCGAGCATCTGTATGTCTCGGGCATCCTCTACCCTACCCACGATGACCCGGTCCCCGATGGCACCCAAACCATCGTGCTCCTCTCTCCCGATGAACCGGCGTTCTGGGAGCACTTTAGCCAGAGCGCTGAATACAAGGACGGCACCTCCGACCCGCTTGATCGGTGGAGCGTTGCCGCCTTTGCCCGCATTACAGCACAGATGGACGCGCGCGCGCTCTTCCCCTTTGGCGGCCCCCCATGGATGCCATTCATCAGTTGGGCCAAACGCTCGGGCCGGGCACATAGCTCACCCGTGGGCTTACTCTGCCATGACACCACCGGGCTCTTCACCTCCTACCGTGGGGCGCTGGCTTTGCGCGAAAAACTCGCCATACCGCCCACGGGCCCCTCACCCTGCACAGACTGCGCAGCACCCTGCACCATGGCCTGCCCCGTCGATGCCTTTGCCACGGGCAGCTATGACGTACCGCTCTGCAAATCCCACATCCTGAGCGACGCGGGGACAGACTGCCGGACGGGCGGTTGCCTCGTACGCCGCGCCTGCCCTGTGGGTGCGGACCGTCGCCTGCCCGCCCAATCCGCCTTCCATATGAAAGCCTTTGCCTGACATGCCTTTGAAGCTGATCCTGATGCGCCATATGAAATCCAGCTGGGACAGCCCCAGCGACGATCACGCCCGCCCACTGAACGAGCGAGGCCGCGCAGACGCTCCAAGGATGGGGGCCTGGCTGGCCTCAAACGGCCATATCCCCGACGCGGCTCGCGTGTCCTCAGCCCAACGAACGCGCGATACATGGGACGGCGTCGTCTCCGCGTTTGACGTGGCCCCGCAGGCCACCTTCCTCCCCGCGCTCTATCTTGCCGAACCTTCCGAGATCCTCACCGCAATCCGGGGCGCGGATGCACAATGCCTCGCCCTCATAGGCCACAACCCCGGCATCGCAGAGGCCGCCAGCCTCCTGGCCCAGACCGAGCCTGCGGACGCCAAATTTCGTCACTACCCGACTGGTTCAACCACGGTTTTCGAGATCGACGCTCCGGCATGGCAGGATGTGGAATGGGGCAGCGGGACCATCCTGGCCTTTGCCACGCCCAAGACTGTCTAAACGCAAAACGCCGCCCCAAACAGGACGGCGCCTCGCAAAAATTTGCTGGGATCAGTGGCCGAGGATCTGGCTCAGGAACAACTGCGTCCGCTCGGACTGCGGGTTGTTAAAGAACTCTTCCGGCTCGTTCTGCTCAACAATCTGGCCCTGGTCCATAAAGATCACGCGGTTCGCCACCTGACGGGCAAAGCCCATCTCGTGCGTCACGCAGAGCATCGTCATCCCTTCTTCAGCCAGCTCGATCATCGTATCAAGCACCTCTTTGATCATCTCGGGGTCAAGCGCTGAGGTCGGTTCGTCAAACAGCATGATGCGCGGGCGCATGCAGAGCGAGCGGGCAATCGCCACACGCTGCTGCTGACCACCCGAGAGCATGCCGGGATACTTGTTGGCCTGCTCGGGGATTTTCACCTTCTCAAGGAAATGCATCGCCGTTTCTTCGGCTTCCTTCTTGGGCGTGTTACGGACCCAGATCGGTGCCAAGGTGCAATTCTCAAGGATCGTCAGATGCGGGAAGAGGTTGAAGTGCTGAAAGCACATGCCAACTTCGGACCGGATCTTGTCGATGTTTTTCAAGTCGCTCGAAAGCTCTGTCCCATCCACGATGATCTGGCCCTGCTGGTGCTCTTCCAGACGGTTGATGCACCGGATGAGCGTTGATTTGCCCGAGCCTGACGGCCCACAAATCACGATACGCTCGCCCCGGTTCACCGTCAGATCAATGTCGCGCAACACGTGGAACGTGCCGTACCACTTGTTCATGTTGTTGATCTGAATCGCCACCTCGTCCGAGACTTGCATCTGGCTCCGGTCGATTTCGCGGTCTGTCACTGTATCAGACATATGCAGTCTCCTTAACGATGTTCGCGCTGCAATTTGCGCTCAAGGAAGAGGGAATAGCGGCCCATGCTAAAGCAGAACACAAAGAACACGAGGCCAACAAAGATGAACAGCTCCCAGTAGATACCATTCCAGTCGGTATCAGAGCGGATCTGGTTGATGATCCCCAATGCGTCCACCAAGCCGATAAAGATCACCAGCGTGGTGTCTTTGAAGAGGCCAATAAAGGTGTTCACGATGCCCGGGATCGAGATCTTCAACGCTTGCGGCAGAACGATCAGCCGCATCGACTTCCAGTAGTCGAGGCCCAGCGCATCCGCTGCTTCGTACTGACCGCGTGGCAGGGCCGCGAGGCCGCCTCGGACCACTTCGGCGATATAGGCCGCCGAGAAGAAGGTCACCATGATGATCACGCGCAGAACCTTGTCGAACTCTGTCCCCGGTGGGAGGAAAAAGTTCAGCAGGAAGTTTGCGACCATCAGCCAGACGATCAGTGGCACGCCGCGGATCACTTCGATGAAGACCACACAAGAGTACTTGAGGATCGGCATATTCGACTGACGCCCAAGCGCCAGCAGAATACCCAGTGGCAAAGACATCAGAATGCCCGTCACACCGATAATCAACGACAGCTGGAAACCGCCCAGCTGCTCACTGCCCACAGGTGCCAGACCAATCCGCCCCACTTCCTCGTAGGTGCCGCTGATGCTGGCCTCGTCTTTGCGCAGATCCTCCTCAAGACGCAGCACAGCTTGCAGCGCATCGAGGTCATCATCCGTGATCGCAGGGTCCAACAGGCTCGCATCCTCAGGAATCGTCCGGATGTTCGCCACAAGCTCTGGCAAGCCGGCACGCGCGGCGGCGGCGTCCTCCCGCTGTGCGGGCAAACCGGCCTGGGTCACTTCACGGCGGTCGATGTTGCGCACAAGGTTACGTGACAGCGCCCGCTGCTGATCCTGGCGGAAGATGTCAGAGCCGACAGCAAGCGCTTGCTCACGCTGATCCGTCAGCGATTGCACTTGCGCGTTAAAGTCAGCCACCAGAGCGTCAAGCTCGCCATCGCTGATACCGCTTTGGTTGGCACCCGCCTCCAGCCCTTCGGCCAAAGCAATCATGTCAGAGATTTTGGCAGCCGCTTCTTCGCTCAGCGCGTCGCCCGTCTCGGGCGCATCCCCAAGCGGAGCCGACCCACGAGAGCCATCGCGGAGGTCAGAGACCTCAGGGATGGTAACATTGCCATAAGGATCGAGAATATCGCGGACATCGCGCATCAAAGCGACCGCCTCACCATGCCCACTGTCCTGCGCCGCTTCGAGCAGCTCAGTCACTTCGGGCATGTCCTCCAAAAGGGCGCGACGCACGCGCTCTGCAAAAATCTCCTCGTACAGGGCGTTCTTGGCATCAACAGCTTCGGTAATGCTCGCGCCAATCACCGCTTGATCTTCTTCGAGGGCCGCGATGCTGGCATCCAGCGCCTCAACCTGTTCGGCATTCTCGGCCCGTGTCGCCTCCATCCGGCTTTCTGCGATCACGCGGTGCAAACCGTCTGAAATGGCCGGAACCGCGTAGAGCCACCAGACTAGCGATAGAACAATCGCCCCGATGATCCCGGCAAGCGGGCTAAGCAGCGATGTGCCAAACCGGAAAGCAAAGTAGCCAACGACGAAACCTGCCGCGTAAAGGACAGGGATCCAAACTGCACCACCCCAGATCAGCCAAGGCATCACAAACGGGAATGTGGCTGTGATCAGCAACAGCGCTTTGGGCGCACGCTCTGGAAACAGGATCGGCGCAAGGCCCACAAACAACAGGATAAGGGCCACGAAACAGCGCCAGTAATACTGCGGCGGGTAGCTGCCCATCATCAACTGGACCCAACGGTCCCGGATCACGGCCCAGCAGATGCCATCGACGTATTCGAGGTCATGCGAGTTCGCGACAAACACCTGACGGCATTCGCTCAGCGATCCGGCATTCCAGATCATGTTGAACATACGCGGCAGGATCAGGTGCGTGGCGATCCAATACAGGACCGCAACGCTGACCACCGTCAGCAGAATGTTGAGCCAGCTCGACAGCAGATTCTCTCGGACCCATTTGATCGCGCCTGTCTGCCCAACGGGCGGGGCCTTTTCGCCCACCATCGTCTCACGAACGTAGGAGACGGTTTGTGCGTGTGTGTCACTCATCTTACCGTTCCTTCAGCTTGACGCGATTGTTGTAGACGTTGAACACGCCCGAGATCAGCAGACTGAGCGCCAGATAGAAAAGGCCCAGCAGGATCGTCCCTTCAAGCTCCTTACCTGTCAGGTTGATCGTCGTCCCGCCCAGCGTCGCGCGCACATCGTTGTAGCCCACAGCCAGCGCCAGCGAGGAGTTCTTTGTCAGGTTCAGGAACTGCGAAATCATCGGCGGAATGATCACCCGCAAAGCCTGTGGCAGGATCACGAGGTTCATCGTCCGACCAGGGCGCAGGCCAAGAGCGAATGCGGCCTCCGACTGGCCTTTGGACACAGCGAGGATACCGGCCCGCACAATCTCGGCGATAAAGGCACCGGTATAGAGCGCCAGTGCAAGCGTCAGCGCCATCATCGGCGCACCGATCTGGATACCACCAGAGAAGTTGAAACCACCAAGCTCGGGGTAGTCGAGCGACACAGGACGGCCCAGAACGAAGTAGGCCAACAGCGCAGGGATCACCATGATCGCCAGCGAAATCCAGAAAACCGGCAGGATCTCACCCGTGGCCTCCTGTTTTTTCCGGGCAAACTTGCGGAAAAAGACCACGAGCACAAAACAGATCGCGATGATCGCCAACAGGATCGTTGACCCGTTTTCCAGCACCGGAGCCGGAATTGTCAGATAGCGATTGGTCAGCGCAACGCTTTCGTTAAACCACATCTCTGCATCGCCGGTTTTGAACGCCCGCGGCGGGCTAAGCCCTTCGGTCACAACTGCATAGATCGCCACGATCCACAGCAGCAACGGCACGTTGCGGAAGCCTTCGACATAGACCGACATCAGGCGCGAAATCAGCCAGTTCTTTGACAGACGCAGAACACCCGCAAACACCCCGATCACAGTCGCCAGGATACAGCCCAGAAACGCCACAACCAGCGTGTTCACAATGCCAACCAGCGCCGCGCGGGCGTGGGTCGAGTTCACGATGTCATATTCAATGAGAGCCGGGTCAATCCGATATCCCGCCGGGCGGTCAAGGAATCCAAAGTCAAAGTCCTTGCCCGCAGCCTGCAGGTTTGTCTGGATGTTCGAGACCAGCATGAAGGCCAGCACCATGATGAGGACCATCGCGACCGTCTGAATGGTCAGCGAGCGATATCTCGAATCATAAATAAGCTGGCTAAGCCGAAAACCACCGCTGGGTGGGTCGGTCATTGTCGTCATTGATTTTCTCCCCGGCCGGTCTGGGGCCCGGTGTCATGCCGGTTAATCCGACTATGCCCGTATGGCCCGCGTCCGTCTGTCGCGTTTTTAGAACGTCTTGGTATTAGATTCGTCTAGATGTGAAAAGGGCGCGAAACCAGTTCGCGCCCTTTCCGATCCGATTTTTAGCGGAATGGTGGGGAGTAGAGCAGACCACCGTCTGTCCACTGAGCGTTCAGGCCACGGGCCAGGCCGATTGGTGTGTTCTCACCAATGTTGTCCTCGAACAGCTCACCGTAGTTGCCGCCAGCAGCGATCGCACGGGCAGCCCAGTCAGCGTCAAGGCCGATGTAGGAGCCCAGCTCGCCTTCGGTGCCGAGCAGACGGTTAACTTCTGGGTTGTCGCCAGCGGCGCCAGCCAGCTCAGAGACGTTTGCAGATGTCACACCCAGCTCTTCAGCCGAGATCAGCGCGTTGAGTGTCCAGCGAACAACGTCGCCCCACTCGTTGTCACCGTGACGGACCAGCGGGCCGAGTGGCTCTTTGGACACGATCTCGGGCAGCAGGACGTGGTCGCCTGGTGCTTCGAATGTTGCGCGTGTCGCGGCAAGGCCGGAGGCGTCAGTTGTGTACACGTCGCAAGCACCGGCAAGGTACTGCTGCTGTGCTTCAGCGTTTGTTTCAATCGGCACAGCTGTGTACTCGATGTTGTTGACGCGGAAGAAGTCAGCAAGGTTCAGCTCGGTTGTTGTACCGGTCTGAATGCAGACAGTTGCGCCATCAAGCTCTTTGGCAGACGAAACGCCGAGGTCACGTGGGACCATGAAGCCTTGGCCGTCGTAGTAGTTGACGCCAACGAATTCGAACGACAGGTCAGTGTCGCGCGAGAATGTCCATGTGGTGTTACGGGCCAGCATGTCGACTTCGCCAGAAGCCAGCGCTGTAAAGCGTGTCTGACCTGTTGTTGGCACAAAGTTCACAGCGTTTGGATCGCCCAGAACAGCTGCAGCAACGGCGCGGCAAACGCCGACGTCAAAGCCCTGCCAAACGCCATTGGCGTCGGGAGCTGCAAAACCTACGAGACCTGTGGAAACGCCACAGTTCAGCGTGCCACGATCTGTGACGTCACCAAGCGTATCCGCTTGCGCCGCACCGGCGACCAGACCAGCAGCGGCCAGTGCACCGAAGAGAACGGTATTTTTCATGAGTACCTCTTCCTGAGTTTTCTCCCCTCTCAGATGGGGGAGCGTATTATATGTGCCCATGGTGGTGTCATGGGACGGTGGAACGAATACGCCGAAGCGCACCCAGCCCGCGTAGAGTGGGCGGATTCCTGCCGCGAGGTCAAGAGGGAGTTCGGGACCGACGGGCAGAGTTACGCCGGGAAAACCGTTACTTTTCCCATGATTGCGCTCACAGTACCGTCAAACGTGTGCCAATGCATGAAAGAAGCGTTCTGCATCGAGGAATGCAGTGCGTTTGATCGCCGAATGTTCCGCAGCTTCTTCGTCAGCGCCCCATTGCTCAATCTGGAAATCCTCGTCCAGCCGCGACAATGCCCACGCCTCCGCCCCGGTCAAACGGCGGTCTGCCACTGCCAGCGCAAGAATCAGCGACCCCGACAAGCTCACCAGATCATGGAACGCCGACAGCGAAAACGGGTCGAGCGCGCTCACCCTGTTGGTCAGCACGTCAAGGGCGGCCGGGTCTTGTGCCACCGGCATCACCCCCACCGCGGTCGTCAGTCTGACGCCCAGGGCATCACGCGCCCACTCAAGCAGCGGATCCCACCGCTCGGCCTGTCGCAGAACCAACGCATCGGGACGTTCGGCACGGTAGCAGAGCAAATCGCTTCCACCGTATTCGGCCAGCATCGCAGCCACTTCAGCCCGTTGTACCCGCACTTTATCAATCGCCGCATTCGCCGTCCGGGTCGCAGGCATCGAGGTGGGATCAATGCCCTCAACCTGCGCCTCCCATTCTGCCGCGATCATCTCTGCAAAAGCGCGCGTTGGCACGATCAAAGGCGCTTTGGCCGGTGTCCGAACCGGGCGCCCGTCCAGCAACACCTGCGCACCGCCGTCGACCTCGTCCACGGTCACATCCGTCCAAAACCGCTTGGCTTTCCACTCGCTCATTGCAAAGGCTCCGCATCCAGATAAGGGATCAGATCGGACATTTGCCCCAAGACAACATCAGCGTCCAGCGTCTCAGCCGCATGATACCCCCACGAGACACCAATCGCCCGCACCCCCGCCGCGCGCGCCATCTGCATATCGTAAGTTGTGTCCCCGACCATTGCTGTTTGATGCGCCTCAACACCGGCCTCTTGCATCGCCTGCAGGATCATCGACGGCGCAGGCTTGGACGGGTGATTGTCTGACACTTGTGTCGTGACAAAGTAGCGCTCCAACCCATGATGCATCAGCAGTCGGTCCAACCCCCTGCGCGACTTGCCCGTCGCCACCCCCAGCAAGGTTTCGGGATGCGCGTTCAGCATCTCGAGCGTCTCAACGGCCCCTGCAAACAACGGTGCCTCCGTGCCCTCACCCGCCGTTCGCAAATGCCGATAGGCCTCTTTGTAGCCTGCGCTTAACGCCTCGCGATCCGGTTCTGACGCGCCGGGATGCAGAACCGCGAACGCCTCCGGCAGGCTCAACCCCACAATCGACAAAATCGCGCCGCGGCTCGGCATGGCAAAGCCGCTGTCGCGGTGCGCATGGTCCATCGCGGCAACGATCTCCGCCTGACTGTCCACAAGCGTGCCGTCGACATCAAAGATAATCAGCCGCAACTCGCTCATTCGGGCATGTTGAACGGATCAACCGGCGCATGGGTCACATCCCAGCCAACGTAATCCCACGTCCGCTGCATGTGCTCGGGCAATGGCGCAGTCAGATTAAGGATTGCCTTGCTCTCGGGATGCTCAATGATCAGCGTCCGCGCGTGCAGATGCAGCTTGCGGCTCAGCTCTCCACCGATGCCCGCGCCCCATCCATCGCCCTGATTTTCCTGACCCGAGCCACCATACTTGCCATCGCCCAAAATCGGGTGCCCGATCTCAGCCATATGCGCGCGCAACTGATGGGTGCGCCCGGTGATCGGCACCAAAGCCATCCAAGCCGCACGACGGCCCAACACGGTCAGCGTCGCAAAATCCGACGTGGCCCGTTTGGCCCCTTCAGTCTTGTCGACCTCTGCGGGATGAATGCAGCGCATCTTCTCATTCTCGCCACCCCGGCCATGACCGGGGGCTTTCATCAACCCGTATTTGATGGTGCCCGAGCGTGGGTTCGGCACACCGGCGACGGCGGCCCAGTAAATCTTGCGGGTGGCATGATGCTTAAGGTTCTCTGTCAGCCCCTTGGCCGCCATCCGTGTCCGCGCGAGCAACAATATGCCCGAGGTGTCCTTGTCCAACCGGTGCACCAGCCTCGGCTTGTCTTCAAAGCCAAACCGCAAAGCCTCGCTCAGGCCGTCCACATGTCGCGACACGCCCGACCCACCCTGCGTCGGCAGACCCGGTGGTTTGTTCAGCGCAATGATATGATCGTCTTTATAGATGACACAGGACTGGATCATCTCCGCATCGGCTTTGGTCAATGCACGGTTAACAGCGCCTCCCTCAACCGCACCGGGGTCCGGCAGTGGCGGTATGCGCACCACCTGCCCCACTTCGACACGGGTGTTTGACTTCACCCGCCCCTTATCAACGCGAATTTCGCCCTTGCGACACAGCTTCTCGATCCGCCCCTGCGACAAATGCGGAAACAGGCGCCGCAAGTACCGGTCCAGCCGCTGGTCACCCTCATCCGCACCCACCACGCGGGTCTGAACACCACTCATGCCAAGATACTCCTCATGAGCCAAACTCCCGCGATCAACGCCGCGATTGATGCCGCGACCGAGACCAGAACATAAACCGCCGCCTGCCCCACGGCCCCGCGCTCGAACAGCGTATAGGCCTCCAACGAAAAAGCCGAAAAAGTGGTGAACCCGCCCAGCACGCCCGTCATCACAAACGGCGTCCACTGCGACAGACCGCGCTGGCCCAGATACACGACCGCAAGCCCCATCAGAAAGCCGCCCAAGACATTGGCCGTCATCACGCCAAGCGGAAATCCGGGACGCACCAACACCACGCCCAGACCAAATCGCGCAACGGCACCAATCGCACCGCCCAACGCTACATATATCGACGTGGCCAACATGCCCGCTGTCTCTGCCCTGCGGCCTTTGATGTCAACCGTGCCGCTGGGGGCCAAAATTCTTCGCAAAGAATTTTATTCCTCAGCCCTTCTCGCGCCTCTTGGCCCTCAGGCTTTCGAAATAGCTGACCCGTTTTTTCAGATCGCGCTCAAACCCGCGGTCCACGGGTGCGTAGAATGTCTCGCGCTCCATCGCGTCGGGAAAGTAATTCTGGCCAGAAAACCCGTCCTCGGCATCATGATCATAGGCATAGCCCGCGCCATAGCCCTGATCCTTCATCATCGAGGTTGCAGCATTGAGGATATGCTTGGGCGGCGGTTCTGACCCATAGGCCTTGGCCGACCGCCGCGCAGCCTTATAGGCCACGTAAGTCGCATTGGATTTGGGGGCCAGCGCCAGATAGGTCACCGCTTGCGCCAACGCCAGTTCGCCTTCCGGGCTGCCCAACCGCTCGTATGTCTCCCACGCGCTCAGGCAATGTACCTGTGCCTGCGGGTCAGCAAGGCCAATATCCTCCACCGCCATCCGCGTGATCCGACGCGCAAGAAACCGGGGGTCTTCGCCCCCTTCCAGCATCCGTGCCAACCAGTAAAGCGCCGCATCAGGATCCGAGCCGCGCACAGATTTGTGCAGCGCCGAAATCAGGTTGTAGTGGGCGTCGCCCGACTTGTCGTAGACTGCCGCACGCTTCATCAACCGTGTGGTCAATGCCTCTATCCCGAGTGGTGTATCCGTCGTCCACGCCGCCACCTGCTCAATCAGGTTCAAGAGCGCCCGCCCGTCCCCGTCCGCCATCTCCAGAAGGGCCGCCCGCGCGGCGGGATCAAGCGGCAAGGACCGGCCCAGCTCGGCCTCTGCCCGCTGCGCCAACCGCTCCAGCTCCTCCAGATCGAGCCGCGTCAGCACCAAAACCTGGCTCCGGCTCAGCACCGCGGCGTTCAACTCGAACGAGGGGTTCTCTGTCGTCGCCCCCACAAGCAGGATCGTTCCATCCTCCATATGCGGCAGAAACCCATCCTGTTGGGCTTTGTTAAAGCGATGGATTTCATCCACAAACAAGAGCGTTCCGCGCCCATTGGCCCGCCGCATTTTCGCCGCCTCAAACACCTTGCGCAGGTCCGGCACGCCGGTGAAAATCGCGCTGATCTGGACGAAATGCAGATCGGTCTCATCCGCGAGCAGCCGTGCAATGGTGGTCTTGCCAACACCGGGCGGCCCCCAGAAAATCAAGGACGAGAGAGCGCCAGACGCCAGCATCACCCCCAGCGGCCCCTCAGGGCCAAGCACCTGCTCCTGCCCGATCACCTCGGCGAGGGTCTGCGGCCTCAGCCTGTCCGCCAAGGGTCGAGCGGGCGCATCAGCGCCCGGGTCGCTTGCCCCGCTCGAAGAAAACAAATCCACCATGGCGGGACCATACGCCCGGTGTTCAACGGGGGGAAGTCACTCCATCATGGCCGCAAAATCTATCCAGACGGCCTGATACTCCGTCCCCCCCATGACCATATCCCGCCCAGCCGGCCGCATATGCAAATTGCACCGGCCCGCCCAACGGTGCCAGTTAGAGGGCAGCAGCGCGATCAGATGCTGGATGTTTTCCTGCTTGCAGGTGTGAAACATCTGCAGCACCAGATGCATCCGCGCCTTGAACCGGACGGATGACGACAAATCTTTCGCCACAAAGCCCCGGGTGACTTCCCAAACATCCGCATCAACCGGCGCTCGCTCATACAGCAAATCATTGGGGATCGAATCCAAAAGGCCCAACTGCGCATCACGGATCATGTAGCTGTACAATCCGCACCGCGCCGTTGTCGGCGTCAGCCGCACCCCGGCCAGCACCTCGCCTGCCGCGCTATGGACGGCAAGCCAGCGCGATTGTGGTGTATCATATTGATCGTACTCCATCCCCATCGTCTCGGGCAGGTCCCATTGATTGCGCACGATGAACGCCTCGCGCCTTGCGCGCAGCACATTGGCGAATAACACGCCATGTTCATGGAAATTCTCGAACGAAAGCGTCGTGGCCTGCATGGCGGTCTCCCAGATTGTGCCAAGCCGCGGGCCCAAGCCCGCCGCAGTCTGTGGAGGATCGTCAGATCAGACGGTAGTCGCGCGCGCGCTGCACTGCCTCGACCGTCGTGCGCGCCAAAAGCGATGTCCGTGCCCCGACCAATCGCGCCTTTAGCGCACTCTCTGATATGTTCAGCCGCGCCGCCGCAGCTGCATGGCGATCCCCATTCGCAATACACCTCAAAGCCTCAATCTGAGCGTCAGTGAGGGATGTTGGGGGTTCGGTCATGTCGTGAAGCTGCGTGATCACACCTTGAAACATCGCTATCTCTTGGTCGTTGAACTCGCGGTCGGCGCGGCTGGCAGAGGCAATCGTGCGCGACTTCATCGGTCCGCAAGAGACTGCAAGACCGTAGATCATGCCAAAGGACCGCGCCTGCCCAAAAATATCGAACGGATCGGGTATCTTCAGCTCGCTCCACCGCGTGTGTCCAACCTCGCTAAACCCCCAAGCGATCAGCGGATCACGCAGTGCATATGCCTCTTCGGTGTATCGATCCGTCCAGGCTTGTGGATAGGTTTGGTGATGCAGCAAGGGCAACGCAAACCGGATATGCAACGCAAAGAAGAACCCCTCTGGCGCAAGGTCTGCCAGACGCTTCGTTTGCAACTCAATCCCGGATCTCAGTGACATGTCGAAACATGGCGAGTTATAGGAGTAAGAGTCAACCTATAAGTGTATTTTATTCACCGGGCACAGCAGGAAACGAAAAACGCCCCACCCTGTCGGGTGAGGCGTCTGAATAATAACGATGCTGATCGCTTACGCGTCGGCAGCAGCCTCTTCGGCCTCTACACGGGCACGGTCGGCAGCGCCTTTGGCGTCAGCGTCGCGGTCAACGAATTCGATGATCGCCATCGGCGCCATGTCGCCATAGCGGAAGCCGGCCTTCATAACGCGGACGTAGCCGCCCTGGCGGTCTTTGTACCGTGGGCCCAGCACCTCAAAGAGTTTGGCCACGTGCATGTCCTGCTTGAGGCGGGCGTTGGCCTGACGGCGGGCGTGCAGATCGCCGCGCTTGCCCAGCGTGATCAGCTTTTCCACGATCCGCTTGAGTTCTTTGGCCTTGGGCAGCGTTGTCTTGATCTGCTCATGCTCAATCAGAGAGCCGGCCATGTTGGCGAACATCGCTTTGCGGTGCTCATGAGTACGGTTGAGTTTGCGGTAACCAGTGGCGTGACGCATTTTATATCCTAACGTTTGCTTTTGCTTTGTCTGGCGCCGGATGCGTGTCCGACACTCTCCTTGGGGCGGAATGCCCGGGTCGTAATCCCCTCCCCCAGTCTGCGGGGGAGGGGCAATGCTTTAGAACTGGTCTTCGAACTTCTTGGCCAGATCTTCGATGTTGTCTGGTGGCCAGTCCTCGACGTCCATGCCGAGGTGCAGGCCCATGCCGGACAGCACTTCTTTGATCTCGTTCAAAGACTTGCGGCCAAAGTTCGGCGTGCGCAGCATTTCTGCTTCGGTCTTCTGGATGAGATCGCCGATGTAGACGATGTTGTCGTTCTTGAGGCAGTTGGCCGAGCGCACGGACAGCTCCAGCTCGTCCACTTTCTTCAGCAGAAGCGGGTTGAACTCGAGACCATCGTCCTCAGACGCTGCAGAGGCGCTCTCAGGCTCGTCGAAGTTGACGAAGATCGACAGCTGGTCCTGCAGGATGCGGGCGGCATAGGCCACGGCGTCATCCGGCGTCAGCGAGCCGTCTGTTTCGATCTTCATGGTCAGCTTGTCATAGTCGAGAACCTGACCTTCACGAGTGGGCTGCACGTCGTAGGACACTTTCTTGACCGGCGAATAGATCGCATCGATCGCGATCATGCCAATAGGCGCATCTTCTGGCTTGTTCTTCTCAGCCGAAACATAGCCCTTGCCCATGTTCACCGTCAGCTCCATGTAGAGCGACGCGTCTTCGTCTAGGTGGCAGATCACGTGATCCTTGTTCAGGATTTCGATGCCTGCGGTCTCGGAAATATCCGCACCCGTTACGACGCCAGGGCCTTTGGCCTGAACCGTCAGGCGCTTGGGCCCCTCGACTTCCATGCGAATGGCAATGCCTTTGAGGTTCAGTACGATGTCAGTGACATCTTCACGCACACCAGAGACGCTGGAAAATTCATGCAGAACATTGTCGATCTGCACGGATGTAATCGCTGCACCCTGCAGCGATGACAACAGAACGCGGCGCAGCGCGTTGCCCATTGTCAAACCAAAGCCGCGCTCCAGCGGTTCGGCGACCAGAGTTGCCTGACGCAGTGGGTCATTGCCGGGTTTAACGTCAAGCTGTGTTGGCTTGATCAGTTCTGCCCAATTCTTGTGGATCATGTGTCCCTCCATTCCTGTCTGACTGTCATGACCTACAGGCCAGACTCTCGAGGTTTCAAAATGACGGACCGGGGCCATGCAAAATATGCAGACCCCGGGGTAGTTTGGTATTGCTTAAACGCGGCGGCGCTTTGGTGGGCGGCAGCCGTTGTGCGCCATTGGCGTCACGTCACGGATCGACGTGATGTTGAACCCAACAGCGGCCAGCGCGCGCAGTGCGCTCTCACGGCCAGACCCGGGGCCCTGCACTTCGACCTCAAGCGTTTTCACGCCGTGATCCTGAGCCTTCTTGCCCGCATCCTCAGCGGCCATCTGGGCCGCGTAAGGTGTGGATTTCCGCGAGCCTTTGAAGCCCATGGTGCCCGCAGACGACCAGGAGATCGCGTTGCCCTGCACGTCAGAGATCAGGATTTTGGTGT
>JAHDDU010000041.1:13031-27625 GCA_020629175.1 Flavimaricola sp. | reverse complement strand
GTGATTTTGGCGAAGAGGTTGTCAGGGGTGGTAAAAGCCTGGCCCGTTTGCAGGGTATCAAGGGTGATGTCGTCTGGCCACTCCGGCGTGGTGCCCATGGCTGTGTGCAGGGCCTCCGCCGCGTCGGGGATGAAGGGCGCGGAGAGGGTTGCGTAGAGCGGGATCAGGTTGAGGGCGAGGTTGATTTGGGTTTTGGCCCGCGCCTCGTCTTCTTTGATCGTGGCCCAAGGGGCTGCGGATTGCAGGTATTCGTTGCCGAGCACCCAGATGGCGCGCAGCTCGGCCGCGGCCTTGCGGACTTCGATGGCGTCCATCGCCTGATGGTAGGCGGCGAGACGGGTGTTGAGGTCTGCGAGGAGTTGGGTTTCGGCATCGCCGAGAGGGCCCCGTTCGGGGACCGCTTCGCCGAATTTCGAGCGGCAGAATTTGGTGACGCGGGAGACGAAGTTACCAAGGACATCGGCGAGGTCTTTGTTGGTGTCTTGTTGAAATGCGTCCCACGTGAACTCGGCGTCTGAGGTTTCGGGCGCGTGGGACAGCAGCCACCAGCGCCAGCGGTCGGCGGGCAGGATGTCGAGGGCTTGATCCATGAAGACGCCGCGCCCGCGCGAGGTGGAGAATTGGCCGCCGTCGTAGTTGAGGTAGTTGAAGCTCTTGATGTAGTCGACGAGCTTCCATGGCTCGCCCGAGCCGAGGATGGTGGCGGGGAAGGAGAGTGTGTGGAAGGGGACGTTGTCTTTGCCCATGAACTGCGTGTAGCGGACGTCGTCTGCGCCCTTGTCGGTGCGCCACCAGCGCTCCCAATCTGATCCTTTGCCTGCATCTTCCCATTCGCGGGCGCAGGCGATGTACTCGATGGGGGCGTCGAACCAGACGTAGAAGACCTTGCCCTCCATCCCCGGCCAGGTCTGGTCGCCTTGTTTGACGGGGATGCCCCAGTCAAGGTCGCGGGTGATGCCGCGGTCTTGCAGGCCGTCGCCGTCGGTGAGCCATTTCTTGGCGATGGAGGTGGTGAGCACGGGCCAATCGGATTTCGTGTCGATCCAATCGGAGAGCTGGTCCTTCATCTGAGATTGCTTGAGGTAGAGGTGTTTGGTTTCACGCTCTTCTAGGTCTGTGGCGCCTGAGACGGTGCTGCGGGGGTTGATGAGGTCGGTCGGATCGAGCTGCTTGGTGCAATTGTCGCATTGATCGCCGCGCGCGTCTTCGAACCCGCAATTGGGGCAGGTGCCCTCGATGTAGCGGTCAGGCAGGTAGCGGCCGTCTGTGGGAGAGTACATCTGGGTTTCGGAGACTTCCTCGATCAGGCCTTGTGCGTGGAGTTGACTGGCGAAATGCTGCGTCAGCGCGTGGTTGCGGGCGGAGGAGGAGCGGCCGAAGTGGTCGAAGGAGAGGCGGAAGCCGTCTGCGATCTTGGCCTGTACTTCGTGCATTTCGGCGCAGTAGTCTGCCACGGGTTTGCCTGCCTTTGCAGCGGCCAATTCGGCGGGAGTGCCGTGTTCATCGGTGGCGCAGAGAAACAGCACTTCGTGGCCGCGAGCGCGCAGGTAGCGGGCGTAGAGATCGGCGGGCAGTTGAGAGCCTACGAGATTGCCGAGGTGTTTGATCCCGTTGATGTAGGGGATTGCGGAGGTGATGAGGTGGCGTGCCATGTGACTGTCCTGCGTGCGGGTTGTGCGCTGTTTAGCGGTGGAATGGCGCGAGGGCCAGCGGCGTTCTGGTGGAAATCGGGGCCTCCGGCGGGAGTTTTGCAGGTCAGATGAAGGGGTGGGTCACGCGCTGTTGCGTGTGTAGGGAGCTGTGCGGGCGGTGCCGTCAGCTTTGGGCAATGGCGTCTGACTAGGGATGTGACCTTGCGCAACGCATCAGGATGGCACGACATGAACAAAGCGATCACCGACGGTTTGGTATTTATGCCCACAGCATTTTCGCAAGGCTTGGGCGTTTGGTCGAGTGGGGATGGCACGCCAGGGTCGGACACCTATGCGGGC
Organism: Flavimaricola sp.; assembly: GCA_020629175.1. GTDB lineage: Bacteria > Pseudomonadota > Alphaproteobacteria > Rhodobacterales > Rhodobacteraceae > JALZWD01. The sequence continues at coordinate 25,634 of JAHDDU010000041.1, read as the reverse complement.
GCGGGCGGCGGCGTCTTTGTGCCAGCCGATCAGGATTTTGGCGGGTGTCTGGAACTTGTCAAAACGGCCGGGGTGCAGCGGGTCCGGTACATGGCGGAGACTACGATTTTGCCGGGGTGCTATTTGCGTGTGACAGCGCGGGTCAAGGCAGTGTCGGGCGCGCTGCCGGCGGTTCGGATTGCGGGCTATGCAGGCACAGCGAACGGCGCCTTGGGCGGGGTTGTGACCGCGGCGCAGGCGGTGCAGCTGAGCGCTTATGGCGAGGTTGTCGAGGTTTCGGCCATTATAGGCACGGGCAATCGGACGGGTGTCGATCTGGTTTGGCATGGGGCGCTTTACGGGCATTTGGGGTTGGACTTTACAGGTGCCTCGGGCGGGGTTCTGCGGGTAGATGATATTGCGATTGAGGATGTGTCCTCGGTCTTTTTGTCGGATGTCGTGGGCATGGTCGATGTCCGGGATTTTGGTGCGATTGGTGACGGCGTGACCAACGACAGCGCGGCCTTTGAGGCGGCGGACGCGGCGGCGCAGGGGCGGGAAGTGCTGGTTTCAGAAGGGACATATTACCTTGGGAGCAATGTCACATTTCAGAGCCAGGTGCGGTTTGAAGGCACCGTTACGATGCCGGTGGCCGCGCGACTGATTCTGCAGCGGAACTTTGAGTATCAGACCTATCTCGATGCATTTGGGGATGAGGAAGAGGCGTTTCGCAAAGCCTATCAGGCGCTGCTCAATTTTTCGGATCATGACAGCCTTGATTTGGGCGGGCGTCGCATCGCCCTGCGTGAGCCTCTAGATATGCAGGCGGTCGATCCGCAGCGGACCTCTTTTGCGGTGCGGCGGGTGATCCGAAACGGCCAGTTTGAGCCGGTCGCGGGCCCTGCGTGGGCGCCGGATGTGGTAAGCTCGCAAGCGACATATGCGGCAGGCCAGCCGTTGCGGCTGGCGAATGTGATCAATGCGGCGAATGTTCAGCGCGGGTCGCTTGTGACAGGCAGTGGCGTGGGGCGCGAGGTCTATGTGCGTGAGGTGGATGTGGCCAACCGCATTGTGACCCTGAGCCAACCCCTGTTTGATGCGGCGGGGACACAGTCGTTCACGTTCACGCGGTTCAAATATCTGCTCGACTTCTCGGGCTATGACAATCTTGCGCAATTCGTGATTTCGGATGTCGAGTTTCGGTGCAGCGGGATTGCGAGCGGTGTGATGTTGGCGCGACAGGGCCTGACCTTTCATTTGCGCGATTGCTTTATCACCAAGCCTGCGGATCGGGGTGTGACGTCAATTGGGTCTGGCTGTCAGGGGATGTTGCTGGATCGGTGTCAGTGGATTTCGAACGAGCAAGCAGCGCCAGCAGGGCAACGGCAAACAATAGCGTTCAATGTGAATGCCAATGATCTGAAGTTGCGAGACAACCGGGCTGTGATGTTCCGACATTTTGGGGTCATTGCGGGATCGGGGTCGATTATTTCGGGCAATCATTGGTTTCAAGGAGATCAGAGTGTGGGCGGCACGCGGATGCCGGGCCTGATTTTTACCTATCCGAATATCAAGACGACCGTCAGCGGGAACTATATTGACAACAATTGGATTGAGTGGACCAACGAACATGATGCGTCGCCGGATTTGGGGCAGCAATTCTCATTCGGTGGACTGACGATTGATGGTAACATCTTCACGGCCAATGACGTTGCAAGCTGGTTCCGCTGGCTGATCATCAAGCCATATGGTGCGGGACATTTCATCCACGGGCTGAGCGTGTCAGGCAATGTGTTTCGGACGCTCAACGGGACGATTGACCGGGTGGATGATGTGAATGCGAGCATTGCGGATCTGGATCGCAATCGCATGCGCAACATCACGTTCAGTGGGAATGTGTTTCACGGCGTTGCGACAGAGACGCGCAATCCGTTGCCGGTCAAGTTTACGCAAACGACGGCGGATGACGCATGGGTGATCGGCACTGGCGGACAGCTGCCTTTTGAGGGCTGGGCGCGGACGGTAGAATCCGTGACACCGATTGGACGTATTGCGGCGAGCCCCACGCGCAGCAATTTTGATCAGCCATGGGCAGAGACACGGTACGGAGTAAACAACGATCATATCCGTGTTGTCTTTGGTGAGCCGGTAACCGGGACGGTGCAGTCAATGATCCGGATGGACAATCCACTTTAGGTTTGGGTCAGCCGTGAGATGATGCGCCGGTTTGCTTGGTAAGTAGGCAATGATCAAATTTTGAGCATCTGCAGTGTCTCACTCCCGAAAGAAGCGATCTGGGGGTGACACTTCGGGCGTTGGCGTAGATGCAGGTGGGGGGAGGGCCATCCGCTGCTTGACGCATCTCAGACCGAAGCGCCGCGTTCTCAAGGGCAATTGCTGCTTGAGGTGAAGCGGCGTGGGAAAAACTCGCACATTTCCGGACTGCGGCAGCAAGGGTGTCTTAAAGCGGTATTTCCGAAGTCGAAGAGTGCGGCGCTTGACGCCGTTTTCCTGAACACGTCGGGCGGACTGACCGGTGGCGATAATGTCTCCCTCGGGATTGGGGTTGGCGACAATGCCGCGGTGACTGTCACGTCTCAAGCAGCGGAGAGAGCATATCGGTCACTGCCGGGTCAGCAGGCTCGAATGAATGTGGATATTCAGGTTAAGAACGAAGGAAAGCTTGCCTGGTTGCCGCAAGAAACCATAATTTTCGACGGGGCAAATTTGCACCGGTCTTTGACGTTGGACCTTGAGCCGACCTCACAAGCACTTGTTGTCGAGCCGGTCGTGTTTGGGCGGACGGCCATGGGGGAGGCCGTGTGCGCCGCTGCGTTTTCAGACAGTTGGCGTGTGCGACGTGGTGGGTCTTTGGTGTATGCGGATGCTACCCGTATAAATGGAAATGTTGCTGGCCAGCTTGCCAATACAGCTGTGGCAGGAGGGGCCATTGCTATGGCAGCAGTGCTGTATGTGGGCCGTGATGCAGCCGCGAAATTGTCGGTAATCAAACCGGCTTTGCCCGAAACAGCCGGGGCTGGTTTGGTTGAAGATGGGGTTTTGTTCCTCCGTTTGCTGGCGCAAGATGGCTACGAATTGCGGCGCGGCTTGATCCCTTTGGTTGAGGTTCTGCATGCCGCTCCGATGCCACGAGTTTGGAGACTTTAGCCCATGCAGCTGACCCCCCGTGAAAAAGAAAAGTTATTGATCAGCATGGCGGCTGAGGTGGCGCGCAAGCGTCTTGCGCGCGGGGTGAAGTTGAATCATCCGGAGGCCATAGCCTTGATCACCGATGCTGTTGTCGAGGGGGCGCGGGACGGGCGGTCCGTTGCGGATATGATGGAGGCGGGTGCACAGGTCCTGACGCGCGAGCAATGCATGGAAGGGGTACCTGAGATGATCCACGACGTGCAGGTCGAGGCTACTTTTCCAGACGGCACGAAGCTCGTGACCGTTCATCAGCCCATCAGGTAAGGCCGCGATATGATCCCAGGTGACATCATCACATCCGATACGACATTAACTCTCAATGCAGGTGATGAGGCGGTGACCTTGACCGTGGCGAACACGGGTGACCGACCTGTTCAGGTTGGCTCGCATTACCACTTTGCAGAAGCGAACCCGGCGTTGGATTTTGATCGGGCGGCAGCGCATGGCCTGCGGCTGGACATCGCGGCGGGCACCGCTGTGCGGTTTGAGCCGGGCCAGCGGCGTGATGTGGCGCTCATCCCGATGAAGGGAGCGCGGCGCGTGTTCGGCTTTAATGGCAAGGTGATGGGACCACTATGAGACGTGTTGTGTGGGCCTTGGCTTTGGCGCCAACCGCCGCGTTTTCGCAAACGGGTTCGTGCTATGATGATGCGCATTTGAACACGCTTGGTCAGATCGGCCTGAACCGCTGTGCAGAGCAGCGCTTTGCCGTCGCAGACGCTGAGCTCAACCGACTTTATGCAGAGGTACGTCCGGCGCAGAGCGGCGGGACGTTTGTTGAGGCGCAGCGCGCGTGGCTCGCGTTCAGGGATCTTGCCTGTGTTGCGGAGACCGAAGGGTTTGAGGATGGATCGATGTATCCAATGATCCTCAACCGTTGCCTTGAGCGGCAGACAAACCGCAGGATTGAAGACTTACTTCAGTTCCAAGGGCTGCGTTAGTGTTGGCCGGGTGACGAAAAGCGATGTCAAAGACGATTCAGCTGACGCATGAGTATGACGCCTCGCCTGACGCAGTGTGGCAGGTTGCCACGGATTTTGACGCCTTTGTTGCCGCAACGAAACGGTTGGTCACCTTTGAGGGTCTCCCCGACGGTGAGATGTATGAGGGACAGAAGATCGACGTGCGGTTCAGGCTGCTTGGGATTATGCCGCCGCAGCCTTATCACATGGAAGTCGTGACCTATGATCCTGCCGCCCGAATGTTTCAAAGCCGCGAAGGGGGTGGGCCGGTCAAACTCTGGGCGCACCATTTGAAAGTTGAACCCACGGAAACCGGTGCGCGGCTGATTGATACCGTCGAAATCGACGCGGGTTGGCTCACCCGGGTGTACGTCTGGTTTGGTCGGTTTATGTACCGGCAACGGCACCCTGTCCGCGTCAGACTACTACAAGAGATGAAGCAAGGAGAGGCCTGATATGGCAGTGGAAATACCGCGTTCTGACTATGCCGCGATGTTTGGGCCCACGGTTGGCGACAAAGTCCGTCTGGCTGACACCGAGCTGGTGATCGAAGTTGAAAAGGACTTTGCGATCTACGGCGAAGAGGTGAAGTTCGGCGGTGGCAAAGTCATCCGGGACGGCATGGGGCAAAGCCAGATCACACGGGCCGGGGGCGCGATGGATACGGTGATCACCAATGCCCTCATCGTCGACTGGACCGGGATCATCAAGGCCGACGTTGGCCTGAGGGATGGGCGCATCGCGGCCATTGGGAAGGCGGGTAATCCTGATACGCAGCCCGGTGTCGATATTATCATCGGTCCGGGGACCGAGATCATTGCGGGTGAGGGGCGTATCCTCACAGCCGGCGGAATTGATAGCCACATCCATTTTATTGCGCCGCAGCAGATGGAAGACGCGCTGCACTCGGGGCTGACGACGATGTTGGGCGGTGGCACCGGCCCTGCGCATGGGACTTTGGCCACGACCTGCACGCCTGGGCCATGGCACATCGGGCGGATGTTGCAGGCGGTGGATGGCGTGCCGATGAACGTTGGCTTTGCAGGCAAGGGCAACGCGAGCCAGCCGGACGCGCTGGTTGAAATGGTAAAGGGCGGGGCGTGTGCTTTAAAGCTGCACGAGGATTGGGGCACAACGCCAGCCGCGATTGACTGCTGCCTTAGCGTCGCAGACGACATGGACGTTCAGGTGATGATTCACACCGACACTCTGAACGAGAGCGGGTTTGTGGAGAACACTGTTGCCGCGATGAAGGGGCGCACGATCCACGCCTTTCATACCGAAGGGGCGGGCGGTGGCCATGCGCCGGACATCATCAAAATCTGTGGCGATGCCAATGTTCTTCCCAGTTCGACCAATCCGACGCGGCCGTTCACTGTCAACACCGTAGAAGAGCATCTCGACATGCTCATGGTGTGCCATCATCTGGATAAATCGATCCCCGAGGATGTGGCCTTTGCCGAAAGCCGTATTCGGCGGGAGACGATCGCCGCCGAAGACATTTTGCATGACATGGGGGCGTTTTCGATTATCGCGTCCGACAGTCAGGCGATGGGACGGGTGGGGGAAGTCATCATCCGGACATGGCAGACGGCACACAAAATGAAAGTGCAGCGAGGTCGATTGACGGATGAGCAGGGTGAGAACGACAACCTGAGAGTACGCCGCTATATCGCCAAATACACCATCAACCCGGCCATCGCGCATGGCATCAGCCATGAGGTGGGCAGCGTTGAGGTGGGCAAACGTGCCGATCTTGTGCTGTGGGACCCAGCCTTTTTTGGGGTAAAGCCGGAAATGGTGCTGATGGGTGGCGTGATCGTGGCCGCGCAAATGGGTGATCCGAATGCGTCCATCCCTACGCCGCAGCCTGTGTATACGCGTCCAATGTTTGGGGCCATGGGCCGCGCTGTTGAGCATGCGGCTGTGTGTTTTGTCAGCGCCGCGGCCCAGAGCGATGGGATCGGGGCGGCCTTGGGGCTGCGTAAGCAGACGTTGGCTGTGGCGAACACGCGCAACATCGGCAAGCGCGATCTGAAGCTCAACGATGCTTTGCCGCAAGTGGAGGTTAACCCAGAGACCTATGAAGTGCGCGCGGACGGCGAGCTGCTGACCTGCGCGCCTGCCGAGGTCTTGCCGATGGCGCAGCGATATTTCATGTTTTGAATTTTGGGGTCGACATGAAGAATTTGACAAAAACCATTGCTCTGGTTCTTTGCGCGACAGGCGTGCAGGCCCAGCAAGGCTGCCCTACAGACGCCGATCTGGGCCGTGGCATCACGCTGCATTTCGGTGATGGGGCGTCAGAGACCTACACGGCTGTCGCAGATGCAACGACACAGGTCGATGGGAAGTTTAACGGCGCGCTGAGCTATCGGCTGTTGATCGCGCAGGGCACACATTTGTTGTCTTACGTTGAGGTTGTGGATGGAGCAGAGGATCCTGCCTCGCAGCAAGTCTACGACTACGGATTGGCACCTTCGCAATTGCCCGTGCCCGTCGCAGGCGAGCGGTTCAATGCAAATGTCACCGTAGCTGCCTCTGATGGGGCGCGCCAAGAGCCGCAGTTGCAAGCCTATGTCGAGGGACCTGAGCTTGTCGTCGGAACGTGCCGATATGCGACCATTGACGCGCTTATCGCCTATGACACCGAGAACAACTATATGGAAACGATCCGGTATATCCCCGAGCTGGCGCTGGGGTTCATGCTGTGGAACCAATCCGATCAGGATGCGCGGTTGCCCGATACGACAATCATTGAACTGACGGTTGCGCCATGACAGATCGTGGTGCCATGCATCTGACGCAAGGCGGGATTGCGGGCTTGTGCGTTGAAAATAAGAGATTTTGTGCGATCTTAGGGACAGGGAGGAAACAAGTTGTCATCAACGGAGTTTCCAATGGCCTTTGCCAACGTCACACTGAACCGCATCGCACAAACCCCCAGCCTTTTGTCCATACTGGCAGCACCCTTCCGCATGATCGGACGCGGGCTCGTCGCTCTGGCCGAAGCCAACAGCCGGATGCAGGCTGTCAAACAGCTGCAAGAGCTCAGCGACGAACAGCTTGCACAGCTGGGTACCAATCGGACAGCCGAGATCAAACGCATCTTCGCCTCAAGCGGCGCCGTCTAAGCGGAGCGGTTGAGGTATGAGCGGGCCCCGATATGTGGCCCGTTCGGTGGGCGGGGCTGGCGCGCATTGCGACACCGTGACGCTCACCTATGATGCACGAATGCTGCGCCGGAAAGTCTTGCCGACAGATGGCGGTGAAAGTGTTCTGGTCGACTTGCCCGAGGTCGTGAGCCTCGAAGACGGTGATGCCCTGCGCCTTGAAGATGGTGGCGCGATTATCGTGCGCGCGGCGGAGGAAGAGCTGCTCCGCGTGACCGGGGATTTGCCCCGGCTGGCCTGGCATATCGGTAACCGGCATGCGCCCTGCGAAATCCACGCAGACTCTCTCATCTTGCAGCGCGACAAGGTGATGCGCGATTTGTTGGAGCGTTTGGGGGCCACGGTCACGGACATCACAGCGCCGTTCCGGCCCGAAGGCGGTGCCTATGGTGTCGGACGGACCATGGGCCATGATCACAGCCATTCGCATGCCTGACCTCCCCCTTGTGACGCTAAGCCAGTGGCTGTCTCCGGCCTATCCGGTTGGCGCGTTTGCGTGGTCTCATGGGCTTGAGATGGTAATCCGGGAGGGGACAGTTTCCGACGCCCATTCTCTGACGGACTGGCTCCGCGCCGTCTTGCACCACGGGGCGGGACGCAACGATGGGATTTTACTTGTGTCGGCGGCGCGTGCAGATCGTACCACTCTGGCGGAGATTGCGGAGTTGGCAGAGGCCCTCGGCCCTTCTCCGGAACGCCGGGCAGAGGCATGTCAGATGGGGGCGGCTTTTGCGGCGACCGTGCGCGCGGTTCACGGTTTTGACGTTCCGGACATGCCCTATCCTGTTGCCGTTGGCTGTGCTGTAGGTGCGGCGGGCCTGCCTTTGGACGTCGCCGTGCAGCTTTACCTGCAGTCCTTTGTCATCAACCTTGTTCAGGCGGCACAACGGTTGATGCCTTTGGGCCAAACGCAGGCGCAGGCTTGCGTAAATGACCTGTCACCCGACTGTGTGAACATTGCGGCAGAGGTTCTGCCGCTGGGGCTCGATGACCTTGGCAGCTGCGCCTTTGCAGTGGACATTGCGTCGCTGCGTCACGAAGATTTGGAGCCGAGGATGTTTCGGTCTTAACGAACTGAAGAGGGGGCAGAATGATTGAACTCGCAACGACGATAATGCTGCTGATCCTGGCTGTGATCCATGTCCTTTGGGCGTTTGAAGTCTGGTGGCCGATCCGCGAGGAACGGCGGCTTGTCGCGGCGGTGGTGGGATTTGAGGCGGCCACACGAATGCCCGGTGCGATCCCCTGTGCCGCCGTGGCCTTCGCGCTGACGTCAGGAGCCGCATTGATCTGGCTTGAGGAAAGTTGGATCCGGTCTGCCGGGCTTTTGGCCTATGCCGCGGTGTTTGGGGTGCGCGGGGCGATGGCCTATTGGGGCAAATGGCGGCGGCTGACGCCGCAAGAGCCCTTTGCAACCAATGACAAATGGCTGTTTGGGCCTTTGTGTCTGGCGCTCAGCGTAGCGATGATATGGATGGCACTATGAACGGACCTTTGAAAGTAGGTATTGGCGGGCCGGTGGGGGCGGGCAAGACCACATTGACGGCCAAACTGGCTCAAGCGCTCAAAGATGAGTTGTCTTTGGCGGTGATCACCAATGACATCTACACGCGTGAGGACGCCGAGGCGCTGATGCGGATGCAAATCCTGCCCGAAGATCGGGTGATGGGTGTCGAAACAGGGGGGTGTCCGCACACCGCAATTCGCGAGGATGCGTCGATCAATTTGGCCGCTGTCGCCGAGTTGCGGGCGCGGCATCCGGTGCTTGATCTGATCCTGATCGAAAGCGGCGGCGATAATCTGTCTGCCACCTTTTCGCCTGAGCTTGCAGACGTCACGCTCTATGTGATCGACGTGGCCGCAGGCGAGGAGATTCCGCGTAAGGGTGGCCCTGCGATCACCCGGTCTGATGTCCTGATCATCAACAAAACCGACCTCGCCCCGCATGTGGGCGCGTCGCTCGAGGTGATGGCGCAAGACGCGGCACGCATGCGCGGGGACGGGCCGGTTGTCTTTGCAAGCTTGCGCCATGACACGGGCGTAGATGATATCATCAGACAATTGCGCGCTGTGGGCGGGCTATAGGGAATAGACGAAATGGACAGAATGAAGCTCGGCCAAACGGACATTGATGTGAGCGAGTGGTGTCTTGGGACGATGACGTTTGGCACCCAAACGAAAGAGACCGACGCGCACCGCCAGATGGACATGGCGTTGGAGGCCGGGATTGATTTCTGGGACACGGCAGAGATGTATCCGGTCAATCCCGTACGGGCCGAAACGGTTGGCCGGTCCGAAGAGATTGTGGGCAATTGGATCACCAGTCGGGGACGGCGAGAGGATGTGGTGATTGCCACCAAAGTCTCCGGTGCGAACGGTGGGTTTGTTCGAGATGGGCAGGGGTTCAACGGCGGCAATATCCGCGAGGCGGTCGAAGGCTCACTGCGCAGACTGCAGACCGATGTGATCGACCTCTACCAGTTGCATTGGCCGGAGCGGGGCTCATACATGTTTCGTCAGAACTGGACCTATGATCCCAGCCATCAGAACAAAGCTGAGACACTGGCGCATATGGATGACGTGCTGACTGTTATGGCTGAGATGGTGGCGGAGGGGAAAGTGCGGGCCTTTGGTTTGTCGAACGAAAGCGCTTGGGGCACGGCCCGTTGGATTGATCGGGCCGAGGCCGTGGGCGGGCCGCATGTTGCGACGGTGCAGAATGAGTACTCGCTGATGTGCCGCCTCTACGACACGGATATGGCTGAGTTGTCAGTGAATGAGGATGTGACGCTTTTGGCATTCTCGCCGCTCGCGGCGGGTATTCTGACGGGCAAGTATCTGGACGGGGTGGTGCCGAAAGGCAGCCGCCGCGATCTGGTGCCTGAAATGGGGGGACGGGTGGCGCCGCGCGAAGACGCGGCGGCCCGCGCCTATGTTGAGCTGGCGGCAGAGCACGGCATTGATCCCGTACACATGGCGCTGGCCTGGCATCGCACGCGGCCGTTTGTCTCTAACCCGATTTTCGGCGCGACGACGGTTGAGCAGTTGGCCCATATTCTGGCGGGCGTTGATGTGGCTTTGTCTGACGAGCTGGTGGCCGCGATTGATGAGGTGCACCGCGCCCATCCGATGCCCTACTGAGGGGCGGGGCGCCGCTGTTGGTCCCGAAGGGCCAATGCGCCCCGCCCACCGTCCCGGCGCAGGCCGGGGGCCAGCCCCCGGACCCCCGGGATTATTGGAGCCAGAAGAAGAGGCATGTCAGAGCGGGATTGAAAACCGCGCACCATTTGGGCCTGTCAGTTCTGTCAGGTCCATGGCGCGGTAGGCGGCTGCAGCACCAGCGTTGTCGGGGTGGGTTCCTATGGTGAGCTTGCAAGCGCGCTGTTCAAGAGCAAAATCCCGGACCGCGTTGACGAGCGCCGTTCCGATGCCGCGATTGCGGTGGCGTTCCCGGATGTAGAGGTGGCAGATGTCGATTGCGTCGCCGGAGTTCATGGGCTGCCATAGGGTTTCTGCGACGGCGTAGCCCACGCCGTTACCGTCCAGATGGGCTATGAATGCCGCGAGGTTGGGTCTGTGGATGAGGGCCTGTTCCGTGGCGGCGAGGCCGATCTGGCAGGTGTCACCATGGTGAGCGCAGAGCTTTTGCAGCATATCATGCAGCGCGGGAACGTCACGCGGAGTGGCCCTTGAAATTGTAAGTGTCATGCATGTCCTCATAAGGTTGGCCCCAAGGACTTGTTCCAACGCGCCCAAGGAGGCGGTGGAGTGTTTTGATGTCAAGAAAAGACCCGCGCCGCGTTATGCGAAGCTGGTAAAATAAGCTGCAGTGGTCAGGCTGGTTCGGGTCATGGGGCAGGTGTGTCGCAAATGGGCGCTTGGTGTCAACTCTGACGTATTGCGCCGCTGCTGCATTTGAGGGAGTGTCGCAAAAACAGGGCAGGGAGGGATGAATGCCACTGACTATGAACCGTGAGGTGTTTATCACCTGTGCCGTTACAGGATCGGGCAGCACGCAGGATCGCAGCCCGCATGTGCCCCGCTCACCCAAAGAGATTGCAGATAGCGCGATTGACGCGGCCCGTGCCGGTGCTGCGATCGTGCATTGCCATGTGCGCGACCCGGAGACGGGCGTGCCCTCGCGTGATCTGGGGTATTACCGCGAAGTGACGGAGCGTATCCGCGCCTCGGACGTGGACCCAGTGTTGAACCTGACCGCTGGGATGGGGGGCGACATTGTGTTTGGCCCCACAGATGCGCCGCTGCCGGTGGCTGCAGGGACCGACATGATTGGGGCTGCGGAACGTGTGGCTCATGTGGCTGACTGCCGGCCCGAGATTTGCACGCTCGATTGTGGCACGATGAATTTTGCAGAAGCCGATTATGTGATGACCAACACGCCGGGCATGTTGCGCGCCATGGGCCAGATGATGACCGACATGGGGGTTAAACCCGAAATTGAGGCCTTTGACACCGGGCATTTGTGGTTTGCCAAGCAGTTGGTGGAAGAAGGCGTCTTGGATGGCCCCGCGCTGGTCCAGCTGTGCATGGGGGTGCCTTGGGGCGCGCCCGATGATCTGAACACCTTTATGGCGATGGTGAACAATGTGCCGTCTGACTGGACGTTTTCGGCGTTCTCATTGGGTCGCAATCAGATGGCCTATGCGGCGGCGGCTGTTCTGGCAGGGGGCAACGTGCGCGTAGGTCTGGAGGATAACCTTTGGCTGGGCAAGGGCGAGCTTGCCACCAATGCGCAATTGGTCGAGCGGGCGCGTGGGATTGTCGAAGGCATGGGCGCGCGGGTGTTGGGCCCGGATGAGGTTCGGAAGAAGCTGGGCCTTGTGCGGCGGGAGCCGGTGTGAAAGCGCTGCTGTTCTTATTGGCGTCGCCTGTTGCGGCGGACGTGCCCTGGGCCGGAACGTGGGGTTGGGGCGACTGCGATGCCCCGGCTGCATTTTCGGCAGAAGCGGTGGCAAGTGAGAGCAGCTATTGTGTCGTGACCAATTTTCGGCCGATTGACGGGATGCCCGCGTGGCAGGTCAGCGTCGATTGTCATCACGGCGGCGACGTATACCCACAGGAGCGCTTGTTCATGTGGGAGGAGCACGAGGGGCGCTTTTGGACCTGGCTGCCGGGGACGGAACCGGTGGAGATGTTGCGATGCGAGTGATTTTGCGGGCAGTTGCGCTGGTGGTTTTGGCGGGGTGCGCGGCGGAGCCAGAGGTGGAGCTTCCGAGTTATCGGGATCGGACGGTGCCGATTGCCAGTCAGGTAGATGT
>JAHDDU010000041.1:0-12931 GCA_020629175.1 Flavimaricola sp. | reverse complement strand
GGGATATCATGGCGTGGATGGGCTACCGCATTGAGGAAATGGTGACACGATGAGTTTGATGATCCTTAGCACGCTGCTTGTTGGTGTCCTGTGGGGGCGCAGCATGGTTGGATTGCGGCCGCTTATTCGCCGGGGTTTGCCGATTGCAAGCGTTTTGCTGGGTGGAATGCTGTTTCGCCAGGCCACGCGCGAGCTGGGGCGTGAGGCGATTGAGAACGGGGATTTGAACACGGCGGCCCTTTCCGGGATCGCGCTGATCCTGCTGGGTCTGGTCGCACTTCTCACCCTTGTCACAATCTATCTGGGCGGCCAGTTGGGGCGCGCGCAGGCCAATTCACGGAGACGGAAATGAAGACGGCAACCATAATTGGCGGCGGCGTCATTGGCGGCGGTTGGGCCGCGCGGTTCCTGCTGATGGGGTGGGACGTGCGGGTGTTTGACCCGGACCCAGAGGCCAGCCGCAAAATCAGTGAAGTGCTGGACAATGCCCGCGCCTCACTGCCAGGGCTGTCTGAAGTGGCAATGCCTGTCGAAGGGGCGCTGACATTCCACGATACGATGTCAGAGGCGGTTGCGGGTGCGAGCTGGATTCAGGAGAGCGTGCCCGAACGCCTCGAATTGAAGCGCAAAGTGTACCAAACGCTGCAGGAGCATTGCGATCCGGATGCGATCATTGGCTCCTCCACATCAGGGTTCAAGCCTAGCGAGTTGCAAGGTTGCGCCACCCGGCCCGGCCAGATCGTCGTGACGCATCCGTTTAATCCGGTGTATCTGCTACCTCTGATCGAGTTGGTGACAACAGAGGCCAACGCGCCCGAGATGGTGACGCGGGCCAAAGACGTGCTGACCGAAATCGGCTGCCACCCGCTGCACGTCAAAAAGGAGATAGACGCGCATATCGCGGACCGTTTCCTGGAGGCGGTCTGGCGCGAGGCGCTGTGGTTGATCAAGGATGGCATTGCAACGACGACAGAGATTGACGATGCGATCCGCTACGGCTTTGGCCTGCGCTGGGCGCAGATGGGGCTGTTTGAGACCTACCGGATTGCCGGCGGGGAGGCGGGCATGCGCCATTTCATCGAACAGTTTGGGCCGTGCCTGTCCTGGCCCTGGACCAAGCTGATGGACGTGCCTGAGCTGACGGATGAATTGATCGATCAAATCGCGGAGCAATCAGATGCGCAATCGGGGCAACATTCGATCCGAGATCTCGAACGTATCCGCGACATCAACCTCGTCAGCATTCTGCGCGGGCTGAAGGCGCAGAACTGGGGCGCGGGGGCGCTGCTCAAGGCGCAGGACGCGCGAATAGATACACAAGTGGCGCATGTGGATGACGTGGCGGATCTGGCCCAGCCGATTGAGACGGTCAACCGCTCGGTCCCGCTCGATTGGACGGATTACAACGGTCACATGAACGAGGCACGGTACCTTCAGGCCTTTGGTGATGCCACGGACAAGCTGATGGCGATGGTGGGCTGTGATGCTGCGTATATCGCATCTGGGGGCAGCTATTTTACTGCTGAGACGCATATCCGCCATATTGATGAAGTGCATGCGGGGCATTCCATTCGGATCACCACACAGGTGCTGACCGGGCAGGGCAAAAAGCTGCATCTGTTTCATACGATGTACGAGGGAGACAGACTGCTCGCGACGGGGGAGCATATGCTGATCCACGTGGGGCTTGAGACGCGCCGGGCGAGTGAGCCGGGACCAAAGGTTGCCGCGAGCGTCGCCAAAGTGGCTGCGGCTCATGCGGAGTTGCCGCGGCCCGACGGGGCAGGTGCTGCTGTGGGTGTCCGGTGAGCCGGGTTCTGATCACGGCAGGTGGCTCGGGGATAGGAGCGGCGATGGCGGCGGGCTTTGCCGATGCGGGCCATGACGTTTGGGTCACGGACATCGCGCCAGAGGTGCAGGACGGTCTGCACCGTGCCAGCGTTGTGGACGCCAGTGACGATGCGGCGATGGCCGCTTTGTTCGTCGAGGTTGAGGCCGCCTGGGGTGGTGTTGATGTGATCTGTGCCAATGCGGGCATCGCGGGTCCAACGGCGGCGCTTGAGGACGTGGACCTGGTGGATTGGCAGCGGTGCGTTTCGGTCAACCTTGAAGGCGCGTTTCTGGCGACGAAATACGCAAGCCCGATGCTGAAAGCGCAAGGGGCGGGCAGCCTGATCTACACAACCTCGACCGCCGGGCTTTATGGCTATCCCAATCGCGCGCCCTACGCTGCGGCGAAATGGGGGATCATCGGGTTGATGAAGACCGCCGCGATGGAGCTTGGCCCGCACGGCGTTCGGGCCAACGCGATTGCACCCGGCGCTGTCGAAGGGCCGCGCATGGAAGGCGTGCTGGAACGCGAGGCGGCGGCCAAGGGCATGACCCGCGATCAAGTTTACGAGGGCTACGCCGCAGGCACGTCGCTGCGCACCTTTGTCGCGGCCGAAGACATCGCCAATATGGCGGTGTTTCTGGGCTCGGACGCCGCGCGACGCGTTTCGGGACAGGTGATTGCGGTGGATGGGCACACGGAAAACCCTGATCCCAAACCCTGATGGCCTGGTGGGTCGCCATATCCATTGGGGCGGCCTTGGCGCAGGCGATCCGGTTTGCGTTGCAAAAACAGCTGAAGGCCACCGCGCTTAGTTCGGTTGGGGCGACCTTTGCAAGGTTCCTCTATTCCGCACCCTTGGTTGTGGTCCTCGCACTGCTTTATGCGCGGATCAGTGGGCAGGGATGGCCGCAGCTATCCTCCACCTTTTGGGGATATGCGCTGACCGGCGGCGTCGCGCAGATCCTTGCCACCGTTTGCCTTGTCAGCCTGTTTGCGCAGCGTAATTTTGCCGTGGGCGTGGCGCTGAGTAAAACGGAAGTCATGCTCAGCGTGCTCACTGGATTCCTGCTGTTGGGGGACGGCGTGTCATTGCTGGGGGGGCTTGCGATTTTGCTGGGGGTATTGGCGTTGTTCCTGCTGTCTGATCCTCCACAGGCCGAGGGGCTTTGGTACACGCGCGTCTTCAATCGTGCGGCGGGCCTGGGGCTCGCGTCCGGTGCGCTCTTCTCGATCTCAGCCGTCAGCTACCGCGGTGCAACTCTGGCCTTGCCCATGGGCGACAGCCTGTTGCGCGGGGTTGTAACGCTGGCTTGTGTGACGTCGTTTCAACTGACGATCATGCTGTTCTGGCTGCTATGGCGGGACAGGGCAGAGGTTTTACGCGTCATCGCCGCCTGGCGCATCGCGGGGGCCGTGGGGCTGATGTCACTGATTGGATCGCTCGGCTGGTTCACCGCCTTTGCGATGCAGAACGCGGCTTATGTCAAAGCTGTAGGGCAAGTGGAGTTGGCCTTCGTTATCGTTGGCGGTTGGCTGTTCTTTGGGGAACGCCTCTCCTCTCGCGAAACGCTTGGCCTGACGGTCCTTGCGGTCAGTGTTGTTGTGCTAGTGCTTGGCGTTTAGCGCGCATCCATTGGGTGACGCTGGCCCAATTGCTGGATCATATTGGCCTCATCATCGTTTCTCACAAAGGGCACCGTCTCGGGCGGGCCATCGTGCTCCAGCGTTCCCGCAATTTCGGCCAATACGACTTGTGTGATAAACGGCAGATCGAAATGACGCGCCTCGCTCAGCGGGATCCATTGAAGGTGGCTCAGCTCATCCTCTGCGCGCGAGAAATCATCAGGGTCGGAGGCGAGGTCCGCCGCCTCTGCCAGAAAAAACCGCGCATCAAAGCGGCGCGGGCGGCCTTTGGGCGTAATTGCGCGAAACACGAATGAAAGGTTGTGCGCCGTGGGGCGATGCCCAGTGGCCGCAAACCCACGCCAGCCCTGCGGCGGGTCCGGCCAATCGCCCGGCGCGCCAAGGATCAATCCGGTTTCCTCCCACAGCTCACGAATGGCGGCAGCGGCCAGCTGTGCGGGGGGCAAGTCGCTCGCCTCTTTCAGGCGTGCGGCATCGATCTCCGACAGGGGGGCATGCATCGGCACGGTCGCGTCCACCGGATCAACGGCACCGCCGGGAAAGACGAACTTGCCGGGCATGAAAACCGCGCGCGCCCCGCGCTGCCCCATGAGGACACGCGGCGTCGTCGCCCTGTCGCGCAGGAGGATGATCGTCGCGGCGGGGCGAATGGGTATGTCTTCCATGGGTCATCTTAGGCCTGCAGTTTTGCGCACCGCAAGGCACGGCAAAAAAATTCTGATCTCTCTGCGACGGAAACCAAACCGCGCGCCGTTTGATAGGGGACTTTGGCAGACAAAATGCCAAGGCATGGACCCAAATGATGAGGATAAGAGCCATGAAAACGACTGTATTGATCGCGGCCCTGATGGCGGGCCTGAGTGTTCAGGCGGCGCAGGCCGAAGGGGCGCGGCACGGTGCCTCCTTTGAGGCGATGGACACGGACGGCAACGGCGAAGTCACGCTGGCCGAGATCGAAGCCGCCCAGGCTGCCCGTTTTGCGGCGGCAGACACCAATGGCGATGGCGGCATATCGGCAGAAGAAATGCTCGCCGCGCGTGAGCTGCGGGCAAACGAACGCGCCACACATCGGGCCGAGCGCCGGATCGCGCGTCTGGACACCAACGGTGATGGGCTGCTTCAGCCTGAGGAAATGCAGGACCGCCGCAGTCCGGTTGAGCGAATGTTTGACCGTGTCGATGCAAACGAAGATGGTGTGATCAGCGCCGAGGAGTTTGAAGCTATGCAGGACCGTCGTGGCGGTGGCCATCGCAATGGCTCTCGCGACCGCGGCTAACCCAGGCTGGGGCAGGGGCGGACGCCTTTGCCCTACGCCAATTTATCCTTACGCAAGAGGATTGCGGGACGTGACAGAACCAGCCGCTTCCCCAGATTGGGATCGGGATGCAGAGCTTCTGCTGGCCTATGCTGCGGGCGACGAGACTGTCGCAAGTGCGCTGGTTGCGTCCTTGGCCCCTGCGGTCTTGGCTCAAGCGTTTCGGATGCTGGGCGATCAGGCCGAGGCTGAGGATGTCGTGCAGGATGCGCTGATGCGTTTGTGGAAGATCGCTCCAGAATGGCGGCGGGGCGAGGCCAAGGTTTCGACCTGGCTTTATCGTGTCACCGCCAATTTATGCACTGACCGCCTGCGCAAACGCCGGACAGTGACCCTTGATGCGGTGGCCGAGCCCGAAGACCCGGCGCAAAGCGTGACGCATAAGCTGCAAGATGTGGCCCGCCACAAAGCGTTGTCCGAAGGTTTGGCGCAACTGCCGGAACGACAGGCGCAAGCCGTCGCATTGCGGCACCTTGAGGGGTTAAGCAACCCTGAGATTGCACTGATCATGGGCATAGGGGTCGAGGCCGTTGAAAGCCTCACCGCACGGGGAAAACGTGCGCTTACTGCCATATTGGCAGGGCGCAAAGATGAGCTAGGGTATGACAATGACTGATCCTGATTTCAAAGACGTGGAGCGGCTGGAGGCTTTGTTTGCCGATGTTCGCGATGCCGAAGCGCCAACCCTGTCGTCTGATTTGACGGCCCGGCTTCTGGCCGATGCGCAATCGGCGCAATCGACACCGCAGAACAGACAAGAGCGCGCGCGGTGGCGGACGTGGATCGGTGAGATCGGAGGATGGCCAAGTGTCGGCGGGCTAGTGACCGCAGGGATCGCAGGGCTCTGGATCGGGATTGCCCCCTCGGCGATGGCCGAGGATCTGTGGGCGTCGCTGACAGGAGAGAGTTATGAGGTCGCGATCCTCAGCGACTGGGATGTTTTTGAAGTGGAGACGGACGGATGAGTGATGAACGTCATACCGCGGCCCCGATGAAGCGGGGTCTCAAACTTTTGCTGGTTTTATCGCTCGGGGTGAACTTGCTTGTCGCCGGAATTGTTGCTGGTGCGGCCTTACGGTCAAAGAGCGACGATACCCAGCGCCGTCATTTTCAATTTGCGGGCGGGCCGCTGGGGCAAGCCTTGCCGCGTGACGAGCGGCGTGCGCTTGGGCAACAGCTGCGCAATCACCCGGACATGCCGCGGGATGGCCGAGCCTTGTTTGCGAACGGAATGGCAGACGTGGCCGCGTTGGTAGTGGCCGAGCCCTTTGATGCCGCAGCCTTGCGCCAGGCGCTCGCGGATGCGCAAGCAGATTTGGCCAACGTGCAATCCATCGCGACAGATTTGCTGGTTGCGCGGATCGGCCAGATGAGCGCAGAAGACCGCGCGTCTTTCGCGGCTGCACTGCAGCGGCGATCTTTCCGCCGCTAGGCTGCCTCCGGGCTCAGGATGACCTTATTCCTGCCCGCGGCCTTAGCGCGGTAGAGGGCCGCGTCTGCGCGTGACATGAGGTCAGACACACCACCCTCCTTGCCAGTGTCCGGACCACTTTGCGCAACACCGACCGAGAGCGTGACGCGGATAAACGCGTCAGCAACAGTTGATCCATCCCGCTGATCAGCGCCTCCGTCGAAGGGCTCGGCAAATATGCTTTGCCGTAGGCGTTCTGCCATGGCTTGCGCAGCGGGAAGCGCGGTTTGCGCCATGACGACGAGGAACTCCTCCCCCCCAATCCGCGCGAGAATATCCGTTGGGCGCATTTGCGCCTGAAGGCGCGAGGCAACGTCGATCAGGATTTGATCTCCGGTGGCATGGCCAAATCGATCATTGATCTGTTTGAAATGGTCGATGTCGAGGATCATGACGCAAAAGGGAGCACTGTCGTGCCCAGCGTCTGCCAACCCAGTCATGTGAGGCAGCGCAAAGCGCCGATTGTAAAGCCCGGTGAGTGGGTCTTTGACCGCAGCTGCAAGGCCGCTCCTGATATTGGCGCGGAGCCCGTCTGATCGCGCCTTGTGCCGGAGCAATCTGTCAATCCGGTGGCTTAGTTCATCTCGGGTGACACGACTGCTGACCAGATCATCCGCGCCCATATCCAGCGTCATCGCGGCAAGGTCCGCAGCGTCAGGCGGCAGAATGACCAACTGATTGGCATGGCGCAGTGCCGAGCGGCTGCGCAGATCAGCCTGAAGGCGCAACACCTCTCCGGCGGACTTTGGTTGCCCCATAGGGCCTATGCCGTCGATGATGAACAGATCAGGCGGAGGCTCATCCTGAGCGCCAGCGAAATCCGCGGTGCTGTGATGCACCTCATATTCAGAAGGACATTTGGTCACCAGACCGGCCAGAGCGGGCATCAACGCCGTCGGACGAGAGGAGAGAACGACGATCCGGCTGCGATGGCCGAAGGGGACGGTAGGTTCGGCAAATGCGTGATCTCGCAGCGCCGTATCGTCAGGACGCAACTCATTCAAGGCGTCGCTTGCACGCAGCAGGCTCCGAATGCGGGCCTGCATGACATTGTCACTGAACGGCTTGCACACGACATCTGTTGCACCGGCCTGCAGCGCCGCGAGCCGCAGATCATTGTCGTCATAGGCCAAAAGTGCGATCACATCCGGCGACATGCGTGCGGACGTGACGCGTCGGATGGCGCGCAGCCCGCGATCCACATCAGCGGCGAGGTCCAGCACCACGACGTCGGGTTTGAGGCGGCGCACATCCCCATGAACAACCGCCAGATCCGCGCAGGCCGAGACCTTATAATGTGCCGCTTCAAACGAAGCGGTCATCATCAAACGCGCCCTCGTTCTACTCTCGACAATCAGGATGTGTCCCGACATTGTGTAACCTTCCTTTGGCCTTGCAGCCTTCCCAACAACACCATGCGGCGGGAATGGTTAAGAAACGGTTTCGGGC
This sequence comes from Flavimaricola sp., assembly GCA_020629175.1. Taxonomy (GTDB): domain Bacteria; phylum Pseudomonadota; class Alphaproteobacteria; order Rhodobacterales; family Rhodobacteraceae; genus JALZWD01. Next base: position 5,218 of record JAHDDU010000041.1, on the reverse strand, counting down.
CGAGTAACGAAGTTGAACAGGCGAAAAGGTGCAGGATGAACGCAGAACGGGCCGAGGTTGTCGCTTTGCAGGCGTTGGGCTGGCTGGCAGGGCAGGATGAGATTTGGCCCGTGTTCCTTGGCGCCACGGGGGCCGCGGCCGAGGATGTGCGCGACCGTGCCGGTGATCCCGCGTTTCTGGCCTCGGTCCTCGAGTTTCTGACGTCTAACGATCAATGGGTGATGTCGTTTTGTGATGAGGCGGGCCTAAAATACGAAGACCCCCTGCGTGCCCGCTACGGCCTGCCCGGTGCAGAGCGGGTGGAGTGGACATGAAGATCGACGCGGTACTCTTTGATAAAGATGGGACTTTGTTTGATTTTCACGCCACGTGGGGTGCCTGGACCAAGGGCCTCATATTGAAAGAAGCGGGCGCAGACGCCGATATGCAGGACCGACTGGCAGAGGCCCTGGGCTTTGATCTGGCCACCGGCGCCTTCAGACCCGACAGCACGGTTATAGCAGGTTCGGCTGGAGAGCTGGCGGACCTATTGCTGCCGATCTTGGCAGATGACGACCGGGACGCTTTGCTTGCGCGCATGAACGCTTTGGCCGCCGCTGCGCCACAGGTTGAAGTCACGCCGCTTGTGCCTTTCCTGCTCCACCTCGCCGCTGCTGATCTGGCCATCGGTGTCGCGACCAACGACGCCGAAGCACCGGCTCGGGCGCATTTGCGTGGGGCAGGCTGTGAAGACATGTTCGACTTTATCGCCGGGTATGACAGCGGGCACGGTGTCAAACCGGGGCCGGGACCCTTGCTGGCCTTTGCCACGTCGGTGGGTGTCCTGCCGCAGAATTGCGCCATGGTCGGCGACAGCCTGCACGATCTGCACGCGGCCCGTGCGGCGGGGTTTGTCTCAATAGGTGTGTTGACGGGGATGGCCACGCGCGCGGACCTGGCCCCTGCGGCGGACATTGTGTTGGAGAGTATCGCAGACTTGCCGGTTTGGTTGGAAACATGAGCATCACGCTAAAACGGACTGATTTTGCGTCGTTTTTTGATGCTGCATTTGATGCCTATGGCCCGGACACACGATATGTGTCGCCGCTCAAGTCAGACCTGAAGCGCTTTGTCGACGTGCGGCAAAACCCGCTTTTTCAACCGGGGCGCAGCGACCTTGCCTATTGGACGGCGTTCCGCGACGGGCGCCCGGTGGGGCGGATCACGGCGCATGAGCATGCCGAGGCGAATGACGCGTTTGGGCAGCGTCGCGGGTACTTTGGCTACTTCGATGTGGCTGATGATCCGGAGGCGGCAGAGGCACTGCTAGAGGCGGCTGAGGGATGGTGCCGTGCGCGTGGGTTGACCGAGATTGCGGGCAATTTCAATCTAACCGCAATGCAGCAGATCGGCGTTGTGACAGACGATTTCGAACATGATCCCTACACGGATCTGGTTTGGTCACCGCCACATGTTGCGCGGTTGTTGCGCGAGAATGGCTATGCGCCCGAGTTTGGGATGACGACATTTGAGGTTGATCTGACCACCGCGGAGCCGCCCAAGATCGGGCCAAGGCAACAGGCAATTTTGGATGACCCGCGCTATGCCTTTGCGCCGATCACGCGCCGGACGATCCCAAAGCGTATGGAAGAAGCGCGGCAAATTCTGAATGCCTCTTTTGCTAAGAATCCGATGTTTGTGCCTGTTTCCAAAGAGGAATTTCATTTTCAGGCCAAGGATATGAAATGGGTCATGGACCCGCGTATTTCAGCTGTTCTGCACAAAGACGGTCGGCCGGCGGCTTGCATCATTTGCGTGCCGGACATGAACCCGTTCTTGAAAAAGGTCCGGTCACGGATGGGAATCACGGCGCCGTTTCACTTTCTCAAGCACAGATTGACCAACACACGCGCTGTTCTGATTTTCAGCGGTGTGATGCCAGACTTGCAAGGGCAAGGAGTCAATCCTGTGGTGCTCAATCGGGTGATCCGGGGGGCGCAGGCGGCGGGGTATACAACTCTTGGCAACACCTGGATCGGGGACACCAACGGCGCGTCATTGGCGCAAAAGGAAAAGGCGGGGGCGCGGCGGATGCATCGTTTGCACCTGTTTGTTAAGCCTCTTTAACCGCCAACCGCGCCGTTTGCCCGATACACATCGGATACACACACCATGCACATCCGATGCATATGCGGCCGCACATCCTATGTGGTTAACGCCCATTTTCCGGATTGTGACGGCAGGAATGCTTCTACCGCCGCCGTGGCGATGACGGCGGTTTCGCCGGTTTCGGGGTTCGTCACGTTCTGCCCACCAAAGACGGCTGTAACCGTTGCCTTGCCGCGCGGTAGCACGGCGGCGAGGGCCGCAGTGTCGAGTGCGTTTGGCTCTTGCACGCCGACTGTGACCTGCACGCGCATGTCTGTGTGGCTGAGGCCGATGCTGTCAAAGATCGGCAAGGTCGAATGGCGAAACGCATCCTGGATCGCGCGTTCGGCTGCCTTTTGATAGTCCATCGCATGCAGGTTGTTGCCCGCGCCCATTTCAATGATGATCCGGTGTTCCATCAGACGCGCTCCATCTCAAACGACACGCTGATTGCGGCATGCGCGATGACGGTTGGGTTGCCTTCACCTTCGGGGCGGGGGATGTCGAGCCCGCCCGGGGCGACGGTGACGTTGAACTGGCCATAGGGAAAGATGTCGAGGAGGGCGGAAGTATCCACCTTATCAGGCTGTTGGCAGGCGATCTCAACGTCGATCTGCATCTGATCCTTGGGAAATCCAAAGAGCTCGGCCATGTTGATGGAATTGTGCCAAAGCGCATCTTGAAGCGCGCGTTTGGCCGCCTGTGTGTAATCCTGACGGCGGAGCGAGGTGCCCATGCCGAATTCGGTGAGGACGCGGTGTTTGGGCATATTTTGGGCCTTTGGATCGTTGTGGGTCGCGCGGACCTTACAGCTGTTTGAGGTATTCCAACAATGCGTCTTTTTCGGCGTCAGTGAGGCCCTCAAAGCCCACCTCGTGCCCCGCAGCGGACATGCCGAAGGCCGCGGTATCGACGATGCCGGGGGTGGCCCAAGGGGTGAAACCTTCGGGCGGGGTGATGTCGATGCCGACGCGCTCCATATCAATACGGTGGCCGCCGACAGGAAAGGTCGCAGGGCGGTCCTCTGGCCGCATGAGGTGCCAGAGCGTGGGGACAGCGCCATTGTGCAGGTAGGGGCCGCTGGCCCAGATGCCGGTGAGGGGCGGGGCAGAGTAACCGCCCGTTTCAACAGCCCGGTAGGCACCGTAGAGCGTGTCATTGGCGGCAGCGACAAATTCGGGCGAGACAAGGCGAGCGCGCTCGGGGTCTGTGCCGACATCGCCGTGCCAGTTGGGAAAGGATGTGAGGGCCAGATCATCGTCGTAGGTGCCATGGCATGATGCACAGTTTTGCGCATATATTTCAGCACCCTCTGCGGCGAGGCTCATGTTGATTGGGGCGGGGTATGGCTGGGCGCTGTAGGTTTCGAGCCAGGCGACGACGTCCAGCGCCTCGGGCTGATGCGCCTCCGCGACGTCGGGGGTGACGCCCATGGCAGGCACAGTGAAATAGCCGATCATCGCCGCGAGGGCTTCGCGGGAGCTGTCGTTGATGCTTGCGGGTGTCATGGCGGTGTCGGGGTCGGGCAAGGCGTAGCTGCCCGAAAGTAACAGGCGGCGGCGTAGGAGGCGGTGCTGAAGGTCTGGGATGGAGTTGAAGGTTGAGTCAGTGACGACCTCGCCTTCGGGGATGAGGTCCAACCTACGGCGAAGGCTGTCCAAGCCGTTTGTGGCCCCGTTGGTGGACAGCTGGAACGGCAGAAAGGCGCCGTATTGTGCGTCCCGTTCGGCCACGACGCCGCGCAGGCGGGGCAGGATGGCGTAGCGCAAGGTCGTCCGCTCGCGCAGGGACGTGTCGGGATACATCGCCATGACGGCTGCCATAAGGGCCGCATCGTCGGGGGCGGCTTTCAGCGCGGCAAAGACGGCTTGGGTGTAGCCCTCAAGGTTGATCGAGGTGTTGGGCATACCGAGCCAGACTTGTGTGGTGTCCGGGGTGCCATCTGCACCATAGGTCACCGAAGAATGACAGACGGCGCAGACGGCATTGCCCGCGGTGACTTCGATGGGTGGCCATGCGGCACGTCCGACACCTGTGATCTGGCCCAAAGGCGCGTCGCGGGTGGGCTGCGGAATATGCTCGGGCCAATTGGCGATGCGCTCGGGAGAATGGATGCCCCATTGGCGGAACGTTGCCGCCAGATCGACGTTTGGCGTGGCGTCGGGCGTGCCCGCTTCGGCCAGTGCAAGGGCGGCGGTTGTCAATTTCCATGGGACGGCGGAGACTTCCATGGTGTGGTTGGAGAGTGCGCCCCAATCGCCATAGGCAAATTGGATGACGCCGCGGTCTGCGGCCGACGTGGCATGGGGGAGGGCCTCTGCGGCCTGCCGGGTTTCGGCGGTGAAATCCAGCGCGCCGGGACGCAAAGCGGCAGCGGCGGCGAGGATACCGGCAATCAGGAGGAAGAAGAGGACGCGACGCATGGGGGGCCTTTCGGGTGTGACCCCCCATGCATACATCAATTTTGAACGATGTTCAAGATCTAGTTTCTGCCGATGCAGTCTGCCAATGCGGTGGCTGTGTTGGTCAGCAGCGCCGCGTAGAGATCCGCGCCCGGCTCGAGGTTTGAGCCATCGGGGTCAAGGACGGCTGTGCGCAGCTCGGTGCCTTCGGTCAGCGTCTGGATCAGGGCCGGGTTGCTGGTCACGTCCGTGAGCAGGCAGGTGACGTTACCCTCTGCGATAACCTCTTGCAGCTCGCGCAGGTGCGCAGGGCCGGGGTCTGCATCATCCGAGAGTGTGACCGCGCCCGAGGCGGGAAGATCGTAGGCCTGCTCGAAATACTGGAAGGCGTCATGGGGGAGCAGATAGGCAGCGGACCGGTCGACATCTGCCAGTTGGGCCTCGATGACCTGATCGAGAGCTTGCAACGCCTCTGATGTGGAGGCCGCATTGGTGGCGTAGACGTCGGCTTGCGCCGGGTCCGCCGCTTGCAAAGCCTCGGCCATGGCGGGTAGCCAAGCGGCCACAAATACGTTTGGATCAAGCCACGCATGCGGATCTAGGCTTTCATCCTCAACGTGGGCGTGGTCCCCATGCTCGTCATGCTCGTCATGCTCGTCATGCTCGTCATGCTCGTCATGCTCGTCATG
>JAHDDU010000075.1 GCA_020629175.1 Flavimaricola sp. | reverse complement strand
ACCCGCAACCAAAGCGTTATGAGCGCTCTGCTCTAACCAATTGAGCTACAGGCCCACTCTGCAGGCTGGTTCGCAAAAGCGAGGGCTGGGGTCAAGTGCGAAGCGCTTAGTCCGCGAAGTCTGGGGCTGCGATCAGGACCTGGCTGAGGACTTCCATCATAGCACGCTCATCGTCGGTGATGTTTGTCAGGTCACCGTCCAGATCGGCCATCGCGAGAAGTTCGGCGGCGGTATAAGGCTCGGGGTTGTAGTTGGCCGGGATCGCGACCCAAGGGCCGTCTTCGGCAAACATGTCTTCGCCTGTGTCTATGACAGGGTTGGCGGCAGCTTTGGTCATGGAGAGGCCCATTCCAGCAAGTGCAATCATTCCAGTTGTCATAATCCGCATGGCGATACCCGTTTAGCGTTGATTAACGTGTATTAGGAATTTGACTACGAAATGTGCCGCAAAGAAGGCGGCGTTGCGGTCATGTTGAGGTTAAGGTACGACGCCCGCGAGGTTGTCATAAGGATTCCGGCGGATGAGCGAGAGCAACGGTCTGACCTACGCACAGGCAGGCGTAGACATTGATGCGGGCAATGAATTGGTTGAACGGATCAAGCCCGCGGCCCGGCGTACAGCCCGGTCTGGTACGATGTCAGGCTTGGGCGGGTTTGGTGCATTGTTTGACCTCAAGGATGCGGGGTTCAAAGACCCGATCCTTGTCGCCGCCACTGATGGCGTAGGCACCAAGCTGCGGATTGGGATTGATACAGGTTATGTGGATACCCTCGGCATTGATCTGGTGGCGATGTGCGTCAACGATCTGGTGTGTCAGGGGGCTGAGCCGCTGTTCTTTCTGGATTATCTGGCCACAGGCAAGCTTGATGTAGATCAGGCCGCGCGAGTGGTTGAGGGTATCGCCGATGGCTGTGCCGCGTCAGGCTGCGCGCTTGTGGGCGGTGAGACGGCCGAGATGCCGGGGATGTATTCCTCGGGGGATTTTGACCTTGCCGGATTCGCAGTAGGCGCCATGGAACGCGGCGCGTCATTGCCGGCAAATGTGGCAGAGGGCGACATTTTGCTGGGGCTGATGTCGGATGGCTGCCACTCAAATGGCTATTCGTTGGTGCGCCGGATTGTGGACGTGGCTGGGTTGTCATGGGACGATGCGGCGCCGTTTGGCGATGGGACGCTAGGGCAGGCGCTGCTGGCGCCGACACGGCTCTATGTCAAACCGTTGTTGGCGGCGATGAAGGTGGGTGGTGTGCACGGAATGGCGCATATCACCGGTGGCGGGCTGACAGAGAACCTGCCGCGTGTGCTGCCAGAGGGGCTTGGCGCCGAGGTGGATCTCGGCAGCTGGACACTGCCACCGGTCTTTGCCTGGCTGGCCGAGGTGGGCGGGATAGCTGAGGCGGAAATGCTCAAGACGTTTAACGCAGGCATCGGCATGGTGGTTGTGGTCAACCCGGATCAGGCCAACGAGGTTGCAACTGTACTGGCCGAGGCTGGTGAAACGGTTGTCCCGCTGGGCCATGTCGTCGCGGGCGAGGGTGTCCACTATAAGGGCAAGCTGGTGTGACCAAGCGCGTTGCCATCCTGATTTCGGGCGGCGGCAGCAATATGGAGGCCCTTGTCCGGTCGATGCAGGGCGATCATCCGGCGCGGGCGGTCCTCGTCTTTTCCAATGTTGAGGATGCAGGCGGTCTGGCCAAGGCGCAGGGTTTGGGAGTGCCCACGGCGGCACTGGACCACCGCACATTCGGCGCAGACCGCGCCGCATTCGATCGGGCGGTGAATGACATTTTGGAAGATGCTGCGCCCGACATCGTCTGCCTCGCAGGCTATATGCGAATCCTGACGCCCGCATTTGTGGAACATTGGGCCGGGCGGATGATCAATATCCATCCCTCGCTATTGCCCAAGTACAAGGGCCTCCACACTCATCAACGAGCGCTGGACGCGGGCGATACCGAGCATGGGTGTTCTGTTCATGAGGTGACCGCTGATCTTGATGGTGGCCCTTTGCTGGGGCAGGCCCATATCTCTATTGAACCGGGCGATACGGCAGAAACGCTTGCCGCGCGCCTACTGCCTTTTGAACATGAATTATTCGTTAAGGTTTTGCGGCGATACGCAAAGGGAGAAAAGGCGTTTGTGACGCTGGGGTGATTGCCCCGTCCGTTCCTTTCTTTTGCCCGATAGTTCGCCTACCGTTATGCGACCGTCCCCGAGCCAAGAAGAATTTAGGCCCTATGCGCACCATCACTCAAACGGCCGATCTGGCCGCGTTTTGCTCCGAAGCAGCCGAACACCCCTATGTCACTGTTGATACTGAATTTCTGCGGGAGCGGACGTATTACGCCAAGCTGTGCCTCATCCAGCTGGCCTATCCGGGTGAGGGAGATGAGAACGCGGTTTTGATTGATCCGCTGGCTGATGGATTGGACCTTGGCCCTTTATACACGCTGTTTGAGGATAGCTCTGTCGTGAAAGTGTTTCACGCCGCCCGACAGGATCTGGAAATCTTTTTCGTCGATACCGGCGTGATCCCGGCGCCGCTCTTTGACACGCAAGTGGCGGCCATGGTTTGCGGATTTGGCGAGCAAGTCGGGTATGAGACGCTGGTGCGCAAAATTGCCAAGGCAGAGATCGACAAATCCTCGCGCTTTACCGATTGGTCGCGCAGGCCGTTGTCGGACGCGCAAAAGAAGTATGCCCTGGCGGATGTGACACATTTGCGGGTCGTTTATGAACATTTGGCCGCATCGCTTGAGAAATCCGGACGGTCCCGCTGGGTGGCCGAGGAGATGGCCGTGCTCAACGCGCCCGAAACTTATCGGGTCGAGCCAGAGGACGCGTGGATGCGGGTCAAGACGCGCACGAACAGTCCGAAATTCCTCGCTTTGGTCAAAGAGCTTGCCAAGTTCCGCGAAAGCTACGCGCAGGAACGTGATGTGCCGCGTAGTCGTGTGTTCAAGGATGACGCGCTGATCGAGCTGGCCTCAACCAAACCCGCCAACGAAAAAGATTTGGGCCGCTCGCGCCTGCTGCTGCGCGAAGCGCGGCGGGGGGATATTGCGGCAGGCATTCTGGCCGCAGTCGATGCCGGAAAGGCGATGCCTGCAGACCAGATGCCGCGCGCCCCACGACGCGGTCAGCAATTGCAGGTCAACCCGGCGCTGGCCGATCTATTGCGCGTTTTGCTCAAGGCAAAAACCGAGGCCGAGGGTGTCGCCTCCAAGCTGATCGCCACGTCTGCCGAGCTTGATCAAATCGCCGCCGGAGAGCGCGACCTGCCGGCCCTGAAGGGATGGCGGAAGGAAGTGTTCGGGCAGGATGCCTTGCGGCTTTGCGCCGGAGAGGTGGGGCTGGCTGCCAAGGGCAATACGGTGGTGACAGTCGAGCTGCCGCGTTAACGCGACACGCGGCGCGCGCCGGACTGCGCATTCACGAGGATGCTACGGATCCCGGCAAGATCGCCATTGCTGAGCGCTACGGACGAGGTGATTTGACGCGACGCGGCGCTGCCGACAGGCTCAAACCCTGTGGGGGCCTCAACCCGGAAATCAAAGATCAATGTGCCATTGTCGCGCCCAATACGCACCAGCTGCGCGTTAAAGTAGCCTTGTGTCGGGGCCAGACCGCGGGCTGTGACGATGGCGCCCGAGGGGGTGCGATCGACCTGCAGGCCGGTGATCTGCGATATCAGAACACGACCTTCGACCAGCTGGCTCACGTCACCAGCGCGAACAAGGGGGCGCAGCTCATCGCGAGGGATGGCGGTGGCGACCTGTTCGGAGCGGCCAAACCAGTTGAGCGGGTTGAACCGGGATTCAGTAATTGCCGCGCAGGCGGACAGACCAACAGTGGCGCAAAGCGCGAGGGGCAAAAGTGGGCGCATCATCGGTCCTTTGTCATCGCATTGAAGTAGTGCTAGCGGATCGTCCTGCATTTGAAAAGCGGGCACTGGACGTTTGTGGTGGCGCGGCTTACCTCCTTTGGCAGCCGACCAAGGAGTGACTTATGGCCACCGAAGCCTTTGAAGAAATTGCAGAGACGTTCGAATTCCTCGACGATTGGGAAGATCGGTATCGGCATGTGATTGATCTGGGTAAGGCGATGCCGCCGCTGGATGACGTCTACAAGGTGCCTGCGATGAAAGTGGACGGCTGTGCCAGCCAGGTCTGGCTGGTGCCGGATGTGTCAGACGGTCTGTTCCGGTTCGAAGGCGACAGCGACGCGATGATCGTCAAGGGGCTGATTGCGGTGTTGCAGGCGCTCTATAACGGGGTGCCGGTGGCCGAAGTGGCCGCTGTGGATGCGCGCGCGGAGCTTGGACGGCTGGGGCTGAATGATCATCTTTCGGCGCAACGCTCAAACGGGCTGCGCTCTATGGTCGAGCGGATCAATCAGGTGGCTGCCAGCTAAGCGGAGCGCCTGCGGCGCACGATAAACTTGGTGCTTTGCTGCTACCGGCCGGTTGGGATGTCTGATGTTGGAGCCTCCGGCGGGGGTTTGGGCCCGAAGAAGCCGGGGCGTCATACGGTGGAGGCGAGGGCGGTTTGAAGATCGCCGTAGCCTGTGTGGCGATGCTCAAAGGCGAGGCCAAGGCGTTTGGCGCAGTCCTGGGCCTTGGCTAGAAGGGCCGGGTCTGTCGTTTGGGATTGATAGACCAATTTTGTGTAGTGGCCGA
>JAHDDU010000074.1:3224-4754 GCA_020629175.1 Flavimaricola sp. | reverse complement strand
ACAAAGAGGAACAGCACCGCGACCGCGCCCACGTAGACGATGATCAAGAGCATCGCCACAAACTCGGCCCCCAAGAGCACGAACAGCCCGGCGGACGACAAAAACGCAAGGATCAGCCAAAGCACCGAGTGCACCGGGTTTCGGCTGAGCACCGTCATCAGACCGCCGGTCAGCGTCGACACCGCAAAAAGGTAGAAGATAAAGGCAGCCACTGTCATTCAGATGCATCCTCGTCCAGGGCCTCGTTGGCCAATTCCATCGCCTTGCCCATGGCAGGCATGCCGCCAAAGAGACCCGCTTGCGCAATGGTCTCGGCAATCTCTTGTTTCGTGGCACCAGCTTCGGCAGCATGGCGTACAGTCATCCGCACCTGCGCCTCGGCCTGCGCGCCCATGATCGTCAGCCCCATGAGCGTCATGAGTAGCCGCGTTTTCGCATCGAGCCCTTCGGGGTTCAGCCCCTTGCCCATGACGGTTTCCATCATCTCCTTGGGCATCGTCGGCCACAGCTTCTCAAATCCAGCGGGCGAGAAGGATTCCAGCGCAGGGTTCATGGCCTTTGCCCAATCCTGCCCGGCCTTCATCATGGCCTCAAAGGGGTTTGTGGGGGTGGTCATCCAATCGCCTCCAGCCGCTTCTGCAAATCCGCCACATTTGCTTTGAAGGCTTCAAAATCGGCGCCAGCAGCCTCTGCCCACAATTGGTAATGCTCAGATTGCTCGGGATTCATAACAGGGACGAAAATAGCCTTCGCGTAGTCAATCAATTGAGGGTTCGCTCTGACTTCACCCACATGGGAGTTTATGCGCTCGACGATCCACGCATCCAGACCTGTCAATCCATGGCCATTGGCAAAAGCGACAACCTCGGCCGCCGCGATTGCCCCTGCCCCGAGATAGCTTTCCATGTACTCGCCGGGATCAAATTCGGAGGCTTCCATCAAATATTGCTCGATCACCGACACCCCCACGAGCCCGTAGTCCGCAAGCATGTCGCCAGCGCTATCGTTTTCAAAGCTGCCAGTGCCCCAAGCACCCATGGTGTCGTTCCTTCTCAGCCGTTAACGGTACGGCGCATCCAATTCGAGGTTGCGCGCAATCTCGGCTTCCCAGCGGGCGCCGTTGTCGAGCAGCTTTTCCTTGTCGTAATACAGCTCTTCTCGCGTCTCGGTGCTGAACTCAAAGTTCGGCCCCTCGACAATGGCATCCACCGGGCAGGCCTCCTGGCAGAAGCCGCAGTAGATGCACTTGGTCATGTCGATGTCATAGCGCGTGGTGCGGCGCGAGCCATCCTCACGCGGTTCAGCGTCAATCGTGATCGCCTGGGCCGGGCAGACCGCTTCGCACAGCTTGCACGCAATGCAGCGCTCCTCACCATTGGGATAGCGACGCAGCGCATGTTCGCCACGAAAACGGGGGCTCAGCGGCCCTTTTTCATGCGGATAGTTCACCGTCGCCTTGGGCGAGAAGAAGTAGCGCAGACCGAGGCCAAAGCCCTTCCATACATCCATCAGGAGGAAGTACTTGGCGGC
>JAHDDU010000074.1:0-3124 GCA_020629175.1 Flavimaricola sp. | reverse complement strand
CCCCCCATTGTGTAGCGGGCCCAGAAGGCGCCAGCCACTTCAAACTTGGCCATAAAGGCGATGAACACGACCCATGCGAGCGAGAGCGGCAGGAAGACTTTCCAACCGATGCGCATCAGCTGGTCATAGCGGAAGCGCGGCGTGATCGCTTTGACCATCGCAAAGAGGAAGAAGCAGAACGCCATCTTCAACACCATCCACAGGATGCCGTCGGGCAAGCCGGGGATCGGGGACAACCAACCGCCGAGGAACAGCAGCGAGACGAGCGCGCACATCAGCACGACGGCCATCAACTCGCCGATCATAAAGAGCAGGAACGGCGTAGAGGAATATTCCACCTGATAGCCTGCAACGAGCTCTGATTCCGCTTCTGGCAAGTCGAACGGCGGACGGTTTGTTTCGGCCAAGGCACTGATAAAGAACAAGAAGACCATCGGCAGATGCGGCAGCCAGTACCAGCCCAAAATGCCGTAACCTGTGTCTTGCGCCGCGACGATAGACCCAAAGTTCATCGACCCGGTCGAGATGATCACGCCGATAATGATCAGACCCAAAGACACCTCATATGAGATCATCTGCGCCGCAGACCGCAGCGAGCCAAGGAACGGATATTTGGAGTTCGACGCCCAGCCGCCCATAATCACGCCGTAGACCTCGAGCGAGGAGACGGCAAAGACGAACAAAATCGCCACGTTGATGTCGGACAGCACCCAACCATCGTTGAACGGGATCACGGACCACGCGATGACGGCCAGCACGAAAGAAATCATCGGCGCAAGGAAGAAGACGAAGCGGTCCGCACCCGCAGGCACGACCACTTCTTTGACGATATACTTGATGAAATCGGCAAACGACTGGAGCAGACCAAAGGCCCCCACCACGTTCGGCCCCTTACGCATCTGCACCGCTGCCCAAACCTTACGGTCGGCATACATCAAAAACGCCAGCGCCAGCAAAAGCGGGATCAGAACCAGCAAACATTGCCCAAGGATCGTCAGCACGATCCCGGTGTTCGTGGTCGTAAAGAATTCATACATATGTCGTTCCCCGACTTCCGCTACACCGTTGGTATCCCGCGCAGACGGCAATCCGCGACGGTCACTTCGGCGTCGATTGTTCTTTCGCCCTGCGGCAGGGCTGGCGAGATGGTGTAAACAGCATCCGCGCGCCAGATTCCAGCCGTTTCGTCAACCAAAGTGCGAACATGTCGCGTAAATCCGTACCCCCGGATCAACGCATATTGTGCCGCCGCACATTCGGCATAGTCCTCTACATCCTCGGATCCGATCTCACCGCTCATCTGAACGGCGAAACTCACCAGATCATCGTCTAACAACCGGGTCTCTATGCCTTCATAGAACCCAAAAAATTCCGCCGGTCTCTCCACCGGCTGGCTCTCCTGCGCCCCACAGCCCACAAGGGCGAACAGGCAAAGGAGGGCCCGCATATCTTACTCCGCCGCCATGGGCGCCTCGGCCCGGGCTTTGGCGTTCGCGCTAAGCTCCGCCATCAGTTGGCTCGCCCGCGCGATGGGGTTCGTCAGATAGAAGTCGGCAACCGCGTTGCGGAAGTCTGCCTTACCCATTTTCTTGGCTGGCAGCGGTTGCCAGCCGTTCTCAGCGACTTGATCTATACCGCCCAGTACCGGATGTGCCGCGACCATCTGCTGGCGCAACTCGGCCAATGAATTGAACGGCAAGGTTGCCTCAAGTTCGGCGGACAAGGCTCTGAGAATGGCCCAATTTTCCTTGGCCTCGCCGGGCGCAAAGCCTGCGCGCATGGCCAGCTGTGGGCGGCCTTCGGTGTTTACGAACAGCCCGTTTTCTTCGGTATAGGCAGCTCCCGGCAGGATGATGTCGGCCCGGTGCGCACCCCTGTCACCATGACTGCCCTGGTAAATCACAAACGGTCCGGCGGCGACCTCGACCTCATCCGCACCAAGGTTGTAGACAACCTCTGCGCCCTCAAGAGCCGCGCCCATGCCACCCTCGGTCACGGCACCAACGTCCATCGCGCCAACGCGGCTGGCGGCGGTGTGCAGCACCAGCATCCGCGATTGCGCGGCCTCGGCCATCGTCATGACGGTGCCCAGCACCGCATCACCGTCGGCCTCATTCAGCGCGCCCTGGCCCACAATGGTGACACCGGCCACGCCATGCTTGTCCGAATGATCCATCTTGGCCAGTTCGGCCAGCGCCTCGCGCCCAGTACCAAGATGCATGTACTCATACGTCAGATCGACCGGTTCGCCGATCAGCGCCACTCTCGCCCCCTTGGTCCACGCTTTGCGAATGCGCGCGTTCAGAACCGGACTTTCGACCGCAGGATTCGCCCCGATGATCAGGATCATCTGCGCGTCGTCGATATCCTCAACCCGCGCGGTGCCGACATAGCCCGATCGGTTGCCCGCTGGCAGCTTGGCACCATCGGTCCGGCACTCAACGGCGCCGCCCTGCCCCTCGACGAGGGCTTTCAAAGCATAGGCCGCTTCAACCGGGGCCAGATCACCAACAAGACCGGCAACTTTCTTACCCTTCATCGCGGCGGCTGCAGCGCCAAGCGCCTCACCCCAGCTGGCTTTGCGCAGCTTGCCGTTCTCACGGATGTAAGGCGTGTCCAAACGCTGGCGGCGCAGACCGTCCCAGACAAACCGGGTTTTGTCGGAAATCCATTCTTCGTTCACGCCGTCATGGTTGCGCGGCAAGAACCGCATCACTTCACGACCCTTGGTGTCCACACGGATGTTGGCGCCAAGCGCGTCCATCACATCGATGCTCTCGGTCTTTGTCAGCTCCCAAGGCCGCGCGGTAAAGGCGTAAGGCTTGGACACAAGCGCACCAACAGGACACAAATCAATGATGTTGCCCTGCATATTGGAATTAAGCGTCTGGCCAAGGTAGCTGGTGATCTCGGCATCTTCCCCACGGCCCGTCTGGCCCATCTGGTGGATGCCGGCCACTTCGGTCGTGAACCGCACGCAACGGGTGCAGGAAATGCAACGGGTCATGTGGGTTTCAACGAGCGGTCCCAGATCGAGATCTTCCGTCGCCCGCTTGGGCTCGCGGAAGCGGCTGAAATCGACGCCATAAGCCATCGCCTGATCCTGCAGATCACACTCACCGCC
>JAHDDU010000006.1:108724-113567 GCA_020629175.1 Flavimaricola sp. | reverse complement strand
TCCGCCATCTTGCGAGCAAAACCGCCGATGATGCGGTTGCCCAGCTGCGCCAGCTTGCCGCCGACCTGCGCCGTGACGTGGTAGGTCAGTTCTGTCCCATCTTCGACGTCCGAAAGGCTCACATCTGCCCCGCCTTTGGCAAAGCCCGCAACGCCGCCTTTGCCCTCGCCTGTGATCGTGTAACTCTGCTCGGGTACGACGTTTGACAGGGTCACCGCCCCTTTGAACGTGGCTTTGACGGGGCCCACCTTTTGCACAACGGTCGCGGCAAACCCGTCCTCGGGCGAGCCCTCAAGTTCGGTGCAGCCGGGGATGCAGGCCTTCAGTGTTTCAGCATCGTTCAGGTGCGCCCAGACCGTCGCGCGGTCCGCCGCGATCACCCGTGTTCCGTCCAGTTCCATGCTTTATCCTCCCTCGCGCCCATTGTTGGTCGCCCTGCCGCAAAAGGCAATTGTCACCTGACCTTGTAGGGCAGGTTGCCGCGCAAATTCACATCCACCTCGATCTGCCGCTCCAGCGGTGGAACGGCGCGTTGGTGGCAATTCGCCCGTTCACAAATCCGGCAGGAGATGCCGATCGGCTCAAACGCGTCGCGGTCCATGTGATCAGCGTAGACCACAGCGCCCGCGTGCCGCATCTCGCAACCCAGACCAATGGCAAACCGTCGCGTTGGCGCCCCCCAGGCCCCGCCCGGTTTGCTGACATCGCGCGCAAGGCAGAAGTACCGGACACCATCAGGCGTTTCGGCCAGCTGCCGTAGCCAACGCCCGGGCGTTTCGAACGCCTGATGCACATTCCAAAGCGGGCAAGCCCCGCCATAGCGGGCAAATTGCAAAGGCGTGGCGGAATGGCGTTTGGTGATCGTTCCGGCCGGGTCCACCCGAACGAAAAAGAACGGAATGCCCTTGGCGCCAGCGCGTTGCAGGGTCGATAGCCGGTGGGCAACCTGCTCAAGCGAGGCGCCAAACATATCGGATAATTGCTCCAGATCGTGCCGCACCTCTTGCGCTGCGGCCTGAAAGGCGGCGTAAGGCATCAGGACGGCCCCGGCGAAGTAATTGGCCAAGCCGACCTTGGCGATCGCCCGGGCCTCATCGGATTGAAACCGGGCGAGGTCTAGCGTGGCTTCCAACAGTCGGTCCTGCGTCACAAGGGCGAGCTGCAACAGCAATTGAAACCGCCGGGTCGCCTCTGCCGCACGCGAAGAGAGGTGCAGGCGCTTGGTGTCAGGATCATAACTGCGGATCGCCGCATCAGGAGAGAGAGTGATCCGCACACCCGCCGCCTCAAGCGAACGTGTCGCGGCCTCTTCCACCGTCATCCGCGCGGGAATACGGGCGGCAAATTGCTCTGCCGCGCGATCCACCGCATCAATGTAATTATCGCAATAGTGAAAGAAGTCTCGCACCTCTTCCCACGGGCTTGGCTTGACCCGTGCATCTTCGCGGCCCAAGGCTTCGTCCAAGGACGCAAGGCGTTCGTGGCTCTGACGGTAGGCTGCGTGTAGTGTCAGAAAGGCATGGACCAGACCGGGCGCATTCGCAGCCGCAAGTCGCATTTCTGCAAGCTGCGGGGCCGGGGCGGTGAAGACCGGATCGGCCAGAGCTTCGCGCAAATCGCCGATCAGACGTGCTTCATCCCCGCTTTGCAGCTCGGTGACGTCAAAGCCGAACTCCTGCGCCAGTGCCAAAACCACCGTGGTCGAGACCGGGCGATTGTTGTTCTCCATTTGGTTGAGATACGGCAGCGACACGCCCAGCCGCTCAGCAAAAATGCGCTGGGTCAGGTTGAGCCGTCCGCGCAACTCGCGCAGCTTGGCCCCCGCATAGATTTTCTGAACCGCCATCGCAGCCTCTTTGCATGGTTTGCAGTTGTCACCTTATGGCTTTGCAAACCTTACAGGGCGAGTCTTTTCTCGCGCCAGATGACGAGGGCAATCGCAATGAGTGCAAGGAATGCCGTCACGAACATGATGATCTGCAAGGGCAATTCGCGGGTCTCAACCGTCAGCAGACTGCCCGCCCATGCGGACAACGCCGCGCCGCCCCCGATCATTATGGCCCCCGACAGGCCGCTGGCGGTTCCGGCCAAGCGGGGCCGCACGGAGAGT
Source organism: Flavimaricola sp. (assembly GCA_020629175.1). Taxonomy (GTDB): domain Bacteria; phylum Pseudomonadota; class Alphaproteobacteria; order Rhodobacterales; family Rhodobacteraceae; genus JALZWD01. The sequence continues at coordinate 111,457 of JAHDDU010000006.1, read as the reverse complement.
GACCCGGCCATGGTGTTGGGCAGCGTCAAACCGTTGCCGAGTCCGAGGAGCGTGCAGAGGCCAAAAAACACCACCGCCGAACTTACTCCCATCAGGGACAGTGCCAAAGACAATCCCATCCCAAAGGTGGTGATGATTGTGCCGACGATAGCCATCGTGTTGATCCCGTATTTCACAGAATAGCGGCCCGAAAAATAATTGCCGCAGGCATACCCAATCGCGGGTGAGCCAAGGGCGATGCCGGTCATCAACTCATTCAACCCAAAGACCGTTTCGGCGACAAACGGTGCGCCGCCCAGGAGGGCAAAGAAGGCGCCGGAACTGGAGGCAGCGCAGAGCGAATACCCCCAGAACCGCGGCGATCGCAGCAGTTCTGGGTAGCCCGAGACCTGCTCAGCAAAGGTCATGCCGTCGCCCGAGACAGTTTCGCCAAGGTCATAATAACACAGCAACAAGACGAGCAGCCCCGCGAGGCTGAGAAACACAAACGTCGCCCGCCAATCAAAGGCTTGCGCCAGCGCTCCGCCGATCATCGGGCCGACCATCGGCACCAGCGCCATGCCCATCGTGACGTAGCCAATCATTGAGGCCGCCTGATCCTGCGGCACCATGTCCCGCACAATCGCCCGGCTGAGGACCATGCCCGTGGCCACGGCGGCCTGTATCAGGCGGCAGGTCAGGAACATGCCGATGTTTGGGGCAAAGAGTGCGCCGAGTGTGGCCGCAAGGAAGATCAGCAAGGCGCCCAGGACGACGGGTCTTCGCCCAAAACGGTCAGACAGTGGGCCGACGATGATCTGCAGGACCGCCGTCGCTGCGAGGTAGCCAGAGACGGCCAACTGCATGATCGCGTAGTCTGTCTCAAAGTATTCCGCCATGGCGTTGAGCGATGGCAGAAAAATCGACATGTTGAGCGCCGAAATTCCGGCGAGCAGCACGAGCGTGATGATATGTGGGGCGGTGGTCCGGTCTAGCAGCCGGACGATGGGGGCGGAGGACATTGAGCAAAGCTAGGGCGGTGCCGGGCGGTTGTCCACGCCGTTCGCGCAGGGGGCTCTGTTCAAAAATGCCGATAGTTTGCGATTTTGCAAAAATGAATATACCGCTATGCAAAAATTTGCAAATTTGCGACATAGCGCTTTTGATTTAGCACCACACTCCGTAGGACGGTGCCCAAGCCAGATGAGGAGCGGCCATGTCCAGCGTAATGCAAGAGCTTGAAGCCCGAAGAGAAGCAGCCCGTGCCGGCGGCGGCGAACGACGCATCGCAGCACAGCACGCCAAGGGCAAGCTGACCGCACGGGAGCGGATAGACCTGCTGCTTGATGAAGGGTCTTTCGAAGAGTTCGACATGTTCGTGGCCCACCGTTGCACCGATTTCGGGATGGAGAAGGACCGGCCCGCAGGCGACGGTGTTGTCACCGGCTGGGGTACGATCAACGGGCGGATGGTTTATGTGTTTTCTCAGGACTTCACTGTGTTCGGCGGCTCGCTGTCGGAAACCCACGCCCAGAAGATTTGCAAGATCATGGATATGGCGATGCAGAACGGCGCGCCTGTCATCGGGATTAACGATTCCGGTGGCGCGCGTATTCAGGAAGGGGTCGCCTCGCTCGCAGGCTATGCCGAGGTGTTCCAGCGCAACATCATGGCCAGCGGCGTGGTTCCGCAGATCAGCGTGATCATGGGGCCATGCGCGGGCGGGGCAGTGTACTCGCCAGCGATGACCGACTTTATCTTTATGGTCAAAGACAGCTCTTACATGTTTGTCACCGGCCCCGACGTTGTGAAAACTGTGACGAATGAGGTTGTGACCGCCGAAGAGCTGGGCGGGGCGAGCACGCATACGAAAAAATCCTCTGTCGCCGATGGCGCTTTTGAGAACGATGTTGAAGCGCTAAGCGAAGTGCGCCGCCTCGTTGATTTCCTGCCCATGTCCAATCGGCAGAAGGCTCCAGTGCGGCCGTTCTTTGATGACCCGGACCGCAAGGATGCCAGCCTGAACACGCTGATCCCGGACAACGCCAATACGCCCTATGACATGAAAGAGCTGATCCATAAGCTTTCGGACGAGGGGGATTTTTACGAAATTCAGGAGGATTTTGCGAAGAACATCCTCACCGGCTTTATCCGGCTTGAGGGGTCCACCGTGGGCGTTGTCGCCAACCAGCCAATGGTTCTGGCCGGATGTCTGGACATTGACGCCAGCCGCAAGGCGGCCCGTTTTGTCCGCTTCTGCGACGCGTTTGAAATCCCCGTCCTGACGCTGGTGGATGTGCCGGGGTTCCTGCCGGGGACGAGCCAGGAATATGGCGGTGTGATCAAGCACGGGGCCAAACTGCTCTTTGCTTATGGCGAGGCGACGGTGCCCAAGGTCACGGTGATCACCCGCAAGGCCTATGGCGGGGCTTACGACGTGATGGCCTCAAAACACTTGCGGGGCGATTTCAACTACGCTTGGCCCACAGCCGAGATTGCGGTGATGGGCGCCAAGGGCGCGACCGAGATCATCCACCGTGCTGATCTGGGCGATGCAGACAAGATCGCGCAGCATACCAAGGACTACGAAGATCGTTTCGCCAACCCCTTCGTGGCCGCCGAGAAAGGCTTCATCGACGAGGTGATCGAACCCGCCGCCACCCGCAAACGCATCTGCCGCGCCTTTGCCAGCCTGCGCACCAAGGAGCTGAAGAACCCTTGGAAAAAGCACGACAATATTCCGCTGTGAGGATT